>CADCIX010000019.1 GCA_902801565.1 uncultured Veillonellaceae bacterium | reverse complement strand
ATTGAACTTGTGCAACAACGTCGGAAATGCATCCTCGGAGAGTTTGCCGCATTGCTGGATATAAGAAGATTTGGAGGGTGCATCCTCAGGAGAGACTCCCTTGCTGACATGGAAGTGACGAATTTCTTCCGGCAGACTGCCTTTGGCGGACGAGATCTTGAGCAAGAGCAGAGCCTGAAAGGGCAGCTTGCGATTCCGGATAAAGTGTTTGCCTGGGTCCTTGGAAAAATCCGTGGGTGTCATTGTGCCAATGGCACCCACCAAACGAGAACGCGTGGCTTCAGCGATGTTCATAATGAGCCTCCTTGTAATTAGTTTTCGAAGAAAACGCGCCGCACAAAATTTCTTGCTTGTCAAGCCTTTTTGCAAAAAAATACACCTTTTTTCAAGGTGCAGGATATAAAACATATGTTTTATATTTTAGGGTTTCTTAACTTAACGACATTGGCTGGGGAATGCGAGCATTAAGCTGGAGAGATTGCTCATGAATTTACTGGAGAGAGTGGACAAATGAATTGTGTAACATTAGTAACGGAACGCTTAATGCTATGTGTAGCCTCAAAAGCGGAAATGGAGCGGATTATTGCAAGACAGACCGACGTGGTGCTCAAAAAAGCCTATCAGGAAATGCTGGATGGCTATCTTGCCCATCCTGAGCAGGGAGAGTGGTATGCAATCTGGCTGGTGACACGCCATGACGGAGTGCAGGTCGGAGATTTGTCTTTCAAGGGGCTCAATGAAGATGGCTCGGTGGAAATAGGGTATGGTATAAAGGATGAATTCCAAGGGCAAGGGTATGCCACGGAAGCGGTCATGACTGCTGTTGATTGGGCTTTGAATCAGGATGGAGTATTGTGTGTGGAAGCTGAAGCAGAGCCTGATAATAAAGCATCGCAACGGGTTTTGGCAAAATGCGGATTTGTCCTTAATGGAATCGTTGGCGAGGAAGGGCCTCGTTATGTAAGGATGCATAATCTAACAATCTGATGGCTTAAATACAGGAGAAGAAAATGGTAAAGGAAATTATGAAAGATTTGCTGTTTCTGGGCCAGAAGGCTGAGGCGGCGGACAAAGAGGATATAGCTATCGCAGAGGATTTGCTGGACACCCTTCGTGCTCACAGGGACCACTGTGTGGGCATGGCAGCCAACATGATTGGGGAGAGGAAGGCAATTATTGCCATAGCAGAGGGAAACAAGCTCACGGCTATGCTGAACCCTAAGATAGTGAAGAAATCGCCGAGGTCTTACATGGCTGTGGAGGGCTGCCTTTCCATTCCCGGGGAGCGTGAAGTTGAGCGTCATGACTGGATTGAGGTCAAATACCGCGATATGGACTGGCACAAGGAAAAGCGGAAGTTCACGGGCTTCGAGGCAGAAATCGTGCAGCATGAGCTGGACCATTTGGAAGGGAAGCTTATCTAAGGCATAAATTGGGGAGAACTGGCATGAAAAAAGTAAGGATAACTGTCATGCGGAAGGCCTGCTATCCTGATTTAATGGAAAAATACGAAAATCCCATGGAGCATGCCTGTGATATGGAAGATGGGGCAGTTTTTATTGCCAATGGCTGGCAACGGCCAGAAGGGCTGTGCGAAAGTGCCTGGGAGTCCATGTCTGCCTTTGTCATGGGGCTGGCCCATGGTGCAGAGAATTTTTACGAAGGCTGGATAAAGAACCCACGGTCAGCAATGATATCCTGCAATGATGGCTTTCGCCCGGTCAGCTTTCTCTTGGAAGCCATGGATGAAGAGGCAACCTGATGGCAGGGAATAGATGGGATGTTTGGAGGATAGGATAAATGCAGATATTATATGTACACGGCAAAGGTGGAAGTGCTGAGGAAAGCGAGCACTACAAGCCGCTGTTCTCCGGGGATGAAGTAATCGGACTGGATTACCAGACCTTTTCTCCCTGGGAGACGGGAAAGGAAATTCGGGCAGCAGTGGATGAGTTGGCGGAAAAGCATGAGGGAATCTTACTGATTGCCAACAGCGTTGGGGCATTTTTCAGCATGAACGCGGAAATAGACGGGCTCATTGAGAAGGCATATTTCATTTCGCCCATCGTGGATATGGAAAAGCTGATTGAGGATATGATGAAATGGGCCAATGTGACGGAAGCGGAACTGGAGGCCAAGGGGGTAATACATACCGAATTCGGCGAGGATTTGTCCTGGGATTATCTGAGCTACGTCAGGAGTCACCCTATCAAATGGAATGTGTCGACGCAGATTCTTTATGGGGAAAAGGACCAGCTTACAACGTTTGCAACTATGAAGGATTTCGCTGAAAAGCACCATGCAGGGCTGACGGTTATGGAAAATGGCGAGCATTGGTTCCATACTGAGGAGCAGATGGCATTTCTGGATGATTGGATTCGGAGGTGCAGCAGCTTTGGACATTGAAAGCATGGCTCGTTATTGGTCCCAGGACGCAGAGAATTACGGCAACTTGCTTAGGTTACTTTTTGGTAATCCGGCACTTCTAAAAACATTACCGGTTGTAGAAGGTAGCAGTTTGACCTAAACTCATCCTATATAAGGAAGGATGTCTTCTAAGGAATTATATACGAAAATAGGACGAACAGGGATTTGTGCCGTTCGTCCTGTTTTTATAAAAATGTGTTGGATATATTGGATATATTGTTCAACATATCCGATATATCCAACAGGAAAATCAGAGGTCATTTGTTTGGAAGGTACTATATCCCTCATATCTGTAGGAGGCGTCAATTCCCTTCAGATATACTTGTCGGTCATCAATCTGATTTGTCAGGGCCTCTTTTAGAAGCAGCATTATCTCTTTGTTGCGAACGGGGCTGCGTTCCATAGCTAAAAGGTAGTCTTCCTTATCTATTTTGCTCCAGTCTACAACTTTGCCGAGTTCTTTTTTCATGATGGCGTCCAACCAGATGCGGGTGCTACGGCCATTACCCTCACGGAAAGGATGAGCAACGTTCATTTCCACATACTTTTCGATGATGTGTTCGTAGGTATCTTGGGGCATTTTGTCGATATTCCGTAATGCTTCTTCGAGGTATAATACTGGTGCGAACCGAAAATTTCCCTTAGCAATGTTAACCTTACGTATCTTTCCAGCGAAGTAGTATACGTCCTGAAACAAATAGCCGTGTATATCTTTTAGTCCGGCAAAGGTGCCGACTTCGAAGGAATCAAGGAGTTTTTTGTCGTACAATTCGAGTGCACGTTTTTTTGTCAGACGTTCTTCTTCACGAGCGAGCTCCAGAGCGTCGTTGATTCCTAGCTTGTTCTCTAAAGCCATAATTGATGCTCCTTCATTTGAATAAGTTTTTGTCTGTCTTTCTATCCAATCCTAATTTGTGTCTGTTTTGTTCCAAAACTTCAACCACAGGCTTCCAGCGTTCTTCATAGAGGATGTCGATAGCCTGACTCATAAACTGATTCACGCTTATACCAGTCATCTTGGCCAGTTGCTTGATAATGTCGGCCTGTCTGTCCGGCAGAATAAGATGGATGTGCTGTTTGCCGACGAATGTTCTTTTCTTTGGCTTGGGAGTCTGTTGGATATGTTGGCTTTATTGTTCAACATCATCAACTTCTCCAATACGTCCAACATCTTGGCTTTCAGTATCTTCAATGGTAGTTTCCACATGTTGTGCTTCAGTAATCTCTTGGGTAACCGGTGGGGTAAACATTTGCTCAGCCGCATCAACACGCCCTAATTATACCACAAATGTTGAACAACGTATACAACGTTGCTTATGTTGTTCAATTATTGTACAGAAGCTATGGGCTCCCGGTGGTTGATGATGCCTATGGGGAATGGTAGAATGAGAATCGGTTAGGGCGTGTTGAAAAACGGAAACTGTGCGATACAGCGAGACAGTTTTTCGTTTGGCAAGGAAGCGAAGACGCAGTCGTAGCAGAGCTACGTCAAGTCTTCACTGACGCAGACAGACGGAAAAATGGCCGTTGTGGTGCGCAGGTGGAGTTTTTCAACACGCCCTAAAATAAGGCTTGGCACAGCCGTCCAATTTATAGTATGATAATAGGATAAGGAACATCAAAGTTCAAGGGAGGACTTTCCATATGGTTACGGCGGTATTCCCGGCGGCAGGACAAGGGCGCCGCATGAATGTGGGAATCAACAAGGTTTTTCTCGATCTGGTGGGAAAGCCGATCCTTGTGCATACTCTGCAGCGTTTTTCCCGTTCGAAGTATATCAATCATCTGGTGGTGGTGGTGGCGGCAGAGGATATTTCCTTCATCCGCAAGCTCTTGAAGGCGGTTCCGGGGCTTAAGCCCTATCAGGTTGTGGCGGGGGGATCGGAACGACAGTATTCCATTGCCAATGGCCTGGCGGTGGTTCCCAAGGAGTCGGAGATCGTGCTGGTCCATGATGCGGCGCGCCCCCTCACCAGCGTCGAGACCATTGACCGGGTGGTGGAAGGGGCGCGGGAGATCGGCGGCGCGATTGCCGCCGTGCCGGAGAAGAACACGGTGAAGATTGTTGCAGAGGACGGCATCGTCAGGGAGACGCCGCCCCGGAAGACACTCTGGGAAGTCCAGACACCCCAGGGGTTCCGCAAGGATATCCTTTTGGAGGCATATCGGAAGGCGGAGGAGGACGGGTTCCTCGGCACGGATGATTCCAGTCTTGTGGAGCGGCTGGGGGTACCGGTGAAGGTCGTGGAGAGCGACTATCGCAACATCAAGGTGACGACGCCGGAGGACCTGCTGATTGCAGAAGCGTTCCTGCAGAAGGACCGCTTGAAGAGAACCAAGAATGCGGCGAAAAAAGTGATTGGGAAATTTCTTCCCTAAGGAACTGTGCGAAAATAATCGCTACAGTACGCGCCGGATGAATTTGTCATGACAAGGCGGAGGAGTGAGTCATAGCGGGGCTATGTCGAACAACGACAACGCAGTCATGGCGAATTCAGACAAGCAGAATGAAGCGATTATTGATGCACAATTCCTAAGAAACGGAGACGTGAGATATGACGAGATTTGGCATGGGATATGATGTCCACCGCCTGGTGGAAGGCAGGAAACTCATTCTTGGAGGTGTGGAGGTACCTCATTCCTTGGGATTGCTGGGGCATTCGGATGCGGATGTATTGCTCCATGCGATTTCGGATGCCCTTCTGGGGGCTGCGGCCCTTGGGGATATCGGCAGGCATTTCCCGGATACCGATCCTGCCTTTGAGGGCGCTGACAGCCGGAAGCTTCTGGCAAAAGTGGTGGAACTGATCGGGGAAAAGGGATATCGTGTCGGCAATGTAGATGCCACCATCGTGGCGCAAAAGCCGAAGCTCATGCCCTTCATTCCACAGATGAACGAGAATATTGCCCGTGTGCTGGGAGTTGACCCGGATCAGGTGAACGTGAAGGCGACCACGGAGGAAAAGCTCGGTTTTACCGGAAGTGAAGAAGGGATTTCCGCTTATGCGGTGGCAGGAATCGAAAAGCTGCAGTGACAGTGTGCCGGTTTACCGAATTTGACGGACAAGGCAGGGGATGGACATGTTTTCTTTCAAGTCCGTGAGGATGAGCTTGGTGGCGATCAGCCTTATCGTTTCTTCCATCACGACATGCATTCTGGGTGGAATTTTCCTGTATCATATCGTGAAGGAACACAATGATCAGCTGGTGGACTATCGGGAGGAACTCGAGTCGCTGGTGGAGATGCGTCTGGTCAATGAGACACAGATTGCCATGAGCCTGCTTCAGGAAATCTATGGGCGCCAGCAGCAGGGGCTCCTGACAGCGGAACAGGCGCAGAAGGAGGCGGCGGATTTGGTCCGCTCCCTCCGTTATGACAACGGGGAAGGCTATTTCTGGGTCGATACCGAGGAGGGCATCAATGTTGTCCTGCTGGGCAGAGAGAGCGAGGGAAAAAAACGCATAGATATTACGGACCCCACGGGAAGGTTCTTCGTTGCTGAAATCATAGAGAACAGCAAGCAGGACGGGGGCGGCTTCACGAATTTCATGTTCCCGAAACCCGGGGAGACGGTTCCCATGCCCAAACGGGCCTATGCGGCTTTTTTTGAACCCTGGAGATGGGTGATCGGCACGGGTATCTGGATTGACAATATCGACCGCATGGTGGCGGAACGTCAGGCCATTCTGGATGAACATCTCAGGAATGAGCTCTTTGGGGCAGGATTTATCCTCGTTCTGCTGCAGGGGCTGTTTGTATTCCTGGCGCTTTATATTGGCGAAGCCATGTCCAAGCCGATTCTGGCCATGACCGAGCAGCTGAGCAAGCTGGGCTCCGGGAACCTGGAAGAGGATGCGTTCGTCACGGAAGAGATGCGAAGTGTCATGCTCCGGAAGGATGAGCTCGGCATCATGGGAAGGGCCATGCAGGAGATGCGGGACAGGCTCCTCACGTACCAGTCGGCAATCCTTGATATGGCGCGCAACGATGCCCTGACGGGCCTGGCAAACCGGCGCTATCTTCAGGAGTACGTTGACAGGCTGGGGGAGGGGAACCGGTTTATCCTGGTGGCTCTGGACCTGGACCATTTCAAGGAGGTCAATGATACCTGGGGACATCAGACGGGGGATGCGGCGCTCCTGATCCTTTCGGAAATGCTGAAGTCCTCGTTCCATGATGCGTTGAATGTGCGGACCGGCGGGGATGAGTTCCTTGTTGTCCTGTCCGGGATGGTCACTTTGCCCGATGTGGAGGAGCGCCTGAGACAATTCATGGAGCAGCTGGTTGCCATTTACCAGACAGACCCGGGACTTGAAAAATTGACCATCAGTGCCGGCGTTGCCTGTTCGATGAAGGATCCCGTTCCCTTTGATGTTTTGGCGCAGCAATGCGATGATGCCCTTTATCAGGCGAAGGAGGCAGGCCGTTCCTGCTATCGCGTCTATGACGAGTCCATGGGGCATAATCCGGAGAAGGCAGGACGCCACAATGACGAAAAAGCGAGGTAACTCTGTATGAAGCTTTTCTCACGGATCCGCAAGGATATCCGTGTTATTTTTGAACGCGACCCTGCTGCGAGAAGCGTCTGGGAAGTTGTTTTCTGCTATTCGGGGCTTCATGCCATCTGGATGCATCGGCTGTCCCATGCCCTGTATCTGCGCGGCTGGATTCTCCTGCCCCGAATGATATCGAATATTTGCCGCTTCTTTACGGGAATCGAGATCCACCCCGGGGCCACCATCGGTGAGGGCCTGTTCATCGACCATGGCACGGGCATCGTCATCGGCGAGACGGCGGAACTTGGAAAAAATGTGACACTCTATCAGGGGGTGACACTGGGGGGCACGGGAAAGGAAAAGGGGAAGCGCCATCCAACCATCGGGAACAATGTGGTGGTTGCCACCGGAGCCAAGGTGCTTGGCTCCTTTACCGTGGGCGACCATGCAAAGATCGGCGCAGGCTCTGTCGTGCTCAAGGAGGTTCCTCCCTATGCAACAGTGGTGGGGATTCCCGGACGCGTGGTGGTCATGCGTGGGCAGCGCGTGCATACCCTGGACGAGATGAAGCGCGCACAGTCCCACCTGCCTTTGCTGGAGGGGGAGGAAGTGCAGGAACTGGAAGAGGAGTTCGATGTGGATCTCGATCATTGCGCCCTTCCCGATCCCGAGGAGGAAATGCGCCAGTCCATGCTGGATGAGATACATGCTCTGGAAAGAAAAGTAGCCGAGTTGGAGCAGAAATTGGAGGAAAAACATGCTGAAAGTCTATAATACCCTTACCAGGGAAAAAGAGGAATTCGTTCCGGTGAAGAAGGGGGAGGCCAGCATCTATTGCTGCGGTGTCACGCCTTACAACCATCCCCATATCGGAAACGCCCGTCCCTTTGTGACCTGGGATGTCATTCGGCGCTATCTGGCCCGCAAGGGATACAAGGTGCGCTATATCCAGAACTTCACGGATGTGGACGACAAGATCATCCATGCCGCGAAGCAGGAAGGGGTGCAGTGGAGCGATATCTCCGGCCGCTACATCAAGTCGTACTTCGAGTCTATGGATGCCCTCAATGTGCGCCATGCCGACCTGTATCCGCGGGTTTCGGAGACGATTCCGGATATCATCAGGATGATCGAGACACTGGTGGAGAAGGGCTATGCCTATCCCCTGGAAAACGGGGATGTGTTCTACAGCGTGGAGAAATTTGCGGGATATGGAAAGCTCAGCGGCCGAAAGCTGGAGGACATGCAGGCCGGTGCCCGCGTCGAGGTGGACGGGCGCAAGCATCATCCCATGGACTTTGCCCTCTGGAAGTCGGCAAAGCCCGGCGAGCCCTTCTGGGAAAGCCCCTGGGGGCAGGGAAGGCCGGGCTGGCATATCGAGTGCTCCGCCATGTCCCTGAAATACCTCGGGGAGACATTTGATTTCCATGGCGGCGGCAGCGACCTGATCTTCCCCCATCATGAGAACGAGATTGCCCAGTCACAGGCCTGCATCGGCGATGACAAGGGCTTTGCCCGTTATTGGCTGCACAATGGCTTCATCACCATCAAGAACGAGAAGATGAGCAAGTCGAAGAACAATTTCTTCACGGTCAAGGATATCCTGCGGGAATTCCCCGGGGAGGTGGTCCGGTTCTTCATCCTGCAGACCCATTACCGCAGCCCTCTGGATTTCAGCGAGGAACGCCTGCAGGAAGCCCGGACGAGCCTGGGCAGGCTGGAGAACACGCGGGAGTGCATCGGGGAGCTGGCGAAGCTGCAGGGGGAAAGCGATACGGCAAAGGAACTTGCGGCGAAGTCAGGGGTGCTTTTGGCGGCCTTTGACGAGGCCATGGACGATGACTTCAATACGGCTCTTGCCATCAGCCAGATGTTTGCCCTGTCCAAGGAAATCAACGTCTACTATCAGGAAGTAACTTCCGGAGGGAAGGCCTTCGATGCCAAAAACTTTGCGGTTGCTGCCAAGGCCTACGAGGACATGGCGGGAATCATCGGCATTTTCGAGCAGAAGGAGGCCGGTGGGGATGACGGTCTTGTGGAAAAGCTCATGGAGCTCATCATCGGAATCCGTCAGGATGCCCGCAAGGAGAAGAACTGGGCGGTGGCCGACAGGATCCGCGACGGGCTCAAGGAGGCCGGCATCGTTCTGGAGGATTCCAAGAATGGGGTGCGGTGGAAGAAGGCATGAAGTTCGACCATTTCAAGATGCTTGTGGACATGATGTTCGTTCCCGATGGGAACGGCGGCCTGCTTCAGCGGTATGATTCCGTGGATGCGAAGACCCTTCATCCTTTGGTGCTGGCCTACATCGGGGATGCCTGGTTCCACCTGTTCGTGAGAGGAAGGCTCCTCTCCTACGAGCAGGCGAAGGTGCAGGCACTGGACCAGTTCAGCTCGCAGATCGTCTCTGCGGTCTGGCAGGCAAAGGCATGGCATGGCATCAAGGATATGCTCACCGAGGAGGAACAGGCGGTTTTCCGCAGGGGGCGCAACGCAAAGAGCCATGCCCCCCGCAGCGCCAGTGTGGCGGAATATCATACCAGTACGGGCTTTGAGGCGCTTTTGGGGACCTTGTATCTTCAGGAGAAATACGAGCGCCTGTACGATGTCGCAGAGGCGGCCTTTCAGGTCATTTCCCGGGAAATGATGGAGGAAATACAGAAGCGAAGGTGAGAATATGATGAAGGTCAAGCTGTTGGATTACACGCCGGAGCCGGAGCGGGTGGTGGCTATGGCCGCCCGCCTTTGCTATTCGGCGATTGGGGCGGAGGAACTTTCGGAGCGTCTCAGCGAGGAAAAGGTTCGGGAAATGGTGGAGAAGATGGTGGCTTCGGGACATGCCTCCACCATAGAGCATGTTTCCTTCACCTTCGGCATCGAGGGGGTCAGCCGTGTGCTCACTCACCAGTTGGTACGCCATCGCATAGCATCCTACGATCAGCAGTCACAGCGTTATGTTGCGGAGCATGATTTCGAGTACATCACGCCTCATACCATTGAGGAAAAGCCCGAGGCAAGGGCGAAGTACGATGCCCTTTTGGAGCAGATCCGGGAGACCTATGACGATCTGGTGGAAATGGGGATTCCAAAGGAAGATGCCCGCTATGTGCTGGCCAACGCCACGGAGACGAAAATCCTCGTGACGATGAACGCCCGTTCCCTGCTCCATTTCTTCCAGCTGCGCTGCTGCAATCGCGCCCAGTGGGAGATACGGGAGATGGCTTACAAGATGCTGGCGGAGGTGCAGAAGGTGGCCCCGACCCTCTTCAAGAACGCCGGGGCGAGCTGCGTCAGTACGGGCCGTTGTCCGGAGGGCACCATGACCTGCGGGAAGTTCCAGGAAATGATGAAACTGCGCAAGGAATAAGAAGGCATGATGATTTGGAGATTGCGGTGAAGGAAGTGTTTGAGGAGTGAGCCAGTCCAAGGAAATGGCCAAAGAACTTCCGGAGGATGTGCTGGTGGGGCGCAATGCCGTGCTGGAAGCACTGCGGAGCGGCAGGGGCATCAACAGGCTGCTGGTGGCGAAGGGCGACAGGGAAGGCTCCATCGCCGAGATTCTGGCACTGGCAAAGGAGAAGGGCATTCCCGTTCAGATGGTGGAACGGTCAAAGATCAGCTCCATGGCCGGGGATATGCGCCATCAGGGGGTATTGGCCCATGTTGCGCCCGTGGCCTATGCGGAACTGGAGGACATCCTGAAGCGTGCGGAGGAACGGGGGGAGCAGCCCCTGCTGCTCCTTCTGGATGAGCTGGAGGATCCCCACAATCTCGGGGCCCTGATGCGCACGGCGGATGCCATGGGCGTTCATGGCATCCTGATGCCGAAACGGCGCAGTGTTCCACTCAATGCCACGGTTGCCAAGACTTCGGCAGGAGCGGTGGAGTATGTTCCCGTTGCCCGCATCGGAAACATTGCCCAGACCTTGAAAGCGCTGAAGGAGAAAGGCTTCTGGGTTGCCGGGGCGGATATGGAAGGAAGGGAGCCCTGCTACGAGGCAAATCTCACCGGCCCGCTGGTGCTGGTGGTGGGGAGCGAGGGCAAGGGCATGAGCAGGCTCACGAAGGAGTCCTGTGATTTCCTGGTGAGGATTCCCATGGCGGGAAAGATCAATTCCCTCAATGCCTCCGTGGCAGGCTCGATTCTCATGTATGAGGCCATGAAACAGAGATTGAAAACGGAATAGGCAGTGAACCGGCCATTTTGTGATGACGTTGGTCGTGCAACAACTGTTCGCTCTTTCTCTGTGCGAGTTCTGGCTGAAGACACAAAAATAGGAAAATTTTACTAGACGCTTAGGTAATACAGCCGTTGTCGATATGCTTTCGATAACGGCTGTCCTTTTTCAAGAAACAAAAATACATTTACAGGAAACATTTTTTTCAAATCCTATTGCAAAACGAACAGATGTTTAGTATAATGGATGCAGCACAAAATAGATGAGGAGATGGTCATTTTGGCAATGGATAAAAAGGAAGCATTGGATAATGCGCTGCGGCAGATTGAGAAGGATTTCGGCAAGGGCTCCATCATGCGGCTGGGGGATGCCAAGGCGAATATGAACGTGGAGGTCATATCGACGGGCATCCTTCCGCTGGATATTGCATTAGGCGTCGGAGGGGTTCCGAGGGGAAGGATTGTCGAGGTCTATGGGCCGGAGTCGTCGGGCAAGACCACGGTCACCCTGCACATGATTGCGGAGGCGCAGAAGGCAGGGGGGATTGCGGCGTTTATTGATGCGGAGCACGCTCTGGACCCGGTCTATGCCCAGAAGTTGGGCGTTGACATCGATGAATTGCTCGTCTCCCAGCCGGACACGGGGGAACAGGCCCTGGACATCGTGGAGGCATTGGTGCGGAGCGGTGCCATTGACATCATCGTCGTGGACTCCGTGGCGGCTCTTGTGCCCAAGGCGGAAATCGATGGGGATATGGGAGATTCCCATGTGGGTCTCCAGGCGCGTCTCATGAGCCAGGCCATGCGCAAGCTCACGGGCATCATCAGCAAATCCCGGACGACGGCGGTCTTCATCAACCAGATCCGCGAGAAAGTCGGTGTCATGTTCGGCAACCCGGAGACGACCACGGGTGGCCGTGCCTTGAAGTTCTATGCCTCGGTGCGCCTTGATGTGCGCAAGATCGATACCCTGAAGCAGGGGCAGGATGTCATCGGCAACCGTACCCGCATCAAGGTGGTCAAGAACAAGGTGGCGCCGCCCTTCAAGCAGGCGGAGTTCGATATCATGTACGGGGAAGGCGTGTCCAAACTGTCCAGTATCGTGGATATGGGCGTGGAAATGGATATCATCGACAAGAGCGGGGCGTGGTTCTCCTACAATGGCGCACGTCTTGGGCAGGGCAAGGAGAATGCCAAGGCGGCACTGGCGGAGCAGCCGGAACTCTTGGCGGAGATTGAGAGCCGCATCCGCACGAGCCTGATGGCTCCGGTTGTGGAGGAACAGATGGACGAGGCTCCGGCTTCGGAGGAAGCACAGGATGCCGAGGGCTGAGAAAACTGCCCTCATGTATGCGGTGGATCTGCTGGCGAGGCAGGAGCAGAGCAGCAACAAGCTCAGGGAAAAACTCCGCCGCAAGGGATATGAGGAAGAGGAAATCGAGGCGGCGCTTCTCCGGCTGGAGGAAAAGCATTACCTGAACGATGGGGATGCCTGTGCAAGGCAGTTCAGATTCCTCTATGAGGAAAGCCGAAATTCTGTGAAGCAGATCTGCGTGAAGCTCATGCAGCGGGGGTTTGACAGTTCCCTGGTGCGGGACTGTGTGCCGCAGGATATCTACGAGCGCGAGGCGCAGGCGGCACTGCGCTGCCTGTCCGTCAGGTTCAAGCCCTCGGCGGACAGGGCGAAGATGATGGCAAGCCTTTACCGGAAAGGTTTTGAGGGCGCAGCCATCCAAAGCGCAGTGGAGGAATTCACTGCAGATGAGGAATGAAAAAGAGGCGGTCTCATGTCGATAAAGACATGGGACCGCCTCTTTGAGACAGATGACAAATATTCAGTAATACATATCCATGAGATTTCCGCGATTCCCTCGCATGGTGGAAGCGATGTGCATATTGGGCGCATACATGCCCTTGGAAGAATCGTCGGGGCGTCCGAGGGCCTCGTCAAGTCGTGGGAAGACGCGGTCTGCCTGATAGTCCGACGAAACGGTCTTCCTGTCGATCTGGCCGGCAAGCCCATCCTGTCCCAGAGCCTGCTCCACAGAGCCGGGATCCTCCTGCAGGGCCTTTGTCAGGGTCTGGGTATCCACGCTCAGCATGCCTGTGGGCTCCATGTTGACGCCAACACTTTCCATGTTCTGCATGACATCGTCCTCGGTGTTGCTGAAGGAGGATGCGAAATAATCGAACTGGCTGGAAATGCCGATCTTGGATTGCAGATAGCCGACTGCGTCGTTGTATTGGTCGATGAGATCTGTGATTTCCTGGGCAGTATCTTCCGGAGGCTGGAACGGAGGAGTTTTTCGTGACTCGTTGGCGAGGGGATCCGAATAGACATCGTTTTCGGGTTCGTCATCGGCAATGCCCTGTGTGTCATCATCTGTTGCATCTTCGTTTGCAGCCTTGTCGGTTTTCTGGGAGAGGTTATTGGTGTCCTTGGTGGTTGCGATTCCCAGAATGTTCTTTTGTGCGTTCTGGGGCATGTGGAAGGTGCCGAACTTGTCCCCGGAAGTCTGGTTTGACTGCGCATTGCCCGTTTCCGAGGAGTTGCGGTAGTCTACGGTCTTGAGAGCTTCTCCCGTCTTCTTGGCATCGCCCATTGCCTGCTTGAATTCCGACTGGAAGGATGATTTTGCCGAGTCGTAATCCGAAACCACATTGCTCAAGGTATTATTGCCCAATATGGAATTGAAGTAGGTAGACGCATAGTTGACGCCTGTGCTCTTCACCGAATTGCTGAAAAATGTGGGAATCGTTGGGTGGCTGATGGTTTGGCCAGTACCGATGCCCTTGGCGGCGAGATCGGCAATCGAGAAAAAGTTACTGACCGACGCATTGATCGTCGCCATGAGAATCCCTCCCTTCCTTGCATAGTACATCCATTTACTCATTTCAATTATAGCACATTTTTGGTGGTTTCCCTAGGGAAAATTTCGATTTTTCATCGATTTTTGAGGTGTATGGATTGTATTCTTGTAATCAATGATATTCATTATCAATAATTGTGTTAAAATATGTTTTCCTGTGGAAAAACTTGAACAATTGCGTTATAATCTAGATGTATTTTATCTTTATGTCAGGAGAGTTGAGCTTACGACATGTTTACGTGTATCACTGAATCCCCGGAGCAGACATCTGACTTGGCCGTTGCGGTTGGAAAGAGGATACGGGAGGGCACGGTGCTTTGCCTGGAAGGGGATCTGGGCGCGGGCAAGACGCTTTTCGTTCAGGCAATGGCGGCGACGCTGGGGGTTGAGAGCGAGGTCACAAGCCCTACCTTCAATCTCATGAATATCTATGAGGGAATCTGCCCCATCCTGCATTTCGATCTCTATCGCCTGGAGACGGAGGAGCAGCTGGAGGACATCGGTTTCTTTGAGTATACGGAGAATCCGGAGGGAATCGTTGTCATCGAGTGGGCGGACAAGTTTCCCGATGCCTTGCCGGAGGAATATGTGACGGTGAGGCTGGAGCGGACGGAGAACCCGGATGAACGGTGCATCCTCTTTTCCTGTATCGGCGAGCGCAACGAGGAATTCCTGAAGGAGCTGGAAGAATCTTGTCAATCCTAGCAATCGACACATCATCCCAGGTGTCAAGCGTGGCAGTTGCCTCGCGGGAAAAGCTGTCTGCGGAGCTCACGATGCAGGCGAAGCTCACCCATTCGGAGACGCTCATGCCCCATATCGAACAGGTACTTCAGATGGCAGGGCAGCCCAAGGAGTCGCTGGAGGGCATTGCCGTGAGCATCGGTCCCGGTTCCTTCACGGGCCTGCGCATCGGCCTTGCCGTGGCAAAAGCCATGGCCTATGCACTGGACCTGCCCCTGGTCGGCGTGCCCACCATGCAGGCTCTTGCCTGCCATTTTCCCGTGCCGGGGGTGCGGCTTGTGGCCCTTGTCGATGCGCAGAAGGGAAATGCCTACTGTGAGGGCTATGCTTGGGAATCCGGGAACCTGCGCATCGTGAACCCCCTTGAGATTGTTGCGGTGAAGGATTTTTTGTCCACCTGCGGCGATTGGGAGGGAAGGACGATCCTCCTTGGGGATGTGGTCGGGAAACGCATTGCAGGAAAATATGAGCTGCCAATGCATGTCCAGGCAGCGCCGCCCCATCTCTGCATGCCGCGGGCAGCCGGGGTTGCCATGCTGGGGCTTCGGAAACTGGCGGCAGGGGAAAGGGCGAATGTCATGGACCTGGAGCCCTTTTATGTGCGCCGTTCCGAGGCAGAGGTGCTTTGGGAGAAACGCCATCCGGAGGCTGCGTCATGAAACTGTCCTTCCGTGAGATGGTGCCGGAGGATGCGGAGCAGGTGGAAAAGGTGGAGCAGGCCTGTTTTGCGATTCCCTGGTCCCGCAAGTCCTTCTGGGAAGAAGCGGCAAATGAGAATACCTTTTATCTGCTGGCACTGGATGACGGGGAAGTCATCGGATATGCGGGAACCTGGCTTGTGGCAGGGGAGGCGCAGATCACGAATGTGGCGGTTGCGCCGGAATACCGTGGAAAAGGCGTGGGGACGGCCCTCATGACGGAACTTGTCCGTCATGTCAAGGAGCAGGGCATCACGGCGATGACTCTGGAGGTGCGCCCTTCCAATGCACCGGCTTTGGCACTCTATGCGAAGTTCGGCATGAAGGAGGCGGGGCGCCGCAAGGGGTATTATTCCGATAACGGCGAGGATGCCATCATCATGTGGAATACGAAACTATGAATGGGGAATTGTTTTGAAAGATGAGGAGAACTGCCTGACATTGGCCATCGAGTCCAGCTGCGATGAGACAGCAGCGGCTGTCCTTCGGGGCGGCAGGACAATCTTGTCGAATATCATATCGACGCAGATACCCGTGCACCGGAAGTTCGGCGGGGTGGTGCCGGAAATCGCGTCGCGGAAACATATCGTGAATATCATGCCGGTCATTGACGAGGCCCTTGGGCAGGCAAAGGTACAGCTCAGGGACATCGACCAGGTGGCGGTGACCTATGGACCGGGGCTGGTGGGAGCGCTTCTCGTGGGAGTCTCCGCGGCGAAGGCCCTGGCCTTTTCCCTGGGGGTTCCCCTGATTGGCGTGAATCATCTGGAAGGCCATATCTTTGCGAATTTCCTGAGCGATACGACGCTGGAACCGCCCTTTGCCGCTCTCGTGGTTTCGGGTGGACATACGGCGCTGGTGCATGTGAAGGGCTACAATCATTTCACCATGATGGGGCAGACCAGGGATGATGCCGCAGGGGAGGCCTTTGACAAGGTTGCCCGGGTCATGGGGCTCCCCTATCCGGGAGGGCCTCAGATCGACAAGCTGGCAAGGGAGGGGAATCCCCTTGCCATCGATTTTCCCCAGGCCCTCAGGGATGATGGAAGCTATGAGTTCAGCTTCAGCGGCTTGAAATCCGCAGTGCTCAATTATCTCAACAGCATGCGGCAGAAGGGGACGGAGATTAACCGGCCGGATGTGGCGGCTTCTTTCCAGAGGGCGGTCATCGAGGTCCTGGCGGCAAAGTCCTTCGATGCCCTGGAGGAGACCGGAATGGATACCCTGGTGCTGGCGGGAGGCGTTGCCGCCAACAGTGCTTTGGAAGCCCGCTTGCGCGAGGAGGCAGCGAAGAGAAAGATCCGTTTTGTCTATCCCTCACCGATTCTCTGCACGGACAATGCCGCCATGATTGGCTGCAGGGGCTTCTATCAGGCAAGGGCGGGGAAGTTTGCCGACGGCTATCTCAACGCCGTGCCCGGCCTGGGGCTTTCCGATGTGGAGGATGTGTGAGAAAGGCTTGCAAATTCAAGCCATTTGTGGTAGTATGGCTACATTGTGGCGATGAAGAAGTGCGGTAGTCCAGGGCGGCATGTCCAGAGAATCCTGTCATGGCTGGAAGCAGGAGCGTGTGCGTGGATGAAGATTCCCTTCGGAGCCTTTCGGTGAAGCCTGTTCATGGGTGCGTAGCCGGAACGTGCGGCAGCGTTAATGCCATGGAGCATCAATTAGGGTGGTACCGCGAAATGACCTTCGCCCCTTGTCGGGCGGGGGTTTTATTGTTATTAGGGAGGTTTCCGATGAGAGAGAAAATTGAAAAGCTGAAGCAGGATGCTGCCAAGGCCATCAGGGAAAAGGTTGCAAATCTGGGAGAACTCAATGATATCCGCGTCAAGTATCTCGGAAAGAAAGGGGAACTGACGGCAATCCTGCGTGGGATGAGCCAGCTTAGTGCCGAGGACCGCCCGAAGATCGGGAAGATCGTCAATGAGGCGCGGGCACAGCTTGAGGCGCTGATCCAGGAAAAGAATGAGCAGCTCAAGGCCAGGGAACTGGCGGACAAGCTCTCCAGCGAGCGGATTGACGTGACGCTTCCGGGACGGCAGCGTCCCCTGGGGCATCTTCATCCCCTGACCCTTACGCTGAACCGCATCAAGGAAATCTTTTTGAACATGGGCTTCAGCGTCGAGGAAGGCCCGGAAATCGAGAAGGACTATTTCAACTTTGAGGCCTTAAACCTGCCGAAGGACCATCCGGCCCGCGACATGCAGGATTCCTTCTACATCACGGAGGACATCCTCATGCGCACCCAGACCTCTCCCGTTCAGGCGCGCACCATGCAGTCCCATGAGCCCAACAGCCCCATTCGCATGATTGCGCCGGGGCGTGTCTATCGCCGGGATGATTACGATGCGACGCACTCCCCGATGTTCACCCAGGTGGAGGGGCTTGTCATCGACAAGGGCATCAGCTTTGCCGACCTCAAGGGAACTTTGGAGACCGCCCTGCGGCAGATCTTCAACGACAAGGTGGGCGTGCGTTTCCGTCCCAGCTTCTTCCCCTTCACGGAGCCCAGCACGGAGGTGGACATTTCCTGTGTCATGTGCCACGGGGAAGGCTGCCGCGTCTGCAAGGGCACGGGCTGGCTGGAGATCCTGGGCGCCGGCATGGTGCATCCCCATGTTTTGGAGATGAGCGGCTATGACCCGGCGAAGGTCAGCGGATTTGCCTTCGGGCTCGGCGTGGAGCGCATTGCCATGCTGTCCTATGGGGTGGACGATCTGCGTCTGTTCTACGACAATGATGTGCGGTTCTTGCGGCAGTTTTGATACTACGCTCCGTTAGAAATTTTATTTCTTACGGAGCGTGTATGAGACGTCAGACACGCTTTAGCGTGTCTGTAGCGTGTGCAACACGCGTATATCCGATTTTCATCGGATATTAGTATGAGAGGAGATAGATTATGCAGGTTTCGGTGAAATGGCTGAAGGATTATATAGATTTCGACTGGTCGGCGGAGGAACTGGCGGACAAGTTCACCATGGCCGGGGTGCCGGTGGAGCATGTGATACGTGCGGATGAGGGTTTGGAGAAAGTGGTGACGGGGCGCATCGAGAAGCTGGTGCCCCATCCGGACTCCGACCATCTTCAGGTTTGCTCCATGAATGTGGGAAAGGATGAGCCCGTCCAGATCGTCACGGGGGCACAGAACGTGGCGGAGGGACAGGTGGTCCCCGTTGCCCTCGTGGGGGCGCATCTCCCCAACGGCCAGAAGATATCCAAGGGCAAGCTGCGGGGGGTTCCCTCCAATGGCATGCTTTGCTCTGCAGGCGAGCTCAGGATGGACCTCACAAAGCTCACCGAGGAGGAGAAGGATGGCATCTACATCCTTCCCGCCGATACTCCTGTGGGGGTTCCCGCAAAGGATGTCCTCGGGATGGATGATGTCATTCTGGAATTTGAGCTCACGGCGAACCGTGGGGACTGCTTCAGCGTCTTCGGGCTGGTTCGGGAGATTGCCGTGCTTTCCGGCAATGAACCGAAATGGCCGGAAATCTCCGTCAAGGAGGATGATGGGGCAAAGGCAGAGGATCTGGTGCGCATCGGCATTGAGGCAGAGGATCTTTGTGACCGCTTTTCCGCCCGTGTCATCCGCAATGTGAAGATCGGCCCTTCGCCGGAGTGGATGCAGCAACGTCTGGAGGGGGCGGGCATCCGCGCCATCAACAATGTGGTGGATGTGACGAATTTCGTCATGGTGGAGCTGGGACAGCCCATGCACGCCTATGATTACGACCATGTGGCGGGGCACAGTCTCACGGCCCGCCGCGCCAGGGCAGGGGAGAACCTCCATACCCTGGACGATTCCTCCCGTCTGGCAAAGGGCGACGAGCTGGTGATTGCCGATGCGGAGAAAGCAGCCGGTCTTGCCGGTGTCATGGGCGGTCTGGAGAGCGAGGTCGTGGACACGACCACTTCCATCATCTTGGAGGCGGCGTCCTTCAACGGGCCGAGCATCCGCCGCACCTCCCGCGCCTGCGGCCTTCACACCGAGGCCTCGGGACGTTTCGAGCGCGGCGTGGATGTGGAGAACACGAAGCGCGCCCTGGACCGTGCGGCGCAGCTTTTGCAGGAGATGGGAGCCTGCACGGTGACCCAGGGCATCGTGGATGCTTATCCGAACCCAAGGCAGCCTGTGACGGTGAGCTTCACGGCGGAGCAGATCAACCGCCGCCTCGGGACGGAGATTTCCGGCGAGCGCATGGCGGAAATCCTGGGACGGCTGGGTTTCGAGGTTTCCGGAGACGGCAGTTCCTATCAGGCGAAGGTGCCTTCCTGGCGCAACGATGTCTCCCTCATGGATGATATTTCCGAGGAGATTGCCCGGATCCACGGCTTTGAGAACATTGTCTCCACCATGCCCTGGGGCAATGTGGTGCAGGGCTATCAGAGCCCGCGTCAGAACTTCATGGATGAGATCCGGGGCATCCTCGTCAGCCTGGGCATGTGCGAGGAGCTCTCCTTCGGCTTTACCCATCCCGATATGTTCGACAAGATGCGGGTGCCGGAGGACAGCAAGCTCCGCAAGGCCATCGAGATCATGAATCCCTTGACGGATGAGTATCCCCTGGTCCGCACGACGCTGCTTTCGGGCATCATGGAAAATGTGGCGCGGAACTTCTCCCGCAAGAATGAGGATGTCCGGCTCTTTGAGATTGCGCCGGTGTTCTATCCGAAGGCTCTTCCCGTGACGGAGCAGCCGGAGGAGGTCATGAAGCTGGCGGGCATCATGACGGGGCGGCGCAATGCCATGGGCTGGAACCAGGGCAATGAGTCCGTGGATTTCTATGACATCAAGGGTGTCGTGGAGGAGCTGTTCCGGAGGCTCGCCATCTCCAAGTACACCGTGGAGGCCGGGGAGCATTACATGCTGCATCCGGGAAAGACCGCGGTGTTCAGGAAGGGGAAGGAGATCATCGCGACCATGGGGGAGGTTCATCCCGCCGTTGCCGATGCCTTTGGCATCAAGCAGAAGATGTACGTCTTTGAGATGGATATCGAGACTCTCATGAAGTACACGACGAAGAACTTCCATTTCGAGCCCCTGCCGAAGTATCCTGCCATCAGCCGCGATCTCGCCATGCTGGTGGACGAGGGCGTGAATGCCGGGGATGTGGAGCAGGTCATTGCGAAGAACGGCGGCAAGCACTTCAAGGATGTGACGCTCTTTGATGTTTATACGGGCAAGCAGATTGCCGACGGCAAGAAGAGCCTTGCCTTCACGATGCGGTTCCAGTCGAAGGACAAGACACTGACCGACGCAGAGGCCGATGAGGCGTTCCAGAACATCCTCAAGGCTGTGGAAAAGAACTTCCAGGCAGAGCTTCGGGCATAAATGACAGGTGATGAAGATGAAGAAGAAAGAGGCAATCAAGGTTCCCGTGGAGATTTTCGGTACAACGTATCCTCTCCGTACAGACGGCGACCCGGAGTATCTGAAGAAGCTGGCGAAGATGGTGGATACCCATATGAAGTCCGTTTCCCAGCGCACCCGCAGCTTCTCCGGCCCGCGTATCGGCGTGCTGGCAGCCCTTGAGCTGGCGGATGAGTACTGCAAACTGAAAAAGGATTACGACGAGCTTTTGGCACTTCTGGAAGAAAAGTGAGGGGGATTTCAAAGATGAAACTTGTAGTCACGGTTGTAGGAAAGGATCGCGTGGGCATCATTGCCATGGTGAGCCAGATACTGGCAGAGAATAATGTGAACATCCTGAGCATCAACCAGAATATCATGGACGGCTTTTTCAATATGATTCTCATTGCAGAGATCAGCGAAAGCAAGATCAAGCTCACGGAGCTGCAGAAGATCCTCAAGGAGCGGGGCGAGGAAATCAACGTGCAGATCAAGGCACAGCATGAAGACATCTTCAATGTCATGCATAGTGTATAGGCTTCGCTTGAGGAGGGCTTTTTCCAGTGATAACGATAGATGACATTTTAGAAACAAACCGGATGATTACGGAGAACAAGCTGGATGTGCGCACCATCACTATGGGGATTTCACTTCGGGACTGCGCCCATCCCAATATCAGCCAGTTCTGCCGCAATGTCTATGACAAGATCACCACATCGGCGGAATTCCTCGTGAAGACGGGGGAGGACATCGAGGCGGAGTACGGCATTCCCATCATCCACAAACGCATTTCCGTGACACCCATTGCCATTGCCGCGGATGCCTGCAAGACGGATACCTACGTGCCGGTGGCGGAGGCTCTGGACAAGGCGGCGAAGGAAGTGGGGGTGAACTTCATCGGGGGATTCTCTGCCCTTGTGGAGAAGGGCTTCACCAACGGGGACCGCATTCTCATCAATTCCATCCCACAGGCCCTTGCTTCCACGGATCTGGTGTGCTCCTCCGTCAATCTCGGCTCCACGAAGTCCGGCATCAACATGGACTGCGTGCGGGAGATGGGGGAGATCATCAAGCGGACGGCGGAGCTCACCCGGGACCAGCAGGCTCTTGGCTGCGCGAAACTGGTGGTGTTCTGCAATGCGCCGGGGGACAATCCCTTCATGGCGGGGGCATTCCATGGGGTCAGCGAGGCGGACAAGGTCGTCAGCGTCGGCGTCAGCGGCCCCGGCGTCGTGAAGCATGCCCTGGAGGACCTGAAGGGCGCGGATTTCACGGAGATTGCGGAGACCATCAAGAAGACGGCCTTCAAAATCACCCGTGTCGGGCAGCTCGTGGCGCGGGAGGCATCGAAGCGCCTCGGCGTTCCCTTCGGCATCATCGACCTCTCCCTTGCTCCCACGCCTGCCGTCGGCGACAGCGTGGCCCGCATCATCGAGGAATTGGGCATCGAGGGCTGCGGCGCGCCGGGAACGACGGCGGCGCTGGCGCTTCTCAACGATGCGGTGAAGAAGGGCGGCCTCATGGCCTCCTCCCATGTGGGCGGGCTTTCGGGAGCCTTCATTCCTGTCAGCGAGGATGAGGGCATGATCCATGCCGTGCAGCAGGGAAGCCTCTCCATCGAGAAGCTGGAGGCCATGACCTGCGTGTGTTCCGTGGGTCTCGATATGATTGCCATCGAGGGGGATACCTCTGCGGCGACGATTTCGGGCATCATCGCGGACGAGGCGGCAATCGGCATGATCAACAACAAGACCACGGCGGTGCGCGTGATCCCCGTTCCCGGCAAGAAGGTCGGGGAAATGGTGGAGTACGGCGGACTTCTGGGCTACTGCCCCATCGTTCCCGTCAGGAGCCAGTACAGTTCCGAGGCATTCATTGCACGGGGCGGGCGCATTCCTGCCCCCATCCGGAGCCTCACGAACTGAGGAACTGTATGAAGTAAGGATCGTAAAACGCAAAAAATCGCCTATGGACATAGTTGCCATAGGCGATTTTTTGTACAATTCTTACCGTCCGTGATGATGACGTCCGCCGCAGTAGCCGTTCCCCTGGCCATCGCAGTAGCCGTCCCCGTTTTGGTAGGGGCAGTCCTCCCGGTAGCAGGGGCGGTGGTCCCAGTTTTCCGTATCGTCACCTGCTGCAAATGCCGTGAGGGAGGAGGCCGCCAGAACCGCCATCAGGATGCTGAGAATTTTTTTCTTCATGTTTATCACTCCTTCTGTGCTTGATTA
Organism: uncultured Veillonellaceae bacterium; assembly: GCA_902801565.1. GTDB lineage: Bacteria > Bacillota > Negativicutes > Selenomonadales > Selenomonadaceae > UBA3796. The sequence goes on along the minus strand of CADCIX010000019.1, from coordinate 25,821 downwards.
TAGGACAAAAATGTGACAGAAGTATGACGGGTGTTCAAAAATAGAAATATAATTTCATTTTTCATTTTCTTGCTCACTGCAGGTGTGCAAATCATCTGAGAATCGACCACTTTTTGGCATCCTATTGAACCCCCGTCCCTCCTGTGGTAAAGTAAAGTAAGATGCTGTACCCTTTGGGACAGCTGAAGATGATTTTATGCAGGATTCGAGTCCTGCGTCATAGATGTTTGCCGAAAACCTGCAAGGAAGGATGCTTGTCATGAGCCGAAAGAAGTCCATGAAAAAGAAACTTGCCGTTGCCATGTCGGTGGTGAACGCCCTGAATGCCGTCGCCCCCATGGCTCTCCCCTATGTGAACGTGAGCCAGGATATGTCCACCGCGGGGGGGGGCAAACGTGTGATCTGGGAGGGATTCACATTTCTCTTTCCTGCTCGGAAGGCGTGGCCCATGCGAAGGAAGTAGGTTTAGATGTAAGTACGATTGAAGCGAACGAGGTACAGAATGTGCCGAATGGCCAAACAGTCACGGTCAACACCATGAACGGCGGGACGCAGAATGTGTCCAGCGGCGGCACGGGCATGATTGCAATCATGAGCGGTGGGACGCAGGAGTTGCTTGGCAGCGGTAACACGGGCACGATCAGAATCATGTGCGGCGGGAAGCAGGCGATTGGACAGTATGACACGGGGATGATCTCCACCATGAGCAATGGATGGCAGGAGGTCCACTTGAATGGCAATGGCACGATCGAAACCATGAGCAGCGGACAGTCGAGATACGAGACGGGAAGCCATGTGAAGGCCAACACCTGGGGCGGCATCGTCGCCGTGGGTGCAAGGAACGAGCTCTCCAACGGCACTCTGGAATGGGGCGGCTTCGTGGAGCACGGCTCCGGCAACTTCACCCTCTACAGCGAAACGGGTTACGGCAGCGGCTCCTCCAACTATACGGGAGGCGGCCTTCTCGCCAAGTGGCAGAACAAGCAGGATGTCTACACCGAGGCCAGCCTCCGCATGGGAAGGATGCACGACACGGCATCGGACATCCTGCGGGATGCCCTTGGCGGCTCCTACGGCTACAATGTTCATGCCGACTACTACGGCGGCCATGTGGGCATCGGGAAGATCTATCGCTTCAATGGCGGCAGGAGCCTGGATGTCTACGGCAAGTTCTTCGTCACCAAGCGGAACGGCATCTCCTTCGACGCAGGCGGGCACTACGACCTGGACAGCGTCACCAGCAATGTCCTCCGCATCGGCGCGAGGTACAGTAGCACCGGCGCAAGATGGAACTGGTACGGCGGCCTTGCCTATGAGTACGAGTTTGACGGCGAGGCAGGAGGCACGGCAGACGGTGCAAGAATCCGTTCCGCCAGCATCAAAGGAAGCAGCCTCATGGCAGAACTGGGCATCCGCATGGAGCCCACCGCAGCCTCCCCCTGGAAGATGGACATCGGTCTCACGGGACACGCGGGAAAGCATAAGGGCATCGGCGGCAGCGTGACGGTTGGGTATCTGTTCTGAGGAAGCATGAAGAAAGGCAGGAACACGAAATCGTGTTCCTGCCTTTTTCGTCTCGTCGTATCTTTAGCCTTGCGCCGTTCTAAGCGATTCGATTTTCTCCTTTGTCCATCCCGTAGCACGTTGAATATCCTCAACGGCCACTGTTCCAAGGGAAAGAAGCGATTTTACCAGGTCGGATTGCCCCTCATTTCGTCCTTCCCGCATTCCTTCCCGCTTTCCTTCCTTCCAAATGTTTTTTGCCTCATATTCCAGAATCTGTCCTCCCATGATGGAATCCACTCCTTCCTGCACCTTGTGGAAATGCTGGGCGATATGCTCCAGTACCCGCTTTGTCATATCGATAATGGTCTGTCTTGTCAAGTAAGCCATCTGGCCGGTTTCCTGAAGTTTCTCCAGATGTTCCTGTATTTCTGTGTATTCTGCCAGCAAACATTCCATCTGCCCTGCGTCCTGCTCGTATTGGCGGAAGCGGCTTTCGTGGGTGAAGATATAGAACGGAAGCAGGAAGTAGAGCTTCTTTTCGAAGAGTTCCTTCAGGTGGTAGTTTTGCATTTTCACCACGGGAATCCTGTAGGAGAGTTCCCCGCCGGGAGAAATCATGCGGATGGTCATTTCATCCGGCGTTTTTCTGGTGGAGCGAAGGAACAGCACTACTGAATGTGGAAAGATTACCGTCAAGGTGTTTTCCGTGACATCCCCATGATCCAGAGCAATCTGCGTGTCATATTCGAAGATGCGCACAAGTATCGTGCTGTCAGGAGTGGATTGGCTTTCCACATGGTATTTCTTTTTCGTTCCTGCCTTGTCGATGACCTGAAAGCAGGAATCCGTGATGCGCTTTTCTTCGTTGCCGTCCTGTTGGTTCAGGAAATGCTCGTTGGGCAGGAACTCGATGTGCTCCGTTCCCGTGTAATGCTCGCCGAAGGCCTCGTTGAGAACGGGCAGGATAAGGGGCTTGCAGTCGTTCAGCAGTGTGCGGAACGCATCATCATAAGGCGTGCTCGTCGGCATGTCACCGCCTCCCTTTGCCCTTATTCTATCATAGGACGATAGAATTTTCCATAAAATCTGCGTTATGGGGGGTGCAAATAGTCTCACGACTGACCACTTTTTGGCAGCCTATTGAAACCCTATCCCCCCTGTGATAAAGTAGAGTAAGATGCTGTACTCTTTGGGAGAGCCGGGGATGATTTTATGCAGGATTCGAGTCCTGCGTCATAGATGTTTGCCGGAAACCTGCAAGGAAGGATGTTTGTCATGAGCCGAAAGAAGTCCATGCAGGCGGGCACTACGACCTGGACAGCGTCACCAGCGACGTCCTCCGCATCGGCGCGAGGTACAGCAGCACCGGCGCGAGGTGGAACTGGTACGGCGGCCTTGCCTATGAGTACGAGTTCGACGGCGAGGCAGGAGGCACGGCAGACGGCGCAAGAATCCGCTCCGCCAGCATCAAAGGAAGCAGCCTTATGGCAGAACTGGGCATCCGCATGGAACCCACGGCAACCTCCCCCTGGAAGATGGACATCGGCCTCACGGGACATGCAGGAAAGCACAAAGGCCTGGGCGGCGCGGTGAGCGTGGCTTATATGTTCTGAAATCGATAGTTTTTTTGGAAATAAGAAAACCGTACAGATGCCGTGATAGCGTCTGTACGGTTTTACTGGTTCTTGACTTTCGGGAAAAGATAATATACTATAAATCTGTTGAAGTTTTTTGGAAAATGTTGATGATACCGTTGCTGTTGTCAAGGAATTTGATTGTTCCTGCATCGCATGGTGCTTTGGAAGCCGTGGAAAAAGGAGGGGCTTTTTTTGTTTTTCAGGAAGAACAAGAAGTTGGGATCGATTGTGGCGGCAGCGCTTTCTGCCATGCTGCTTCTGGGGGGGTGTGGTGACGACCAGCAGCAGGCGGCGAAGACCAATGCCAGCCCGGTCAAGGCCATGAGGGTCATAAAGCAGGATACGCCGCTCAATTCGGAATTTGCCGGGCAGATCATCGGCAAGGACGAGGTAAAGGTGCAGTCCAAGGTCAGTGGGAAGATTGTGGAGAAATATGTGCGGGGCGGCCAGTTCGTTCAGGAGGGACAGCCCCTCTACAAGATCGATTCCCGCCAGTATGAGTCTGCCGTGCTTCAGGCGCGGGCGAATCTCGCACAGGCTGAGGCGAACTACAGCGATGCTTCCCAGGACCTCGAGCGTTACGAGCAGCTTTATGAGTCCGCGGCAATTGCGGAGCAGACCGTGACCAATCAGCAGGCGAAGGTGAATGCCTATTATGCGGCGGCGGCCTCCAATGCGGCATTGTTGCGCAAGGCACAGGAAGACCTGGATGACACGGTGGTCTATGCGCCCATGACTGGGCAGCTTTCCATCGATGATGTGGCGGTGGGGACCTATGCGGCTCCCGGTGCCACGACTCTTGTGACGATTGGTTCCTCCGATCCCATCTATGCGCAGTTCAGCGTTTCCGAAACGGAGTACATGAAGTTTATGAACATCCAGCAGGTTCAGCAGGATGCATCGCCGCATCCTGTGGAGGTTTCCCTCACCCTTTCTGATGGTTCTGTTTATCCATATCTTGGCGAGGTCGTTGAGACGGATCGCGCTTTGACGCAGAATACGGGTTCTTTGACCATCAAGGCCATTTTCCCGAATCCGGAAAGCAGTCTTCTTCCCGGCATGTTTGCACGGGTGAAGCTTTCCGGCAGGGTGATTCCGGGGGCACTTCTCGTTCCCCAGCGCGCTGTGCAGCAGCTCCTTGGCAAGTCCTTTGTCATGGTAGTGGGCGATGGCAACAAGTCGGAAGCCCGTACGGTGGAACTTGGGGATTTGGTAGGCAGCTATTACATCATCAAGAGCGGCATTACGGAGAAGGACACTGTGGTTGTGGAAGGTCTCACGAATCTCCAGGAGGGAAAAGACCTGAAGGTCACCATTGTCACGCCGGAGGAGATGGGATTCTCCCTTTCGCCTGACATGAACCTCTTTGATGCAGATGCTGCAAAGAAGGCATCGAATTCTTAAGGGGGCCTTGTCTTGTCGAAATTCTTTATTCATCGGCCGATCTTTGCCATCGTCATTTCACTTATCATCGTGATTGTCGGTATACTGGCGGGATTGCAGTTGCCGATTGCACAGTACCCGCAGATCTCGCCACCGACGATCTCTGTCGGCACGACCTATACGGGTGCCAGTGCCAGTGTTGTCAATGAGACGGTTGCCCAGATCATCGAGGAGCAGGTCAACGGCACCCAGGGCATGGACTACATGAGCTCCAACTCTGACGATACGGGGCGCTACAGCCTGTCCGTGACCTTTGAGGTAGGCACGGATGGCGACATGGACTCCGTCAAGGTGCAGAACAACGTGGCGATTGCCAATGCGAGTCTTCCCACGGATGTCCAGAGGGTTGGCGTCACGACGAAGAAATCCTCCAATGATATGGCGCTCATGGTTTCCCTGTATTCGCCAAAGGGATTCTACGACCGCACCTTCATGAAGAACTACGCCACGATTTACCTGCTGGACAAGATCAAGCGTGTGTCAGGCGTCGGTGATGTGCAGGTTTTCGGTGCGGATTATTCCATGCGCGTCTGGCTGAATCCAGACAGGCTGGCAGAGCTTGGGCTTACCGTGGCAAATGTCACGGCGGCCATCCAGGAGCAGAATGTCCAGGCTCCGGCGGGAACCATCGGCTCCATGCCGCTTCCCAACGCGCAGGAGAAACAGTATACCGGCAAGGTGAACGGCCGTCTTGTGACACCGGAGCAGTTTGGAAATATCATCATCCATTCGGATGGTGCGGGGAATTTTGTGCGCCTGAAGGATGTGGCCCGTGTTGAGTCAGGGCAGAAGACGAACAATATCATTTCCAAGTCGAATGATGATGCGGCGGTGGGCTTTGGCATCCAGCTTACCAGTGATGCCAATGCCATGCAGACCGTCAAGGAAGTCCGGAATATCCTGGATGAGGCGGAAAAGGATTTCCCGCCGGATCTCGAGATGGACACGATCGTGGACAGCACGGATTACATCCGTGCCTCCATCGAGGAAGTGGTGGAGACCTTTGTTGAGGCGCTGCTGCTGGTGGTGCTTGTTATCTTTGTCTTCCTGCAGAATGTCCGCGCGACGGTCATCCCGCTTCTCGCGGTGCCGGTATCCCTGATTGGGACCTTTGGCGCCTTCATCGTCCTGGATTTTTCCATCAATACATTGACACTTTTCGCCATGGTGCTTGCCATCGGCCTGGTCGTCGATGATGCCATCGTTGTCATTGAGAACGTGGAGCATCATATGGAGAGCGGCCTCAGTCCGGTGGATGCCACGGAGCGGGCCATGGATGAGGTGCAGGGGCCTGTTGTGGCCATCGCCTTCGTCCTTGCGGCGGTGTTTGTCCCCGTCGCCTTCCTCGGCGGCATGATGGGCGTGCTTTACCGGCAATTTGCCCTGACCATTGCCATTTCCATGGCACTTTCGGCCTTTGTGGCATTGACCCTTACCCCGGCCCTTTGCGCCATGATCCTGAAACCCCATTCCGGGGAAGATCGGACGGGGCTTCTGGACCGGTTCTTCACGGCCTTCAATAATTGGTTCGAGCGTACGAAGAACGGCTATTTGGGAATCGTGGCGAATTTTATCCGCCATTCCCGGCTGGCCATTGTCTTCATGGTCATTGTCGTCGGTCTGACCTGGGTGGTCTACTCAAAACTTCCTTCCACCTTTGTGCCGGAGGAGGATCAGGGATATTTCATCGTCTCGGTCAGCCTGCCGGAGGGCACCTCCACGAACCGTACGCAGGAGACCATGGACAAGGTGGCTGCCGAGATCAGGAAGCTTCCCGGCATCCGCAATACGATGTATGTCAATGGCTTCGATATCCTGTCCTTTGGCTCGAAGTCCAGTGCGGGCACGATGTTCCTTGGGCTTGAGACCTGGGACAAGCGCACGGAGCCCGGGACAGACATCAATTCCCTGATCGGCCAGGTATTTGGCATCGGTGCGAAGATTGCGCCGGAGGCACAGGTCATCGCCTTCAATCCGCCGGCCCTTCCGGGCCTTGGCATGGTGGGCGGCTGGTCCATGCAGCTTCAGGATATGTCCGGCCATACGGATGAGGAGCTCAATGACATCACGAATAAGATTGTCGCTGCCATGAACCAGAGGCCGGAGCTCCAGGGTGTGCGCACGACCTACAAGATCAATTCCCCGGTGTATGACTTCGAGATTGATCGTGAGAAGGTCAAGACCTTGAACGTAAACCTTTCCGATGTGTTTACGGCGCTTCAGGTCAATTTCGGCGGTTATCAGGTCAACGATTTCAACCAGTTTGGCCGCTCCTACAAGGTCATGCTCCAGTCCGATACCATGTACCGGACGGAAGCGGAGGCGGCGAAGTTCATCTTCGTCAAGAGCGGCTCGGGAACCATGGTTCCTCTGGATACGCTGTTGAAGCCGAGCCTCAGCACAGGCGCTTCCATCATTTCCCGGTTCAATGCAACCCGCGCTGTCCAGATTCAGGGCAATGCCGGACAGGGGTACAGTTCCGGCCAGGCACTGAAGGCGGCGGAGGAAGTCGTGCGGGAAGTCGCGCCTTCCGGGTTTAACGTCGAATGGTCCGGGCAGAGCCGTGAGGAGAAAAAGGCATCCAGTTCCACGGGCAGGGTGCTTGCCCTGGCACTTGTCTTTGTATTCCTCTGTCTGGCAGCCCTCTATGAGAGCTGGAGTGTTCCCTATGCGGTGCTGCTGACGGTGCCCACCGGCATCTTCGGTGCAGTGGTTTCCGAATACGGGCTGAGCATGATCGAGGCAATCTGCGGTCATCCGAATGCCGGTTTGCAGGACAGTGTTTACATGCAGATCGGTATCATCATGATCATCGGCCTTGCCGCGAAGAATGCCATCCTCATCGTCGAGTTTGCCAAGGTGCGCGTGGACAGGGGCATGGAGCCGGTGAAAGCCGCTATTGAGGCGGCGGGACTCCGACTTCGCCCGATTCTCATGACGTCCTTTGCCTTCATCATCGGCTGCCTGCCGCTTGCCGTCGCTACCGGCGCCGGCGCGGCAGCGCGTAACGGCATGGGCGTTGCCGTCGTCGGCGGCATGCTCTTTGCGACTTCCCTGGGAATCTTCCTCATACCGGTCTTCTTCGTCATCACGGAATGGATCGCGATGAAGCTTGGCATGGCGAAGCAGGAACGCCGCAAGCGTCCTACGGATTATATGTGATTGTGGGTATGTGGAACCCGTTGATTTACTGTGTATGCGTAAAGCCCCAGCAATTCCAATGTTGCTGGGGCTTTTTCATTATCTAACTCGATTCCTCTGTGTTTCTCTTGACGGTTCCCGCTTGGGTGGGGTATAATTCTCTTTGTCGGTAAATGAAAAGCACTTCTTGAGGCGCTTTCAGGTAACGGGGGTCAGCGGAATGGAAGCAGAACCAAATGCAGGAAAAAAAGCAGAAGAATACGGCGAATTTGAAGGACTCACGGACGAGGAAGTCATTCTCGAGATCAAGGACAACAACAGCAGCGTCGCATTGGACTATCTCATCAACAAATACCGCAACTTTGTAAGGGCAAAGGCCCGCTCCTACTTTTTGATCGGGGCGGATCGTGAGGATATCATCCAGGAAGGGATGATTGGTTTCTACAAGGCCATCCGCGACTTCAGGAATGACAAGCTCTCTTCCTTTCGGGCCTTCGCGGAGCTTTGCGTGACACGGCAGATCATCACGGCGATCAAGACGGCGACACGGCAGAAACACATTCCCCTCAACTCCTATATCTCCCTCAACAAGCCCATCTATGACGAGGATTCCGACCGCACGCTCCTCGATGTTCTCTCGGGGGCAAAGGTGTCGGACCCGGAGGAGCTTGTCATCAGCAGGGAGGAGTTCATCGACATTGAACGGAAGATGGAGGAGATCTTGAGCGATCTGGAGTGGAAGGTCCTCATGTCCTATCTTGATGGCAAGTCCTATCAGGAGATTGCCCTGGAACTCCATCGCCATGTAAAGTCCATCGACAATGCCCTGCAGCGCGTCAAGCGCAAGCTGGAGCGCTATATGGACAATCGGGGCGACGATATCGACATCAGCACGGTCTACCGTGGCCTTTCCTGTATCAACCGCCATTTGTGCGATGTGGACGAGGATATATTGCCGGAATGACACGGGGCAGCATCTCTTGGGGTGCTGCATTTTCTTTTCTTTGGGCGGGATATTGACAAAGGGATGGAATTATAGGATAATAATTTTTGGATATCTTATCATAAATATGATATCGGACAATAGAATAAGGGACAGGTGTCTATCGAGACTTAATAGGGAAGCCGGTGTGTATGCCGGCGCGGTCCCGCCACTGTAAGGGGAGCGAGTCCACATAGTTACGTCACTGGGAAAGCCCGGGAAGGCGTGGAGGAGCGATGATCTGAGCCAGGAGACCTGCCTGTTCGACAATCACCGTTTTTACCTGCGAGAGATGGGAAGGGGATTCATTGGACATGGGCGTCATGCCTGTGGTTTGTATGCGGAATGGGCTTTCCTTTCAGGGGAAGGCTCATTTTTTGTTATATTGATATTTTGGGGAGGATTTGCAATGAGGAATTGGAAGAAATTACTGGTGGCATCTTTGGCGTGTTCCGCACTTTTCAGCACTTCGCCTGCAACGGTGGATGCGGCTTATGAGCTGAATCCGGAGGTCAAGACAGCGACCCCGGCTCTGCTGAACGCTGCCCAGATTGGCGTGTTGAAGTATGAGTCCGAGGATCCGGCCCTGCAGAATCTTGCAAACAAGGATGCTATCGTGGTCATGAGCTTTGGCACGACCTACAAGGATACGCGGGAAAAGACCATTGATGCCACGGTGGCAGCAATTCAGAAGGCTCATCCCGATGTGAAGGTGGTAACGGCATTTACCTCCCATATCATCATCGATCGCATCAAGAAGAATGAGGGAATTTCCTATCCGACGCCGGAGGAAGCCCTTGCCCAGCTCAAGAAGGAAGGATATACGAGGGTGGCTCTGGTTTCCCTGGATGTCATTCCGGGCATGGAGTATGAGTATAATCGTGGAGTCTTTGAAAACTGCAAGAGGGATTTCAAGAAGATGACCCTTGGAACCTCGCTCATGTACTGGCAGGGCCAGGAAGAGCAGGCGGATGATGTGGCAGACTTCATCAAGGCGCTCGCCACCCAGTTCAAGAAACCGGGCAAGGGCGAAGCAGTCCTTCTGCTGGCGCATGGCACGCCTCAGCCCGCCAACGCCTATTACTCTGTCATACAGGCAAAACTGGACGAGATGGGCTACAAGAACGTATACGTCTACACGGTGGAGGGATGGCCGAGCCTTGAGACCGTCATTCCGAAGCTGAAGAAGGATGGCGTGAAGTCCGTGACACTCATGCCGATCATGATGGTTGCCGGTGACCATGCGAACAACGACATGGCGGGTGATGAGGAGGATTCCCACAAGACCATTCTTCAGAACGAAGGCTTCAAAGTGGATGCCTATATTCATGGTCTCGGTGAGAACAAGGCCATTCGTGACCTCTATGTGGCCCGTGCCAATGATGCGTGGGATGCCTTGGAAGCCAATGACTGACAGGCTCGCCTGATACTGGATACTGTAAAAATGAGGGCTCTCGCTTTATGCGGGAGCCCTTTTCCGTGCCTTGGAGGATTTTGCCTTTGGCAAAATTTGAAGAATATATTGGTAGGAAGGAATTTTCGCTTTTATAGGGAATACATACCATATCAGACAGGTCCTTGATAAAAGGAAAAGGACGGATGGATATGAAATGGAAACAGCAGTGCAAGGGTGACGGCGATTATGGTCATCTGTCGGACGATGATCTCATTTGTTGTTATCGGGAGCGGAATGACAATCTTGCGCTAGCGGAGCTTTATCGGCGTTATAATCATATGATTCGGGCTGTGGGGCACCATTATTTCCTGTTGAGGGCAGGGGACGAGGACCTGCTTCAGGAGGGGCGGCTCGGCTTTTTCAAGGCGGTGAAGGGATATGAGCTTCATCGCTCTGCCCCCTTTTCTGCCTTTGCAAAGCGTTGCGTGCGCTGCCAGTATATCTCGGCAATCAAGACGGCAAACCGGCAGAAGCACCGGCCACTGAATTCCTCGGTGTCCCTGCATGCCATGGTGCATCTGCAGGATTCCGAGGTCACCTTTATGGACATCCTGGCGGATGAGGAGGGCGTGAAGGCCGCGGACAATATGATCCGGCAGGAAGAATATGAGGTTTGCCGGGCTTTCATACAGGAGGTTCTTTCCAATGTGGAATATGAGGCTGTCCTGCACTATCTGAATGGCAAGAGTTATGAGGAAATCGCCCGGGCCATGGGACGCAGCGTGAAATCTGTTGACAATGCCCTGCAGCGGGCAAAGCACACGATCCGCACGGGCATCAAGAAGAGGGGGGACATCACCCTGAAGATGCTTCGGCAGTATTTCCACCACTTGCTTTGTTTTGAGGATATTTAGGGCGTGTTGATAAATCTGTTATCAACACGCCCTAACGGTGCCTTTTGGGAAGTCACCTTTTCTATGTGCAAAGTTGTTAAGAACTTATAACACTCCCATGCGCTCTATGGTTAATGCTTGCAATAAAATACTTTTTGTAGCCGTTTATGATGGTATAGTAATCGTCCTGCTGCAAGCAGTTCGTGAAGAAACGTGGATGATCTATTATCATGCCACGATCAATCAACAGATCCCTCTGTTCCCGATATGTCTTGAATACCTTGTCTTTCATTTTGTGGCCTCCCATAAAAGACGAACATCCCTAGCACATGCTAGGGATGTCGTTGTCCAAGGTAGTGGCAAAGCCACGCCAAGGATCTATTCATATCTATATGATAACAGATACACCTAGCAATTTCAAGTAAAAATTCCTTGGTGTCTTTAGTGGTTATGTGGGTTCGTGCGGATTGTGTTGGATATCGGTCAATATATATGATATTCCTTCCATGGGATCTGGTCCAGGCGGATGGTCTTCAGGAATTCCACGATATCACGGCGCCCGTAGTAATGAGGGGTGCCGTTGTTGTCCTGGGACATGAGGATGATCGGCATGTTCGGGAAAAACTGGGAGAGCTCCCGGCGCGTCTGCACAAGCCGGGCGGTGTAGCGGGTCACCGACTGCTTTACGGCAATGATGGCAAAGGTGACACCCTGCTCTATGATGACGGCACCGTGTATGGTCATGTGATGGCAGCTCCTTTCTGTAACATGTTATGAAGATTGTAGCAAATATGGGAACTTTTTTCAAACAAAAAATGTTCCAGGAACATATTGAAAGAATATATGTTCTGTGCTACAATTGAACTAACGAACAAAAGTTTCGAAATACATTTTCTGAAGCAGGAAAGGGGAGCGGGGATTCCTATGAGAAGCAGGATTATTGGTGCAGTTATCTTATTGTTGTTTGTGCTTATGGCGCCCTTGGGGCTGTCGAACGATTATTTGCGGAGCAGGGACTTTGATACGATCACGGTAAAGCCGAATGAGAACGTATGGTCAATCGCCGCTCGCTATGTGTCGGATGAGAAGAAGGCAGCAGATCTCAGGGAGGCCATCATCGAAATCAATGACCTGCAGAAGGATGGCCGCATGTATGCAGGGCAGGTCATCCGCGTTCCCGTACTGTCGGGGGAGACGCCATCCCATTCGTCGGAAGGGGATGCCAATGGTTTTCTTTAAGATGGAAAGGGTTCTTTCTTGTTTACAATTGATTTTTTCCGATGTATAATATAACGAGGCGAGAGATGTCCCCCGGTCACTGTGGGGGCAGATACAAATGGGAATTTTGCCTTGAGGCAAAATTTAGGCCGTTTGTCAGTTATATCTATTAGAGGGGAGCAATTCAAAACATGAGCAAAAAGATGAAAACAATGGATGGTAACACTGCTGCCGCGTATATTTCCTACGCGTTTACGGATGTGGCGGCAATCTATCCGATTACGCCGTCTTCCCCGATGGCGGAGCACGTCGATGAGATGGCTGCCAAGGGCACGAAGAACCTTTTCGGGCAGAAGGTGCGCCTTGCTGAGATGCAGTCCGAGGCGGGTGCTGCCGGTGCGGTGCATGGATCCTTGCAGGCCGGTGCGCTCACCACGACCTATACGGCATCCCAGGGCTTCCTGCTTATGATCCCGAACCTTTACAAGGTTGCCGGCGAGCTTTTGCCGGGTGTGTTCCATGTGAGTGCTCGTGCTCTGGCAACGAACAACCTGAACATCTTCGGCGACCAGCAGGATGTTATGGCAGCACGCCAGTGCGGTTGCGCAATGCTCTGCGAGGCCAGTGTCCAGGAGGTCATGGATCTTGCAGCGGTTGCTCACTTGGTTGCCATCAAGGGACGCATTCCTTTCATCAACTTCTTCGATGGTTTCCGCACTTCCCACGAGATCCAGAAGATTGAGATGGTGGATTATGACGATCTCAGCAAGATTCTCGATTGGGAGGCTGTGAAGGAATTCCGTCGTCGTGCGCTCAACCCGGATCATCCTGTCATCCGCGGCACTGCCCAGAATCCGGACATCTACTTCCAGTCCCGTGAAATCTCCAACAGCTACTATGAGAGGATTCCGGAGCTCGTGGAAGAGGCAATGGCCCAGATGGCGAAGATCACGGGCCGCGAGCATCATCTTTTTGACTACTATGGCGCAAAGGACGCAGATCGCGTCATCATCGCGATGGGTTCTGTCTGCCAGGCCGTCCAGGAAGCTGTGGATTATCTCAACAGCAAGGGCGAGAAGGTTGGATTGCTCTCCATTCACCTCTATCGTCCGTTCTCCATTGAGCATTTCTTCAAGTATCTGCCGAAGACCATCAAGAAGGTTGCGGTTCTGGATCGCACGAAGGAGCCCGGTTCCATTGGCGAGCCCCTTTATCTGGATGTCAAGGCAGCATTCTACAATTCCGATATGCAGCCGATCGTCGTTGGCGGCCGTTATGGCCTTGGCGGCAAGGACACGACGCCGGACCAGATTCTCTCGGTATACGACGAGCTCAAGAAGGATGCACCGAAGAACGGGTTCACCATTGGCATTGAGGATGATGTGACCCATCTTTCCCTTGCTCCCTATGCAGAGGATGTGGACCTCACTCCGGAGGGAACGACGGCTTGCAAGTTCTGGGGCCTCGGCTCTGACGGCACTGTCGGTGCAAACAAGAGCGCCATCAAGATCATCGGCGACAAGACCGATATGTATGCACAGGCTTATTTCGCCTATGACTCCAAGAAGTCCGGCGGTATCACCATGAGCCATCTGCGCTTCGGCAAGCAGCCCATCACGAGTCCGTATCTCATCAACAAGGCGGACTTCATTTCCTGCTCCCAGCAGTCCTATGTCTACAACTACGATTTGCTGGCAGGCCTCAAGAAGGGCGGCAAGTTCCTGCTGAACACCGTTTGGTCGGATGAGGACCTCACGAAGCATCTGCCCGCTTCCATGAAGCGTTACATTGCCACGAACGATATTGAGTTCTACACGGTCAATGCCGTGGAGATTGCCAAGGAGCTCGGACTCGGCGGCCGCTTCAACATGGTCATGCAGTCTGCGTTCTTCAAGCTTGCGGCCATCATTCCCCTGGATGATGCTGTGAAGTACCTCAAGGATGCTGTTGTGACCTCCTATGGCAAGAAGGGCCAGAACATTGTCGATATGAACAACGGTGCCATCGACAAGGGCATCGAGAAGCTCCACAAGGTCAACGTGCCTGCAGACTGGGCAAATGCTCAGGATGAGGCTGCAGCGAAGAAGGACGTTCCTGCGTTCATCAGCGAGATCCAGGAAGTCATGAACCGTCAGGAAGGCGAGAAGCTCCCCGTTTCCAAGGTCAAGGAGATGGAGGACGGCTCCTTCCCCGTGGGAGGATCTGCTTACGAGAAGCGCGGCACTGCCATCAATGTACCTTCCTGGCAGTCTGACAAGTGCATCGGGTGTAACCAGTGCTCCTTTGTCTGCCCGCATGCTGCCATCCGTCCGGTTCTTGCTACGGCAGAGGAAGCCGTTGCTGCTCCGGAGGGCATGACCTTCATCGATTCCAAGGCAGCAAAGGGCATGAAAGTTGCCATCGCCGTTTCCACTCTGGACTGCCTCGGCTGCGGCAACTGCGCGCAGGTTTGCCCGAAGCAGGCTTTGGAAATGGTGCCGCTTGATGATGCACAGAAGGCAAGGCAGGCTTATTTCGATTATGGTGTAGATCCCAAGAAGGTTGCACCGAAGAAGAACCCCATGAAGAAGGAAACGGTGCTCGGCAGCCAGTTCGAGCAACCCCTCTTCGAGTTCTCCGGCGCTTGCGCAGGCTGCGGCGAGACTCCTTATGCGAAGCTCCTCACCCAGCTCTTCGGCGACCGCATGCTCATTGCCAATGCTACGGGCTGCTCCTCCATCTGGGGCGGCAGTGCTCCGGCCATGCCTTACACGAAGAACCATCGCGGACATGGTCCTGCATGGGCGAACTCCCTCTTCGAGGACAATGCTGAGTACGGTCTCGGCATGTTCATGGGAACCAAGGCTGTCCGTGAGCGTCTCGCTGATGATGTGGCGGCAGCTCTGGAAGCCGGCAAGGGCAGCGCAGATCTCCAGGCTGCCATGAAGGATTGGAAGGAGAACCTCACGGTAGGTGCAGGAACCCGCGATCGCGCTGACAAGCTCACGGAACTTCTCGAGAAGGAGAAGGGCAGCGACGAGCTCCTGAACAAGATCTATGAGGATCGCGATTACTTCGTGAAGCGTTCCCAGTGGATCTTCGGCGGTGACGGCTGGGCATATGATATCGGCTACGGCGGCGTGGATCATGTTCTTGCTTCCGGCGAGGATGTCAATGTGTTCGTGTTCGATACGGAAGTGTACTCCAACACCGGCGGCCAGGCTTCCAAGTCCACTCCGGCTGCGGCAATCGCACAGTTTGCTGCAACGGGCAAGAGGACGAAGAAGAAGGATCTTGGCATGATGGCCATGACCTATGGGTATGTCTATGTGGCGCAGGTGAACATGGGCGCAGACCAGAACCAGCTCCTGAAGGCTATCTCGGAGGCAGAGGCTTATCCGGGACCGTCCCTCATCATCGCTTATGCACCCTGCATCAACCATGGTATCCGCAAGGGCATGGGCAAGAGCCAGCTCGAGGGCAAGCTCGCTGTTGAGTGCGGTTATTGGGCGAACTATCGCTACAACCCGCAGCTCGTCGGCACGGACAAGAATCCGTTCTCTTTGGATTCCAAGGAGCCTGATTTCGGCAAGTTCCAGGAATTCCTCCAGGGCGAGGTCCGTTATTCTTCCCTCAAGCGCAACTTCCCGCAGGAGGCTGATGCTCTCTTCGCGAAGACTCAGAAGGACGCTGAGGCTCGTCTTGCCGGATACAAGAAACTCGCTGGCAAGGCATAAGACAACTGTTTTCGGATGTTTCAGGGAGGCTGCCGCTTTTCATGCGGCAGCCTCCTTTGCAACAGAAATCCAGAACGGTTGTCCACAAGGCTTGACACGACAAGCGGGCATGACTTAAAATAAGTTCATAAAAT
This sequence comes from uncultured Veillonellaceae bacterium, assembly GCA_902801565.1. Classification (GTDB taxonomy): domain Bacteria; phylum Bacillota; class Negativicutes; order Selenomonadales; family Selenomonadaceae; genus UBA3796. The sequence goes on along the minus strand of CADCIX010000019.1, from coordinate 9,755 downwards.
TCTGGGAGGCGCATAGCTTGGTCAAGGTATTGGTAAATGGAGCCTGTGGCCGTATGGGGCAGGCAGTTTTGGCGGCAGTTTTGGCCGATGATGGGCTGGAACTTGTCGGAGCAGTAGATCTCAAGGGCGGAATGGATACAGGGGAACTCATCGGCCAGGGGAAGAACGGCATCCTTGTCGAGGAGGACCTGGTTGCGGCATTGGCGAACCATAAGCCGGAGGTCATGGTGGACTTCACCCGCCCCGATGTTGTGTTCGACAATGTGTGCACGGCCCTCAAGGCGAAGGTTTCCCCGGTGGTCGGCACCACTGGGCTTTCGGAGGAACAGAAGGAGAAGATACGGAAGCTTTCCGAGGAATACAATACGCCTGCCTTCATTGCGCCGAACTTTGCCATTGGCGCAGTGCTCATGATGCTCATGAGCAAGCAGGCGGCAAAGTATATGCCCCATGTGGAGATCATTGAGCTCCATCATGACAACAAACTGGACGCGCCTTCCGGTACAGCCATCCAGACGGCTGCCATGATTTCCGAGGTTCGCGAGAGCATGAAGCAGGGGCATCCCGATGAGAAGGAGAAGCTTGCGGGAGCACGCGGTGCAGAATATGATGGCATGCATATCCACAGCGTACGGCTTCCGGGCTATGTTGCCCATCAGGAGGTTATCTTTGGCGGATTGGGGCAGACCCTCACGATACGCCATGATTCCATGAACCGCGAGTCCTTCATGCCGGGCGTTGTTCTTGCCTGCAAGCGCATTGGCGGCCTCAAGGGCCTCACCGTTGGGCTTGACAAGCTGCTTGACTAGTGTCCCACCTCGTTCAGAAACATAAAAATAATTGTTCGAGATGTAGTCAGATGCTAGGAAGAGGAGGGCGGCGTAGCGGTGGCTACGCCAACTNNNNAGGGCGGCGTAGCGGTGGCTACGCCAACTGACGATGACAACGCAGATGACTGCATATCGGGCAATTATTATGGATATGAACGAGGCGGGACACTAGGGCAAGTGAAGCAAACTATTATTGTCAGAATAGATGAAGGGATGGTTTCATGAAAAAGTATAATGTAGCAATTCTTGGCGCGACGGGTGCTGTGGGGCAGGAGTTCCTGAACCTCATCGAGGAGAGGAAGTTCCCCTTTGCCAATCTGAAGATGCTGGCTTCCAAGCGTTCGGCGGGCAAGGTCATCAACTTCATGGGGAAGGATTACACCGTGGAGGAGACCACGGCGGACTCCTTCAAGGATGTGGACATTGCCCTCTTTGCCGGCGGTTCTGCCAGCAAGGAATTCGCTCCCGCAGCGGTGAAGGCGGGGGCTGTGGTCATCGACAACTCCAGCACCTTCCGCATGGACCCCGAGGTGCCATTGGTGGTGCCGGAGGTCAACCCTGAGGCCATCAAGCGCCACAAGGGAATCATTGCCAATCCCAATTGCTCCACCATCATCATGGTCATGGCGTTGAAGCCCCTTTATGATATTTCCAGGATCAAGCGCGTTGTGGTTTCCACCTATCAGGCGGTTTCCGGTGGCGGCAAGGAGGCCATGGCAGAGCTGGAAGAGCAGGTTGCCGATATCGTGGCAGGCCGTGAGGTCAAGGCGAACATCCTGCCCGGGGCGGCGCTTGCCAAGCATTACCAGATCGCCTTCAATCTCATTCCCCAGATCGACATCTTCAAGGAGAATCTCTACACGAAAGAGGAAATGAAGATGATTGACGAGACGAAGAAGATCATGGAGGATGATACCCTGCGCATCACGGCGACGACGATCCGCGTGCCGGTGTATCGCAGCCATGCGGAATCCGTCAACGTGGAGTTTGAGGACGATATCTCCGTGGAGCAGGCGCGTGCGGCCATCGATGCCTTCCCCGGGGCGAAGGTCAGGGACAATCCGGATGAGATGGAGTATCCCATGCCGCTCTTTACCTCCGGCCAGAATGATGTGGAGGTGGGACGCATCCGCAAGGACTATTCCATTGAGCATGGCCTCAATTTCTGGGTCTGTGGCGACCAGATCCGCAAGGGTGCCGCATTGAATGCCCTGCAGATTGCCGAATATATGATTGAGCACGAGATGCTTTGATGAAGGAGTGGATTCGATGTATACGCTGACCAGCCGTGAATTCAAGGGAATCAGCCCCCAGATCGACGAGGAGGCATTTGTTGCCCCGCAGGTATTCCTGTCGGGGGATGTGCGCGTCGGAAAGTATTCCAGCCTTTGGCCGGGAGTCGTGGCGCGGGGGGATGTCAACTACATCTCCATCGGGGAATGCTCCAATGTGCAGGATCTTGTATGCCTGCATGTGGCGGATGATGATCCCTGCATCATTGGCGACTATGTGACGGTCGGGCATTCGGCCGTGCTGCATGGCTGCGTGATCGAGGACCATGTTCTCATCGGTATGAATGCCACGGTGCTGACGGGAGCGAAGATCGGCAGGGGCTCCATCATTGCCGCCGGCGCCCTGGTCCGTGAGAAGGAGGTCATTCCTCCCAATTCCCTTGTAGTGGGAATGCCGGGCAAGGTCGTGCGCACCCAGGACCGCATCGAGAGCATCCACGCCCAGGCCATCAAGTACAAGACGGAATGGGCCGTATACTATGGCGTATATCCGGAAATCGGCGGCGAAATCTACCATGGGGAAAAGATTATCTGAATCTGATGCCTGAACAGCAAAGCCCCCGGAAGGGAAAATCTCTTCCGGGGGCTTGTTTTTTATGCTTTTATGCAATGGGCAGGGGAGCGTCGGAATCGTCTTTCAGATGGTTCCTCAGGTCGTGGTTCGTCATGGCGCAGACGCAGGAGTCGGACCAGACATTTTCCGCTGTCTCAATCATGTCGATGATGGTGTAGATGGGAAGGATGATGCCGAGAAGTCCAAGGGGGGCACCGATGGAGGACATCAGGGAAAGCGTCAGGAAATAGCATCCCATGGGAACCCCGGCGTTGCCGATGGCAGACAGCACTGCGATGAAGAACCATGTGACCAGGGTTCCCGTTGTCAGCTCAAATCCCGCATTCTGCATGACGAACAGGGAGGTCACGAGAATGAAGGCGGCACAGCCATTCATGTTGATGGTGGTGCAGATGGGAAGGACGAAGCGGGAAACCGAGGGATTCGCCTTGAGGTTCTGCTCTGCGGAGGCAAGGGTCACGGGCAGGGTTGCGGCGGAACTCTTGGTGAAGAGTGCTACGGCCACGGCAGGGGACATCTTGCGGAAGACCTGGAGGGGATTCAGCCCGCGAAGGATCAGGAAAAGGGGCAATACGAGGAAGAACTGGATGAAGTTGCCGCCCAGCACCACCATGGTGTATTTTCCCAGGGCGCCAATGATGACGCCGGCTTCAATCTGGGCAGAAAGCTGTGCGGAAAATGCCAGGATGCCGATGGGGAGAACTTTGAGCAGGCCGCGGATGAGGATGAAAAGAAGTTCCTGAAGGCCGAGGATGCCCTTCATCAGGGCCTCACGGTTTTCCGTTTTCGGCATGAAGGCGAGCCCGAGACCGGCAGCCGCCGCAATCATCAGCACGGACAGGACGTTGCCGGAAAGGAAGGGAGCCAGGAAATTGTTGGGGACAATGGAAATGAAATGTTCATAGTAGGAAAGGGAGCCCAGTTTCTGCAAGGGCACGTCAGAGGTTCCGGCGCCGATGACATTGGCTGGCAGGTTGTCCGGCGCAACCCAGAGATAGAGGAGCAGCCCTACCAGAGCGGCGGAACAGGTTGTGAGCAGGGTATAGACCACCGCATGGCCGAAAATCCGCCGGGTCTCCTTCTTCGCTCCTAAGGAGGAGAGGGTGGTGATGACCGCAAGGGCGATGGTGGGAACGGCAACGAACTGGAACAGACGGGTAAAGACAGTGGCAATGAAATTGAAGAGATCGTTCATGAATTCATTTCCAACCCATCCCAGCACTGCACCCAGGATAAGTGCGATGAACCAGATCAGGAACTGGTGGAACTGTTGCTGGCTGTCGTTTTTCCGGAGCGCCTCCCTCGTTGTCTGGTCAACTCGGTTGCTTGTATGTTCATCTGACATGGCAATGCCTTCTTTCTGGAGTCATATTATATAGTATGCTTTGAATTATAACGCATTGTTCAAATTTTGCCAACGGCAAAATATACTAATTGACGTTTCGACGGGCTTGTCCCGTCATAACGCATTGTTCAAATTTCCTCAAATTTTTTTGAAAAAATTTTAAAACCGGAAGGATTTTCGCAGGTGGTGTAGAAACTATCTTATATATATGCAAATATTTTTATGAAAGGAGAGGATGTATAGCTTTTCTATAAATAGTGGGGGAAGGAGAAGTGTCCTATGGATAAGTGTACGGCATGTGCAAAAAGAATGCAGACCAGTGGGATTGATAAGTGTACGGTATGCGCCAAGAGGATGCAGACCAATGGGATCAATTCCTATCCGCATCATTGTCCAATGACGGGGAAATCTTGTTCTGCGATCAAGACAGAGTTCCGATTCACAAAGCTTCCGAACAGGATCATGAAAAATTCACGGATGATAAATCTGGACTTCCTGAAAAGACTTGCAAAACGCCTGGTGGAACAGGATATTGCAGGAATTGACTGGAAGATAGAAATAAAGCGTTTTGAATACAAAATGCGATACGCTATGAGCCCCATGCAAAAGAGCCGGGCGTGATTATGGCAGCTCGTGGGCCGTGCCGTTCAAGGTACGGCCTTTTTCCTTGTTCATGTAGGGAGGAGGAATCTGATGAAATGCTACAGATGCGGCTGTGAGCTGGATGAGGAGGGCGTGTGCAGCAATTGCGACCCGGAGCGGCAGGTCAGGGTCATGTCCCGGGAAGAAAAGGTTTTCTATGACGGGATTACCATTGAAGAATCATCAAATGGGGAAGGGGGCGAGTCCCCAAGGTTCTACAAGAAGAGCGCATTTGATGGAAATGGTATCCGGTTCCGCCATATTGTCTTTTCCCCGGGCAGCCTCGGCTGGAAGGGGTGGCTGCTCGGCGGCCTTGCCATAGCGGCAGTGCTGGCCTTTGTCTTTGTCGCTCTGCCGGTTGTCCTTGTCCTGGGGGCAGTGGCAGCTGTCGTCTGGTTCCTGCTGAGCTTTTTGCGGGGCTGCTAACGGGCGCTCACTTCGTTTAGTTTCTATAAGGGTTTTCTATTGTTCTATAAGTTTTTTCTATGGAAAAAGCTGAACAATAGAGTTATAATAAGTATATCGTGTGTATATATCTATGTTTTTAGGAGGCGTATTTGATGCTGACCGCGATAACGAAAGATTATCCGCTCAACCGGGAACTCCAGTCGAAGATCGATCTCATACTGGAATCCCATGACAACGACCCCACACAGATTGTCGGCATCCTGCTGGAAGTGCAGGATCTGGATGATCGCCATTACGTGCCGGAGCCAACAGCCTACTATCTTGCAAAGAAGCTGGGGATTCCCATCACTCAGATTTTCGACTGCCTGAGCTTCTATGCGCAGTTGTCGGCAACGCCCCGGGCAAAGTATCCCATTCAGGTCTGCAATTCCCCTGCTTGCCGTGTGAATAAGGTGGACACGAAACGCCTTCTTGGAACATTGGAACGCCTGTTGGACATCAAGGTGGGCGAGACTACTTATGATGGCCGGTTCACCCTGGAGACCATCAGCTGCTATGGCGCCTGCGACAGGGCACCTGCCGTGCGCATCAACGGTAAGGTCTACGAGCATCTGGATACCCAGGAGAAAATTGAGGCGCTTCTGCGCTCCTTGCCTTGAGGAGGTGTTCCCACATGAAAGATATCAAATTCCTTACGAAGAATTTCGGAAAATATGATACGAATTCCATTGGCTCCTATATGAGCATTGGAGGGTTTGAGGCCCTCAAGAAGGCCGTGAACATGGACCCCCAGGAAATCACGGATCTCATTGCCTCCGTGAAGGTCAAGGGCCGCGGCGGTGCGGAGTATGACCTTGGGCGCAAGTGGTCCCAGGCCAGGGAAGTAAAAGGGGAGAACAAGATCATCATCTGCAATGCGGATGAGGGAGAAACCACGACCTTCAAGGACAGGGTGCTCCTCAAGAATGACCCCTTCAATCTCATTGAGGCAATGATCATCGCCGGCTATGTGGTGGGAGCTACGGAGGGCTTCATCTACATGCGTGCCGAGTATTTCTGCTATCGCTCCGTGATCTTGTCTGCCATCCGTCAGGCGAAGAACTACGGTTTCCTGGGCACGAACATCCTTGGGAAGGGCTTTGACTTCAACATCAAGCTCTATTCCGGCGCAGGTGCCTATGTCTGCGGCGAGGGCACGGCACTCATCCGTTCCATCGAGGGCAAGGCGGGTCGCCCCCGCATGAAACCGCCCTTCATCAAGCAGAGCGGCGCCTTTGCCCGTCCTACCTGCCTCAACAACGTGGAGAGCCTCTCCATCGTGCCCCATCTTCTCATGGACACGGAGGGTGTCTATGCCTCCTGCGGCGGCGGCGGGTCCATCGGGACGAAGCTCGTCAGCGTGGCGGGCAACGTGAACTGCCCCGGTACCTTTGAGATTCCCTTCGGCACTCCGGTGAGGGAGATCATCTACGATCTGGCGGGAGGAATCCAGAAGGACCGCAAGATCAAGCTCATCCAGTTCGGCGGCGCTTCCGGAAAGATCGCCGACGAGTCCATCCTCGACACGCCCTATACCTATGAGGACCTGCGTGCTGCCGGTGTCATGGTAGGTTCCGGCGGTATCCTCGTCATTGACGAGCGCACCAGTGTGCTGGATTTCCTTCGCATGAACCAGGAATTCTTCTCCGAGGAGAGTTGCGGCCAGTGCACTCCCTGCCGGGAGGGCAATCTCCACATCAAGATTATCCTCGAGAAGATGGCAGAGGGAACTGCCACCAAGGAGGATATCCGCATCATGAAGAAAATTGCCCGTGTCATGTCCATGTCCTCCCTCTGCGGGTTGGGAGAGACTGCCCAGAACACACTCATGTCCGCCATGAAGGTATTCCCGGAGGTCTTTGAAGCCGGAGGTGCGAAATAATGTCAGAAACAATGTCCAAGGAAATGGTACATCTCACCATAAACAATATCCCCGTGGAGGTTCCCAAGGGAACCAAGATCATGCAGGCGGCACAGCGAATCGGCATTGATATCCCACATCTCTGTTATCATGAGGACCAGCGCATCAAGGCCCACTGCCGTCTCTGTTCCGTAGAGGTCAAGGGGAAGCGGCGCCTTTTGGCGGCGTGTTCCACCGAGGTCTGGGAGGGGATGGAAGTCCTTACGGATACTCCCATTGTCCGGGATACCCAGGTGGCCATCCTGCAGCTCATGCTGGCCAACCATAACAAGGACTGCCTGAGCTGCCCACGCAATCAGAACTGCGACCTCCAGAGGCTTTGCAGCCGCTTCAATATTCTGGAGTCCCATCTGCCCAGCGTTGTGAAGATTGAGCCGCGCATCAGCACGAACCCGAGTATCGTCCGCGATCCCTCGAAGTGCATCCGCTGCGGCCGCTGCGTCCGCGCCTGCAAGGACGTGCAGGGCATCGCTGCTCTGACTTATGCTTACCGCTCCAACGATATCACGGTTACCACGGCATACAACAAGCCCATGGAGACTACGGACTGCATCCTCTGCGGACAGTGCAGCCTTGTCTGCCCCACGGGCGCCATCGTGGAGAAGGACGACACGGATGCCGTGCTGGATGCACTGCAGGATTCCTCCAAGCATGTCATCGTCCAGGTAGCTCCCGCTGTTCGCGTGGCTCTTGGCGATGCCTTTGGCATGGAGCCCGGCGAGATCGTCACGGGACAGATGGTCACGGCCTTGAAGCTCCTGGGCTTCGACAAGGTCTTTGACACGAATTTCGGCGCGGACCTTACCATCATGGAGGAAGGCTCGGAGTTCCTGCACCGCCTCAAGAATGGCGGGGTTCTCCCCATGATTACCTCCTGCAGCCCGGGCTGGGTCAACTATCTGGAGAAGAACTTCGGGGACTTCACGAAGCATCTTTCCTCGGCAAAATCTCCCATGAGCATGTTCGGTGCCATCGCCAAGACTTATTATCCGGAAAAGGCAGGCATTGACACGAAGGACATCGTCACGGTTTCCATCATGCCCTGCACCGCGAAGAAATTCGAGGCATCCCGTCCGGAGATGGGCAGGAACGGCATGCGGGATGTGGACATCGTCCTTACCACCCGGGAGCTCATCAAGCTCATCAAGTACGTTGGCATTACCTTCCAGAACCTTCCGGAGAGCGAGTTTGACAGTCCTCTTGGCACAGGGAGCGGCGCCGGGGCCATCTTCGGTACCACAGGCGGCGTCATGGAAGCAGCCCTTCGCACGGTCTACGAGAAGTTTACGGGCCAGACTTTGCCCAAGCTGGAATTCGAGGATGTGCGCGGCTTCCAGGGAATCAAGGAGGCAGAGGTGGATCTTGGCGAGCGCAAGGTGAAGGTTGCCATCGTCCATACCCTGAAGAATGCCCGCATCGTCATGGAGCAGGTGAAGAAGGGGCAGTCCCCCTATGACTTCATCGAGATCATGGCATGCCCGGGCGGCTGCATCGGCGGCGGCGGACAGCCCATCGGCACGACCAATGCCATCCGCAAGAAGCGCATGGAGGCTCTCTACCGTCTCGACCAGTCGCTTCCGCTCCGCAAGTCTCATGAGAACCCCGAGATCATCACCCTTTACGATGAATTCCTTGGGGAACCGCTGAGCGAAAAGGCCCATGAACTCCTTCATACCCATTACCATAAGGTAGAACCGCTGTACAACTTCGACGAAGTGTGATGGGGTTGTGTTTCCCGTCAGGGAGACAATGAATAAGATTTTTCAGGCTGGCAGATTTGTATCTGCCAGCTTTTTGCATCTTAAATCTATGCTGGAAAATCCTTAAAAGGAATCTACTTTCCTGAATTTTATACGAAAATGAATGCCAAAATTTGATCCTCATTATTAAATTGCACATGGAGCTATGATATAATGTTGTTTATGAGATACCAAGTACTGCTCGCAAGATATCAGACAGTGAGTTTATTATTAGGGGAAATTTTATGAAGAGGCATCCATATAGTGCAGGTGCCGTAAAGGTTGCCTTTTGGTTTCAGGAGTTTCGTATACTAGTGGAGTTCCTGGCTGGAGGCAAGTCCTATGCGGAAATCAAAGTGTTAAACGAACAAGAAAATATTTTTGGTGCATCTACTATAACACGCAAAAGACAGATTTTTAGCACAGTGTCAGCCAGGGCAAAGTGCCTTGATGAATCATTCATTGATTTGTTCATGAGAAGTGATGCTACGGCTCAGAAGCAAATGGCATTGGCTGCGGTAATGGCTCAAGATACGTTGTTTTTTGAATTTGTTTACGAAGTGATTCACGAAAAGTTGGTGCTGTGCAATTTTGAGTTGACGGATGCCGATATGGAGAAATTTTTCCGTCGTAAGCAGGTACAGGATGAACGAGTGTCAACATGGACAGAGGCGACTTTTCATCGGTTGGGGCGTACTTATCGTGGAATTCTCGCTGGGGCAGGCATCCTGGAGAAGAAAAATAAGGGCCCCCGTCATATTTATGCGCCTCTTTTTGATTTGTCCGTGGAAAAATGGTTACAGAAGCATGATATGGCAGAGGTCGTGTATGCTTTGTCGGATAGGTAGGAAATAACGTATGGAAAAGATGTCGGGGTCAAAAGCCCCTATTCCTAGCGACATCTGAGAAAAAATGCGGTATAATATCAGTAAGGAAAAACACCGCAGGAGGAACAGGACATGTCA
>CADCIX010000018.1 GCA_902801565.1 uncultured Veillonellaceae bacterium | reverse complement strand
TCGTGTGGGTGACGGAGGGGCCGCAGCCCACGGACACGACGATGCTCATCCCGTTCCTCCGGGAATTTGAAGAAACCTTCGGCAGGAAGTACCCCCGCATCGTGGCCGATGCAGGATACGAGAGTGAGGAGAACTACGCGTGGCTTGAGGGAAACGGGCAGCTTGCCTACATCAAGCCGGCGAACTACGAGACCAGCAAGAAGCGCAGCGCAAGGAAGGACATCGGGCGCATGGAGAACATGGCCTACGATGCGGAAACGGACAGCTACACCTGCGCGAACGGGAAGAAGCTGGCAGCCACAGGCATCCGCAAGAGCAAGACAAGGACGGGCTACGTCAGCGAGAAGACGCAGTACGCATGTGCGGATTGCAAGGGCTGCCCCAGGAAAGGCGATTGCATCCGTGCGGGAAGCTCCAAGACGCCGATGGAGGAGCGCTCCAAGCGGTTCGAGGTAGCGAAGAAATTCCAGGAGCAACGGAAGAAAACGCTGGAGCGGCTCACATCGCCGGAGGGCATTGAACTCCGGGTGAATCGGAGCATACAGGCAGAAGGCTCGTTCGCCCAGGCCAAGGGGAACCTCTCCTTCCGCAGATTCCTGAGCCGCGGAAGGAAGAACGTCCTCGTGGAAGCGATGCTGTTGGCGATGGCGCACAATATGACATGTCTGCATAACAAGATACAGGCGGGAAAAGAGGGGCAGCATCTGTTCCCCGTTGCCATTTTTCAGTTGAAGTCGCCTTTCGATTTTCGGGAAGAGCATTGCTTATCTCGAAAAGGGGCTGCCGCCTGAGGATTTTACCCTTCATGCGACAGCCCCTCTCTTATTTACTTCGTCTCCGGTACATACCAAAGTCCGTTGTTGTTATTCTTCAGGTACTCTGCAAATTCCTTTGAGTTGTAGGCATCCGCAATATCCTTTGCCCACTGGCTGTCCTTGTCCAATCATGTTTTGTCAGTCTCCTTAATGCCCCTTCGGCCAGTGCTGTCAGGTATTTTGCCGCAGGCAGCAAGGCGGCTGGGTCAGCTATGAATTTGGAACTGTGATTAGGCGCTGACAGCCCTGTTCCAATGGAGGCGAACACACCGGGAAGTTTCTCCTGGTAATAGGCAAAATCCTCTCCGCTTAGCGATTTAGGAGCTTCCTGCAAGTCAAAGCCTTGTTTCCTGGCCGTCTCCCGGGCGAAATCCGTCCATGAGGCATCGTTTGTGGTGGGAGGCGGTCCCTGATGCCAGTCGATAGATACTTCTGCCCCAAAGGCAGATGCCTCTCCCTGGGCCAGTGCATAAAGCCTCTCCTTGATTAGCTGGCGGTCCTCCGGGGTCAGGCTGCGGGCAGTGCCTTCCAGCTCTGCGGTTTCCGGCAGCACATTCCAGGTATTGCCAGCTGTCACTCTGGTTATGCTGAGCAGGTTTGCCGCAAAGGGATTTGTGTTGCGGCTTACGATGGTCTGCACAGCACTGATGAAGTGGGCAATGAGGGAGATGACATCTACCCCTCGGTCCGGATGGGCTGCATGGCAGCCCTTGCCCTGAAAACGAATGATGAAACTGTCCACCGCTGCCATTACCGGTCCGGGGCTCAGGCCCAGGCTTCCCACGGGAAGAAACGGTGAGATATGAAGACCGAAGATGGTCTGAACATTTTCCAGGACGCCTGTTTCAAGGATTTTTCTGGCTCCGCCGGGAGCCTCTTCTGCAGGCTGGAAAATAATCCGTACCCTGCCGGGCAGGGTGCTTTCCCTTTCCTTCAACAACAGGGCTGCTCCCAGTACCGCCGATGTGTGGAAATCGTGGCCGCAGGCATGCATCTTGCCCTTGAACTTGGAGGCATAGGGAAGGCAGGTTTCCTCTTCAATGGGCAGTGCATCTATATCTGCCCGGAGAGCAACCATCGGCCCGTCCTTGCTGCCTATTTCAGCCACTGCTCCGGTTGCCAGAGGAAGATCCAGCAGGCAGATAAGCTCTTTGGAAAACAGATCCTTTAACTTGGCTGTGGTCTCATATTCTTCATAGGAAAGTTCCGGGTGGGAGTGAAGCCAGGCAAATGTTTCCTCAAGGAAGGATTTCAGTGCTGTTTCGTTCATATGCGCACCTCATTTGAAAGAATTCTGTTGATGTTCACAAACGCAAATTCATATTATATCAATTAACCTAGTATGTCAATAGGAAATTATAAAACTGTTCAGGGAGAAGAATGGTTCCTTTCTCTGTTTTTTATTGGATGTTTTTTCTCACGAGACACTTGATTTTATTTGAAGATTGTGTATAATGTAAATAAGTCCATTGTAAAAGAACAAAAACAATGCATGTTCTTCGTATAAAAACATAATTCTGTACGCATTGGCATGGGAAGGGAGTCTTTAGCATGGAAAACCTGGGAGAACGGGGGTTTACACTCATTGAAGTCCTTGTGGTGTGTACCATCTTGGGCATCCTGTCGGCGATTGCCGTTCCGAAATTCACGAATTCCATTGCCATAGCGAATACTGCAAAATTGCAGAACGACTTGCAGACACTGGATGCTGCCATCGTCATGTACGAAACGGAGAAAGGCGCTCCTCCGAAAAACTTGGAAGACCTCTCGGATTATATCACGGATATCGGCCATCTGAAGCCTCCCACGGGGAAATGCAGGCTCAAGGGTGGAGAAATCGTGGAAATCAAGGATACTGCCTATACGATCAAGCTTGTGAGTGGTGCAGGCGACAATACAAAGCAATCCCAGACGAGGGCCGTTTGCGATGAAAAAACCTCGGGCTCCTTTGGCAGGTGAGCATCATGGAACAGACTGGGCGAAGTTTTCATTGGAAATATCTCTGGACTGAGCGAAAAATCGTGCTTTTGGGAATGATGCTGCTGGTTCCGATGCTTTATGCTGCAGGGGTGCCGGGGATGCGATTCCTTTTTGGATGCCTTTTCCTGGCATCGATGCTCTTTGTCAGTGCCATGGATTTTCGTTATGGCCTGATCTTCAATCGGTTCTTGCTGGCGATGGGGCTTATAGGGACTGCATTGGACTTTGCTGGATGGCTGGCGGATCCCTTCGATGGAGTGGCAGGTGCTTTCCTTGGGAGTGGGCTCCTGCTTCTTGTACGATGGGCAAGCCGCGGGGGAATGGGAGGCGGGGATGTGAAATACGCCTTTGTCCTTGGCTTGTGGCTGGGATGGGAAATGATGTTGCTGGCACTTTTCCTGTCATTTCTGGCAGGAGGCGTTGCAGCAGCCTTCCTGATATGCTGCCATTGGAAGGAGAATCGTGTTCCCTTTGGCCCATTCCTCTCGATGGGCGGATGTATTGCCTTTTTGTACGGCAGCCGGCTCTTGCAATGGTATGAGGGATTTTTTCCATGAGAACATCAGAGGAAGGTTTTTCCTGCATGGAAGTATTGGTGGTTATTGCAGCCGTTCTGCTGGTCATAGGAAGTGTTGCGACTGTCGGGGAAAAGCTGTTGCTGGAGGCCGTTGTGGAATACGAGACGGCATGTCTTGCAAGTGATCTGCGTTGGGCACAGCAGCACAATCGAACGGCGTCTGGCTGGTTTGGAAGGTTTCCTGACAATCGGCCGGCCACAACTGATGATTACTGGGTCAAGTTCCGTTATAGAGATTACGAAGTTCGCGGATACGGATACCAGAAATTCAAGGGATGGACACATATATGCCAGACGATGGTGTTTCTGGGATCTCCCATCAATATAGAGGGTGCCAGGTTCAAGGAAGGGGGGAATGCAAAGAATGTGATGACGATACATGTGTACTCCAAGATGGGGACGCAGAGGGCAGACCGGTACGTTATCATTGATGCAGCCGGCCGCATACGTGTGGATAGGAAACCGCCATGAAGATATTGAAAGATGACAAGGGATTTTTTCTGCTGGAAGCCCTGTTGTTGTGCCTGGTGCTCATGGCACTTTCCGGGGTTTTTTCGGCATATCGTTTATCGGAGCAGATGCATGCCGACAATAAGGCTCATATTGCAGCGATATTTCTTGCCCAGGAACAGATGGCATATGTTGCGGAAAAGGGAAGTGAGGGAAAACTCAGCACGGGAAGGCTGTCGTGGCTGGGATCGGAGGAGGCGCTGTCCCTTAATCGGAAGAACTATGAAGTATATGCAGACGTTGCCGCGCTGGATGCCGGAACGGGAATTTGCCGTGTGCAGGTTACGGCAGCATGGGAGCAGTCAGGAAAAGCCAGAAGAGTCAGTTTCGAGAGAATGGTCAGGAATGTTGCGACGGTTCCATAGGTCAATAGTGGGGGATGGAAGCGATGAATGAGAGAGGTGCTATTTTGCTGGAAACCTTGATATCCCTCCCGGTCATCGTGTTCCTGCTCTCCGCTCTTGGAGGATGTATCCTGTGGTCCTTCAAGACAGTCAGCTGGCAGAAGGGTGACTGGGAATTGCAGCAGGAGTTGCATTATGTGATGGAACGGCTTGTAGAGGATGCGAATCGGGCGGAATATGCAAAAATCACCCATCTGGCAGAAGGGGATTCCGTATGCCTCTATTATCGGCAGGACATATCTCGTGCGGCATTGGAGAAAAGGGAGCCGGATATGTCCATTACCTATGCAAAAAAGGATTCCGGGAAATACGGAGAAGGCAGGATGATTGTGGATCATCCCTCCATGCCGATGACCGGGGACAGCATCTTTGGCCGGGTAAATATTACCAGGTTTCGCTGTGATATGGTATCTCCGCATATCATGCAGGTGCAGCTGACGGGAAAGAGTTTCCTGACAAAGCATGAGTATACTCTGGAAACAGCAGTCTTCATGAGGGGGCAGGAATGAGATGGGAAAGATCATGCGGGAGGAGGATGGCTTCTTTTCATTTTTTGCCATGTGCATTCTTTTTGCATCCGTCCTCATGGCGGCTGGGCTCCTGTACATTGCCAGGCGAGGCGGGGAGGATGTTCGCCACTATGAGCAGGAAGTGCAGCTCCGCTTCGATGCGGAAGGCTTTTTGGACAAGGCTGTGGCTGATATAGAGACCGGGAAGATGGACGTGGAAGGAAAAATCAGCGGAACGAAGGAAACCGTACTGGACACGGAGGAGAACGAACGGGGGATCCATCTCAAGGTTGTGGCAAAACGAAAGGGCACAGGGATCATGCTCATGTCCATTGCCGAGAAGCCAAGCGACAACACGGCACTTTTCAAGACAGCCCAAGGATTTATGGAGCAGAAGGAAGCGGGATATGTATGGAAATGCTGGCTGCATTGAAACGGACCTTTCGGAAAATACCCCAAAGCAGCATCGGTATTTCACGGAAAGGTGACAAGATATTTCTCGCATGGCTGGATCGGGTGGAAGGAGAATGGCAGTTGTCCGCCATGGAAGAACTCCAGCTTTCCATGGACGCAGAAGAAGAAAAAGAAACAGCAGAGCTGGTCCGGATGCATTGCGCAAAGAATGGCTGGAGAATGGAATCGTTTACGATATGTATTCCGGAGGAGGATTCATTTACAGGAAGCGTGGAGCTGCCGGAACTGGAAGAGCAGGCATTGGCGGAGGCCATCCATTGGGAAATCGAAGGGCAGGATATCTTTGGGGAACGGGATTTTTGCGAGGCATTCACGAAAATTGGGGAAGGGGAGGAGTACTGGTTCTCTGCGATGGAAGCGGCAGAAAAGGTGGAATGGGAAAAGGCATGGAATGAACAGGAGATGGAACCGCCCCAATTCGTTGCCATGCCGCCGATACAGGAATCCCTGTGTTGGGGGGAAGGATGCCTTGTCCTTGCAGATAGGGAGATCCCGCTGGGGAAGAATCTTTCTGCCTCGGATGTTCCTGCTGACTCTATAGAAGCAATCTATGCGTCTATGTTCGGGGCGGGACTTTTGAGAAAAGAGTCTTGTGCAAGTTTTTCCCATGGTACTGTTGTGGATGCGTGGAATTGGAAGGCACTCTGCCTGACGGTGGCAGGATTTGCAGTGATATGCCTTGCCGTTGTGACGGGGATGGATTTATGGCAGCTGCATTCAGCCAGGGATGACAAGGCCGCAGTGCATCGTGAATGGATGCTTCTGGGAAAGGAACAGCAGCAGAAGGATATGATTGAGAGAAGCATCCATGAAACAGAGCAGCGGGATTCCCTGCTTGCCGGGCTTTCCCGGGAGAGCTTTCCCTGGTACGGTCTGCTGGTCCATTTTGGCAGCATGACGGTGGAGGGTGTTTGTATCCGGGACATTGCCCTGTCGGAACAGGACCTGTTGACTATGGAAGGGGAGGCAGTCACTTTTTCCGCTCTGGCAGAATTCCTGAAGAAATTTGAGGAGGACAAGGATTTTTTCCCATCGGCTCCCGTTTTGATGGATTCTTCTGTGGAGAAGTCAGGTGCTGGCGGGGATATGGTTCGATTTTCCCTTCAATTAAAATTATAGGGAGGGATGCCTGATGCGAAGGCCGAAAGGAAAGGACGTCTTTGCGATTGTCTGCTGCAGCTGCTCATGGATGCTGGCAGGATTCTATTTCTTCCTGCATGAGCCATGGCAGGAGGAAATATCGCAGGTGCGCTCAGAGGAATTCGAGGAACAGCAAAAAATACTGAATGTGGAAAACTTCATGAATGCCCATCGTGATATGAACGAGTTCAGCCAGGAGACTGCAAAGCATCAGGAGATTGCCAAGAAAGCGATGCCGGAAGAACTGGAGCAGGGGGAATTCCTGGAGTTTCTTCAAAGGCTGGCCTTGGGAAAGCAGATAGAATTGGTTGGCGTGGTTCCACAAAAGGAATCACAGGAGCGGAATGTCACCGTTTTGCCCGTGCAGGTGAAACTCAAATGCAATTATTTCCAGCTGCTTGATTTCCTGCAGGGGCTGCAGGAGGGGGATCGTTTCATGCAGGTGAGGAATGCCAGGATACACAGCGACCATGGAAATCTTGTTTGTCAGCTGGATCTGGCAATTTTTGCGATGAAGTGAAAAAGGATGCGGCTTTTGGCAAACCGCATCCTTTTTTCGTGATATTCTGTTTCTTACTGCAGCGAAACACTTGCCTCCGGCATTGCCTGCTCCGCTTTTTCGTCGCGCTTTGCAAACCAGCCGGCCAGAAGGGTGCCGGAAATGGAATGCCAGGCGCAGGACACTGCCGCTGCCAGTGCCGCATGGGGGTAGATGGCGAAATGCGCCATGGCCAGGCCCGTAGCCAGGCCTGCATTCTGCATGCCTACCTCGATGGAAATGGTGCGCTTCTTTGCCGTGCTCATGCCGGTAAGGCGTCCGACGGTATATCCAAGAAGATATCCCAGGCTGTTATGGGCAAGCACTGCAAGGAAGATCACTACGCCTGCCGTGAAGAAGTTCGCTCCCTGCAGGGAAATGACACCGCCCACGATAAGGGCGAGACCAATGACCGCGATGGCAGGCATGACCTGCTGGACATCCTTGAAGCCTTCTTTTTTCCCATAAAAATAGTTAAGAAGGAAACCGACGAATACCGGCAGGATGACGGACTCCACGATGGAAAGGAACATGCCCGCTGCCGGAACCTCGATGCGCTCTCCCGCCAGGAGAAGAACCAGCATCGGCGTCATGATGGGCGCCAAAAGGGTGGAGGCCGTCGTCATGCCCACGGAAAAGGGGACGTCGCCCCGGCAGAGAAAGGACATGATGTTGGAGGAGATGCCGCCGGGGCAGCAGCCCACGAGAATCAGTCCCACAGCAATCTCATCGGGAAGCTGGAACACTTTGGAAAGAGTATAGGCCAGGAGCGGCATGATCGTGTACTGGGCCGCCGCGCCGATGAAGATGTCCAGGGGACGCTTCGCCAGCAATTTGAAGTCCTCTGTTGTAAGGGTCAGCCCCATGCTGAACATGATGACAAAGAGAATCGCAATCTGGTTCGTGCCCTTCACCCAGCCGAACAGGGACGGGGCAAAGAATGCCACCACCGCTGTTGCGATGACAAAGGGAGCCGTGTGGGATGCCAGCGTGTGGCTCATCTTCTTTAACATTTCCATAAATAAGACCTCCTAAAATTTGTATAAGAATAAGATAAATAAGGGTAAAATAAATAGCCCGCCCCTAAAAGGGACGGGCTAAAGACCGCGATACCACCCAAATTCCATGCCGAAGCATGGCACTCATCAGCGCACCATCATGCGCGTCTCCGTTAACGGGGAGCAGCCGTTGCGGCTTACTGGGAATGCATCCTGGATTCAGCCGCACTTCTCAGGGAGGATTTTCATCCTTTGCTCGGCTGCCGGCTTGCACCATACCCGGCTCGCTGTGAGCTCCGTCAGAGGATTACTCGTTCCCATCATTGAATGTTTCTATTGTAAGTGCTCATATTTACATCTCACGTGGACTATCATAGTCTTCCTTTCTGCATTTGTCAAGCTGTATTCTCAAAAAAAGTTTATTTTTATTTTTTCAGCATTATAAAATATTTTTCCCTCATAGATTCCATGAACTTTTTTCCGTTTCTCGATGAAATCCTGCGTGAATACTTGATTTATGCCCTGTGATGACATAAACTATACTCATGTGGTATATTTCCGTTTAATTTGTGGGGTGTGTTTATGGGTGAATTGCGTTTCATGACGGCAGGCGAGTCCCACGGGCCGTGTCTTACGGCTATTCTGGAGGGCCTGCCTGCCGGCCTTTCGATAGATATGGAAGCTGTGAATGCTGATTTGGCGCGCCGTCAGCAGGGGTATGGCCGCGGTGGACGCATGGCCATAGAAAAGGACAAGGCGGAGATCCTTTCCGGTGTCCGGTTCGGTGAAACTTTAGGAGGGCCGATTACCCTCCGGGTGGCAAACAAGGACTGGGAAAACTGGACGGACCGCATGGCTGTCATGGGGAGCCCGGCGGGCCCAAAAGTGACGGCTGCCCGTCCCGGCCATGCGGACCTTACGGGGTACAAGAAATACGCCCGTCAGGATGTCAGGGATATCCTGGAGCGCTCCAGTGCACGGGAGACGACGATGCGCGTGGCTGTCGGCGCGGTCTGCAAGCAGTTCCTCAAGGCCTTTGGGATGAAGGTGGTGTCCCATGTCACGAATATCGGCGGCATTGCTGTGGATGAGGAAAAGATTGATCGGGAACGTATCGGGAAAACTGAATCAAACCTCAATTGCTGCGATGCGGAAGCTGAGGAGAAGATGAAGTCCCGGATTCGTGAAGCAAAGGAGTCCGGGGATACCTTGGGCGGCATTTTTGAGGTGGTTGTGAGGGGCGTTCCCCTGGGACTTGGCAGCCATATCCAATGGGATCGGCGACTGGATGCCCGTCTGGCGGGCGCCCTGATGTCCATTCAGGCCATCAAGGGGGTGGAGATTGGCGCCGGGTTTGCCTGTGCCGATCTTCCGGGAAGTCAGGTGCATGATGAGATGTATCTGGATGACCAGGGAAGAGTTTATCGGAAAACGAATCGTGCCGGAGGTTTGGAAGGCGGCATGAGCAATGGGGAAGATATTGTCCTGAAGGCAGTCATGAAGCCGATACCGACTCTCATGCAGCCGTTGCATTCCGTGGATGTGGAAAGCCGCACGGAAGTCCTTGCATGCAAGGAGCGCAGCGATACCTGCGCCGTGTCGGCGGCTTCTGTCGTCGGCGAGGCGATGACGTCATTTGTCATGGCCCAGGCCCTCTGCGAGAAGTTCGGCAGCGATGCCATGGTGGATGTCCTCGCGGCATTTGAAGCCTATGGGAAGAGAGTACGGGATGATTGGTGAAACACATGAAAAATATCGTATTGATCGGTTTCATGGGAACGGGAAAGAGCAGCACGGGACGGGCCCTGGCCAACAAATTGGGATATGCCTTCATTGATATCGACCAGAAGATTGAGGAAGAGCAGGGCATGTCCATTCCGAAGATCTTCGAGCTGCATGGGGAAAGCTTTTTCCGTGATTGCGAGAAGCAGATGGTGAAGCGTGTGGCTGAACGCAGGAATACTGTAATTGCAACCGGCGGAGGCACGGTGAAGGATCCGGAAAACATGGAGGAATTGCGGAAGCATGGCTTTGTCGTCTGTCTGTCCGCGAATGTTGAGACGGTGCTGGAAAGGACCCGGCGGCGCGGAACGCGCCCTGTGCTGGACGGAAAGGACGACGGGGACCGCAGGAAGGCCGTGGAATCCCTGATGGAGGAGCGGAAAGGGCTCTATGATCAGGCGGATTACACGGTGGACACGAGCAACTTGTCTCCCTTGCAGGTCATCGATGATATCGTCCAGCATTTGCGGGCAAGGGGGATTTGATATGCGCAGGATTCCTGTGGAATTAGGGGAAAAAAGTTATGACATTGTGATTGGCCATGGGCTGGGGAAAGAAATAGGTGCTTTCCTCAAAACAAGGAACTATTCCAGGCGGGCCCTGGTCATTTCCGATTCCAATCTTGCACCGTTGTATGGAAGGCACGTCCTTGGCATATTGAGGGAAGCGGGATTAGAGGCGGAAATCTATGTACTGCCGGCGGGAGAGAAATCCAAGAGCCTTGCCGAGGCAGAGAAGATCTACACCAGGATGATCGGGCTGGGACTGGACCGGAAGTCGCCTGTGTTTGCCCTCGGCGGGGGCGTGGTGGGGGATCTTGCGGGATTTGCGGCCGCGACTTATATGAGGGGCGTTCCTTTCATCCAGTTGCCCACAAGCCTTCTGGCGCAGGTGGACTCCAGCGTGGGAGGCAAGGTGGCGGTGAACCACGCCATGGGGAAAAACCTGATCGGATGCTTCTACCAGCCGGATGCCGTGTTCATGGAACTGGACTTCATGGAGTCCCTGCCGGAGCGTGAGATCCGCACAGGGCTGGGGGAAATCGTGAAATACGGGATCATCTATGATTCGGAGTTTTTCCGTTTTCTGGAGGAGCATCCGGCAGAGATCCTGTCCCTGGAAGAGGAAACGCTTGTCCATATGATTGCCCGTTCCTGTGAGATCAAGGCTGCGGTGGTTTCCGAGGACGAGAAGGAATCGGGGCTGCGCCGCATCCTGAATTTTGGGCATACCATGGCCCATGCCATTGAGCAGGAAACGGGATATGTGCGTTACAATCATGGGGAAGCGGTTGCCGTCGGGATGATGGGAGCGGCGCATATCAGCCGTGATATGGGACTGGTGGATGAAGCCGAGGTGCAGCGCGCAAAAGATTTGATTGAGGCATTGCATCTTCCGGTCCGGGCAGAAGGCTGTACGGTGGAAAATATGTATGCATCCATTTTCCATGACAAGAAAACGGTCAATGGCAAGGTGAACTGGGTATTGATGGAGTCCATAGGGAGCGTGGTCGTTCGCAACGATGTACCAGAGGATCTTGTGAAAAAGGCAATGGCCAAAGTTATTGACATATGACGGTTTCTTGTATTACTATTAGTCTATGTTGATCTATCATTTATAATAAAGTATTGGGGGAGAGTTCTTTGAGCGAGAATTGCAATTTTGATTGTTCATCCTGTGGGGAGACCTGTGACAGCCGCCAGGAGGAGGCTGTGGATTTTCGTGTGCCTTTGAATGAGAAGTCCAAGGTCCATAAGGTGATTGCTGTGGTCAGTGGCAAGGGCGGCGTCGGAAAGAGCATGGTGACTTCCTTGCTGGCGGCGGGGTCCTCCCGTGCAGGCTTTTCCACGGCGGTGCTGGATGCGGATATCACAGGGCCTTCTATTCCGCAGAGTTTCGGTTTGAAGGAACTGGCATCCGGGACAAAGGAGAGCATTTATGCTGTTCGCAGCAAGACGGGCATCTCCGTCATGTCCATGAACCTGCTCCTGGAAAACGAGACGGATCCTGTCGTATGGCGCGGTCCCATTCTTGCAGGAGTCGTCAAGCAGTTCTGGTCGGAAGTGGAATGGGGCGATATCAAGTACATGTTCGTGGACATGCCTCCCGGAACGGGGGATGTGCCCCTGACGGTGTTTCAGTCCCTGCCGATTGATGGTATTGTTGTGGTCACATCGCCCCAGGAAATGGTGGGGATGATCGTGGAGAAGGCCGTCAAGATGGCAGAGATGATGGAGATTCCCATTCTTGCCCTTGTGGAGAACATGAGCTATTTCAAGTGCCCGGACTGCGGCAAGGTGCATGATATTTTCGGCAAGAGCCATCTGGAGGAGATTGCGGAGAAGTATGATATCAAGACGATCTGCCGCCTTCCCTTGGATCCTGCCATTGCCGATGCGGCAGACAAGGGAGAGATCGAATTCCTGAAGGAGAACGAACTGCAGCCTGTCATGGACATCATCCAAAAGCTGGGCTGATGTTTTCTTGTTTTGTTTTTGAACAATTCCTGAACGGGAGAGTTGAATATGAGAAGTGATATTGTAAAGAAGGGTGCCACGCGTTGCGCCCATCGTTCCTTGTTCCATGCGAATGGCTTTGGGCCGGAGGAGCTTGCAAAACCCTTGATTGGTGTCTGCAATTCCTTCAATGAGATCATTCCCGGCCATATGCATCTGCGTTCCATAACGGAGGCGGCAAAGCTCGGAGTGGCTGCTGCCGGGGGAACCCCTGTTGAGTTTCCGGCCATTGGTGTTTGCGATGGCATTGCCATGGGGCATACGGGCATGAAGTTTTCCCTGGCAAGCAGGGAACTCATTGCGGATTCCATTGAAGCGGTTGCCATGGCTTCGGGATTTGATGCCTTGATCCTCATTCCGAACTGCGACAAGGTTGTGCCCGGGATGCTCATGGCGGCGGCCCGGCTCAATATTCCCAGCGTTGTTGTCAGCGGCGGGCCCATGCTGGCAGGAAGGTTCCATGGCAGGGATGTGAGCGTGAGCCAGTCCTTTGAGGCGGCGGGCAAATTTGCCGCAGGTGCGATGGATGAGGCGGAAATGGCAGATCTGGAGGCACATGCCTGCCCCGGCTGCGGTTCCTGCGCGGGGCTTTTTACCGCGAATACCATGAATTCCCTGACGGAGGCGCTTGGCATGGGGCTTCCGGGGAACGGAACGATTCCGGCAGCCTACAATGGTGCGCGTCTGCTTCTGGCAAAGCGCGCTGGCGCCGTGGTCATGGATTTGCTGAAGAAGGACATCAAGCCCCGTGACATCATGACGCGGGAGGCCTTTGAGAATGCCATCACCGTGGATATGGGAATCGGCGGCTCTTCCAATACGGTGCTGCACCTTACGGCGATTGCCCATGAGGCGGGGATTGATATTCCTGCGCCGCTGTTCGATGAGATCAGCCGCCGGACGCCTTATATCACGAAACTGAGTCCTGCGGGCAAGCATCATATGCAGGATCTGGATGAGGCCGGAGGAATTTCGGCGGTTATGCATGAGCTTTCCAAGAAGAATCTTCTGCATCTCGATGTCATGACGGTGACGGGGCCTTTGCGGGACCGCATCAAGGATGCGGAAATCGAGCGCCCGGATGTCATCCACAGTGTGGAGGAGCCCTATCGCAAGACGGGCGGCATCGCCATCCTGCAGGGGAATATCTGCCCGGACTATGCGGTGGTCAAGGCCTCGGCAGTCAGTGAGGACATGCTGGTCTACAAGGGCACGGCCCGCTGCTTCAATTCCGAGGAAGACGGGGTGAATGCCATTATGGATGGGAAAATCCATGATGGCGACGTGGTGGTCATCCGCTACGAGGGGCCGAAGGGCGGTCCCGGAATGCAGGAGATGCTCAACCCCACGGCGGTCATCACGGGGATGGGGCTCAAGGTCGCGCTTATCACGGATGGACGTTTCAGCGGAGCCAGCCAGGGAGCATGCATCGGCCATATCTCGCCGGAAGCCATGGCAGGCGGTGTCATCGCCCTCATTGAGGATGGGGATATCATCTCCATTGACATCCCGAACCGCAAGCTGGAACTGGAGGTCAGTGACGAGGAGCTGAAGAAGCGCAGGGAGAACTGGGTCTGCCCGGAGCCGAAAATCAAGACAGGCTATCTCTCCCGCTACGCAAAACTCACCACATCTGCAAGCACGGGGGCTGTGGTGAAGTAATTTTGGATTTTCTTGCATGAAAAGAGGCTGACGCGGAAGCAGGATATGCTTCCGCGTCAGCCTCTTTATTTTTGGATGAACACACCTTAGAAATGTAGCTTGTTCTTGATGCGATCCACGGCGCGCAGGGTATTCTCCCTGTCACCGAAGGAAGTGAGGCGGAAATATCCCTCGCCGCAGGGACCGAAGCCTGCGCCGGGTGTTCCCACCACATTGATTTCCGTGAGAAGCTTGTCAAAGAAGTCCCATGAGGGCATGTTGTCCGGTGTCTTGAGCCAGATGTAGGGGGCATTTACGCCGCCATAGGCGGTGAGCCCCACAGCCTGAAGTCCTTCCCGGATGATGCGGGCATTTTCCATGTAATAGGAAATGGTTTCCCGGATCTGCTTTTGACCTTCCTCTGTGTAGATGGCGGCAGCGCCCCGTTGCACGATATAGGCGGTGCCATTGAATTTTGTGGTATGGCGGCGGTTCCAGAGCTTGTTGAACTGGACGCGGGAACCATCGGAGGCTATTCCCGTGACGCTTTTGGGGATGACCGTATAGCCGCAACGTGTCCCGGTGAACCCTGCGGTTTTCGAGAAGGAACGGAATTCGATGGCAACGTCCTTTGCTCCTTCGATTTCATAGATGGAGCGGGGAACATCTTTTTCCGTGATGTAGGCGGCATAGGCGGCGTCGAAGAGAATCACAGCATCGTTATTCCTTGCGTAATCCACCCATTTCGTCAGTTCCTTGCGGCTGAGGGTGGTTCCTGTGGGATTGTTGGGACAGCAGAGATAGACCATGTCAACTTTCTCGTCGGGAAGCTCTGGGGCAAAGTTGTTTTCTGCTGTGCAGGGGAGATAGGTGACGTTGGCAAAATGGCCATCTGCCTGCAGATCGCCCGTGCGTCCCGCCATGACGTTCGTGTCAAGGTAGACAGGATAAACCGGGTCGGTGATGGCAACCTTGCAGTCTGTGGAGAAGATTTCCTGTATATTGCCGCAGTCGCTCTTGGAGCCGTCGCTGACAAAGATTTCGTCGCTTCCGATATCGATGCCGTTTTTCCTGTAGTTGTTCTCGATGATGGCCTGGATCAGGAAATCATAGCCCTGTTCCGGACCGTAACCGCGAAAGGTATCGGCATGGGCCATTTCATCCACGGCGCGGTGAAGGGCATCAATGACAGCAGGCGCCAAGGGCTGGGTGACATCGCCGATGCCGAGGCGGATGATGTCCGCATCTGGGTGGTCGGCCTTGTAGGCGCTGATGCGCCGTGCAATCTCTGCGAAAAGGTAACTGCCGGGAAGTTTCAGGTAATTGTTGTTGATATATGCCATAAGGCATGCCTCCTATATCATGTTGGAATATATCTCTATTGTAACATATCTCTATCGTTATGGGTAGTCGTGTGACAAAAATCACATTTTTGTTTGCAGATGGAAGGAAACAGGAAAGGGCTGTCGAATAGGAATAAGTGAGGATATCGTTTTTTATATTTTCAAAATGAAAGGGAGTGGTTTTGTGGAAATGCTGTTGGGATTTGTTGTACTGCTGGCCTGTTTGGTCGTTGGTGTCCGGCATGGAGGCATTGGCCTGGCGGTCATCAGTGGCATTGGCCTCATCATTTTTACCTTCGTCTTCGGCTATAAGCCGGGCAAACCGCCTATCGATGTCATGCTCATCATCATGGCGGTGGTCACCTGTGCAGGTTTTCTCCAGACTTCCGGCGGCCTTACGGTCATGCTGAAATATGCGGAGAAATTCCTGAGGAGCAATCCGAAGCACATTACCATCTTTGCACCGTTGACGACCTGGTTCCTGACCGTCCTTTGCGGCACGGGCCATGCGGTTTACACGCTGTTCCCCATCATCTATGATATCGCGATCAAGGAGAACATCCGTCCAGAGCGGCCCATGGCCGTTGCCTCGGTTGCATCCCAGATGGGCATCTGCGCATCCCCGGCTTCTGTTGCGGTGGTGTCCGTCGTGGCGTTCCTGGCAGGTGCAGGAAGCGATTATTCCCTGCTCCAGGTTCTCATGGTCTCCATTCCCGCCACCGGATTGGGCGTCTTCTTTGCAGCCCTTTGGAGCTACCGCCGTGGCAAGGATCTCGAAAAGGATGAGCGTTTCCAGGAATTCATCAGGGATCCGGAAAACAGGGCATATGTCTATGGCGATACGGAAAGCCTGCTGGACAAGGAACTGCCGAAAGAATACTATCGCGCGATGTATATCTTCTTTGCAGGCATCATCGTCATAGCGATTCTCGGTAATGCCTCATCCATCCATAATATGACAGGTGTGCAGTTGCTGCCGCAATTCCCGAATGACAAGGGGGTCCTGAAGGCAATCTCCATGGTGCAGGTCATCCAGATGGTCATGCTCTTTGTGGCTGCCATGATCCTGATGTCCTGCAAGGTCAAGGCGAAGGATGTGGGCAATAGTCAGGTGTTCCGCTCCGGTGTCGTGGCTCTTGTGTCCGTTTATGGCGTGGCCTGGATGGCAGATACCTTCTTTGGTGCACATATGGAATTCCTCAAGGAGTTCCTGGGCAATGCGGTCCAGACCTATCCTTGGGCCTATGCAGTGCTCGCCTTCCTTACATCGAAGCTCGTGAACTCCCAGGGGGCGGCGATTGCCATTGTGGTTCCGATGGCGCTCAATGTGGGCATGGATCCCGTGCTCATCCTGTCCTTTATCTCTGCCTGTTACGGTTATTTTTTCCTGCCGACCTATCCCTCGGATCTGGCCTGCATCGGGTTTGACCGTTCCGGCACGACGCGCATCGGCAAGTACATCCTGAACCACAGCTTCATGATCCCAGGCCTTATCGGCATTTCCTCCGGCTGCGTGGTTGGATATATTGTGGCACATGCCATCTTGTGAGTTTGGTTAGTTCCTTATTGTCTGCCACACGTTCGTGGGACGTGTGGCAGTTTTGCTGTGTTTTGCTGTGTATGATTGAAGGAGAGTGTTATGCATAAAGAATTTTTGATGGGGAATGAGGCCATTGCCCTTGGCGCCATTGCCGCGGGTGTGAAGCTTGTCGCGGGGTATCCGGGGACTCCCTCGACGGAAGTGCTGGAAACCGTGGCGAAACGGAATCCCGGGAATATCCATGTGGAATGGTCTGTGAACGAAAAAGCCGCCATGGAGGTGGCCGCCGGTGCGGCGTACAGCGGTGCGAGGGCCATGGTCACCATGAAGCAGGTGGGGCTCAATGTGGCATCGGATCCCTTGATGAGCCTGGAATACGTTGGCGTCAAGGGCGGCATGGTGGTCATGGTGGCAGACGATCCCGGCCCGATTTCTTCCCAGACGGAACAGGATACGAGAACCTTTGCCATGTTTGCCAAGGTTCCGGTGTTCGATCCGACTTCGGTGTCCGAAGCCTATGAGATGATACAGGAAGCCTTTGATTTTTCCGAGAAATACGGCACGCCTGTGTTTTTCCGTTGCACGACGCGGGTGGATCACGGCTACGAGGCCATTACTGTGAAGGATGCGGGGGAATACCGCGAGACGACGGCGGAGGGCTTTGTGAAGGATTCCTCCCGTTGGGTCATCTTTCCGCGTCTGTCCTTGAAGAACCACGGACTGATTGAAAAGAGAAACAGGGATTTGACTGCGGTGCTTTCAGAGTATCCCCGCAACGAGATCCAGAGGGAGAATGGCAGATATGGGAAGGATTCCGACAGAAAGGGTATTGCCTCCCATGGTATCAGTTATATGTACACACTGGATTCTGTGGACAGTGAGAACCATGTGCGCCTCCTGAAGGTTGCGACGCCTTTTCCCTTCCCGGAGGAACTGGCCCTTCGTTTCCTGGATGGGCTGGATGAGGTCCTTTGCATCGAGGAACTGGACCCTGTCATTGAGCGTGCGCTGCTTCAGATTTGCGGAAAACATCATCTGTCCGTGAAGATTCACGGCAAGCTGACGGGGGATATTGCCTCCGCGGGGGAGAACACTCTTCTGTCCGTCAGCAGGGCAATCCATTCCTTCCTTGGCCTGGAGGAAGTTCCGATGCCTGCCGCGCCGGATGTGCCCCTGCCCGTGCGCCCGCCGGTGCTCTGCGCGGGCTGTCCCCATCGCGCCTCCTTCTATGCGGTCAAGCAGGCGATGAAGGGAAGGAAGACCATCTATTGCGGCGATATTGGCTGCTACACCCTGGGAAATGCCATGCCGCTGGATATGTGCGATACCTGTCTCTGCATGGGGGCAGGCATCAACATTGCCCAGGGCGTCGGCCATCTCGATAAGGAAACGAAATGTTTTGCCTTTGTGGGGGATTCCACCTTTTTTGCCGCAGGGATCACGGGGGTGGTGAATGCCTTCTACAATCAGGCGGACATGACACTGGTTATCCTGGACAATTCCACCACGGCCATGACGGGTCACCAGCCACATCCCGGCACGGGGCGCACGGTCATGGGGCAGGTGGTGGAGAAGGTCAGTATCGAGAAGGTTTTGCGCGCCATAGGCCTCACGACGGTGGAAACGGTCAATCCCCTGGACTATGAGATTGCCCGTGACACGATCAAGAGGGTGGCGGAGGAGCCCGGAGTCAAGGCTGTGATCTTCCGTTCTCCCTGTATTGCCATGACGAAACCGGCAGGACGTTCCACCGTGGATGCGGAAACATGCATCGGCTGCAGGAAGTGTATCAGGGAATTGGGATGCCCGGCGCTTATCATCAAGGATGAGAGGGCCTTTATCGATGCATCGCTCTGCACGGGATGCACTCTTTGCGAGCAGGTTTGCCCTGTAGGCGCGATCGGGGGTGGCAAGAAGAATGAAGAATAAGAACATCATCTTATGCGGTGTCGGCGGACAGGGAACCATCCTGGCCTCCAAGCTCATGGCCGCTGCTGCCATGAAGCGGGGCATTGAAGTGAAGACCGCCGAAACCATCGGCATGGCACAGAGGGGAGGCAGCGTTTTTTCTCATGTGCGGCTGGGAAAGGACCTTTATTCCCCGATGATCGCTCCGGGAAAGGCGGACATCATCATCGGCTTTGAGCCGGCGGAAGCGGTACGCCATCTTCCTTTTCTGAAGGATGGCGGGACTGTGGTGGTGAGTTCCTGCCCCATCCTTCCCGTAAGTGCCCTGATCGGAACATCTTCCTATCCCTTGGAGGAAGTTCTGCAGTACCTCAAGGAAAAGACAGAAAATCTTATCCTGATCGACAGCGAGGCAGCGGCAAAAAACCTCGGTTCTGCAAAGGTGCTCAATATGCTTCTTTTGGGGGCGGCGGTCCGGACGGGGGAGCTCGGGTTCGAGGTGGAGGACATCCGGACAGCCATGCGGGAGAAGGTTCCTGCGAAATTCCATGACTTGAATGAAAAAGCATTGATGTATACGGAGGAAAAGGGGATCTCATGAAAATCAACGAAAAACAGCTCAAGCAGGTAGACCATCAGATTCAGAGGCTTTTGAAGGTCAACAATTTTTACGGAAAGAAATTGAAAGAGGCGGGGATTCAGGGAGTCAAGACCGTGGAGGAATTCCAGAAGCTGCCCTTCTCCCAGAAGCAGGATTTACGGGATGCCTATCCACTGGGGCTCATGGCGGTGCCTGAAAGCGAGGTCGTGCGCATCCATTCCTCCTCCGGCACGACGGGGACGCCGGTCATCATTCCCTACACGGCAAAGGATGTGGACGATTGGGCGGAAATGTTCAAGCGTTGCTATGAGTTTGCCGGCATCACGAAGGAGGACCGCATCCAGATCACTCCGGGTTACGGGCTTTGGACGGCGGGTATCGGTTTCCAGAACGGCGCCGAGAAGCTGGGAGCCATGGTCGTTCCCATGGGGCCTGGCAACACGAACAAGCAGATCCAGATGATGATGGATATGAAGACGACGGTGCTCACGGCAACCTCTTCCTATGCACTGCTTCTGGCGGAGGAAATCGAGAAGCGGGGAATCAAGGATAAGGTCTGCCTGAAGAAGGGTGTCATTGGCTCCGAGCGTTGGGGAAAGAAGATCCGCGACAGGATCTCGAAGGAACTCAGCATTGAGCTCTATGATATCTATGGCCTCACGGAAATCTACGGCCCCGGCATTGGCATCAACTGCAAGTATGACACCGGCATGCATATCTGGGATGACTATGTGTACCTTGAGATCATCGACCCCAAGACCGGGGAGAATGTGCCCGACGGGGAATTCGGGGAGATCGTCATCACCACCTTGGTCAAGGAGGGGGCGCCCCTCATCCGCTACCGCACCCACGACTTGTCACGCATCATTCCTGGGGAATGCCCCTGCGGCAGCAAGTTCCCGCGCATTGACATCATTTCCGGACGCAGCGATGACATGATAAAGATCAAGGGCGTCAATGTGTTCCCGAAACAGATCGAGGAAGTCCTGGAGAGCTTCCCGGAGCTTTCCAGCGAATACCAGATACGCCTGTCCCACCTGGATGGCAAGGATACCATGCGCATCTATGTGGAGACCAACGGCAGCGTGAACTTCCTGGAGATGGCAGGAAAGATCGCCGCAGCGGTCAAGAGCAAGATCGGCTTCACGCCCCTGGTCAAGATCGTCGAGATCGGCATCCTGCCCCGTAGCGAAAAGAAGACGAAGCGTGTCATTGACGAGAGATATGATTGAGATATAGGCTGGCGCAAAAAAGCAGTTCTCCCGGATGGAGGAGAACTGCTTTTATTCTGTAAAACATTCATTGAATGTCCTCTTTGGTATGTTTCAGGATATTCTTGCAGAAATCGATGAAGGACTGTGCAGCCTTGGAAATATACCTGTCTTTTTTCCAGGCAAGCCCGACATCCACAAAGAGCGGAGAGGCAAGTGGAACGGCCTTGATGCCCGGCGAGTCCTCCAGAACGATGTCCAGGAGGAAGGAGATGCCGACGCCGCGGGATACCAGTCCTTTTATGGTAACGACCTGGTTGGACTCCAGAACGATGTTCGGGGTGATGTCCGCGTCCTTGAATTCCTGGAGGATGAGCTGTCTCAGGAAGGAGCCTTCCTTCAACATGATGATATCGGAGGAGGAAATGTCCTCAAAGGTCAGGGAATCCTCTTCTGCCAAGGGGCTGGTCTCAGGCACGCAGGCAACGATCTGGTTCTTTGACATGGGCAGGAGCTGAAGGTTGGTGGAGGCATTGGATATGATGATGATGCCGAAATCCAGTTCATCCCGTTCCAGCTGTTCCCGGATGGTCATGGAGCCTTCCTCGTAAAGATAGATGTCCAGGTTGGAGTAGCTTTGGCGGAAGCTGGAAAAGATTTTCGGGAAGAGATAGGCCCCCATCATGGGCGGTATCCCGATCTTTATGGTTCCCTTCTGAAGCTGCTTGTAGTCGTTGACCTCAAGGACGGCATCCTGTATGTTTCGGAGGGCCAGGTCGATGCGATTGAGGAAGACGGTGCCTTCCGGTGTCAGGGAAAGCTGCTTTTGGCTGCGATCGAACAGTTGTATGCCAAGTTCTGCTTCCAGCTTCTTGATGGCAACCGTGATGTTCGGCTGTGAAACGCGAAGGCGCTCGGCAGCCCTGGTGATGTTGCGCAATCGGCTGGCCATTTGGAAGTATTCCAGTTGACGTAGTTCCATGATATCGCTCCCTTGACATGATAGGCCCTGATAAATTCAACTTATTTTCAACCATTATATCATATTTTTGAGAAATCTATGATATAATAAAAGAAATTTATGCAAAAAAATTTAAAAAAGAAGCAAAAAGATTTTTCGATAAAAAAATTTAGATTTTTAGTAGGATTTTTGGGCTTGGGTATGGAATTATAGAAAGACATGGGTGTATACTTGAAAGTAAAACATGTTCCTTCAGCAAGAAAAGAAGGTTAGGGGGGCTATTATCTTGGAAATGTCGACAGTCATCGGTGTGGTTGCCGGTTTTATTTCCGTATTCGTCGGAATGGTCATTAAGGGCGCACCGATCAGTTCACTGAATAACCCGGCGGCATTCCTGATCATCATTGGCGGTACGTTTTCCTGTCTGTTTATTGCATTCAATATGAATCAGCTGAAATCTTTGCCAAAACTGGTGAAGATGACGTTTTTTCGGCCGCCGTTGCATGAGAAGGCAGAATTGCTGCAGCTGTTCATTGAGTTGTCACAGATTGCCCGTCGCGAAGGTATTCTGGCCCTTGAGAACAAGGTTCAGGAAATACAGGATCCCTTCTTTCGCACAGGATTGGGCATGGTAATCGACGGCATGGACCCGGAATTCGTCAGCGACGTGCTTGATGCGGAATTGGCGGTCATGCAGGAACGCCATTCCGTAGGACGTTCCATACTTACCCAGGCGGGCACCTATGCGCCGACGCTGGGCGTGCTTGGCGCCGTTGTCGGACTTATCGCTGCACTGGGCAACCTGGATGACGTCAACAAGCTCGGCCATGCGATCGCTGCGGCATTCGTTGCAACGATTCTCGGTATTTTCTCGGCATACGTTATCTATCTTCCGCTTGCCAACAAGCTGAAGCTGCTCTCTGAGGCAGAGGTCAGCGAGAAGCGCATGATCATTGAGGGCATCTTGTCCTTGCAGGCCGGTGATTCGCCGACGGCAATCGAGGCAAAGCTCATGGTGTTCATTCCTCAGACTGAGCGCGAAGGCTTGAAGAAGGAGTGATTTGATGGCCAGGAAAAAACGGGGCAAACCCCATGAGGAACATGAGGGCGAGGCTTGGTTACTGCCCTATTCCGATCTTATGACCCTTCTTCTGGCACTCTTTATCGCCTTGTTTGCCATGTCCCAGACGGATCAGAACAAGGTAAACGAGATGGCACAGGCATTCACGGCTGCGTTCAATATGGGCGGTCCTTCCTTTTTCGACAAGGCAGGCCCGAATCCCAGCATGATGCGCCAGGTTGTCAGTGACGAGGATCTGGGTAACAATGCCTATATTCAGGAAAACCAGCAGTTGGAGAACATCAAGAAGCAGCTGGACGAGTACATCGAGCAAAACAAGCTGGAAGACGAGCTCAGCACGGAGCTTGCCGATGATGGGCTCATGATACGAATCAAGGAGAAGGCGCTGTTCCCCTCCGGCTCGGCAGAGCTGGTGGGCGATGCCCAGAAGATTGGCCCCGTGGTGGCGGGCCTTTTGGCGACAATACCGCAAAGGGTGCTCATTTCCGGGCATACGGACAATGTTCCCATCAATACGGCACAATATCCGTCAAACTGGGAATTGAGCTCTTATCGTGCGCTGAACTTCATGAAATACCTGTTGTCCCTGAATTCCGGCCTGAATCCGGCAAGGTTCAGTGCCGTTGGCTACAGCGAGTATCGGCCGATTGCGGACAACAATCAGGAGGCGGGGAGGACGCAGAACCGCCGTGTTGAGGTACTCATTGCGAGGAGCCAGCATTTTGATCCCCATGAAGCGGAACGAAAGGCGCTGGAAGCGAAATTGCAGGACAAATGAGAAAAACGAAAGCCGGCTCATGCAGCCGGCTTTTTTGAGACGAGGGATAGAGGATGAGGATCTTGGGGATTGGCACGGATATCGTGGAGATTGGGAGAATGAAGAGAGCTCTGGAAAATGAGCGGTTCAAGGAGCGTGTCTATACGCTTGGAGAAATTGAGTATTGCGAGGGGCGGGGCAGACAGGCAGCGGCCTCTTATGCGGCGCGCTTTTCCGGAAAGGAGGCAGTGCTGAAGGCCTTCGGCACAGGCCTTCGGGGCGGTACCTTGCAGGATATCGAGATCCTGCCGGATGAACTGG
Source organism: uncultured Veillonellaceae bacterium (assembly GCA_902801565.1). Classification (GTDB taxonomy): domain Bacteria; phylum Bacillota; class Negativicutes; order Selenomonadales; family Selenomonadaceae; genus UBA3796. The sequence continues at coordinate 17,786 of CADCIX010000018.1, read as the reverse complement.
GCTGCCCCCGTATACGGTTAAGCGGCTATTATGCCGATCTGGCAGAAAAGAAGGGCGTGCGATATGTGCATGTTTCCCTGAGCCATGCGATGGAATATGCCACGGCGCAATGCGTGATGGAGGGGTGACGATGAAAATTTCCTTGGTGGATGAGATGCGGGCGATTGACAAGAAGGCAACGGAGGAGTTCGGGATCCCTGAGCTCCTTCTCATGGAAAATGCGGGACATCAGGCCGCAGAGGCGACGGAGAACTTCTTGGGAGGTGTCCATGGAAAGACGATCTGCGTCCTGGCCGGAACCGGGAATAATGGGGGAGATGCCTTTGTTGCGGCGCGCCATTTGTCGAATCATGGGGCGAAGGTGAAGGTATTCATGGCGGGCAACCCTGCGCATCTCACTCGTTCTGCGGCAGTGAACCGAGATATTGTGGGCAGGATGGGCATAGAAGTGAAGCTTCTGGAGGGCGAACGCTCCTTGGATAAGCTACGCGTCTTCCTGAAGCGCTTTGCCGATGGCATCCTGGATGGCATTCTTGGCACGGGAGTCAAAGGGGCGCCGCGAAAGGATATTGCAGATTTGATCAGGGTTGTGAACGAGTCGGGCAAACCCGTCGTGTCCATTGATGTTCCATCGGGAATCGAGGCGGATACCGGAGAAGCGCCCGGCGAGGCTGTGCGGGCAGATTTGACGATTTCCCTGGGCCTTCCGAAGATTGGGCATTTCTTCTGCCCGGGAGCGGAATGCACGGGCAAGCTGCTTGTAGATGATATCGGTATCCCCTCCCAGCTCCTTGAGGCAGAGGAATTGAAGCAGGAATTGATCGATGATGCCTTGGCGGAAACCTTGTTCTCTCCTCGTCCCATGGATGTCCACAAGGGAAGCTGCGGTCGTGTCCTTGTCGTTGCCGGGTCAAGGGGGATGACCGGGGCGGCTGCACTGGCATCCAGGGCTGTGCTTCGGAGTGGCGCGGGAATCTCCACCCTGGCCGTTGCGGAGAGCCTTCATGATATCATGGAGGGAAAGCTCACAGAGGTCATGACCCAGCCGATTCCCGAGGTTGCGTCCGGCGTCCTGGGCGGGGACAGGGCCATGGGAAGCCTCTTGCAGCTGGTGGAATCCCATGATGTCGTGTTGCTTGGCCCCGGTTTGGGACGGAGGGATGAGACAGGGAATCTTGTGCGTCATCTGCTGGCGAACATCAACAAGCCTGTAATCCTTGATGCGGATGCCATCTATGCCTATCGGAAGCATCCGGAACTTCTGGCGGAATGCAAAAAGCCCCCGATTCTTACGCCCCATTTGGGCGAGATGGCGGCACTTCTCGATATCTCGGTGCCGGAGCTTCGGAGTTCCCTGCTTCCGATGGTGCGGGAGGCTGCCCGGGAATATCAGTCTGTCTTTGTGGTGAAGAGCGAGTGCACCATTGTGGTCTATCCGGACGGCGAGGCCTTTTTTACGACAAAGGGCAATCCCGGCATGGCGACCGCAGGCTGCGGCGATGTGCTGGCAGGGACGATTGCAGGGCTGGTGTGCCAGACGGAGGAGGGTCTTGCGCCGCTGGCAGGTGTCTATCTTCATGGATTGGCAGGAGACCTTGCCTATGAGGAGAAGGGGGAAGGGCTCATTGCCTCGGATGTCCTTGAGAAACTGCCGGAAGCGCGGAGAGGCATAAGAAGTCTCGGAATGCAGAAACAGGAGCCGCAAGAGTCCCCTTGACATTTGTATAGCAGGGGAATAGAATAGAGACATTGCATTATATATATATGAGATAAAGATTGCAAAAGGAGTGCGTTAGTGTGGGCAAAGCAAATCTGGACTGGTCTAATATTGATTTCAGCTATCGACAGACGCCGCAGCGCTATGTGGCGAACTATAAGGATGGAGCGTGGGGAGAAGGGCAGCTCACGGGGGATTCCACGGTTGTATTGAATGAGTGCGCGGGCATTCTTCAGTATTGCCAGGAAGTATTCGAGGGTCTCAAGGCGTATACGACGAAGAATGGGGATATCGTCGCTTTTCGTCCCGACCTCAATGCCGAGCGCATGGTGGATTCCGCAAAGCGGCTGGAGATGCCGCCTTTCCCGAAGGAGAAATTCCTGGAAGCTGTGGACGCGGTGGTCTCTGCCAATGCGGACTGGGTTCCTCCCTATGGCACAGGGGCATCCCTCTATCTTCGTCCCTACATGTTTGCCACGGGAATCGTCATCGGAGTGAAGCCTGCAGCGGAGTATCAGTTCCGCCTGTTCAGCACGCCTGTCGGCCCGTACTTCAAGGGCGGCGCGAAGCCAATTACCATTTGCGTCAGTGATTTCGACCGTGCAGCTCCGCAGGGCACCGGCCATATCAAGGCCGGCCTCAACTATGCCATGAGCCTCCATGCCTATGTTGCGGCCCATGCAAATGGCTTTGACGAGAACATGTTCCTTGACCCGGCAACCCGTACCTATGTGGAGGAGACCGGCGGAGCAAACTTCATTTTCATCACCAAGGACAATGAGGTGGTAACGCCGAAGTCCAATTCCATTCTGCCTTCGATTACCCGTCGCTCCCTGGTTTACCTGGCAGAGCATTACCTTGGCCTCAAGGTCACGGAGCGCAAGGTTGCCCTTTCTGAGGTGGCGGATTTTGCCGAGTGCGGCCTCTGCGGCACGGCAGCGGTCATCTCTCCCGTGGGCAAGATCGTGGACCACGGCAAGGAGATCTGTCTGCCCAGCGGCATGGAGAAGATGGGCCCCATCACCCAGAAGCTCTATGATACCCTCACCGGCATCCAGCTTGGCACGATAGAAGGTCCGGAAGGCTGGATCCGCAAAATCAAATAATCATTGCAGGTGATATCCCCGAAACCCTGGCGTTCGGGGATTTTGCAATATATAAATTAAAAAATTGAGCGGCAACAAGGATTTTTTGGAAAAGAAGGAGAATAGCTTTATTTAAAGAGTAGTAATCGAGGAGTTTTGTTTATGCCGGTTGATTTCAATATTCATCTTCCCGTGCATGTTCATGGGATTCTGGCAACGGTAACGTTTTTGGATATCTTTGATATCCTCATTGTTGCTGTCATCCTTTATAAAATCTATGAGATGTTGCAGGATACCAGAGCCATCACTTTGGTGAAAGGGGTTCTGGTGCTTTTGGTTGTCACGATGGCCTGCAATCTGTTGCAGCTTCATGTGATTTCCTGGCTGTTGCAGAAAGCAGTGACCCTTCTCTTCGTTGCGCTTCCTATTGTTTTTCAGCCGGAACTTCGCAGGGGGTTGGAACATCTCGGCCAGGGGCATTTCCTGAGTTCAGCGGTATACCTTGATGATGACGAGGCACGTTCTGTTGTCAATGAGCTGGTGAAGGCCATCAAGACCTTGTCTTCCACGAAGACGGGAGCCTTGCTCGTCATCGAAAGGGAGATGGGGCTCAATGATATCAGTTCAACCGGCATTCATATTGATGGTCTTATCACGGCGGATTTCCTTTTGAATGTGTTCATTGTCAACACGCCGCTTCATGATGGGGCGGCAGTGATCCGCGGCAAGCGTTTGATTGCCGCAGGCTGCCTTCTTCCCCTCACGGAGAACAGGACACTTTCCACGGAACTTGGAACGCGCCATCGTGCTGCCATCGGCCTTTCGGAGCAGTGCGATGCGCTCATTGTCGTTGTCAGCGAGGAAACGGGGACGATTTCCATTGCTGAGAGTGGGCACATCAGGCGGCATTTGGACACAGAAAGCCTCCGGCAGTACCTCCAGCCGGCCTTTTCGACTCCCAGGACAGGCATTGGGGATTTCATTAGGAACTGGAGGCGCGGCAAGAAATGATTCAACGCATGAAGAGCATAGTACAACGTAATTTTACGGCAAAGATCATTGCGCTGATGGTGGCAATCACCCTTTGGGTGATTGTCATGGATGACCAGAATCCGGCGGTTGACAGGGAGTACACGATTGGAGTGACACTGGATAATGTTCCCAAGGGATATCGGATTGCGCAGGATGCAGAGACCATGAAACTCAAGGTGCGTGCCCAGAGATCCTATTTCGTGAATGTGGATTCGGGGGATTTCAAGGCAAAGGTGGACCTGGAAGGCATGGGGGAAGGGACTTACCGTCTGCCGATCCATATCCAGATGCCCCAGGGATTTGAGGTGCTGGAGATGGAGCCGGGAACCGTGGAGATTGTCATGGATCCTTACGTTGAGAACCAGATAAAGGCCGAACTCATCGTGACGGGTTCTACCGCACCTAGTGTGACGATTGCGAAGGTTCAGCAGAACTATGATATGGTGACGGTAATCGGTCCCAAATCCGCTGTGGAACAGGTTTCCCGCGTGATTGGGTATGTGGGGCTCACAGGCAATGATTCGGACTTCAATCTGCAGGTGCCCCTTTCCGCCATCAATGACCAGGGACGCGAAGTCCCGGATGTGCAGGTGGTTCCATCCTTGCTGGAAGTGGATGTTCAGATGGCCCGTGGATTGAGCAAGAAGGTCGTCGCCGTGCGGCCGGTTCTGGAAAACAATTTGCCCCAGGGTTACGTGGTGGAGGCCGTGCGGGCATTCCCCTCCAGCATAGAGATTGCGGGGAGCGATGCCTTGATTGGGTCCATGGATGGCATTGCCACGGAGAACATTTCCCTGAAGGATCATGACAAGACATTCACCATACCGGTGAAATTGATCCTTCCCGAGGGAATTACCGTGACAAATCCCGATGTAAGTGTTAATATTGTTATTAGCAAGAAAAAGAATAACAAATAATAAAATAAGAGTATTGGAGTTGATCGAGGACTTGATTCGCATAACAAATCTCGCGGTATGTTTCCGCGAGCAGGCTCCATTGACCTCTTTGGCGGCAAAACGCTTGGAATTACCACCTCAGGCTGTGCCTGAGGTGGTAATTGTGCGTAAGGCTGTGGATGCAAGGCGGTATCATGGCGCTCCCATCCAGTTTGTCTACGTTCTGGATGTTCTCGTGACGGTCCCGGAAAAGAAGATTCTGGCGAAGTTCCGGCGGGACAGGAATATCAGCAGGAGTCCTGAGGATACCGGGAGGAATCCGTTGTCATTGCTGAAGAGGCAGTCGGGAGATTCCCGCCCGGTGGTTGTCGGGTTTGGTCCTGCCGGCATGTTCGCTGCCCTGGTGCTTGCCCGTGCCGGATGGGAACCCCTGGTGCTGGAGCGCGGCCTTGATGTGGATCGGCGCCGGGAGGCTGTCCAAAGATTTTGGGAGACCGGCCTTTTGGATACCCGTTCCAATGTCCAGTTTGGGGAAGGAGGAGCCGGAACCTTTTCCGATGGCAAGCTGACCACGAGGACCAGCGATCCCCATATACGCGATGTGCTGGAGGCCTTCGTGGCGGCAGGCGCGCCGGAGGAAATCCGCTATCTGCAGAAGCCTCATATCGGGACGGATCTCCTCTCTGATATCGTCAGGAATATCCGTGAGGAAATCATCCGACTGGGGGGCGAGGTCCGCTTTGGGATGCAGGTCACGGATTTTCTGGTCGGCAGGGAAGGAAGCCTCGAGGCGGTTGTGGTAAATGGTGAGGAGCGGATTCCGGCGGAAGCCGTCTTTCTGGGAATCGGGCATTCTGCAAGGGATACCTATGCCATGCTTCTGGAAAGAGGGGCCTCCATGGAGGCAAAGCCCTTTGCTGCAGGAGTCCGCATTGAGCATCCGCAGGAATTCATCGATCGGGCGCAGTACGGGGAGGATGCGGGAAGTCCCCTTCTCCCTGTTGCGGACTATGCCTTGACCTACAAGGATGCAAAGACCGGAAGAGGAGCCTATTCCTTCTGCATGTGCCCCGGAGGAAAGGTCGTTGCGGCTGCTTCTGAGACAGGGCGGGTCGTGACCAATGGCATGAGCAATTACCGGCGGGATTCCGGGATTGCCAATGCGGCGCTCTTGGTGACCGTGTCCCCGGCGGATTTCGGTTCCGGGGTATTGGATGGCATGCGGTTCCAGCAGAAGTGTGAGGCACTGGCCTTTGAACTGGCCGGCGGCGGCTATCTCGCTCCGGTCCAGACGGTGGGAGATTTCCTGAAGGGAACCTTTGGCTCCAGGCAATTTCTGACCTCCCCGACCTATCGTCCGGGGGTAAAGCCGGTGGATCTTCACCGCTGTCTGCCTTCTTTTATCACGCAGACACTGGAGGCGGCCTTGCCATATTTTGACAGGAAGATACGGGGGTTTGCGGCGGAGGATGTGGTGATGACCGGTGTGGAAACCCGATCCTCTGCTCCCTGCAGGATACTTCGGGACAAGGAGAGCTTCGAGTCGGAAAGCATTTCCGGATTGTACCCCATCGGCGAGGGGGCCGGCTATGCCGGAGGAATCATGAGTGCTGCCGTGGATGGAATGAAGGCCGCGCTTGCTTTTTTGGAAAAGAATGCGCATCATGCGCATAATGAATAAGTTAGGAATTTTTAGGGAGGGGTTTCGTTTATGGCAAGATTATTTGGGACGGACGGTGTGCGCGGTGAGGCAAATGTCTCCCTCATGCCGGAGCTTGCCTATCGCTTGGGCAGGGCGGCAACGCTTTATTTCGGCAAGGAGACGGAAAAGCAGCCGGTCATACTCATTGGGCGGGACACGCGTATATCGGGGCAGATGTATGAGGCGGCACTGGCTGCCGGAATCTGCTCGGCGGGCGGCGTGGCGGCTATCATAGGGATCATTCCCACGCCTGCCATTGCATACCTGACGAAAAAGCTCAAGGCGAGGGCGGGCATTGTCATCTCTGCTTCCCATAACCCGTTCCAGGACAACGGCATCAAATTCTTTGGCGGGGACGGCTACAAGCTGCCCGATGCGGTGGAGGATGAACTGGAGGCCATTGTGCATCGTCTGGAGGAGAAGGATGACCTGGCACGTTCCACGGGCAAGAAGATTGGCCGCATCGAGTATCGCAATGACCTGTTGAACCAGTATATCGACTTTCTCTGCACCACCTGCGAGGAGCATTTCGATGGCATGAAGGTGGTTCTTGACTGCGCCAATGGCGCGGCCTATGAGGCCATGCCCACGGTATTGCGGCGCCTTGGGGCCGATCTCAAGGTTATCCATGCCCTGCCCAATGGGGTGAACATCAACGACAGATGCGGCTCCACCCATCTGGAATCCCTGCAGAAGGCCGTTCTGGAAAACCATGCGGATTTCGGGATTGCCCATGACGGGGATGCAGATCGCTGCCTCTGCGTGGATGAGAAGGGCCAGCTCATCGACGGCGACCACATCCTCGTCATGTGCGCCATGGAGATGATGAAGGAAGGGCGCCTGAAGAACAATACCGTGGTGACGACGGTCATGGCAAACATCGGCTTCCACCAGGCCCTCAAGAAAGCCGGCATCAAGGCCGAGATCACGAAGGTGGGGGACCGCTACGTATTGGAAAACATGCTGGCAAATGGGCACTGTATCGGCGGAGAGCAATCCGGCCACATCATTTTCACGGATTACAGCACGACGGGAGATGGCCTTCTGACGGCGCTTCAGGTGCTTTCCTCCCTCAAGCGCAGCGGAAGGAAGGCCTCGGAACTCACGGCCCTCATGACCACCTATCCCCAGCTTCTGGTCAATGTCAGGGTGGGGACAAAGGATGGATGGGAAGAGAATCCGGCCATCAAGGAGGCCATTGCCGCAGGCGAGGAAGAACTCGGCGAGAACGGGCGCGTTCTCGTGCGTCCCTCCGGCACGGAGCCATTGATTCGCGTCATGGCAGAAGGGCCTGACCAGTCCCAGCTGGACGACATCTGCAACCGCATTGCCGATGTCATCAAGAAGGAGCAGGGATGAAGCGGGCCATCGTACTGGCGAGTTTTGGCGTGTCGGAGGAACAGGCACGCCAAAACTGCCTGGAAGCACTGGCCGCGGACATTGCAATGGCGCATCCGGACTATGACCTGTTTCAGGCCTATACTTCCAATTTCATCCGCAAGAGATTGCAGAAGCGGAATCTTTATGTCCCTTCCCTTGCAGAATGCCTGGAGGATCTGGCTGGAAAAGGATATGGGCAGGTGCTGGTGCAGCCCTCCCATTTGACTCCGGGGGAGGAATACAGCAACAAGATACTGGCTTCGGTTCAGGAATTCCAAGGACGGTTTTCCCGATTGGCGGCAGGCGAGCCCCTGTTTTTCCGTGAGGGGAAGGACGACGGCCAGGATGATTATTCCCTGGGGCTGGATGCCCTGTGGAAGGCACTGGAACCGGCAGAGGAGGAGCTGGTCCTGCTGGGGCATGGTTCCCCCCATCGCCATAACACTGTCTATGAGATCCTGCAGGAGCGGGCGGATGCGAAGGGGCTTCCTGTGCATATCGGCGTGCTGGAGGAGTCGGATACACCGAGCTTTTCCATGGTTCTCGAACGGCTGAAGAAGAGGGGAAGGAAATCCTTGCTCCTGGCTCCCTTGCTGCTTTCGGGGGGGATCCATGTCACGGAGGATTTGTCCGGCAGTGGGCCGAACTCCTGGAAATCCCGGCTGGAAGCGGAGGGATTTTCCGTGCGAACGAGTCGGAAAGGTTTGGGCGAGTATCCGGAAATACGCGCTCTTTATGTGGAGAAGACGAACCGTCTGGCCAAAGCCCTTTTGAAAGTAAAATAATTGATAGATATCATCAATATTGTAATAAAGTATTTCAATTTGTGCGGAAAATCTATATAATAGAAGATATTATTCTATAAAGTTTATGAGGTGATTTTATGGGACATCCAGTGACAACGAATCCATTGATCATCATGCTCATCAACATGACGGTTGTATTCATCGTGTTGATCTGCCTGATGTACATGATCAAGCTCATCCACATCGTGGACCCGACGAAGCCGAAGGAAGAGCCTGCTCCGGCAGCTCCTGCTGCACCCGTACCGGCTCCCGTTCCTGAGCCTGAGCCTGAGCCCGTGGTGGAGGAGGGCATTCCCGCAGAGGTCGTGGCAGCCATTGCCGCAGCGGTGGCCTCCTGCGGCGCTTCTGGTGAGATCAGGGCCATCCGCCCGGTGAACCGTGATGGATGGAAACAGTCCGGCCGCATGGGTGGCCTGAACCTTGGTTGAGAATACAGGAAGGAGGAAAAGAGATGGAATTATTTAACGCATTTGTCGTATCCCTGCAGTCTGTCTGGAATGACAGTGGCTTTGCGGCGTTTACCGCCGGAAATGGCATCATGATACTGGTCGGCCTTGCTCTTCTGTACTTGGCCATTGTCAAGGAATTCGAGCCTCTTCTTTTGGGGCCTATCGCCTTTGGCTGCGTTCTTGCCAATCTTCCCTGCACAGGATTCTTTGATGAGATGGGCGTCATGATGGCGATCCATTACGGTATTGCCAACGAGATTTTCCCGCCGCTGATCTTCCTTGGCATTGGCGCCATGACGGACTTTGGCCCATTGCTTGCCCGCCCTTATACATTGCTCCTTGGAGCGGCGGCGCAGATTGGCGTGTTCGTGGCTCTGGCCGGCGCAATGATCATGGGCTTTACGGTACAGGAAGCGGCTGCCATCGGCATCATCGGCGGCGCGGATGGCCCGACCTCCATTTATCTCTCCATCAAGCTGGCTCCGCATCTTCTCGGCGCGATTGCCGTGGCGGCCTATTCCTACATGTCCCTGGTTCCGCTGATCCAGCCTCCGGTCATGATGCTTCTGACCTCCAAGAAGGAGCGGGAGATTGCCATGGAGCAGCTCCGCCCTGTGACGCGGTTTGAGCGCGTCGTGTTCCCGATTGTGGCAACGATCTTCATCAGTCTGCTTCTTCCTTCCATTGCGGCGCTTCTCGGCTGCCTCATGCTGGGCAATCTCTTCCGTGAGTCCGGCGTCATGGATCGTCTCTCCGATACGGCACAGAATGCCCTTTGCAACATGGTCACGATCTTCCTTGCAACGGGTACCGGCATGACCATGTCGGCAGAGGACTTCCTGGTCCCGCAGACCCTCATGATTATCGGTCTGGGCCTTGTAGCTTTCATCGGAGGCACGGCAGGCGGCCTGATCCTGGGCAAGATCATGTCCAAGTTCTCCGGCGGCAAGATCAATCCCCTCATCGGTTCTGCCGGTGTCTCTGCCGTTCCCATGGCAGCCCGTGTCAGCCAGATGGTGGGCATGAAGGCGAAGCCCGGCAACTACCTGCTCATGCACGCCATGGGCCCGAATGTTGCAGGCGTCATCGGAACTGCGGTTGCAGCAGGCACGATGCTTGCGATGCTCAAGTAATTATATTGATAAACAAAGAAGCCATCGCTGCTCATGCGATGGCTTCTTTATTTACATGATTTACGTGCGCACAGCCTTCATTTCCTTCTTGCGTGCGTACATGGCCTTGTCGGCCCGCTTGAATACATTGGTGAGATTGTTGTCAAAGAGGGGGTCGTACAGAGCGATGCCGATGGCTGCGGATATGCGCTCCCATGGCTCCAGAGAGTCGTCCTGGGACATTTTGTCAAAGGTGCTGTTGAACTTTTCCACCAGGGCATCCACATTCTTCAGGTCATCATTCTTGAGTATGACGGCGAATTCATCGCCGCCGATGCGGAAGACGGGGGAATGGGCAAAGACGACACAGATGATACGGCAGAGTCTCTTGATGGCGATATTTCCCTGCTCATGCCCGTAAGTGTCGTTGATGCGCTTGAGGTAATTCAGGTCGATGACAGCGATGCCGAAGTTGGCCTTTCCATCGGCCAGCGCCCATTCGATGCGCCGGACCTCGTTGTCGTAAGCGGTCTTATTCCGCAGCCCCGTCAGGGAGTCCTTGTTGGCAAGCTCGTTCATTGAGGCTGCCCTCTTTTTCGTGTCGCCCAGTTCCTTTGTGGTTTCCAACAGGCTCCTCATGTACTCTTCCAGCTCGCGGATCATGACGGCAATCTGCAGGGACAGGGCAGAAATCTCGTCCTTTCCTATTGCATCATGTTCGATGGCATCGGCGATATGGGTATCTTTATTGTCGGCATAGTCCCGGACATTGGCCTGCAGATGGGACAGTTTGGAGATATATCGTTTGTTGATAGCCCAGAGCATGACACTGACGCAGAGAAACAGGATAAGCCCCATGATTGCTGTCTGCTGCAGGGCGTTTCGGAGGATGGCCTTGTTCACATTGTCGATATCGATTTCCGTGCCGATGAGGCCGACCTTCCTGCCGTTGATGTAGAGAGGGTTGTAATAGGCATAGGTCTTGCCGTACTCATTGTCATAGGTATCATAGCCCTTCGGCTTCTTTCCGGTATTCCAGGCCTCCCACATCTTCTGATGCTCCTCCATCGGCTCGTAGACATCCGCGCCAAGGTCGATATAGTCCACGCCGTTGACGGTCTTTTTGTCGCGGACGAGATCCAGCATCCAGACCATGTGGAGGGGTTCCTCGGTGGGAACGATATAATAGACATATTTCAGCCCGAAGAGATCCCGTGCCTTTTCAATCTTGTAAAGCCAGTATTCAAAGGAATAGACGGCATAAGCATTCTTCACTTCCGGGGACAGCTCATCGAAGGTGATGGTGCTGCCGAGGATCTTGCCGGGATATTGGGCCGCAAAGAGCTCCTCGTATTTCTTTTTCGCAGGGGCATAGTCCCCGGAGAAATCATGGCGGATCATCATCTCTCCCTTGTGCTTCATAAAGTAGTCCTGAAGCACAAGGAAGTCCTTGCCGTCGGCAATCAGCATGGATTCGATGTAATCTGCAAGATTCTGCATGTTCTTCTCGCATTGCTCTTTGTACTGGTTCGTCTGGTTCACATAGATGCTGACGCCGCTCATCAGCATGGCTATGGTTGTGAATATGAAAAAAATCAACGCGAACTTGAAAAGCAGGCCGTCGGTTTTATGCTCCATAAAGTACACCTCTAATGTATTCCCTTTATCCCTTTTGTATCGCAAAATCTCCAATATAATATTATAGCGTATTTTGGGGCAAATGTCACTCATGGGAACAGCTCGTTATTGCTTTCCGAGGAGGGCACCTTTCGACGCAGAGGGGCGTTGCGATTTGGAACGTGTGACAAGCCAGATGCTTCACATCGGTGCGGGATACAGCAGCACAGGGGCAAGTGGAACCAAAGAAAATTCACGGCGATATACAATTGACAGGTTTCTGCCCAGAGTATAAAATGATAGGGAAAACTTCATGAAGGGGACAGGTGCCGTGGGCTTAATAGAGAAACCGGTGGGATGCCGGTACGGTCACGCCACTGTAATGGGGAGAGGCTTCATGATACGCCACTGGGGTTGCCCGGGAAGGTATGAGGCCTTGATGAGCCGGAGTCAGGAGAACTGCCTGTCTGTCAATCACCATTTGACCTACGAAGGATGGGGACGGGGATTTTGCGGCATTGCCGTAATCAATGAGATCTGCCTTTCTTTGTAACGAAGAAAGGCTTTTTACTATGGAATCTTAGCGAGTCAAGCCCGAAGGGTGCAGAATCGGTTAGATTCCGTGTAAGGGCGTAGTGCGAAACATCGTTTCGCACGGAGTTTGTTTGGAGGTAGCTATGAGCGGAATATTTTACGGGATTGGTGTTGGGCCCGGGGATCCGGAACTTTTGACAATGAAGGCGATCCATGCCATCGAGAAGGTGGATGTGCTGATTGCGCCGAAGACGGAGAAGAAGGACGGCAGCGTCGCCCTGACCATTGCAAAGCCTTACCTTAAGCCGGATGTGGAGATTGTCTATCAGGTTTTTCCCATGGTGAAGGACTTCGCGGATTCCACGGAGGCATGGGAGGCAAACAAGGCGGAGATTCTTGGGCTGCTGCGCTCGGGGAAGAATGTTGCCTTCCTGACCTTGGGGGATCCGATGTTCTACAGCACCTACATCTATGTTTACCGCCTGCTGGAGCATGAGGATGTCACCATCGAAACCATACCGGGGATTCCCGCCTTTGCCGCCATCGGAAGCAAGCTGGGATATCCCATCGTGGAGGGCAACGATATCCTTTCCATCATCCCTGCGACAGCGGATCTGGAGCGCATACGGAAGGCCGTGGAGATTTCGGACAACGTGGTGCTCATGAAGGTTTACAAGAACTTTCCGGAGATTGCCGATCTCCTTGAGGAAAACGATATGGCAAGGCAGGCCGTCATGGTGAGCCGCTGCGGGCTTCCCGATGAGCATCGGATTGACGATATCGGGCAGCACAAGAACGAGCCTGTGAACTATCTCTCTACCATTCTCACCCGGAAGACGGTTTGAGACGGGCAGGGGAGCGTGAAACGAAGGGTAGTCTTATGAAAAAGATGTTGACAGCAGCATTGGCATGTCTGATGCTGGTATGTTTGCTCGCCGGTTGCGGAACGCAGGCAGGCAAGGATTCATCCGGCGGATCCGGGAGTGCTTTTGCGGTGCTTAAGGATGATGCCGGCAGGGAAGTGGCGCTTCCCAAGAAACCGGAGCGCATCGTGGTGACCTCGGCGTCCTTCCTGGAACCTCTCCATGAGGTGGGCGGTTCGGTGGTTGGCAGGCCGGATTCCAAGACGAAGATGCCGGACTATGCCAAGAACGCAGCGAGCGTGGGGCAGGTCTATCAGATTGATGTGGAAAAGGTCCTTTCCTGTAATCCGGATATTGTCATTGTCAACAAGGGCATGAACGAGAAGCTCGTGCAGACACTGGAGAGCAATAACATCCCGGTGGCTGTGGTGGATATGAAGAGCTATGAGGATGTGAAAAGGGAGCTTCGCCTCTTTGCCCAGATCACGGGCGAGAAAGAGCAGGGGGAGAAGATCGTTTCCGGGATGGACAGCAAGATCAAGGAAGTGCAGGAAAAGCTGCCCAGGGAAAAGCATCGCGTGGCGATTCTGCACAGCACGAACCAGGGGCTCAGTGTGCAGCTGGAGGGAAGCATTGCCGGCTCCATTGCCGCCATGCTGGGATGGGAGAATGTCGCCTCCGGCATGACGCCCATGGAAAAGAATCCGGATGCGGCTCCCTACAGTCTGGAGACACTTGTGGAGCAGAACCCGGAAATCATCTTTGTGACGAGCATGGGGAAGATTGAGGAAATCAAGAAGAACATGCAGCAGGTCATCGAGGAGAATCCTGCATGGCAGACGGTTCCTGCCATACGGGCAAACAGGATCTACTATCTGCCGCAGGACCTGTTTCTCTTGAGCCCCGGCATCCATTACCCGGAAGCCGTTGAAATGATGGCCTCCCTTGTCTATCCAGAGGTATTCAGGAAATGAGCCAGCAAGAGGCAGCGAAACAATATCAGGGCACGAATCGACGGCGGGCACTCCTTTTGGGAGTGTTTGCCGTTTTGTCATGCATTGGCTTCCTCCTGAGCATCGTGAAGGGTTCCGTGGAGATTCCCCTGGAGGAGATCTGCCAGGCAGTCATGGGCGGGAATGGAGGAATCCATGAGCAGATTCTCATGAACATCCGGTTGCCCCGGACGATCGTGGCGGCTCTGGTGGGCATCAATCTCTCCCTGTCGGGGGCCATCCTTCAGGCCATCATGAAGAATCCATTGGCGGATCCCCATATCATCGGCATATCCTCCGGTGCCGGGCTTGCGGGTATCTTTGTCATGCTGCTCCTGCCGGAGCAGGGGTGGCTGGTCACGCCTGTTGCCTTTGTGGGTGCCATGGCGGCAGCCCTTTGCATCTATGTGCTGGCCTGGAAGAACGGCATCCGTCCCATCCGCATCATCCTGGCCGGGGTTGCAGTGTCGGCATTCCTGGGAGCAGGGATCTCTGCCCTTATGATCTTTTACAGCGACAGGGTACACAGTGCGCTCATGTGGATGGTGGGGGGGCTTTCTGCCCGAAGCTGGCCCCATGTTGCCATCATCTATCCCTATACGATTGCGGGATTTCTTCTGGCACTCCTGGGGGCGAGGCACTTAAACATCCTGCAGCTTGGCGATGAGATGGCGAAAGGGCTGGGACTCCGGGTGGAACTCACGCGGCTTCTCATGACGGCGGTGGCGGCTCTTTTGGCGGCCAGTGCTGTGTCCGTGGCAGGGCTGCTGGGGTTTGTGGGATTGATTGTGCCCCATGCGGCGAGGCTCATGATCGGCTCGGACTATCGCTTCCTCCTGCCTGCCTCTGCGCTTCTCGGCATGGCGGTGGTGATCTTCAGCGATACCTTTGCCCGCACTGCCTTTGCGCCCACGGAACTTCCCGTGGGCATCATCATGGCGGTGCTGGGGGCGCCGTTTTTCCTGTTCCTGTTGAGAAGGGAGCTGTAGGGCATGCTTCTGGAAACGAGAGATCTCACAGTGACGATAGGGGGCAAGACCATATTGAAGGATCTTTCCATCCGCTTTGCGGAGGGGAAGCGCACGGCCATCATAGGGCCCAACGGGGCAGGGAAGTCTACCCTGCTTCGCGCATTGGCAGCATTGAATCCCCACTATCAGGGAGAAATCCTGCTGGACGGTGAGGATATCCGGAAAATGGGGAGAAAGAAGCTTTCCCAAAGGCTTGCCATCCTTCCCCAGAGTGTGCAGGCTCCGCCGGATACCACGGTGGAACGCCTTGTGGACTACGGCAGGTTTCCTTACCGAAGCTGGTTTCGCGGAAGCAATGCCAGGGAGGACAGGGAGGCCGTGGAGTGGGCGCTTTCCGTGACGCATCTGGAGGATTTTCGTCACAGGCAGGTTGTGTCCCTTTCCGGCGGCGAGAGGCAGCGTGCCTGGATTGCCATGGCACTTGCCCAGCAGCCGGAGGTCCTCCTGCTGGATGAGCCCACGACCTATCTGGATATTGCCCACCAGCTGGAGGTCATGCAGATTGTCCGCCAGCTTTATGAGAAATACGGCATGACAGTCATCATGGTGCTCCACGATATCAATCATGCCCTGCAGTATGCGGATGAGATTGCCATTGTCAAGGACCATGGGATTTTTTCCCAGGGCTCCCCCAAGGAAATCATCACCGTGGACACCCTGGCAAAGGTATTCGGGGTAAAGGCCGATATCTTCATCAACAGCGAAGGAGCGGCGATTCTTTCCCCCATTTCCATCGTGCAGAAGGGATAGCGACATCAGCCAATTTGCGCCTGGTTATCAAGAATGGCCTCGATTGTTGACGGTAGGCCGGCATTTGGGCTAAAATTCAGACATGGAAGCTGATGTCCATCACATATGAAGACTGGGACAAATTACCCCATCAGCTGTTTGATTGCGGCTGATGGGGGATATTTTATATGCTTTTTATATACCCGTTTAATGCATTTATTGCATGTTTCTGTAAATGACGGAAAATCATTTCGTCAGCACGAATCAGGCGAATAGGAATCGTCATGATGACGACCGGGGAAGTGGCGATGGTTATGACAATCTTTGCAGGGGCATTTTCAGAGAGAATCTCTGCCTCATTTAGCCATCCTTTCTCGCTGACACGATCGATTTTGACCTGCTGCTTACCGGGAAATTCCAGCCAACGATTTACAACGCCCCACATGAGGAAAAACAGAACACCTTTTTGTGAGGGGATATCTGAATCCTTTTGGCAAGTATACTTTTTTAAAATAGAAAATTTCGCTTAAGAAAATGCTTATTTTCAACGATAAATAAGTAAGGCATGGGTATGTAAAACTTTTTTAAAAAAGTATACTTTTTTAAAAAAGTTTTACATATTCATGCCTTGTGTTCTCGTGCCTTGTGGTAGAAGGTGGAGAGGGGCATGCCGCAGTTCTTTGCGGCCTCTGCCAGAGTGATTTCTCCGTTCCTCCAATGTTCGCGCTGTTGTTGGAATCCCTTGGGGAGCTGCTTCCTGGGGCGTCCGAACTGTACGCCGCGCTTCTTGGCGGCGGCGATGCCCTCGGCCTGCCGTTGGCGGATGCTCATGCGCTCGTTCTCTGCTACGAAGGACAGCACCTGGAGCACGATGTCGCTGAGAAAGGTTCCCATGAGGTCTTTTCCCCGGCGTGTGTCCAGGAGGGGCATGTCCAGAACGACGATGTCCGCTCCCATGTCCTTGGTGATGCGTCGCCATTCCTGCAGGATTTCCGCATAGTTCCGCCCCAGACGGTCAATGGAGTGGATGTAGAGCAGGGAATTCTTGTCGAGATGCTTCAAGAGCCTCTGGTATTCCGGACGGTCGAAGTCCTTGCCGGATACGCGGTCAAGGAAGATCCGTTCCTTTGGGACTTTCATTTCCCGCATGGCGGCAAGCTGCCGGTCTGCGTTCTGTTCTCTCGTGCTTACGCGCACATAACCATATATTTTTTGCATAATCACTCACCTCTCGTTGGTACATGCAATCCTCATGGCTCAAATCATATCCCATCCGGGCAAAATTTATGAGGGGAACATGAGTGGGGGAGTGTTTTGATTGAAATCAAGGGCCGCTTGTGGTATAGTTGAAGTAGACTGAATCATTGGAAAATAGATAGTGTAGGGGGAGTTTATTTATGGACGAGTTCGAAAATGTTGCATTTCAGATCATTTCAGCGGTGGGGACGGCCCGCAGCACCTATATCCAGGCCATCCAGAAGGCCAAGGCGGGGGATTTCGATCGGGCGGAGGCACTCATTGAGGAGGGCAGCAAAATATTCTTGGAGGGGCATCATGCCCATGCCGTTCTGCTTCAGCAGGAGGCCAACAACACGACAAAACATCCTTTGCCCCTGCTGATCATCCATGCGGAGGACCAGCTCATGAGCGCGGAGGCATTCAAGATCCTTGCCCAGGAATTCATTGATGTCTATAAGCGCGTCGAGACATTGGAAAAGAAGGGGTGACGCAGTTTTAGCGAGAAAATTCACAGGAATGGAGGCGTGCCATGAAGCAGCATTATGTGATGCCAGTGGGAGTAGATGACTTCCGGCAGGTGCGGCAGGAGTATTACTATGTGG
>CADCIX010000017.1 GCA_902801565.1 uncultured Veillonellaceae bacterium | reverse complement strand
GACTTTCTGTCCAATGCTTGTTTCGTACTGTCCATACAGTATACACGGTATGTCCAAAAACTACCCCCTCCGTGTCCAATTTTAGTTTACCACTTCAATAGTCAATAAAAACTTTTAGATAACTATACTGCATATACCGCGAATAAGATGAAAATTTTACTGTTCGCGAGTACAAAAGAACTCATCCCCACTACCGTGGGGCAAAATCTTACCTTCCAACCCTTTAGTATAACCAAAGCGGTTCATCCCTACACATGTAGGGTAGTGAGTCCCCCACCTAAATGGCGGGGGATTTTCAACAGTTAAACAATCAAATATTACCCCACCAATTCATACCCCGCCTCTGTGATAACCTTCTTGAATTCCTCCATGGGAATCTCCCGATCCATGGTCACGTCGGCCTTCTTTCCTTCCAGGTCCACCGTCACGGCCGTAACACCCTCCATCTTGGCCAGTGCATCGTTCACGTGTTTCTGGCAGTGGGCGCACATCATTCCCTCAATCTTCAATTCCTTCTGCATGATCATCCCATCCTTTCCGGCAGGAACTGACTCCTGCCCATCCATTGATACTTCTCCAGCTGAGGCCGCGGCCTCACTGTGTTCCGGCTGGAAAAAACGCAGCCGGAGGGCATTCATGACAACGCATACACTGGACATGCTCATGGCGGCGGCACCAATCATGGGAGAAAGCTTGATGCCGAAGGCCGGGTAGAGCAGGCCCGCCGCCAGGGGAATGCCGATGATATTGTAGATGAAGGCCCAGAAAAGGTTCTCCTTGATATTGCGGAGCACCGCCTTGGAGAGCTTGATGGTGCTCACTGCGTCTAGGAGATCGCTCTTCATGAGCACCGCATCGGCGCTTTCCATGGCCACATCCGTGCCCGCGCCGATGGCGATACCGAGGTCGGCTCTGGCAAGGGCAGGGGCATCGTTGATGCCGTCCCCGATCATGGCCACCCTGTGGCCCTCTTCCTGAAGCTTTGCGATCTCCTGCTCCTTCCTGGCAGGAAGCACCCCTGCAACGGCCTTGGTGATGCCCAGGCGTCGGCGCACTGCCTCCGCCGTGCGCTCGTTGTCCCCCGTGAGCATGACCACCTCGATGCCCATGGACTGGAATTCCCGGACCGCCTGACGACTGGATGCCTTTTCCGTATCGGCGGCGGCGAGGATTCCCATGAGCCTGCCATCCCTGGCAAACAGCAGCGGGGTTTTCCCCTCATCCGCCAGTCTCTCCAGATCCTTTGCATGGGCGCTGACATCGATCCCATGCTCTTTCATGAGCTTCTCGTTCCCCGCAAGACAAGGAACGCCTTCCACTTCCGCCTGGATTCCCTTGCCGAAGATTGCCTGGAAACCCTCTGCTGAAACAGGGGCAATCCCCTTCTCCTTCGCATGGGACAGCACCGCCTCCGCCAGAGGATGCTCGCTGCTCCTTTCCATGCCGGCCGCCCATGCGATGAGCTCCCTTTCGTCCATCCCGAAAGCCAGCACATCCGTAACCTGTGGTTTCCCCTCGGTCAGCGTCCCCGTCTTGTCCATGACCACGATGTCAATGGCATGGGCCACCTCCAGCGCCTCACCGGACTTGATGAGGATGCCGTTCTCCGCACCCTTTCCGGTTCCCACCATGATGGCAACCGGGGTTGCAAGGCCCAGGGCACAGGGGCAGGAAATGACGAGAATGGAGATGGCAATGGAAAAGGCGAATTCCACGCTTGCCCCCATGAAAAGCCAACCGCCTGCTGCTGCTGCCGCAAGGAGGATCACCACGGGAACAAAGACGCCTGCGATGCGGTCCGCCAGCTTTGCAATGGGAGCCTTGCTGGCACTGGCCTCATCCACAAGCCGGACGATCTGGCTGATGGTGGTGTCGCTACCCACCCTGTCGGCGCGGAAATGAATGGCTCCCGCCTTGTTCAGTGTCGCAGAGGTCACCGCATCCCCCGGTTTCTTGAAGACCGGCATGCTCTCTCCCGTGATGGCCGATTCATCGATGCTCGTCTGCCCCGACAGCACCACACCATCCGCAGGAAGCCTTTCCCCCGGCCGCACGAGGATTTCATCCCCCGGGGCAAGCTGCTCCACCGGGACGATGATTTCCCTGCCCTCCCGGATGACCGTCGCTTCCCTTGGGGCCAGTTCCATGAGCTTTGCCAGAGCCTCGCCGGTCTTGCCCTTTGCCCGGGCCTCAAGGTATTTCCCCAGGGTGATGAGGGTCACGATCATGCCCGCCGACTCAAAGTAGAGGTTCGTGCTGTACTCCTCCACCAGCGCCATGTCCCCATGACCGAGTCCCCAGCCCATGCGGAACACCGCAAAGGCCCCGAAAAGAGCCGCCGCCATGGAGCCCATGCCCACGAGGCTGTCCATATTCGGCGCCCCGCGGAAAAGATTGCGGAAGCCGTGAATATAATACTTCTTATTCAAATACATGATGGGCAGGAGCAGCAGGAACTGGGAAAAGGAAAAGGCAATGGCATTCTCCGGCCCATGGAAGACCTCCTTCACCACCTGCGGCACAGGGATTCCAAACCATTCCATCAGCATGTGGTGCATGGCGATGTACATGAGGGGAATGAGGAATACGATGGACCAAAGGAGCCGCTGCCCCATGGCACGGACTTCCTTTTCCATCGGCTTTTCCCCCGATGCTTCCGCAGTCTCCCTGCTGCCCGGTGTCCCGTCCTTCACCGATGCGCCATACCCCGCCTCCTCCACAGCGCGGATAATGTCCTTTGCCTCCAGCTTCGCCTCATCGTAGGAAAGCTGCATGCTGTTCGTCAGGAGGTTCACGCTCACCTCCCCGATGCCCTCCAGCCCTGCCACCGCCTTTTCCACCCGCGCCGAGCAGGCCGAGCAGGTCATGCCGGTAACATCGAATCGTTCTTTCTTCATAATAATCCACCTCGCCATCTTCTAGTATTTTCGCGAACACAGTGCAAAATTCCTGCATCCCCTTGAACTGGGGAAACTTCCCATTATTTTTATTTTATACCGGCAGGAAAAAAGAGAATCCTCGCGAAGTAAATATATAGGGATGTTTGGGCGGAACAGTTGGCTTCCCATGAAATACATCCCTGCACCATAACACAGCAACAGCAGGTGATTAGAGTGAGCGCAGTTCGTGTACTTATCATCGACAACTCCATATATTTTCGGGATGAACTTGCCGATGGGCTGCGGCAGCACCTGCCGCCTGGAAGCCTTGTGGAAAAGACCTCCGATCCGGTGGACGCTCTGGAGAAGATACCCCTGTTCCATCCGGACGTCATTGTCCTCAACTATGCCATGTCCCCGATACAGATCAACAAGCAGCGGCTCCTCACCCTGTTGACGGAGCAGCAGGACATCCCCATCGTGGCCTTTGGGCTCATGCCCAGGGAGCTGACACATACCGCCCAGGTCGGCATTGCATATTACATCAAGAAACCCACAGACTCCGAGATCAGCCCTGCCTTTTATCGCAGCTTTGCCATACGGATTGAGCAGGTTCTTGGCCACAGGATGCTGCCTCCAAAAGAAAATACCTCCTGGTCCAACGAAAGCAGCCAGTCCTCTACGGCACGGGCCACCAGCCTGGCACCCGGTGCCATCATGACACGCGCTTCCTGGCAAAAGCAGCGCATAACAACAACCCCCCCTGCCTCTCCGTCCGCCCCCCTGATGCCCGCCGGGGATGCCGGAGCGAAAATCGAGCTCATTGCCATCGGCTCCTCCACCGGGGGAACCGAGGCCATTTCCGCTGTTCTCAAGGATTTGCGGCCGCCCTTGCCGGGCATCGTGATCACCCAGCACATCCCCCCGCTTTTCGCCAAGCTCTTCGCCAAACGGCTGGACGATGAGTGCGCGCTCCATGTCAAGGAGGGCGTGGATGGCGAGCGCGTGGAAAACAATACCGTCTATATCGCTCCGGGCAACCTGCACATGACGGTGCGCAAAAGCGGCGATGCCATCATGATCGGCTGCCACATGGGGCCAAAAGTCCATAGCTGCCGTCCTTCCGTGGATGTCCTCTTCAAGTCCGTGGCCACCAATATCGGCGCTGCCGCCGCCGGGGTCATCCTGACGGGCATGGGGCATGATGGTGCAGAGGGGCTTCTGAAGATGCGGCACGCAGGCTCCCCCACCATCGGGCAGGACGAGGCCACCTGCGTGGTCTACGGCATGCCGCGCGCAGCCTGGGACATGGGTGCTGTGGAGCAGCAGCTCCCCCTGGGCTCCATTGCCTCCGCCATCACACAACTTGCACACAGATAAAAAATACGCATAGCCTTTCGAAAGGCTATGCGTATTTTTGTATCAAACTCAATGCTTGCACCGGAATCCGATCCACAGCACGAGCAGCCAGACAGGAAGGACGATGACCGCCATCTGCATGTCGGGAATCTGTGCCATGAGGGCGATGATCCCCGCAAAGAAGGCAAGGCAGAGGTAATTCCCGAAGGGATAGAGCAACGCCCTGAACCTCGTGGCATGGCTGTGCTCCCTGCAGTACCGGCGGAATTTCAGATGGGTGATGGCGATGGACACCCAGGTGATGACCGCCGCGCAGGTGGCGATGGACAGCATGTACATGAAGGCATGCTTCGGGAAAAAGTAGTTCAACACCACAGCAAGGAGCGTGATTCCCGAGGACACGAAAATTCCCGTGACGGGAACCCCGTGAGAGGAAAGCCTCCTGAGGAATGCGGGGGCATTCCCATCCTCTGCCAGACGGTAGAGCATGCGGGAATTGCTGTAGATGGCGGAATTGTAGACCGACACCGCCGCCATGAGCACCACGAAATTCAGGATGTGCGCCGCTGCGGGAATGCCCACATTCACGAAAATCTGCACGAAGGGGCTGGCCTCCTTGCCCACCAGATTCCAGGGCCAGAGCGCCATGAGCACCGCCATGGTTCCCACGTAGAACACGAGGATGCGCCAGATGACCTGATTGATGGCCGTGGGAATCGTGCGGTCGGGATCATCCGCCTCCCCCGCCGTGATGCCGATGAGCTCGATGCCACCGAAGGAGAACATGACCGGCACGATGGAAAGGGCCATGCCCCAGAGCCCGTTGGGGAAGAATCCGCCATGGGCCCAGAGCTTGCTGACGTTTTCTGGGAATCCCACGGGCGCGGAAAAGATGAGATATGCCCCCAGGACGATCATGCAGAGAATCGCCACGATCTTGATGAGGGCCATCCAGAACTCCGCCTCGCCATAGGCCCTCACATTGACCAGATTCACCGCCGTGATGACAGCAAGACAGGCCAGGATAGAAATCCATTGGGGCAGATCCGGGAACCAGAAATTCATGTAGATGGCAACCGCCATGAGTTCCGCCATGGAAACGATGATGTAATTGAACCAATAATTCCAGCCCACAAGGAAGCCCGGAAACTTCCCCCAGTATTTCTCCGCATAATAGCTGAAAGAGCCCGTGACGGGCTCATCCACCGCCATCTCCCCCAGCATGCGCATGATGAGGAAGATGACGCCGCCGCCGATGAGATAGGACAGGATCACTGCCGGCCCTGCCATGGATATGGTGGCGGTGGAGCCATAGAACAGCCCCGTACCGATGGCGCCTCCCAGGGCAATCATCTGCAGATGGCGGTTCTTGAGCCCCCTCTTAAGATTTTTCTCCATGAAATTGAAACGCCCCCTAATACTTCTGCCGGTCCCTCATGGCCCGGTCCATGTCACGCTTGTCCGCCCGCGCCTTGAGATCCTGCCGCTTGTCATAGTTGTGCTTGCCGCTGGCAAGGGCCAGCTCCATCTTCGCCTTGCCCCGCTTGAAATAGATTTTCAGGGGAACCAGGGTGAAGCCCTTTTCCCTCGTCTTGCTGAACAGCTTCACGATCTCCGCCTTGTGCATGAGAAGCTTTCTCGGCCGCAGGGGATCGTGGTTGAAGATGTTCCCCTGCTCATAGGGGCTGATGTGCATATGCTGCACGAACACCTCGCCATTCTTGATCTCGGCATAGCTGTCCTTGAGATTGGCGCGCCCCGCCCGCAGGGACTTCACCTCGGTTCCCTGCAGGGCAAGCCCCGCCTCGTAGGTCTCATGGATGAAGTAGTCATGCCGTGCCTTCCTGTTCTCGCAGGCAATCTTGACGCCCTCATTCTTCTTTCCCATTGTACATCACCTTATTTCGCGCCCTTTTTCGCCCTGCCCCTTTTCGGGCGGTGACGGTGGGCAGATGCTTTTTTCCTCTTCTTTGCCGGCTGCTCCTTGGCATCGGATACCGCCACAAGGAGGTCCTGTGTTTCCCGCTTCGTCTTCCCTCTGCGGGACGGCTTCTTTTTTCCATGCCGTTTGCCGGCATTTTCCCCGTCATCCCCGGGAGCCTTCCCCTTCTGCGCAGGCTTGGGGGCATAGATGCCATTATCCTTCAGCACGAAATCCAGCGTCCGCTCCTCCACGTTGGCCCGTGCCAGGATGACCTCCACCTTGTCCCCAAGACGGTACTGCTGCCGGGTGCGCTCCCCCACCATGGCAAACTGCTCCTCCACATAGGAGTAATAGTCGTTCACCATGGTGGACACATGGACGAGGCCTTCCACGCCGTTGTCCAGTTCCACGAAGATGCCGAAGGCGGTCACGCCGCTGATGACACCCTCGAATTCCTCCCCCACGAACTGCATCATGTACTCGATCTTCTTCATGTCCGTGGTCTCGCGCTCCGCCTCTATGGCAATGCGCTCCCTCTGGGAGGCATGCTCGGCGATGCCGGGCAGCATGCCGCGCAGTTTCTCCTGCCGCCCCCTGGAAATCCCGCCCTCGGCAAGACTTTCCCGAAGCAGGCGATGGACCATGAGATCAGGATAGCGCCGGATGGGCGATGTGAAATGGGTGTAGAACCGCGCCGCCAGACCGAAATGCCCCAGGCTTTCCTCACTGTAGCGCGCCTGCTGCATGGAGCGCAGGGCCACCGTGCTGACAATGCCCTCCTCCGGGCGCCCCTTGACCTTTTCCAGCACCCGCTGCACATCCATGGGCTGCACCTTTCCCTCGTGGTCGCTGCGAACAAAGAGGCCAAAGGCTCCCAAAAGGCGGTTGAGCTGCTCCATCTTCTCGTCCTTGGGCTGCTCATGCACGCGGTAGACAAAGGGAAGATGCTTCCTGTCCATATGCTCTGCCACGGTCTCATTGGCGACCAGCATGCACTCCTCGATGATGGATTCCGCCAGGGAACCCTCCCTCTTGATGAGGGCAACAGGATGCCCCTTCTCATCAAGCTTCACCTTGACCTCCGGGATCTCGAAATCAATGGAACCCCGGCCATGACGTTTCGCCTTGAGCACCTGGCGCAGCTCCGCCAGGGTCTCCAGCATCGGCAGGATATCCGCATTGTCATCCAGGAAGGGCTGTTCCCGCCCTACCAGCACCTTGTTGACGATATTGTAGGAAAGGCGGCGGTAGACATGGATGACCACGGGCAGGATCTCGTACTCCAAGACCCTGCCGTCCCTGCCGATCCTCATCTCGCAGGCCATGGAAAGGCGGTCCACACCTGCATTCAGGCTGCAGATCCCGTTGGACAGTTCCTTCGGCAACATGGGAATGACGCGGTCCACGAGATAGACGCTGGTGCCGCGTTCCTGTGCCTCCCGGTCGAGAGGCTGGTTCTCCCGCACATACCAGCTCACATCGGCAATGTAGACGCCGAGAAAGAAGCTTCCATCCTCCCGTTTCTCCGCATAAACGCCATCGTCAAGGTCCTTCGCGTCCTCCCCATCGATCGTGACGATGCGGAAATCGCGCCGGTCCCTGCGCCCCCGATATTCCTCGGGGGCGGGCCTTTGCTCCACCTGCTCCGCCGCCTCCTGGACCTTTTTCGGAAATTCCTCGGAAAGGTCATATTTCCGCATGACGGACAGCACATCCACACCGGGAGCGCCCGCCTTGCCCAGCACCTCGATGACCCGGCCCTCCGCGCTGTGGCGTTTCGTGGGCCATTCCGTGATCTCCACCACCACCTTCATGCCCGTTTTGGCTCCGCCAAAGAGCTTTTTCGGCACGAAGATGTCCTGACGGAGGCGCGTATCATCCGGCGTCACGAAGCCGAAGGTCTTGCTTCCGTCAAAGGTTCCCACGATTCTCTTGTTCGCCCGTTCCACGATGCGCAGGATCTCGCCTTCCCGGGAGCGCCCGGGGATTTCCGACGGCGTTACCCGCGCCACCACCCGGTCACCGTTCATTGCCGTGCCGATCATCGGGCCGGGCACGAAAACATCCGTATCCTCTTCCTTCTCCCGCACCTCCGGGATGATGAAGCCAAACCCCTTTGCCGACACGGAAAGCCGCCCCACCACAAGATGCATGCGGCTGGGAATCCCATAGAGGTCGCTGCGGTTCCGGATGATGAGGGCTTCCTGCTCCAGTTCCTCCATCGCTCCCCAGAACTGCACCAGTTCCTCCTGTGAAAGCTGCATCCCCTCTGCCACATCCTCTGCCAGCAACGGCTTGTATGCCTTCTCACGCATATAGGAAAGGATTCTTTCCTTCAAATTCTCAATCACGTTTCCTGCAATCCCTTCTGCAAAAACGCTGCCACCCGCTCAAAGACAAGTTCCCGTCCTTCCTCGATGGGCAGCAGATGTCCCATATCTTCCAGCCAATAGATTTCCTTCTCCTCGCTGGAAATGTGCTCATAGATATACTCCGCGCTCTCCGGCGCCGCCGTATGGTCCTGACGGCTGTGGACGATCAGTGCCGGCACCCTCACCTCCGACAGATGCACCTTCACCGTTTCAATGGCATCCAGCATCTCATGGACAGAGATCAGCGGCATCTTTCGATAGGTGTGGTTCACCACGGGGGGAACTCCCTTGATCTTCCGTCTGGCCTTGGGCACGAAAAGCCCCTCCGATATCTCCCGGGGCGGCAGGAATTGGATTCCCCGCTCCTTCGCGATGACAATCGGCGCCGCAAGAGTCACAATGCGGGAAACCTGCTCCTCTGCCGCCAGCAGCAGGGCGAAAAGCCCTCCCATGGAATGGCCCACAACGGATATGCTTTCCGTGCAGCCCGCCAGAACAGCGTAGCCGTCCCGCACCGAGTCCATCCAGTCCTCATCCGTCATGTGGGACATGTCCTCCGCTGTCGTGCCATGACCGGCCAGGCGGACTCCCAGTACCGTAAATCCCCGTTCCTGCAAATACTTCCCCATGAGCAGGAGCTCCGCCGGGAGTCCCGTGAATCCATGGATGAGCAAAACCCCTTCGGGACCGCCCGGCAGCAGAAACGGCTCTGCACCCGGCAATATCAAGCAAACCTCCCCTTTCCACAGGAAAAGATAAGAAAAACGCTCCCTACCCCATGGGACAGGGAGCGCTCCATTGCACAGTTATGATGTCATACGGGCAATCACAATGGTAATGGTCGCAAACAGAACCGCAAGAACCACCGTAACGCGAGCAAGAAGCGCATCCATGCCCCTTGCCTTGCCGCTGAACACGGTGTCGCCGCCGCCATCCATGCCGCCCATGCCGGCGGATTTCGCCTCCTGGCCGAGCACCGCTGCAATGAGCGCAATCGCCACCAGGGCATCCAATATCATCAAAACGGTAAGCAAGCCCTTCCAGCCTCCCCTTCCTGTACAGCTAAAATATCCACTCTATCTTACCACAGAGGATGGGGGGATGCAAGGAATTTGAAATCTTTCGGAAGATTTCCTTTAAATTTTCGCGCAATAATTGATATTCTTCCTATATTTTGTTAAACTAAAGAAAACACTACTTTATTTATGTTTAAATATCAAATTTAAATGTCAAAACAATCTGGGAACAGTGCAGGAGCCCACCATGGCAAGCTCCTCCTGCACACCCCAGGAGAAATACATGCCCGGAAGGATGAGGAAGATTGAAAAAGATATTAGTCGTAGATGATGATCCGGTAATGCTTCATGTGATGACCCGCCTCCTCTCCAAGCAATATGCGATTGTTTCTGCTTCCTCGGGAGCCGAGGCATTGGACCTCTTTGACCTGGAGCGGCCGGACCTGGTCCTCTCCGATCTCCGCATGCCGGGAATGGACGGCTATGAGCTGCGCTGCCACCTGAGGAAAAAGAGTGATGTGCCCTTCATCTTCATGACCGCGGATGAAAGCGATGAAAGCGAACGCAAGGGCCTCGACATCGGCGCAGCAGACTATATCCGGAAACCCGCCAATGCGGATGTATTGCTCCGGCGCATCGGCAACATCATGCAGAACGTGGAAAAGATCCACGGCCTCAAGGAAGCCGCCTCCATCGACGGCATGACCCAGCTCCTGAACAAGGAAACCGCCCAGCGGGAGATCGCCAAGCTCTGCAGGCGGGTGCCGGGCGCACTTCTCATGATCGACCTGGACAGCTTCAAGCTCGTCAATGACATTTATGGGCATGACATCGGAGACCGCATCCTCATCCGCCTTTCGGAACTCATCAAGGGCATGATACGTTCCACGGATCTGGCAGGAAGGCTTGGCGGCGACGAATTCATTGCCTATCTCCAGCACGTAAGGGACGAAAGCATCATTCGGGAAAAGACGCAATACCTCAATGAGGAACTCCTGCGCTCCGCAAAGGAATACATGGGGGAGAATATGGACATTCCCCTCGGCGCCTCCGGCGGCGTTGTCTTCGTCCCGGCAGGCGGCACGGATTTCCTGGAGCTTTACAAGAAAGCGGACCAGGCTCTCTATAAGGCTAAGAGCGAAGGAAAGCACGGGGTTGTCTTCCACGGGGCAACGCATCCCACCGATGCCGCGGAGGCCAAGGGAAAAAGTGCGTCCCATGTGCGGCAGATCCTGGGGGAGAGGAATATCGAAAAAGGAGCGCTCCTGTTGGATTTCGATAGATTCCGGGCCGTTTACCGCTTCCTTTCCCGTCAGAATGCAGAACTCCTGAAACGCACCCTGTTCCTTCAGCTCACCCTGCAGGAAGACGCGTCACAGGAAACCGCAGAGCAGTTCCGGGACATGCTGCAGCACAGCCTCAGGCGCACCGACTGCATCATGCAGAACAGCATCAACCAGTTCTTCGTGCTTCTGATGGATATAGAAAAAGAACATGGTGAAATCGTGAAACAGCGAATCCACGACAGGTGGGCAAATCTTCCGGAATTTTCCCATTGCGGCTATGCTTGCGAAATGGAATGCATAGGAGAGCCATAATGAAGCAGCACTTGAAGCAGTTTTTGATCCGGGCAATCATCGAATTTGCCTTTTTCGCTGCCATCGTGACCATATGTGGAAATGTCGTCTACAACAAGGTCGACAACCTGCTGATCGAATCCCTGAAGGAATCCGTCGCACAGCAGAGCCAAAGCACCGCCTACACCTTGGGGGAGCGGTTCCAGCACAAGCTGGACGAGCTACAGACACGGGCGGATCTCCTGCAGCAGCACGCGGTTCCCCTGGATTCCGTCATGGACATTGCCACCTTCGGCACGAAGGAAGGCAGAACCAGGGGAATCCTTCGGCGGGATAATTCCGCAATCACTGGCTCGCCTCTGCCGGAAAGAGCCCTCCCCTCCGTCCAGGAAGCCTTTGACGGATCACAGATCATTGACTATCTGCGCGGCATCGGGCTCCTGTTTGCCGTGCCCCTCAATCTGGATGGGGAGCCATGCGTCTTTTATGAGCTGTTCAACGACGAGGCCGTAAAGCTCTTCTACCATACCATCAGCTACAACGGCAGGGGCACGTTGAGCCTCGGAACCTCAGAAACCAATTGGATCCTGCTGTCCGATGGTCACTATCCGGAAGTCGCCACCCACGAGTATCCGCTGCCCGGCTACCTGGGACTCGATACCACCAAGATCAGCACCTTCAACAAGGCATGGCTGGATCTGGAGGCTGCCCCGAAGGATGCCAATCTGACCCAGACCCTTTACGCCGAAAATGAGGTGGATGCCTTCTTCTTCCACCGCACCTGGATATCCGAAAAGTACAATCTGGTATTGTCCGGCTATGTGGAATGGGATGATGTGGTTGTCGGGATCGACTACATCTACACCATGATGAAATTGATCTATTTCATCATCCTGGCACTGATCTTCCTCTCCGTATGCTTCAACATGCGAACGCGGCAGGCAAACTATCTTGAGCACGAAAAGGCAATCGCCGACTCCGCAAATCAGGCGAAAACCAATTTCCTCGCCAATATGTCCCATGAAATCCGGACACCCATCAATACCATCATGGGCATGGACGAGATGATCCTGCGGGAATCGAAGGAACCTGCCACACTGGAGTATGCCCGCAATGTGAACCAGGCGGCAAAGAGTCTGCTGGGCATCATCAACGATGTCCTGGACCTCTCCAAGATTGAGGCAGGCAAGATGGAAATCATCCCGGTGGAATACCATCTCAATTCCCTGCTGAACGATCTCGTGAACATGATCCAGAAACGGGCCATGGACAAGAATCTTGCGTTCCATGTGGAAACAAACAGAAATATCCCCAGTGTCCTGTTTGGCGATGAGATCCGGATACGTCAGGTTATCATGAATCTCTTGACGAATGCAGTCAAGTATACAAAAAGAGGATACATCGTCCTCAATGTCAACTATGTCCCCGTAGACGCGGACAACGTTTTCCTCTGCATCAGCGTCAGCGACACAGGCATCGGTATCAAAGAGGAAGACCTCCATCGGCTCTTCAATGCCTTTGAGCGCATTGAGGAGAAACGCAACCGGACCATTGAGGGAACCGGCCTCGGCATGAACATATCCAGACATCTCCTGAACATGATGGGCTCCGACCTGAAGGTACACAGCGTCTACGGAGCGGGATCGAATTTCAGTTTCCAGATCCTGCAGCGTGTGGTAGACCCCGATCCCATCGGCGATTTCGAGGAAACCTACAAGCGCTCCCTCCAACAGGACCAAACCTACGAGGAAGCCTTCACCGCACCGGATGCTTCCATCCTGTTCGTGGATGACACCGAAATGAACCTGGTCGTGGTCAAGGGACTCCTGAAACAGACCAGGATCCAGGTGGATACGGCCTTGAGCGGCCGGGAATGCCTGGACCTGCTGAAATTGAAGAAATATGACATCATCTTCCTCGACCACATGATGCCGGAGATGGACGGCATTGAAACCTTGCAGGCAATCAAGAAGATGGCCAGCAACCCAAACCTGGATACCCCGGTGATCTCCCTGACGGCAAATGCCATCAGCGGAGCCAGGGAAACCTATATCGCCGCAGGTTTCGACGACTATCTCACCAAACCCGTCAATTCTTCCCTTCTGGAAAATCTCATCATGAAATACCTGCCTCCGGAAAAGATCCTGACAAGCAGAGCAGTACCCATGGAGGACGAGCCGGGACATGGCGTTTCCCTGCCCGAATGGCTGGGCCAGGTAAGCGAATTGGATACTTATTCCGGCGTTATGCACTGCGGGAGCAGTGACGCCTATCTGGATGTCCTGCGGGTCTTTGCCAATGCCATTGCCTCCACCTCCAAGGAAATCGAAGGATATTTCCAGGCAGAGGACTGGAAGAACTACACCACAAAGGTCCATGCCCTGAAGTCCACGGCAAAGATTGTCGGTGCCTCGGAGCTTTCCTCACGGGCCAAGCATCTGGAGGATGCCGGGAATGCAGGCAATATCGACAAAATCCGGCAGGACCACCAGACCTTGATGGACCTCTATCTTTCCTATAAGGAGAAGCTCAAGTACCTGATTGAAAGCAAAGACCCGGAGAAGGATGCCAACAAGCCCATGATCGGGGAAGAAGAACTCGCCGAGGCCTATGCATCCATGAAGGAAGTTGCCGCATCTTTCGATTACGATTCCCTAATGTTCGTCCTCCAATCCCTGGAGGAATACCGCCTGCCGGAAAAGGATGCCGAACAGTACAGGAAAATCAAGGAGGCCACCGACAAACTGGATTGGATACAGGTCAATGAATATCTGAAGGATACCCATTAAGTAACATCATTGCAGGATTTTGCCGACATTTAACGAATTATACCCGCAAAGGAAAAACTATTCCTGCCTATGCAGGGGTACCGTAATGGGATAGTTTGACAGGACACAAGGAGAAATCTACATGAAAAAGAACGTGCTGTTTATCACCAAGGGAAAATCCTTCATGGCGAACACCATCGAGAAGAATCTCGAGGATGCCCGTTACGAGGTGATCCACGTCGAGCCGGAGCTCGACTCAATGAATGAGCACCAGCGGGAGTCAGATCTTTTGGTGTTCCTTCTGGGGCCTTTTGTGGACGATATCGAGACATCGACCTTCCTTGTCTACCTCAAGGACATCTGCACAGAGGAGGATAAGATGCTGGTGCTCATCGGCACCGTCCCGGAAATATCCGTCGTGCAGGAATATGTCCCCGCTGCCCTGGTGGCAGCCACCTTCGAGCGCCCCTTTGACATCAAGAAGCTGGTGGAGCAGCTGGACTGGCTGCTCCAGGCAAACACCGATCTGGCACGGCGCAAGAACATCCTGCTGGTGGACGACGACGGAACCTTTCTGAAGATGATGAAGGACTGGCTCTCCGCCAAGTACCGGGTGACCATTGTGACCTCAGGAGTGCAGGCTCTCATGTACATCGCCGACAACAAGCCGGACCTCATCCTTCTGGACTATGAGATGCCCGTGACCAGCGGGCCCCAGGTGCTGGAAATGATCCGCAGCGAGACGAAAGTAGACAACATCCCCGTCATCTTCCTCACAGGCAAGGGCGACCGGGAAAGCGTCATGAATGTCGTTTCCTTGAAGCCTGACGGCTATTTCCTGAAATCCATGCCACGGGACAAGCTGGTGGCAGCCGTGGATGAATTTTTTGAAAAGAAGAAGTTCAAAGAGCTGCATGACAAGATGATACAGTAGCTTGCACATGAAACACCAAAGGAGAGTAGCCCATGATTCAGGAAACCTACAAGATTTCCTTGCCACTGGAAAAGGATGGTACCGGAATCCTGCAGAAAATTGACATCATCCTGGAAAACGTCCGGAATTCCGACGTCTATCAGAGGGCGCGTGGAGTCTATGTCAAGCTGCTCATGGCACAGGTTCCCCTGAAGGAAGGGGAGGAAATCGACAAACTGATCCGGGAAGGACTTCCCAAGGCCGCAGTTGCAGGCATGACCCAGACGGTGATTTTCCAGGAAACCCGTGACAAAAGCGTCCTCATGAGCATCTGCTATTTTAAGCAGGCAGCCGTCACGATTCTGTATCACGAAGGTCCTTTGGCGGATTACGGGGCCGCGGGCCGCGAATTCGGCCAAAGGATTGCCCAGATAAAGGATGCCAGGGCCGTGGAAATGTTCTGCGTGGCAATGAATACCGACCTCTCCCCCTTCATCCTGGAAGTCTCCAGGGGGCATGAGGAGATTCCCTTCTACGGTTCCCTTGCGGGCATGAACCGGGACCCGGTGCTTCTGGAAAACGCCGAGAAGTTCTTTTCCCAAGAGCAGATCAGCCTCCTCTTCAAGAAGAAAACAGATCTGGAAAACTATATCCTGGGCAATGGGTTCCATATATCCGGCATCGTCATGGTCGTGTTCTCCGGGGAGGACCTCCATGTGCAGACAGATTATCTGCTGGGCTGGAAGCCCCTGGGAAAGGAAATGGTCATCACCGAGGCTCCCAGCACCACATGCGTTTCTTCCATTGACAACATTCCTGCTGTCAAGATTTTCCAAAAATACCTGAATATTCCTTTAAGTGCCTGTTTCCTCATGAACGTCTGCGATTTCCCGATGGTCATGAGAAGGGATGGCCTCCTCATCGCCAGGACACCCCCTATCTTCGACAGAGATGGAAGGCTCTATTTCGGCGCGGACATCCACGAAGGGGAACACTTCCGCCTTGCCTATGCAAACCCCCAGGAACTCCTGCGGGAAAGCGAGGATGCCAGCAGAAAGATGCAGGAATTTCACCCGGACGGGGTCTTTCTGATCATCTGTCCCAACCGCACCATGTTCCTCAAGGAGGAAGCGCCTCTGGAGCTTGCCCCCTTCCGCAGCGTCTGCCCGCAGCTGATTGCCAGCTACGGGCCGGGGGAAATCTACCGCTATCAGGGAAAGGGCGGCATGCTCAACAGTTCCTTCCTCGCCATTGGCATGAGAGAGGGGCCCTGCCCGGAAACTCCCGAGGAGGCGGAACCGGCAAAGCAGCCGGAACTTTTCTCCAACAGGATTGTCCCGCTCACCGCCCGCCTTGCGGCATTTCTCGATGCCACCACCAGGGAGCTCAGGGAATCCAACCGGGAACTCAAGGACATGGCCGAAATAGCGCGGGCGGCAAGCCTGGCAAAGTCCCAGTTCCTCTCGAACATGAGCCATGAGATCCGCACTCCCATCAACGCGATTCTCGGCATGGACGAAATGATCCTGCGGGAGGCCGAGGATGAAACGATCCTGGAATATGCGGAAAACATCCGCACGGCAGGCAGCAACCTCCTGGGCCTCATCAACGACATCCTGGATTTCTCAAAGATCGAATCCGGCAAACTCGACATCATTCCCGTGGAATATGACCTGAGCTCCGTCCTCAACGATCTGGTGAACATGATACAGCATCGGGTGGAGAAAAAGGGCCTGCTCCTGGCAGTGAAGAGCTCGCCGGATCTTCCAAGCATCCTCTATGGCGATGAGATCCGCATCAAGCAGATTGTCACGAACATCCTCACCAATGCAGTGAAGTATACCCATCGCGGCTTCGTGGCACTCTCCGTGGACTACACCCCAAAGGACAAGGACACGATTCTCCTCAGGATCAGCGTCAAGGATACGGGCATCGGCATCAAAGAGGAGGACATGAAAAAACTCTTCTGTGCCTTCGAGCGCATCGAGGAGGAACGAAACCGTACCATCGAGGGGACAGGGCTTGGCCTGAATATCACCAAGCATCTCCTCTCCCTCATGAATTCAAAGCTGGACGTGAAGAGCGAATACGGCAAAGGCTCCACCTTCTCCTTCACCCTGGAGCAGAAGGTCCTGGACTGGACCCCCATGGGGGATTTTGATGAAGCCTACCAGCGCTCCTTCTCCCAACGGGAAAAATACCACGAGGAGTTCACGGCACCGGATGCCCGTATCCTCGTGGTGGATGACACCGCCGTAAACCTCACCGTCGTCAAGGGGCTCCTGAAGCAGACGAAGGTGCGGATTGACACGGCGGAAAGCGGCAAGAAGGCCCTGGAACTGGTCATGGAAAGGAAATACGATATCATCTTCCTGGATCACCGCATGCCCGGCATGGATGGCATCGAAACCCTAAAGGCCATGCAGGTGCTGGAAGGAAACCCCAACCATGACACGCCGGTGATTTCCCTTACGGCAAATGCGGTTTCCGGTGCACGGAAGGAATACATTGCCGCAGGCTTCAAGGATTACCTGACAAAGCCCATCAACAGCCATGATCTGGAGGACATGATCCTGAAATATCTGCCACCGGAAAAGGTGGACAGCAAGGCAGCCGGGGAAGCTCCTGCACCCGAACCGGAAGGCGGTCTGCCGGAATGGCTCTCCCAGATTTCCGATCTGGACACGGAATCGGGCATCCAGTACTGCGGCTCGGAGGAAGCCTATCTCGACGCCCTTACGGTCTTTGCCGAATCCATCGTCCCCGGTGCGAGGGAAATCGCGAAATACTATGAGACAGAGGACTGGCAGAACTTCACCACAAAAGTGCACGCATTGAAGAGCACCGCCCGTCTCATCGGGGCAAAGGAACTGTCTGAACGCGCAAAGGCTCTGGAAGATGCCGGGAACAAAGGCGCCATCGAGATCATCCGGAAGAACTCGGATGACCTCCTTCAGCTCTACCTGGCCTATGCCACCAAGTTCGCCCCCCTTTGCGACACACCCCAGGAGACTGCGGCAGACAAGGACAAGCCGATGATCGACGAGGCAACCCTTGCGGAAGCCTACGAAACCCTGGAGGAGGTCGCTGCCTCCTTCGATTATGACAGCCTGCTGTTCGTTCTCCAGTCGCTTGAGGATTATCGACTGCCGGAGCCCGACGCGCAGCGCTGCACCGACCTTCGTGATGCCGCAAGGAAACCCGATTGGGAGAAAGTCCGTAATCTGCTGGCAGAAAGAAAGCAATAAAATAACAATAAACACAGCTTTCAAACAGGAGAGAATTGACTGGAATCAATTGCAAAGCTCGTGCAATATCGTGGAATAACGACCTGAAACAATAGTAACTCATGTGTTCCCAAACCAAAAGATATATGTTACAATCATTTCAATCAAGCGGACAGGCATTTCAGACCTGAGTATTGCTTGATGGAAAGGATGATACATATGGCAATGACGAGTAAATGTTTGGGACAGCCTCTCGATTGCTCAGATAGATATATGGCATCGAAGAGTGCAAGTTCAGGTGCAGTGGTAACCAGGCGCGATATCAAATGCATGCTGGGGCTTCGCGAGAGCGCAAGGCTCGTGGCAATCGCACGAAAGACAGGTTGTGTGATCCAGTTGGCAGCCGGCAAGAGATCCGGCACCACGGAAAGCATGTTGTCGCTCATTCAGATGGGACTCCGGGAAGGAACTTCGGTAGTGCTGTCAATCCAGGGGATGGATTCACGGGCTGCCTTCCACGAATGCGTAAAAGTTTTGGATGGCCAGTCCGTCGACAACTGAATATGCGCTGCCATACCACGGCATAAAAGAAGCAGCCCGCTTTTCCGGAAGAAAAGCGGGATTTTTTTATCCGAAGAATTGGAAATAACATATGACGATAAAGAGAGCGACGGCCAACCCAATGGCGACGAAACCGGCACGGTCAGCGATGACCTGCTGTGTCTCCGTGAGCTCGAAGTGCCGGCGCGCATAGGTAAGGCCGAGGGAAATGACCAAAAGAATGTACATCAAACGGTTCATGTTGTCAAACTGCTGCCACCCCAGCGCCAGCACGATGACGGTGAACAGCATGATGCCGATGAGGACATAGTCCTTTCCGGCAGGCTTCTCCTTGGGAGCCTCTTTTTTCTCCTGACGATGGATGATTTTCTGCTTCAATTTCTTGTATTGCTTTGCCATGGTGAATCACCTGCCTTTCCGAACAATGCTTTTTGCGCCTTCGGCATCCTTTCCTCAAGGAGCCATTTCCTTTATTATTGTAGCAGTAAAATCCCGTCAAGTACACATTTTCCACGAAATTTCATGGATTTTCCATAAAAAGAATTGCAGGAGCGCAGAATGCTTGATACAATAGGTGGGAAGCGAGAATTGAGAATCGCAGAATGAAAACGGAAATAAAAGGGGTTTATAAAGTGAGATTGAGAAGGAAACCATGGGTAAACGAGGCGATACATGCCTTTGATGCCTTTGTGATCTCCAAGGGACAGGAACTTGGAGAGGAAAAGAAGGGCCGATGGCACGAGATCTTCGGGCGCGAGGCCCTGCTCCATGTGGAACTGGGAACAGGGAAGGGCGATTTCATCAGCCAGCTGGCAGAGCGCCATCCCGACGTGGATTTCATCGGCATCGAGGCCGAGCAGGACGTATTGTATTCCGCTGCAAAGAAGGTGGCGGAAAAGGAGCTTGGGAACGTGCGGCTCCTGGTATTCGACATCAATCACATCGAGGACATCTTCGCTCCCGGCGAGGTGGACAGGTTCTATATCAATTTCTGCGATCCGTGGCCGAAGAAACGTCATGCCAAGCGGCGGCTGACCTATATCTCCTTCCTGGAAAAATATCGCGCCCTGCTCCGCAAGGGGGGAGAGCTTCATTTCAAGACGGACAACCGCCCCCTCTTTGACTTCTCTCTGGAACAATTCCAGGAGGCAGGGCTTTCCGTGCGCGATGTCACCTTCGATCTCCATGCAGAGAACCGGCCAGACAACATCATGACGGAATACGAGCGCAAGTTCAGCGGCTTTGGCGAGAAGATCCATCGCTGCGAGGTACTGTTTCCAGCCTGAGGAGGTGTAGACCTTGTTGGTGCGAAAGAAATTCTGGAACAATGATATGGAGGCATTGCTTGCCATCATGATCGTGCTCGTCATCCTCGGCACCATCAACGTGTTCAGTTCCAGCTTCATCCTTTCTGAGGCAGAATACAACACGCCCTATTTCTTTCTCAAAAAACAGCTCATCAATGTCGGGGTAGGCCTGGTCGCCTTCTTTTTTTGCTGGCGTATGGACTATCATCGCTGGCGCGACTGGATGCCCATCGTGCTGGCCCTGACCATCCTCGCCCTGGTGCTGGTGCTCATCATCGGCCCCCCCGTCAACGGGGCGCGCCGCTGGCTGCCTCTGCCCTTTTTCCAGATCCAGCCTGCTGAGATCGCCAAACTGGTCTCCATCATGATGGCAGCGGCTTATCTTTCCTCCCGCATCCAAAGGGGAAAAGAGGTCATGCTGGTCAATGCACAGACCGCCCTGATCGGCATCATGTTCATCCTGACAGAGAAGGAACCGGATATGGGAACCGCATGCATCATCCTGGGAGTTCCCCTGCTCATGACAGCCCTCTCCGGGCTGAAGCCATCGAAACTTGCCTCGTTGGGAGCCGTCGTCGCAGCAGGTGTGGTCATCATGTGCCTGATGCAGCCCTACCGCCTGGAGCGCATCAAGGTGACCTGGGATCCCTGGTCAGACGCGCAGAATGTGGGCTACCAGACGGTGCAGTCCCTTTCGGCCATCGGCTCCGGCGAGTTCTGGGGCATGGGGCTCGGAGTAGGCGTCAGCAAATATGACTACCTGCCGGAGGCCCATACGGACTTTGCCTTTGCCATCTTCTGCCAGGAAAACGGCTTTGTGGGCGCACTGTTCGTGTTCATGCTCTTCGCCGCCCTCACGGTCTATGCGGCGCGTATTGCAAACAAGGCCGTGGATGCCTATGGGCAGATCCTGGCCATGGGCATCCTGCTCCTGATCGTGGGGCAGGCGGTGGCAAACCTCCTCATGGTGGGAGGTGCCTTCCCCGTGGTGGGCGTTCCGCTCCCCTTCATCAGTTACGGCGGCACCTCCCTGATCATCACCATGGCGGCCGTGGGAATCCTCATCAACATCGGCCTGCAGGGCGACAGGGCCCTCATTGCAAAGGAACAAAAAGATTTCGAGCGCAGGATGGAGCAATCCTCCGACCCATTCGGCCTGCGACTCATCAAGAAATGAAAAAGGAGCGGGCACAGCCCCGCTCCTTTCTTATTTCTTGTCCTTATCCTGCTTATCCTGCTTTTCTTTTTTCCCCTTCTTGTCCTTGGCTTTTGCCTTCGCCTTTGCCTTTTCATCGACCTTTTTCTGCTGCTGGTACTTGGCATAGTCCACGCCCATGCCGGCCAGCTTGTGCTTTATGGTCATGATGGGATGCTCCAGGAACATGCGCTTCTGGCTGGAACTCATGATCTTGAGGAATTCCTTGGTCTGGCTCGTCCCGAAGCAGGGGCGGTCACAACGGTCACAGATGGGCTTCGTGATACCATAGGGACACTTGTTCATCTTGAGCATCACCGTCGCGAGGAGTGCCGTGCATTTCGGGCAGAGCGTCTCGCCGGAAGTCCCGTGGTTCTGATGGCAGTAGACGCCAAAGGTCTTCTTGATATTCTTCTTTTCCTTCGGAATGTTGTTCTTTATCTCCACCGGCTTGCGCTTCGGCAGGAACTTGGAGAAAAATCCCATGCAAATCACCCTTTGTACAAAATAAACGATATATGTTTATTTTACTATGAAACCCCAAGAAGTCAAGCCCGCCATATACAGACAAAGAGGATGCCGAAAGGGCATCCTCTCCTGACTCAATCATCAAAATGGGTTTTCGTTGCCATGAGGCGTGCCTTTGCCCGCTGCAGTGCGAGCTCGGCGCGGCCCATATCAATGTCCGTGCTCTCGGGAACGCTTTGATGGAAGGCCGCGATGCGTTCCTTCGCCCTCTGGTATGCCCTCTGGGCGCGGTTGACATCGATGGCCTCCGGTTCCTCTGCAGCACTGGCAAGGACAGTGATCTTCTCGGGAGTGACCTCCATGAAGCCGCCGGCCACTGCCAGAAGGCGCTCCTCCGACTCACCGGGAAGCTTCACCCGCATGGCGTGGGGAATCAGCCCGGTGACAAGGGGCGCGTGTTTGGGCAGGATGCCCAGCTCGCCGGCAGTGGAGCGGACGATGAGCATGGCGATGTCATTCGCGTAGACCACCCGGTCAGGCGAGACAACCTCCAGCTTGATCGTTGCCATGGATCATCCCTCCTCTTTGAGCTTCTTCGCTTTTTCGACGGCCTCGTCGATATTGCCCACCATGTAGAAGGCAGCCTCGGGCAGGTCATCGTATTTCCCTTCCAGGATTTCCTTGAAGCCCTTGATCGTGTCCTTCAAGGTGACATACTTGCCGGGCGATCCCGTGAAGACCTCCGCAACAGCGAAGGGCTGGGACAGGAAGCGCTGGATCTTGCGGGCACGGGATACCGTGAGCTTGTCGTCGTCGGAAAGCTCCTCCATGCCGAGGATGGCGATGATATCCTGGAGCTCCTTGTACTTCTGGAGCACCGCCTGGACACCGCGGGCCACCTGATAATGCTCCTCGCCGATGACATGCGGGTCGAGGATACGGGACGTGGAATCCAGGGGATCCACGGCGGGATAGATGCCCAGCTCCGCAATCTGACGGGAAAGGACCGTCGTCGCATCGAGGTGGGTGAAGGTTCCGGCAGGAGCCGGGTCCGTGAGGTCATCCGCGGGAACGTAGACGGCCTGGACGGAAGTGATGGAGCCCTTCTTCGTGGAGGTGATGCGCTCCTGCAGGGCACCGATATCCGTGGAAAGGGTCGGCTGGTAACCGACGGCGGAAGGCATGCGCCCGAGAAGTGCCGAAACCTCGGAGCCCGCCTGGATGAAACGGAAGATGTTGTCGATGAAGAGCAGCACGTCCTGTCCCTGCACATCGCGGAAATACTCCGCCATGGTGAGACCCGTAAGGCCGACGCGCATACGAGCCCCGGGAGGCTCGTTCATCTGCCCGTAAACGAGGGCAGTCTTGTCGATAACGCCGGACTCCTTCATCTCGTTCCAGAGGTCGTTGCCCTCACGGGTACGCTCACCGACGCCGGAGAAGACGGAATAGCCGCCATGCTCCGTGGCGATGTTATGGATGAGCTCCATGATGAGAACGGTCTTGCCGACACCGGCACCACCGAAGAGTCCGATCTTTCCGCCGCGGGAATAGGGGGCGATGAGGTCAACGACCTTGATGCCCGTCTCAAGGATCTGGGTGGATGTCTCCTGATCGTCGAACTTCGGCGCCGGACGATGGATGGGCCAGAACTCCTTGTTGCCCACGGGGGCTGGATTGTGGTCAACCGTCTGCCCCAGGACGTTGAACACGCGCCCCAGGCACTCGTTGCCCACGGGAACCTTGATGGGGCTTCCCGTATCCACGGCCTCCATGCCGCGGGTAAGACCGTCCGTGGAGCTCATGGCGATACAGCGGGTCACGCTGTCGCCGAGATGCTGCATGACCTCGATCACAAGGTCGATCTCCGTATCGCCGGCCTTCCCCTTGATTGTTACTGCATTGAGAATCTCCGGCAGTTCCCCGGCCGGAAACTCAATATCTACGACAGGTCCGATGACCTGTACGACTTTGCCTTTTGCCAATGGTAAACCTCCTTCTTATGCTATTGCAGAGCATTGGCACCGCCGACAATCTCGTTGATCTCGTTGGTGATGCCTGCCTGACGGACCTTGTTGTAGTGCAGGTCCAGCTTGGAGATGAGCTCTCCTGCATTGTCCGTCGCGTTGCTCATGGCGTTCATGCGAGAACTGAGCTCACTGGCAGCAGCCTGCAGAAGCGCTGCATAAATCACGGTGACAAGGTACTGGGGCAGGAGGAAGCCAAGAACCTCCTCAGCGGAGGGCTCATAGATGTACTCCGCACGAATGCCGCCCTTTTCCTTTGCCGCTCCGCCTTCGCCCTCTCCCTCAAAGGGAAGAAGCCTGACCACTTCCGGGATGCAGGTAATGGCAGAGACGAAACGGGAATACACCATATCGATCTCCCGGATCTCACCGGACTCGAAGCGCTGGATGATATCCCTGGCAATCGCCTGGGCATGCTCATAGTGGGGGCGCTCACTGATGCCGGAGTATTCCTGGACAATCGTGTAGCCACGGTTCTTGAAATGCTCTTTCGCCTTGCGGCCCACAGTGATGAGCACGGTATCCGCCTTGTTTTCGATATGGGCAACGGTCTCCTTGAACACATTGCTGGAATAGGCTCCTGCAAGGCCCTTGTCGGCTGCAAGCACGAGGATGAGCTTCTTGCCCCCCTCATGCT
Organism: uncultured Veillonellaceae bacterium; assembly: GCA_902801565.1. Taxonomy (GTDB): domain Bacteria; phylum Bacillota; class Negativicutes; order Selenomonadales; family Selenomonadaceae; genus UBA3796. Next base: position 17,420 of record CADCIX010000017.1, on the reverse strand, counting down.
TCTCCAAAAGGGGATGGCTGAAGTCACCGGCATTCGCCGCAATCTCATGGACCACCTGGGCAACCTTGTCTGCATAGGGCTTGTTTGCTGTGGCAGCTTCCTTTGCACGGCGCAGGCGCGAGGTCGCCACCATGTTCATCGCGTTCGTGATCTGCTGGATGCTCTTTACGCTCTTGATGCGTCGGCGTATGTCTTGTAAACTGGCCAAATCAAATCACCTCGCTGCCTATGCCATCTTGTAATTCACGGTTCCCTTGAACTCCTCGATAGCCCTTGACATCTCGGCCTCAAGCGCATCGTCCAGCTTCTTCTGCTCGGCAATCTTCTTTCCGATCTCGGGATGCTGTGCGTGCATGAACTTTATAAAGTCATTATGGAATTGAACGACCTTCTCCACAGGAATATCCGCCAGGAAGCCGCGCACGGCAGTGAAGATAGTGAGCACCTGATCCTCGACGGCAAGCGGAGAATACTGCGCCTGCTTCAAGGTCTCAACCATGCGCGCACCGCGATCCAGCTGTGCCTTCGTGGCCTTGTCCAGATCCGAGCCGAACTGTGCAAATGCCGCCAGTTCGCGATACTGTGCCAGGTCAAGGCGCATGGTGCCCGCCACCTGCTTCATGGCCTTGATCTGGGCCGAGCCGCCGACACGGGACACGGAAAGTCCGACGCTGATGGCGGGACGGATGCCGGAATAGAAAGAGTCCGTCTCCAGCATGATCTGGCCGTCGGTGATGGAGATGACGTTGGTCGGTATGTATGCCGAAACGTCGCCTGCCAGGGTCTCGATGACCGGCAGAGCCGTGATGGAACCTGCGCCCAGCTCGTCCGAGAGCTTCGCGGCGCGCTCCAGAAGGCGGGAATGGAGGTAGAAAACGTCGCCCGGGTAAGCCTCACGCCCCGGCGGACGGCGCAGAAGCAGGGACATGGCACGATAGGCCGCCGCATGCTTTGTAAGGTCATCGTAGACGCAGAGGCAATGGCCTCCCTTGTACATGAAGTACTCCGCCATGGATACCCCCGCATAGGGAGCAAGGTACTGGAGCGGTGCACTGTCTGCAGCCGTTGCGGCAACCACGATGGTGTACTCCATCGCACCGTTGTCCTCAAAGGTCTTCACCACACGGGCAACCGTGGAGGCCTTCTGGCCGATGGCCACGTAGACGCAGATACAGTTCTGCCCCTTCTGGTTCAGGATCGTGTCCACCGCGATGGCCGTCTTTCCTGTGCCGCGGTCGCCGATGATGAGCTCGCGCTGGCCGCGCCCGATGGGAACCAGTGCGTCAATGGCCTTGAGGCCCGTCTGCAGAGGCTCATGGACGGACTTGCGGTCTGCGATACCCGGTGCCTTGAACTCGACCGGACGGGATTCCGTCGTATTGATGGGCCCCTTGCCGTCCAGAGGACGCCCCAGGGCATCGACGACGCGGCCGATCATGGCCTCGCCCACCGGCACCTGCATGATCTTGCCCGTGCGCTTGACCTGGTCGCCTTCCTTGATTTCCGTCTCGCCGCCCAAGATAACGGCGCCAACATTGTCCTGCTCAAGGTTCAGGACCAACCCGTATACATCGTTGCCGAAATCGAGAAGCTCACCTGCCATGGCCTTGTCAAGACCATGTACATGGGCGATGCCGTCACCGATCTCGATAACAGTTCCCACATCATCAACATTCAAATCCACATTGTAGTTCTTGATCTGTTCCTTGATGATGGCTGTTATTTCTTCCGGATTCATTTTCATCTTTCGCTGTCACCCCAATTTATCTCACTTGTTTGCCATCAATTCTTTGGAAAGAGCTGCAAGACGCCCCTGCACGCTGCCGTCGATGCGCTTGTCGCCGATCTTGACGACCACGCCGCCAATAAGGCTCTCGTCCGTATGCATGCGGAGCTGCACTTTCTTGCCCGTGACCGATGCAAGTTTTTCCCGAAGACTCTCCTGCTGGGCAGCCGCCATCTCGCCTGCCGTCGTGACATCGGCAATGACAATGCCCCGGGCCTTGTTGGAAAGGGCACGGTAGCCCTCCTCGATGGCCTCCAGCAAAGCAATGCGGCGCTTGTCCACCAACAGCATCAGGAAATGGTAGATCACCGTGGAAAGTTCCTGGGCAAAGAGCTTCGTGATGAGCTCCTTTTTCGCCTTGGGCTGTACCTGCGGGTTCTGGAAGAACTCACGGGCACCCGGCACAGAGAAAAGCTCCTCGCACACCTGTGCCAGTTCCTTGCCGTATTCCTCCAGCTTCTGCTCCTCCTGGGCGATCTCGAATATCGCCGTGGAATATTTACGTGCAAGCTGTATGTTTAGCATGGCAGATCACCAATCTTCTCCTTGTCGAGCTTTGCGATGAACTCGCCAATGATCGCCTCGTTGTCCGAGGCATCGATGTTCTTCGTGATGATCTTGCCTGCGGCAGCCATGGAGAGCGCAACGACCTCGCCCTTGAGCTGTTCGACAGCACGGGCGCGTTCCCGCTGGATCTCCTCCTGGGCATTCTTCTTCATCTGCTCGATCTCACGCTTCGTCTCCTGGATGCTCGCGTCGTGCTCCTCACGGGCCATCTTCTCCGCCTTGTCGATGATCTCCTGTGCCCTTGTCTGCGCGGCTGCCAGGGTCTCCTTGTTCTGCCGGAGCGCGGCCTCGGCAGCAGCCCTGTCAGCATCCGCCTTGTCAAGGCTCTCGGCAATCTTGTCCTCACGGGCCTTGAGCATCCTGACTACGGGCTTATACGCCACCATGCGAAGAATGACAACGAGGATCAGGAAGTTCAGGATCTGCGCAATGATTGTCGCGTTAATCTCTATCAATTCCTATGCCTCCCCTCAAAATTCCAAGCAACCGGTTCCTTACTTGATGAGCGGGTTTGCATAGAGCATGATGAGGGCGACAACCGTAGCGATGATGGCCATGGACTCGATCAAGCCTACGGAAATCAGGGTGTTCGTGAAGAGGGTGTTCTTTGCCTCGGGCTGGCGGGTGATGCCGTCAATGAATTTGCTGGTGACAAGACCATCGCCGATGCCGGCGCCAATCGCCGCAAGACCCATCGTAATACCTGCGCCCACCAGAGCAGCTGCTACCATAATTGCGTTTTCCATAAAAAAATCCTCCTTAAAATAATGAAATAGATGATTGAAACGGCCGATTACTCCTCATGCTCATCCTTCACGGCATTGGAAAGATATGCCATGGACAGCATGGTGAAAATGAAGGCCTGCACCCCGCCGATGAAGATACTGAACGCCAGCCAGATGACCGACGGAATCGGCATCCAGATCGGCATGAGTTTCAGCAGGATGATGATGAGAATCTCGCCTGCCAGAATGTTGCCGAATAGACGGAAGGCCAGTGTGATGGGCTTTGCTACCTCCTCGATCGCATTGATGATCACAAAGACCGGGACCGGCTGGAAGAAATGGGCGATGTAGTGCCCCCCCTTGAAATACAGCCCCAGGCAGTGAACCATGACGATGATGAGGAGAGCCAGCCCCAATGTGGTGTTCAAGTCATTTGTCGGCGATGCCATCTGTGGGATGAGCCCCAGCCAATTGGAAATGAGCAGGAACAGAAAGAGCGTGATGATAAGCGGAGCAAGCATGCGCCCGCGCTTTCCCATCGTCACGTCGATCTGCGAATGAAGCCCCGTGATGACCATCTCCACCACATTCTGCCACCCCGACGGCACCATTTTCAGGTTGCGCGTCGCGAGTATTGCGATGAGGATGACAATGGCCATCGTGATCCAGGTCATGACCAGAGTTTCCCAGTTGAAGGTCCAGCCGGCAAACTGCACTACCTCGCGAACACCGATTTCATGCATATGCCTCTACCTCCTTGCTTCGTGCCCCGAAACGGGACACTTCCTTGATACAGAAACCTGCTACACCAAGCATCAAAGACGCTTTATGTCAATATTTCCCAAGATCAGGTGGACAAGGGAAAGACCGTAGAACAGGAGAAAGCCCAGCACCGTCACGCCGAAAACCTGCACGGAAATATGGACGGCTGTGAAGAGCACGATAAAAAGCATGCCCAATCGCAGAACCAATCCCCATAGCATCTGCTTCTTCGCGCCGTCAGCCGAAAGCCCTGCACTCCTCCAGATGCGGTATACCATCGTCCCCACAAAAATTCCGCCCGTGAAATAGCCCAGAAGAAGCGCCCCAATCAGGCTTCCGTTCCCCCCGGAAAGGAGCAGGAGCGAAACCATCAGGGTAACGATTCCCAGACTCTTCAACAGACGCTTGGCAAATACAGACAAAAACTCCCTCATATTCCTCCTCTGACAGCGCAGAAAATGCCATCTCCGATGAATACATAAAATGCTTTGCTGCAACAGCTATCATTTTTTACTTCGACACAAACTATAAATTCCCTTCTTCTTTTTTCATTTCTTGCGATACATTATTTTTTACTTTCCATAAATGCTATTTATGTCCCGCAGTAAATGCGCGGCACCCTTGCCGACACCAGACAGGTCACCTCGTAATTGATGGTTCCGAGCCAGCCGGCTGCCTCGTCAATCGTCAGGGTCTCCGAGCCGAACAGCGTGGCAACATCCCCCACCTTCACCTCCGGAAGATCCGTGACATCCACCATGACCTGGTCCATGCAGACACGGCCCGCGATGGGCACCCTTCGCCCATGGATTTCCACCTCCCCCTTTGGGCCATAGGCGCGGATATAGCCATCGGCATAACCGATGGGAAGTGTTGCAATTCGGCTCTCACGGGAAGCGACAAACTGCCTGCCGTAGCCGATGGACTCCCCCGGATGCACCGTCTTGAGGAAGGCCACCCTTGCCTGGAGCTTCATCGCCTGCCGAAGCTCCACGGGATGACTGACCTCAGCAGAGGGCCAGAGCCCATACTCGATGATGCCGGCGCGCACCATGTCGAAATGGGCCTCGGGGATCTCCAGGATGGCCGCCGACTCCGCGATATGCTTCAGCGGGATGCGGATGCCCTGCCCCTCTATGCCGTCAATGGTGCGGCGGAACAAGGCAAGCTGCTCCTGCACATAGGACTTGTCCTTCTCATCCGCCGCAGCGAAATGGGAGAACAGGCCCTCCAATTCCACCTGCGGCAGGGCAGAAATTTCCTTCGCCATGGAAATTGCCTCCTCCGGCCGCACCCCGATGCGCCCCATGCCCGTCTCCACCTTCAGATGGACCCTGGCACATTTTCCCTGACGCACCGCCTCTGCAGAAATCGCTTTGGCAAGCCCCATATCACAGACCGCCTGGGTGATGTCATGCTCCACAAGCTCAGAGGCAGCCTCCTCCGGCACAATGCCCAGAACAAGGATCGGCGCAGTGATTCCCGCATCCCGAAGCTCCAGCGCCTCCGGCACGGTGGCAACCGCCAGATAATAAGCCCCTGCCTCCAGTGCCTTATGTGCAACAGGAACAGCCCCGTGCCCGTAGGCATTCGCCTTCACCACGGCACAGAGCTTCGCGCCTCCCTTGATGCACTTTTTGATTTCCCTGAAATTATGGGCAACAGCCCCCAGATCGATCTTCGCCCAAACAGCACGGTTTCCCATGAAAAACATCATCCTCTTGTTTCCATCTACTCTGCGATATCAGAGCTTATAAATCACCACATACTCCTTTATCTGCCGCACATCGCTTTCCACCATGCCAATGTGCTTGTCCAGTTTTTCAATATCTTCCCACATGTACTTCTGGTTCACCTTCAACTTTTTGACATCTTCCTTCAAGCCGTTGACGGTTTTCTCCATATTGTCCATCTTGCTCTGCACTGCGCCAAGCATCTCAATGATTTTTTCTTCATTGTTCATAAAATCACCCTCCGCTCTATTGTATCAGTTCATCGGGCGATCCGCAACAAACTTCCAAGATAAAAAGGCTCCTGCCAAAGCAGGAGCCCTTAGCGTCACTTATCAGATTGTATCCTTGCGGATTAGAAGAACCACTCAACACGGCCGAAGAGGTGCTGAACCTTCTCATCCGAAGAGATGGTCTTGCCGTTGAAGTACTTGGCAATGAGGCCAACGTTCTTGAAGGGAGCATACTTCGCACCGATTGCCCAGCCCTTCGTCCCGCGGAGAGCATCATCATCCGTGGTGCCCTGGAAGGAAGTGTTGTAGCCGAACTTGCGGTATGCAGCGTAAACGCTCCAAGCGCCCTTCTCGGGACGATCCGTGTACGTACCATAGTCAAACTCGGCCTGCCAGGAATGGGACTCGATGTCGGCTTTGGTGTTCTTCGCATAGTTTGCCCAGAGGTTGGCTTTCTTGCTGAAGCGATAGCCCGCATTGACGGACCAGATATCAGCGCCATCCTCGTTGTCATTGTTGGCATAGGTCTTATAGAACTCGCCACCATGCCATACACCGGCACGCTTGAGATCACCATCCGTGAGATGATAGTAGCTCAAACCGCCATAGAGCTTAGCATCTTCCTTGTCATACTGGAGACCGATACCCCAAATGTTGGAAGGATCCTCGCCCCAATCTTTGAAAACATCCACACTGTCGACATCATGGGATGCCAAGCGGACACCGGAATAAACCTTGGTGTCGGCAAGACGGCCGGCCGTCAAAACGCCCTTGAAATCCTTGCCCACAGTCAGCTCAACACCGGAAACCTCAGTATCCCAGAGGAGGCCATGCTCAGCGCTCGGGCAGAACTCGAACTTGCCGAGCTTCACCTGGAAGTTGTTGTAGTTGCCCTGTGCCCATGCACGCTTCAACGTAACACTGTTGGAAGAATCCTTCTTCATGTTCCCCTCGGCATCGAGACGGGCATTCACTGTCCAGTGCTCATTGACCTCGGCCTGGGGCTCGAGACGGAAGACATAACCATCGCTGTTGTCCTTCACGGTCGGGTTGCCGTCAATGCTCTTGTCCTCGCCGCGGCGGCTATGATAGGTGTACTCCAACTTACCGGTCCACTGAACCATGTCAGCATGCTTCTCGAGGTTGGCAACGCGAACACCGAGGTTGTTGAGCTCATCGCTGAACTCAGCAGCGAGCTTGTCGATGAGAGCCTTGTCCTTGGCGCTGATATCGGTCTTTGCCATAGCCTTGGCAACCATCTGGGCCATCTCATAACGGGTGATGTTGCGGTCGCCACGGAAGGTGCCATCGCCATAGCCGTTGATGACGCCATCAGCAGCGAGCTGGGTCACAGCATCATATGCCCAGTGGTCAGCAGGAACATCGGAGAAAGGGTTGGCAGCAGCAAAAGTCGTGCTGGCTGCACCGACAACGAGAGCCGTCGTCAAAGCGGATACGAGAGTCTTTTTCATGAAGAACTCCTCCTTTGGAAATAGAAATTAATACTTTGTATCCAAGGAGCAGTCCCCAACTCTCGTGAGTGTCCATGTTTCCTCAGCATCGCCTCGGCCTGTCCCTTGAACCAAAGTCATATTAACATAAAAAAAATAGATTGGCAATAGGCAAATGGAAATTTAATTTATTTCTAATTTTCCGTTCATGAAATTTTCATAAACTTTTAATCTCCCGCCCTCAGCACGGGAAAGGCGCCGAGATTGCGGAGCCAGATACACTTTCTTTTCACCGCGTCAATGGACTCCAGCAGCACCTTCTCCTCCACATCGGTATCCAGATCGAAAAAGAAGATGTACTCCCCGAGTTCTGTCCTTGCGGGCCTCGATTCGATGCGGGTCATGTTCACCCTCCGGCCGGCAAATTCTTCCAGCACCTCGCAGAGGCTCCCCGCCCGTTTTCCGTCAATCTGGCAGATGATGAGCACCTTGTCGGCTCCTGCAAAGGACGGCTGATCGCTGCGCCGTCCCACCAAGAAGAACCGCGTGCAGTTCGCCATGTTGTCCTGTATCTCGGCAGCAAGGGGCACAAGTCCGTTGATCTCCCCGGCCCGTGCCGTGCAGATGGCAGCCCAGCCGCTCCCTGCAGGCTCCCCCGCCACCAGCTCCGCCGCCCGTGCCGTGCTGGAAACCTTCACCAGCTCCGCCTCCGGGCAATGCTCCCGCAAATACGCCCTGCATTGGGAGATGGGCTGCGGATGGGAGAAGATCCGCCGGATATCCCTCATCCCGGGCTTCGCCATCAGCTGGTTGTGCACCGGCCAGATCAATTCCCGCAGGACCTGGAGGTCGTCGCTGCGGGCAAGCATGTCCAGGGTGATATTGACGGCACCCTCCAGGGAGTTCTCCACGGGCACCAGCGCGGTTTCCACCTCCCCCTCGGACACCGCCGCCAGCGCCTCGAAAATCTCCCCATACTCCACCATCTCACAGGGCGTCTCCAGCACCCCGTTCAGATAACATGCCGCCGCCTCGCTGTGTGTCCCTCTCGGGCCAAGAATTCCCATTTTCTTCATAAATATCCTCATTCCCCAAAGGTCTTTTGCAATTCCAGCAACTCCGGGCAAAGATCCCCGATGGAGGATGCCAGCTCCTCCTTCGGCTGCAGAAGCTCCAGCACCGGCTTCATCGTCTCGCGGAACTTCGCATCATCCTGCATCAGGGCAAGGATGGCCGAGGTATTGGCGGCATCCGCCAGAGCCGTATGCTGGGTCCCCTCGAAATCCCGGTCCATGGCCCCAAGGGCATGCTTCAGGGCCAGGCTGTTGTGGAGCCCCAGCCGGTCATCAAACTGCTTCTGCAGATCCACCCAATGTTCGGAAAGCCATTTCACATCGAACCCTTCGATTTTCCACCGGCATTCCTGCCGGAGCTGCTTGAAATCCGACATGCTCCAGGAATAGATGGTCGCCTCATCCTCGCCGACCCAATCCATGAATTCCCGGAAAGCCGCCCGAAAAGCCGCCTTGTCCGCAACCATGTCCTGCGTGATTCCCGTAAGGCGCGTGATATGCTGCTTGATTTCCCCGTACTCCGGCTTCACATAACACTGGAATTCCCCGATCTGCCGGAAATCCCCGTCCAGCTTCACCGCCCCAATCTCGATGACCTCATCCTTCAGCGTGCGGCGTATCTCGCGGAACTCCCTGCTCACCGGATTCATTTCCAGATCTACGACAACATGATTCATAATACCTTTTCCCACCCAACATGCTTCCGGGACAAACCAGTACGCCCCGTTCGTTTCATTCTATTCTACTTTAGAAAGCAATTTTTTTCAATAAAAAACAGGTGCAGACAATCCATAAAGATTGCTGCACCCGCGTCCTGCTCAATCATTCAAAACCATGGGGTCTCTCAATGCCCAAGAAGCTGTGCCACATTCGCACGATTCGCCATCAAGCCCATATGGGCCTGGATGCCGAACAGTGCAAGCTGTTCCTGCGTCTGCGCCGACTTCAGATTGACGGATTCCGCCGCAATGTCAGCATCATCCAGCGTGGATACCGAGTCCGTGAGATTCTCCGATGCCGTCACGTAGTTCGATTCCTGGAAATCCAGTCCTTCCTGTGCGGCACCAATGGAAGTCGCCTGGTCCAATGCAGAATTCAACGCCTTGTCCACCGTGTCCAGGGCACTGCTCAGGGAAGTCCCATCCGTGAGATCGATGGTGGATTTCCCGGAGGAATCCGTAAGGCCAAGCCCCTGGGAGGTCATGTTGCCGAAGGGCACCGTGTCATAGCCAAAGCTGCCTGCCACCGTTGTTCCCGGATTGGAACCATCCAAAAGATTCTGCCCGTTATAGGTAACGGCCGCATTCTCATTGATCTGCGAGATCGTCTGGTCGACACCCTTCTGGAGCGTTGCCAGATCCTGCGACCCATTCGTCCCGTTCAACGCATTCACGATATTCTCACGCAAAGAAGTCAACGAACTCACTGTATTGTTGATGGCCCCTGCCGCCGTGCTCAGCATGGCATTCGAGTTCTGCGTATTGGAAATGGACTGGTTGTAGGTCCCGATATTGGAATACATGCGCTTGGAAATGGCATACTCAGACGCTCCATAGGAGGCACTCGGATGCCGGGAGCCCGTCGAAATCTTTTTGATGCTGTTGTTCACAGCATTGTTCGCCTGATTGAGAGAACTGAAACTTACATTTCCTATTGAGCTCATATGGCATCTTCCTTTCGTCCAAACTGCTCAAAAGACACTTCCTGTAACTTAATTATAACGCATTGTTCAAATTTTGCCAAGGGCAAAATATACCGATTGACGTTTCGACAGGCATCCTGTCATAACGCATTGTTCAAATTTTGCCAAGGGCAAAATATTCCACGGACTCATGACATTTTTCAGGAAAGAATACAGTATTCTTTTGATGCGCGATATTATTATTGAAGCTTTTTGTTTGGTAAAACTTTCACAATTTCACAAGAAAAGACGCAAATCGTTTAATAAATAAGAAACAGTAGACAAAAACAGGAAAAAAGTATACAATCTAGATATGAGATGAGAGGGGCAGCCTGGTGGAGGGCTGTTCTTCTTTGAGCAAATTACAGGGAGGCAAGGCTATGAATATCCATGAGTACCAAAGCAAGCAAATCCTGAAGTCCTATGGGGTGAATGTACCCAACGGGCTTCCCGCCTTCAGCGTTGAGGAAGCGGTAAAGAATGCCAAGGAGCTCGGCTCCGATGTCGTTGTTGTCAAGGCACAGATCCATGCCGGCGGCCGCGGCAAGGCAGGCGGCGTAAAACTCGCCAAGAACATCAATGAGGTTGAGGGCTACGCAAAAGAGCTTCTGGGCAAGACGCTGGTGACGCATCAGACGGGCCCCGAGGGCAAGAAAGTGGGACGTCTCCTCATCGAGGAAGGCTGCCCGAACATCAAGCACGAGTACTATCTCTCCTTCGTCATTGACCGCCAGACGGCCAGTGTCGTCATGATGGGTTCCGAGGAAGGCGGCATGGACATCGAGGAAGTCGCCGCCAAGACCCCCGAGAAGATCTTCAAGGAATTCATTGACCCCGTTACCGGGCTTGCTTCCTTCCAGGCTACTCGCATGGCCTACGCCATGAACTTCCCCCAGCCTGCCATCCGCAAGGCTTCGACCCTTATGCAATGCCTCTACAATGCTTTCGTCGGCAAGGACTGCTCTTTGGCAGAGATCAATCCTCTTGTCGTGACAGAGGATGACAACGTCATCGCTCTCGATGCAAAGCTGAACTTCGACGACAGCGCCCTGTTCCGTCATCCCGACGTGGCAGAGATGCGCGATGTGACCGAGGAAGATCCGAAAGAGCGCCGTGCTTCCGAGGCCGGCCTCAACTACGTCAACCTCGGCGGCGACGTGGCCTGCATGGTCAACGGCGCTGGTCTTGCCATGGCAACCGTGGACATCATCAAGCACTATGGCGGCGAGCCCGCAAACTTCCTGGATGTGGGTGGTGACTCCTCCCCGGAGAAGATCGCAGAGGCCTTCCAGATCATGCTGGACGGCGGCCAGGCAAAGGGCATCTTCGTCAACATCTTCGGCGGCATCAACCGTTGCGACCTCGTCGCCAAGGGCATCCTTGAAGCCGCAAAGATCATCTCCGCAGACGGCAAGTCCCTGCCGGTTCCCGTGGTGGTTCGCCTTGAGGGAACGAACGTAAACGAGGGACGCCAGATCCTGAAAGACTCTCCCATCGAAAATGTCATCATGGCACCGACGATGGAAGGCGGCGCGGAAGAGATCGTAAAGCGTGTCAATGAAGCAAAGAAAGCATAAGGAGGGCCTTAGACGATGAGCATTTTAGTAAACAAGGACACCAAAGTCATTGTGCAGGGCATTACAGGCAAGCAGGCCACCTTCCATACAAAGCAGATGATTGCCTATGGAACGAACATCGTGGGCGGTGTGACTCCCGGCAAGGCAGGCCAGAAGGTAGAGGGCGTTCCCGTGTTCAATACGGTGAAGGACGCTGTTGAGGCAACGGGCGCTACGGCATCCGTCATCTATGTTCCTGCAAAATTCGCAGCAGATTCTATCCTCGAGGGTGTGGACGCAGGTCTTGATCTCGTGGTCTGCATCACGGAGCACATCCCCGTTCTCGATATGGTAAAGGTTCGCCGTTACATGCAGGGCAAGAAGACCCGCCTCATCGGGCCGAACTGCCCCGGTCTCATGACGACGGGCGAGGCGAAACTGGGCATCACTCCCGGCAACGTCCAGAAGAAGGGCCATGTAGGACTCGTTTCCCGCTCCGGGACCCTGACCTACGAGGCAGCCTTCCAGCTCATGAATGCCGGTATCGGCATCACCACCTCTGTCGGCATCGGCGGCGACCCTGTCAAGGGTACGGACTTCATCGATGCTCTTGAGCTCTTCAAGAACGATCCCGAGACCAAGGCTGTGCTCATGATCGGTGAGATCGGCGGCACCGCAGAGGAAGACGCTGCAAAGTGGATCAAGGAGAACATGCCCGACAAGCCCGTGACGGCATTCATCGCAGGCCGTCAGGCGCCTCCCGGAAAACGCATGGGCCATGCAGGCGCCATCATCTCCGGCGGCAAGGGCACGGCAGCAGACAAGATCAAGGCTCTCAATGCCGTTGGCATCCAGGTAGCCGACACCGTTGCCCATATCGGCGAGACCGTGGTGGACACCCTCAAGAAGAAGGGCATCTACGACGCTTGCCATACCTGCTAAGAATTTCCTAACACGCAAAACAAAAGAGATTGCCGAAACCATCGGCAATCTCTTTTTGATTTAAAAAATTTTACTTTTTGTTGTTTTGACCTATTGACTTTTTGACTTTATCGAGTATAATAAGAATTGCAAGGGGGAAAGAAAGGAAAGGCCCCCGAAAGAGAATATCATTTACAGCCCATCAAAAACGATAGGCGAGTCTGAAAGGAGACGTTCATCATGTTTGGATTAGTACCGTTTGGTTCCAGGAAGAATTTGGCGAAGAATGAGGACGGTTTCCGCAGCCTCTTCGATATGTTCAACGAGCCGTTCTTCAACGACAGCTTCTTCGCCCCCACCAATTGGGGCGCATCCTCCTTCAAGGTGGATGTGAAGGACATGGGCGATGCCTATGAGCTCACCGCCGACCTGCCGGGGATGAAGAAGGAGGACATCACCCTCCACTACGAGAACAGCTATCTCACCATCTCCGCCGGCAAGGACGAGACCCATGAGGAAAAGGACGCGAAGGGGAACTACATTCGCCGCGAGCGCTCCGTCGGCACCATGAGCCGTTCCTTCTACATCGACAACATCGACGAGTCGAAGGTGTCCGCCGAGTTCAAGGACGGGGTCCTGCGCATCGACATGCCAAAGGCCGCTGAGGTCCAGCATGCAAAGCGCATCGAGATCAAGTAAACAACTTCCTAAAAATCCATAAAAAACAAGGCCCGCGATTGTGCGCCAAAGCACAATCGCGGGCCTTGTCTTTCCCAAAAGGCTCACATCACCACATGCCGGAAGCACATGGCGATGAAGCAGACAATAGCCATCCCGAAAGAGAAATACTCCACACAGCGCACGGGATGGGCATAGTGCATGGGAAGATCCATCACCCTCGGCACATTGCTCGCCAGCAGGGAAATGGCAATGGAGGCATAAAGCAGGACCGTCGCCGTCGATGCGGCAGCGTACATGGAAAAGGCGCGGATGAGCAGATAGATGGCAAATGCAATGAAAAAATAGGCCAATTTGTCTCTATGCACATCTCCACACCCTTTCGTTCATTTCTTTACAAAGCCGCTTATGAAAGCTCAAAAAACTCAGCCAGTCTTGGGTCCCGATAGGATTTCACCGTGAAGATTCCCTCCTCCGGCTCATAGTCCCGATCTGCCACGAACCAGATGGGCTGGATGGCGTTCCAGAGCGCCCCCTGCACATCGCGCCTGCGGTTGTCCCCGATGAACACAGCTTCCTGTGTCAGCACCTTCAGCTTGTCCAGCGTCATCTGGAACAGCACGGCATTGGGCTTCTCGCAGCGCGCCTCCTCGCTGGTCACGATGCAGTCGATATACCCTGCCATGCCCATTTTCCGCAGCTTGCGGTACTGGACCCGCGTCATCATATCCGTGCAGACAGCAATGCGAAGCCCCTTCTCCTTGAGGGCCTTCATGAAATCCACCACGCCATCATAGGGTTCCATGTTCCCGATGAACACATCCCAATAGGTCTCATAAAGCTCCAGTGCATAAGGAAGGGGGCTCTTCCCCAGGAGTTCCACCACGTGCTGGCAGAACAGCATGCGGTTGTGCGCCTCCGCCCGCCTCGCATGGCGTGCCTTTACCGCAGTCTTCGCCGCCTCGTAGTACATGGAAAACTCCGCCACGGGAACCCCAAGAAGCTCGCTCCCCTTCTCCGCCAAGGCCTTCGTCGCCGGCTTGTCGGCGGCATCATAATCATAGAGCGTATTGTCCAGATCGAAAATCACTGCTTTTTTCATAGATCGCACCCCACAAACCGGCTCAGCCATCAGCCCTCATACACGAAATTCAATTCCGTCCGTTCCGCGAGAAGCGGCGCATTCCTGTCCTTGTCCGAAAGGATCACCGGCTCCATGCCCCAGTCCACACCGATCTCCGGATCATTCCAGCGGATATTGCCGTCGCACTCCGGCGCATAGTAATTGTCTGCCTTGTACTGGACCTCCACATCATCCGTCAGGGTGATGAATCCATGGGCGAACCCTCTGGGAATGAAGAGCTGCTTCTTGTTCTCCGCCGAGAGCCTTACCCCTACCCACTGTGCGTACTGGGGCGAGCCCTTTCTGATATCCACCGCCACATCGAGGATCTCTCCCTTGGTGCAGCGGAGGAGCTTCGCCTGGCACATGGGATTGAGCTGGTAATGGAGCCCCCGAAGGGTCCCCTTCGTCGCCGAGAAGGACTGGTTATCCTGCACGAAATCCACATGGATGCCGCCCTCTTCCATCTTCTTCTTCGACCAGCTCTCCATGAACCATCCCCGTGCATCACCAAACACCTGTGGCTCCACCACATACACGCCCTTAAGCTTCGTCTCCGTAATCTTCAATTCTTCCACTCCTGTCCAAACCATGCCGATGCAACATCAGCCCTTCACCATCTGCTCCAGATACTGCCCGTAGTCATTCTTCAAAAGCGGCTCCGCCAGACGAAGCACCTGCTCTGCGTCGATGTAACCCATGCGGTAGGCAATCTCCTCGATGCAGGCGATCTTGAGGCCCTGTCGTGCCTGAATAGTCTGCACGAAGGACGCTGCCTGAAGCAGGGACTCATGGGTGCCCGTGTCCAGCCATGCATAGCCCCGGCGCATCTTCTGCACATGGAGCTTGCCCCGCTCCAGATAGACACGGTTCACATCCGTGATTTCCAGCTCTCCCCGGGCAGAAGGCTGGATGGACTTTGCCACATCCACGATATCCTTGTCATAGAAATAAAGCCCTGTCACCGCATAGTTGGACTTCGGATGCTCCGGCTTCTCCTCCAGGCTGATGGCATTCCCTTCCTTGTCAAACTCCACCACGCCGTAGCGGTTCGGGTCCCTCACATAGTAGGCAAACACCGTCGCCCCGTCCTCCAGTTTCGCCGCCCGCTGCGCCGAGACTGCCAGATCCGAGCCATAGAAGATGTTGTCCCCCAGCACCAGGGCACAGCCCTCCCCTGCGATGAACTCCTCTCCCACAAGAAACGCCTGGGCAAGCCCCCCGGGATGGGGCTGCACCGCATAGGAGATCCGGATGCCCCACTGGCTCCCATCCCCCAGCAGCCGCTGGAAGTTCTCATTGTCCTCCGGCGTCGTGATGACGAGAATGTCCTTGAGCCCCGCCAGCATCAGCGTGCTCAGGGGATAGTATACCATCGGCTTATCATAGATCGGCATGAGCTGCTTGCTCACCACCCGTGTCAGCGGATAGAGCCGCGTGCCAGAACCTCCGGCCAAAATGATTCCCTTGTTCATCTTCAACCCTCTCTCATAAAGTATCTGTTCTTTTTATTATAACGCAATTGTTCGGGTTTTGCCAACGGCAAAACCCGAACAATTGATGTTTCGATTGGTTTATCCCATCATCACCTCAATAAACCCCCATCACCCCCTCCGCAATGGCCTTCCCAAGTTCTGCGCCGTACTGCATCAAGAGCGCGGCATCCTCTGCATTGTCGATGAAGGCAAGCTCCACCAGGGCTGCGGGCATCTCCGTCACCCGCAGCACGCAGAGATCCTTCCGCACCTTCACGCCGCGGTCGGGGAACTCACCGTCCACCGCAGAGAGACAGCCCCACACCGCCTGCTGGAGGGAGGCGGCAAGCCTCTCCCCGGCACCGCCATACTCCCAGCAGAAGGTCTCCGTCCCCCTTGCCATGCCGTTCGCCGCATTGCAGTGGATGGAGACGAAGACATCCGCCTCCCATGCGTTCGCCCGTGCCGTCACATTCGGCCCCTCCGACTCTCCCATGAGATTGTCGCTCTGGAGAAGGCCCACCTCATGCCCTGCCAGAGTCAGGAAATCCGCCGCAAGGCTCCCCACCGTCATGGCGATATCGCACTCGCGGATTCCAAGCTCATGGTTCACTGCCCCCGGGTCGGGATGACCGCCCAGCGCATGCCCCGGATTGATGAATACTCTCATGCCAGACACCCCCTGTATCCATAGCCCTCTGCACCGAAATACTCCCTGAGCTTCCTGACCGCCCGCTTCCTCGCATCGTTCAGCGTCTGGGGGCGCACGGAAAGGATCTCCGCCGCCCGCTTCTGCGTCAGCCCCAGAAGGAAGGTCAGCCCCACGGCCTGCCGCTCCCTCTCCGACAGCAGGGCAAAGGCCCGCCGCACATCCTCGGAAAGCTCCCAGCTTCCCATGGCGTCCCTATCGTCTGCCACCAGATCCCACACCGAGGGCGCCTCATCGTCCCCGTCGAAGGGCACGAACTCATGCTGC
Source organism: uncultured Veillonellaceae bacterium (assembly GCA_902801565.1). Lineage (GTDB taxonomy): Bacteria > Bacillota > Negativicutes > Selenomonadales > Selenomonadaceae > UBA3796. The sequence continues at coordinate 683 of CADCIX010000017.1, read as the reverse complement.
CAATGGCGGAGCTCCCGCCGGAAGAACTGATGCACGCCCGCGTAGACCGCACTCCTGGCATAGGCGGCGAAATTCACCCCCCGTGCGGCATCATAGCTCCTGACCGCCTGCAGGAACTCCACCCCGGCAACGCCCATGGCATCCTCCGCCACCGTCCGCACCTTCGAGAGATGCGCCGCCCGCACCAGAAGCCCCCGGTACGCCTCAAAAAGCCTTGCCATCGCCTCCTCATCCCCTGCCGCCGCTGCGGCAAGCAATTTCCTTTCCTCTGCAATCGTCATCTTTTCCCCAACCCTTGGGGAAGCCGGCCTCCCATGTATTCGCGCTGATGATATCGTAGCACGGGGGAAAGGGGAGCGCACATGTGCCCATGGGCACCATGGCAGGGTGAAAGGAAGCCTTTTCCCCTCTTATTTCTGCAAAAAATCGCTCCATGAGAGTCCTGGACACAATTTTTCCTTCCTTGGATCCTGCCAGATTCCAAAATCTGAAAAATTCGACTGCTTTTGCCAACCCCCTTGAAAAAATGTCATGTCTCCGCCCTGCCACTGCAACAGATCCGGCGGCGGAAAGCAAGCATCAGGAACGAATACAGGCACACGGCAAATGCCGTGTGCCTGTAATTGCTTAGCATCAGTGATTCACCAATATCCGCCCAACAGGAAATCCTTCAAATGAACGAT
>CADCIX010000016.1 GCA_902801565.1 uncultured Veillonellaceae bacterium | reverse complement strand
AAGAACAGGTGCTATTTTGTTGTCAAGCAGAGCTTTTTATCCTACGCGATGCCAGTATTTTCAAGGGATTGGCTTCATTTTCGTGGTGGGAAAGTTGAGATATTAACATTACTATAAGTAGTGAGGAGGATTTTTATGAAAAAGCTCATCAACAATGTGGCCGATGTTGAGGAACAGATGATTCGCGGCTTGGTGAAATCTGCTCCCAAGAAGCTCCGCAAGCTGGACTGCGGCAATGTCGTGGTCCGTGCGGAAAAGAAAGCGGACAACAAGGTCGCCCTCGTCAGCGGTGGCGGCAGCGGGCATGAGCCTGCGCATGGCGGCTATGTCGGGGAAGGCATGCTGGACTGCGCTGTGGCAGGTGCCGTGTTCACCTCCCCGACCCCGGACCAGATTTTCGAGGGAATCAAGGCTGTTGCTACCAAACAGGGCACCCTCTGCATCGTCAAGAACTACACCGGCGATGTCATGAATTTTGAAATGGCCATCGACATGGCTGGCGACGAGGACATCAAGGCTGACTATGTTGTGGTCAACGATGACGTGGCGGTCAAGGACAGCCTCTACACCACAGGTCGCCGCGGTGTGGCAGGAACCATCCTCGTCCACAAGATTGCAGGCGCCAAGGCAGAGGAAGGCGCAACCCTTCCTGAAGTCAAGGCCGTTGCCGAGAAAGTCATTGCCAATGTGCGCAGCATGGGCATGGCCATCACGCCCTGCACCGTTCCCGCCGCAGGCAAGCCGGGCTTTGAACTCGCTGACGATGAAATGGAAATCGGCATCGGCATCCATGGCGAGCCTGGAACCCATCGGGAAAAGATCAGCCCGGCCAACGACATCGCCAAGCACCTTCTGGACAAGATCCTTGCGGACATCGATTACAGGGACAAGGAAGTCGTCCTCATGGTCAACGGCATGGGCGGCACTCCCCTCATGGAACTCTACGTCATCAATGACTTCGTGCAGGACTATCTGGCGGAAAAAGGTGTAAAGATCTACGACACTATGGTGGGCAACTACATGACCTCCATTGAGATGTGCGGTTTCTCCCTGACGCTCCTGCGCCTTGACGATGAGCTCAAGAAGCTCTATGATGCCAAGGCAGATACTCCGGCTCTGCGCCGTTAAAAAGGATGATTTACATGATTGATGCAAAAAAGACCATTGAGATGCTTCAAGCCATTGTCAAGAAAATCGAATCCGAAAAGGATTTCCTCACGGAACTCGATAATGCCATCGGTGATGGTGACCATGGGATCAACCTCTCCCGTGGTTTCCAGAAGGTTGCGGAAAAGCTGCCCGAATGGGAAGGACAGGATATCGGTGCCATTTTCAAAGGGGTGGGAACCCAGCTCGTCTCCACCGTCGGCGGTGCCTCCGGCCCCCTTTACGGCACAGCCTTCATGAAGGCCGGAAACGCCTGCAAAGGCAAGATGGAAATCAGCGGTGAGGACTTCGCCGCTGCACTGGAGGCTGCCATCGGCGGCATCAAGATGCGCGGCAAGTCCACCGAGGGCGAAAAAACCATGCTGGATGCCCTCTGCCCTGCCCACAAGGCACTGACAGAGGCATTGGCTGGCGGCAAGGAGCTCAAGGAAGCCCTTGCCGATGCCGTAGAAGCGGCTGCCAAGGGCGTGGAATACACCAAGACCATCATCGCCACCAAAGGCCGTGCCAGCTATCTCGGCGAGCGCAGCATCGGCCATCAGGATCCGGGAGCAACCTCTTCCCTCTTCCTTCTGCAAGCAATGCAAGAAACCTTGTAATCGGCAAAAAAGCGGGATGACACCAGCACAGGTGCCATCCCGTTCTTTATTTATCATTTATCGTATTTTGCAATTCTCCTCAATGCCTCGCAGATGAGCCTTACCTGCGGTTCCACCGTGGATAATACCAAACGTTCTCTCGGACTATGAATCTCCTGCGTCGTGACGCCGATGGACACGATGTCTAAACTGGGGTTCTTGCAGAAATGCCAGCCGCATTCCAGCCCAGCATGGATCGTTCCAACCTTCATGGGCTTCCCATTCTGTTCCTGAAAGATTTCCTCCATGAGCCTTGCCATCCTGCTATTCTTGTTCTCCTTCCAGCCCGGCGATTTCGTGCCGATCTGCAAATCAAAGCCGGTAAGGGCTGCCCAGTCCTCTGCCGTACGACAAAACTCGTCAATCTTTTGGTCACTGGCCGAGCGGGGCATGCATTGCACGAAAACCCTGTTCCCCTCCGTACCGATGACGCCGAGATTCGCGGAAGTCTCCACAAGACCGGGAACCGCCTGGCTCATGGCATATACACCGCTGTGGATGATCTGGATGAGCCGCAGAAGAGCCAGGGTATCCTCCGGCACAAACACTTCCTCCGGCAATCCCGTCTCCTCCAACAAAAAGCGACCCTCATCCGCTGCACCGTACATCTGCCGGAAACGCTGTTCCTGCTCCGCCAGCACCGCCTGGATCTCTGCCTTTGGAATATCCGACACAAACACCGCCCGTGCATCGGAGGGAATCGCATTGCGTGCCTTGCCGCCGTCAAAGGAAACGAGCTCCACCTCTCCCTTTTTCTGAATAGCACGGATTGCCGCTGCCAAGGTGCGAAGGGCGTTCCCCCTGCCATCCCCGATGCGCTCTCCCGAATGTCCGCCCTTGAGCCCTTTTGCTCCCACTATCCAGGCATGCCCCGCGTGAGGCGGCACACATTTCATTTTGCGGCTGAAATCCAGATTGACGCTCCCCGCACTTCCCACAGTGAGCTCATCATAGTTCTCGGAATCGCAGTTGATCAGGAACGCAGCATCCTCCAGATAGCGCCTGTCCAGATGAATGGCCCCTTTCATTCCCTGCTCCTCATCCACCGTGACAATAAGGCGCAGGGGACCATGATTCTCCATGGTTTTCAGGATATAGATGGCCTCTGCCACGCCGATGCCGTCATCCGATCCAAGGCTGGTTCCCTCTGCCTCCAGGTATTCCTCCGTGCGCCTGAGCTTGATGGGATCCCGCAAAGGATCGTAATCATATCCCTCCTCAGCCACGCATACCATGTCCATATGCCCCTGCAGGATGACCAGAGGTGCCTTCTCAAACCCAGCAGATGCCGGTTTATCAGCGATGATGTTGAATACTTCATCCTGCACTGTCTGAAAGCCAAGTTCCTCAAGATAACCCTTCAAAAAGTCACTGACCGCCTTTTCATGCCCGGACTTCCGTGGGATGGCTGCCAGCTTCTCAAATTCCTTCAGGACATTTTCCAATATCTCGCTGTTCATCACATCATCCTCCAAAGAAAAAACAAAGCAATCCTGAGACTGCTTTGTTTCAACTGCAATATTATTATAAAAGCTCAATCCGTAAATGCCACGCTCATGGCATCGGAAACATCAATGCCCTCCGGCACATAGAGGACGATGTTCTGGGAGATGCGGCGGGCATCGCCATCCAGAACGTAGCAGACACCATTGAGAAAATCGCAGATGCGGCGTTGCTCCGCCAAATCCACCTTCTCATAGTTCACAATGACAGCTTTCTTGTCCTTGAGGTCATCCGCCATCACAGCCACTTGATCGAAAGCAGAAGGCACATACACCTGTACCCGCATCTCCTGCGGCTTTGTCGTGTGAACCTTGAACTGGGAACGGGCCGCCTTGGCATTGTCCTGCACAGACTCATAGGTCATGCGCTCATATGCCGGACGCTGCTCCTCCGCAGCCTGATAAGAAGCTCCCCCATAGCTCACAGCCCCGCCATTGGCAACCATGCGCTCAGCAATCTCCTCATTGCGTTCGGCCCTGGCTGTTTGCTGGCTCACAGGCTCTACAACCTCTTCAAACTCCTCCTCCACAGGAGGCATGATGAAATCCGTGATCTTCTTCAATAATTGCATACCAATCGCCCTTCCAATTATCTGAATATAATAGCATTCATAGAATTTCCATGTAGTGAATCTATCTTACCATACTTCAAAAGAAAAAGCAAAAGTCTTACAGTAAAAACTTATAGGACCTTTGCTTTATTTTCAGATATTTTTCATAAAATCTTATTTGCGGGCATTCTTGGCTGCGCGGCCACGCGTCGTTCGGTCAAGGATTGCCTTGCGCAGACGGATATTGCCAGGCGTGACCTCCACCAGCTCATCCTCGTTGATGTATTCAAGGGCCTGCTCCAGGCTCAGGATGCGAGGCGGCACAAGGCGGATGGCCTCATCAGAGGATGAGGTTCTCATATTCGATACATGCTTCTGCTTGCAAGGATTGATGTCGATATCCATCTCACGGGAATTCTCGCCTATGATCATTCCCTCATAAACCTGCTGTCCCGGAGAGATAAACATAGTACCACGGTCCTGCAATGTATAGATGCCATATCCCGTGGTCTCGCCCTGCTCAAAGGCCACAAGGGAGCCATGGGAACGTCCCGGGATATCCCCCTTGTAGGGAACATATCCATGGAAGACATGGTTCATGATGCCATTTCCCTTGGTGCTGGTGAGGAGTTCCCCGCGGAAACCGATGAGGCCACGGGCAGGAATCGTGAACTGCATGCGCATGTAGCCGGAAACCTCCGTCATGTTCTGAAGGTCCGCCTTGCGCGTTCCAAGGGACTCCATGACAGCCCCCATGTATTCCTGGGGAACCTCTATGGTAAGATTCTCGATGGGCTCGCACTTCTGCCCGTTGATGGTCTTGTAGACCACCTCAGGCTTTCCGACCTGAAGTTCATACCCCTCACGACGCATCTGCTCAATGAGGATAGAGAGATGCAACTCACCGCGTCCGGAAACCTTGAACACATCGGCAGAATCCGTCTCCTCCACCCGCAGGGCAACATTCGTCTCTACTTCCTTGAACAGGCGGTCGCGGATATGGCGGGAGGTCACGAACTGTCCTTCCCTGCCGGCAAAGGGACTCGTATTGACGCCAAAGGTCATGGAAAGAGTCGGCTCATCGATGTTGATGCTGGGCAACGCCTCCGGGTTCTCCGCATCTGCCACGGTATAGCCGATGCTCACATCCCCAAGGCCCGTGAGTGCAACGATTTCACCCACGCCTGCCTCGGGAGCCTCCACGCGGTTCAATCCCTGATAGACAAAGACCTTGCCAATCTTTGCCTTGATCTCCTGGTCCCCATTGATGACAACGACATTCTGGTTCGTCTTTGCCTTGCCGCGGATAATGCGGCCAATGGCAACGCGCCCCACATAGTCGTCAGCCTCCAGTGTGGTGACCATCATCTGCAAGGGGCCATCCTCATCGCCACGGGGCGCGGGAATCTCCTTGACAATGGTTTCCATCAAGGGCTCGAGGTTGTCCGACTCATCATCCATCTCATGCTTTGCAATGCCGTCGCGGGCAGTAGCGTAAATGACGGGGAACTCCAGCTGGTCATCATCCGCATCGAGTTCCATGAAGAGCTCCAGCACCTCATCGTATACATCGTCCACCCGCTGGTCGGGACGGTCGATCTTGTTGATGACGACAATGGGCTTGAGTTTCTGCTCCAGTGCCTTGCGCAGGACGTACTTCGTCTGGGGCATCGGCCCCTCAAAGGCATCCACGAGAAGAAGCACGCCATCCACCATGTTGAGGACACGCTCTACCTCACCGCCGAAGTCCGCATGGCCCGGTGTATCAACAATGTTGATCTTTATGCCATTGTAGAGAATGGACGTATTCTTCGACAGGATGGTGATGCCGCGCTCACGCTCCAGGTCCCCGGAGTCCATGACGCGTTCCTCCACCTGCTCATTGGAGCGGAACACATGGCTCTGCTTGAGCATAGCATCCACAAGCGTCGTCTTTCCATGGTCAACATGGGCGATGATGGCAATATTCCTCAAATTCTCTTTCGTAGTCACTGAAACAGTTACCTCCCTAGACTTCCATATAAACAAAAAAGATACAGTGAAATGTATCCCGAAGTTCTTTGCAACGCTTCAATATTAGTATAGACCATGCCTGTTGTCAAATATTTTTTTTCAAACATAAAGATATCGGCACGAGTAAAGGCTCGTGCCGATATTGTCATAATCTTATGCGATCTTACAGACCTGCCTGCTGCTTGAGATCCGCTGCCTTATCCGTGTGCTCCCACGGAAGGTCAACATCCGTACGGCCAAAGTGGCCATAGGCAGCCGTCTGCTTGTAGATGGGACGGCGAAGATCCAGCATGCGGATGATGCCTGCCGGGCGCAGGTCGAAATTCTTCTCCACCAGCTTCTCGATGACTTCCTCGTCCACCTTATGGGTGCCGAAGGTATCCACCATAACGGAAACAGGACGGGCCACGCCGATGGCATAGGCCAGCTGTATCTCGCAACGGTCAGCAAGCCCTGCAGCCACGATGTTCTTCGCCACATAACGGGCAGCGTAGGCAGCGCTCCTGTCCACCTTCGTGGGATCCTTGCCGGAGAATGCGCCGCCGCCATGACGCGCCCAGCCGCCATAGGTATCGACAATGATCTTGCGGCCCGTGAGACCGGAGTCGCCCTGGGGACCGCCGATGACGAACTTGCCCGTGGGGTTGATGTAATATTTCGTATCCTCCCGCAGAAGCTCTGCCGGAACGATGGGCTTCACGACCTTCTCGATAAGGTCCTTCTCAATCTGCTCCAGAGTCACGTCGGGATCATGCTGGGTGGAGATAACGATGGTATCCACGCAGACAGGCTTTCCATCCTCATAGACCACCGTGACCTGGGTCTTGCCATCGGGGCGCAGATACTTGAGCTCCCCGCTCTTTCGCACCTCCGTGAGGCGACGGGCCAGACGGTGCGCCAATGCAATGGGAAGGGGCATGAACTCCTCCGTCTCATTGGTGGCATAACCGAACATCATGCCCTGGTCCCCTGCGCCGATGGCCTCTGCTGCATCCATGTCGCCCTTCTTGGCCTCAAAGGCCTTGTCAACGCCAAGTGCAATATCCGCCGACTGCTCGTCGAGGGACACGAGGATGCCGCAAGTCTTGCAGTCAAAGCCATAGGCTGCATCCGTATAGCCGATTTCCTGCACCGTGTCACGAATAATACGAGGAATGTCCACATAGCAGGTCGTGGAGATCTCGCCCACCACATGAACCTGCCCCGTGGTCACCAAGGTTTCGCAGGCAACACGGCCATTGGGATCCTGAGCGATGATGGCATCGAGGATGCTGTCGGAAATCTGGTCCGCCATCTTGTCAGGATGGCCTTCCGTCACGGATTCCGACGTGAAATACATGCGTTTCTTGCTCATAAAGATTCCTCCTTTGTTCTTGCAGCCATGAAACCCAAACGAAAAACCTCTCTATCTATAATAGAGAGGTTTCTTATTCCCGTCTCATCTTATAGGTAGCTACCTAAAGGAATTGGCACCGTTTTGACATGGTCAAGGGTTGCCGCAGTTTCATCGGGCCATTCCCTCCACTGCTCTGGATGAGTTCCATATTCTGCTGTTTAACTTTCACGAGTCCCAATATACCACACAGGCATTCCCATGTCAAACATTTTTTCAAAATCACGACGGTCTTCAGCGCGGCTGCGGCGTCATGGGTGTGACAACACCGAAGCGGTATCCCTTTTCCTGAAGAAGCATGATAATGGCCGGAAGGGCGTACACAGTTTCCTCCTTGCCGCCACCGCAATGCATGAGCACCAGGGCCATATTGTCCTTCAGCTCATACTGCGTCTGCTGGTCAATATAGGAAATCTGCATCTCCGCATTCGGGTGCTTCGGGGTGGCATCTTCGTTGCAGACATTCCAGTCATGCTCGACATAACCGTTCGCCTTGAGCGCGGGAGGAAACTCGTCAGTAAACATGCCGACGGTCCCACCCGGCGCACGGGTGATGAGGGGGCGCACGCCTATGATATTGTAGATGATGTCATCCGTATACATGAGCTGTGTCAGAAAATTATCCGGAGAAGCATAAAGATTCCAGTAATCATGGTCATAGGTATGATTCCCGATGGCATGTCCCTCCTCATAGATGCGCTTCAGCACATCGGGATTGGCCTCTGCCATGTAGCCCACCACATAAAAAGTGGCAGGGACACCATACGCTTTCAGTATGTCAAGAACAGCAGGCGTATTATTGTTGTCCGGTCCATCATCAAAGGTAAGGTACGCGACCTTTTCCTGTGTATACGGAACAATTTCCGAAAACTCTGTGGGCAGTCCCTTTTCACGACGCTGGGCAAGAGTATATCGGTCATAGACCGGCTTTTTCACATCCTCAAGCTGCAGATTGGAGAAGTCATCATTGGCAATCACACAAAATGCCGATTCCGGCACCGCCGCCTTTTCCTCTTCTGCCACCGCAACAGTTTCCTCTGCTTCCGCATCCTTGGCCGCTGCATTCATCGTACCAGGCCTGTACTCTGTTATGCCCCATACAAGGAGTGCACTGCCGAATACAACAATACACAATATCTTTAACATCATGCTTCCACGAAGTATATTCCTGAATTCCATTATGATTTCCCTTCTTATTCCATCACATTGCCACATGTCCGGCATATTCTCCTTGGGACGGCATCACTTCGCGATCCTTTCCAGTAGCGTCTGCCGGCTCATATTCCACCGCAACCGCATTGCCTCCTGGCCCTTCGGGCCTGGCCCCACTGTTTTCCTTCGACAGTTCCCGAAGCTGCGACTCAGGTTCCTGCACTTCCTCATAATCCCGTGTGGCACCCTCGAAACTATCGGATAGGTCTTTGTTCATCTGAATTCCCAATGTGTTGGCAACCGTAGTCCTCATTTTCTGGATATCGGGCAACAAATAGCAAATGCCGTCAATGTATTCGTATTCTCCCGGCACCGTGTCAACCTTCAGCCCATACTCCGAAGCCTGCTTGAGACTGCCGGCCAGTTCAAGAAGCTGGGGTATGCTGAGATCCGTGCGAACAGAGGAAGCGATCTCCTGAACGACAATGGGCAGGTTCACAAGAACCGACGGCGACAAGAGCCTCTCCATGCAGGCCCGCATAAATGCCTGCTGACGACGGATCCTTCCTGCATCACCCTCAGCATCGCGATAGCGCACATAGGTAATGGCCTCGCATCCGTCCATGTGCTGGCGCCCCGGCTGGAAATCGATGAGAAGCCCGCCGTCATCATCCCATGGATCCTCGTAATACATGCGCTCTTCCACATTGATATCCACGCCGCCAATGGCATCAATGACCTTGACAAATGCCTTTGTATCAATGATGAGATAGTGATTGACCTTCACTCCGAGGAAATCCTCCACCGTGCGCTCCGCCAGCGGAACTTTCCCATAGGCATAGGCGGCATTGACTTTGTCAAGCCCATATCCCTTAATGTGAACGCGGGTATCCCTGGGAATCGAAAGCAATGCAGCACGGTCCGTCTCCGGCTCCAGCATGGCCAGCATCAGGGTGTCCGTGCGGCCAACATCCTCCGTCCGCTCATCAATGCCCATGATGAGAACGGTCGTCCTGTCACGGGCAGCCACAGGCTCCTCTTCTTTTGATATTTCCTTCTCCGGCTTGACATCGATCTTTTTTTCCGCAAAGTGGAGATAAGCCGCAGCCATCCCAATCGAAAGGAGCAACAGGCACAAGGGCAAGCCGAACCAAAGCCAGGCTCGCTTCTTCGCTGACTCGCCTGAAGGCTCAGGTATACTCAAGAATACATTCCTTCCTTCTTTTCTTTCTTCCTCAACTCAAACTTCCAGCATCCGTTTCCTTCATCTCTATGCCATCTGGCCTGCGCTCTTTCGCCACCGCCAGCATGAGCTTGAGACGGTTGAGCTGGTTGACCTCGCTGGAACCGGCATCGCAGTCAATGGCAACGAAATTCGCTCCCTTATAGCTCTCGCGGAGCTGGTGCATGACGCCCTTGCCCGTGATGTGGTTCGGAAGGCATCCAAAGGGCTGAAGACAGACCACATTGGGCACATCCTCCTCGATGAGCTTCACCATCTCCCCCGTGAGGAACCATCCCTCCCCTGCCATATTGCCAAGGCTCACATGGCGCTCTGCCAGCTTTGCCGTATAATCGATGGTATGGGGTGCACGGAAATGACGGCTCGCCTCCAAAGCCTTCCGCATGGGGCGCCGGAAGAATTCGATGTACTGGATGAACATGCGCGAGAAGAACTTGTCCTTGTACTTGCCGTCCAGAAGGCGATGGCTTACCACTGCATCATAGGCCCCATAGAGGAAGAAATCCACGAAATCCGGCATGACCACCTCCGCGCCTTCCTTCATGAGCACCTTCTCGATATCATTGTTGGCAACGGGATGGTACTTGGCAAGGATCTCGCCCACAATGCCTACCTTCGGTTTCCATACATCCTCCCGTATGGGAAGATTGTCGAACTCCTTCACGATGCTCTTGATATTGCGCCGGAATTTGAAATACGTCCCCTTGACCAGTTCCTCCTTGCAGCGCTCCATCCATTTCCCATAGAGCTTCTGCGTGCTGCCCTTCGTCACCTCATAGGGCATCATGCGGTTCCGCACATTCATGAGCAGATCGCCATAAACAGCCGCCTTGATGGCATCCGTCAGCAAGCTGCGATCCATGCGGAAGGAATCCGTCTCGTCCTCCATGCCCCGGCAGGCAAAGACCGGCACCTGGGGGAACCCTGCATGCCTGAGTGCCTGGCGAAGAACGCTCAAATAGTTCGTCGCCCTGCATGCACCACAAGTCTGGAACAACATGATGGAAGTATGGTCCGGGTCACAGCTCCCGGATTTCAGCGCGGCAATGAGCTGCCCGATGACCACGATGGCAGGATAGCACATGTCGTTGTTGACATAGCGCAGTCCCAGATCGATCGCTGCCCTGTCCGGCATGGGAGGAATGACCATATTGTAGCCATACTTCCTAAGTGCCGTACGGAAGAGATCGAAATGAATCGGTGCCATCTGAGGTGCCAGGATCGTATGGGTCTTCTTGCATTCCTCTGTAAACCTTGGCCGCTCAATGACAGGCACATCCTTGTAGGGAAGAGCCTTGCGTCTTGCCAAGGCCGCCATGAGAGAGCGCAGACGGATGCGTGCCGCGCCGAGATTCGATACCTCGTCCAGCTTGATCATGGTATAGATGCCGTCATGGGCCTCGATGATCTCCTTCACCTGCCCCATGGTCAGGGCATCCAGGCCACAGCCGAAGGAACTCAGCTGTATGAGCGTGACATTCGGATGCTCTGCAGCAAACTGTGCCGCATGATAAAGGCGGGCATGATAGCTCCACTGGTTGACGATCTTCAGTTTATGTGCCTTTACTGGCATATGATAGACCGCATCCTCGGAGAGAATCGGAAGCCCATAGGACTGTATCATCTCCGGAATGCCATGGTTGATTTCAGGATCGATATGATAGGGTCGCCCGACGAGAAGGATCGCCTGCTCCCCGGTCTCTTCCATGCGCTTCAGGATCTTTTCGCCATATTGCCGCACATCCTGCCGGTAACGTTCCAATTCGATGTAAGCAGCTTCCACTGCCTCAGTGATTTCCTGCTTCGAACAGCCTTCCGGGGCAAACTCCTCCACCAGCCGTTCCGTCATGCGCTTCTTGTCATTGATGGGCAGGAAGGGCTGCAGGAACTGGATGTCCCTTTCCTTCAATATATCCATGTTGCTTCGGATATTTTCCGCATAGGATGCAACAATGGGACAGTTGAAGTGATTGTCGGAAGGATGCTCCTCATCTGCCATATTATAAGGTTCACAGGGATAGAAAATTTTCATGATTCCCTGTTCCACAAGATCCATGATGTGCCCATGGGCCAGTTTCGCCGGATAGCAAAGAGAGTCCGAGGGCACAGTTGCCATGCCCTTGTAATAAAGTTTCGCCGTGGATTTTCCCGAAAGACGCACCTGATACCCCAAAAAGGCAAAGAAGGTGAACCAGAAGGGATAATCCTCATACATATTGAGGGTGCGGGGAATGCCGATCACGCCACGGGAAGGATGCTCCAGTGGACGATAGTAGTCAAAAACACGCTCATATTTATATTGATAAATATTCGGCGCCTTGTTTTCCTTCTTTTCCCCGCCGATACCGCGCTCGCAGCGGTTCCCCGTGAAATACTTCCCTCCATCGGGAAACTTCTGCATGGTGATGAGACACTTGTTGCCGCAGCCACCGCAACGATAGGAGCTCGTAGCTACCCGGAAATCCTCCAGCTCCTCCGCCGAAAGCAGGGAAGACGTTTCCTGGCCTGATTCCAGAGACAGTATTGCCGCTCCGTAAGCTCCCATGAGTCCCGCAATATCTGGACGGATGACTTCCTTGTCAAGAAGTTTTTCCATGGAACGCAGAACAGCATCGTTATAGAAAGTGCCGCCCTGCACGACGATATGATCCCCAAGCTCCGATACATCCTTGAGCTGCATAACCTTGAACAGGGCATTCTTGATTACGGAAAGGGCAATCCCGGCGGAGATGTCTCCCACCTCGGCGCCTTCCTTCTGAGCCTGCTTAACCTTCGAGTTCATGAACACCGTGCAGCGCGTGCCGAGATCCACAGGAGCCTTGGAGGAAAGTGCCTTTTGGGCAAACTCCCCTGCCGTCATATGAAGTCCCTGGGCAAAATTCTCGATAAAAGAGCCGCAGCCCGCAGAACAAGCCTCATTGAGGGTAATATTCCCGATGCTGCCATCCTTGACGAAGAAACATTTCATATCCTGGCCGCCAATGTCCATGACAAAGGTGACCTCCGGGCAGAACTCCTGCGCTGCCCGCAGATGGGCAAAGGTCTCCACCTCGCCGCCATCCGCATGGATGGCAGCCTTCACGATGGCCTCGCCGTAACCCGTGGTCATAACTCCGGCAATATGGGCAGTCGAAGGCATCGCCTTGTAAAGCTCCCGCATCTCCCCTACAACGGTCTTCAGCGGAGAGCCCTGGTTGCTGCCATAGGAAGTATAGAGAAGCTCCTTATCCCGCCCGATGGCAACGATTTTCGTCGTGGTAGAGCCGGCATCGATTCCCACATGGACAGGACCTGTATAGGATGCCAAATCTCCACGCTTTACCTTGTCGCGTCCATGGCGCTCACGGAAGCGTGCAAGATCCTCCTCATCCTCAAAGAGAACGAAATCCGCCTGACGGCTTTCCCTTGCCGCCGCTTCCTTCGTCTTTTCCATGCTTCGCTCCAGGTCGGAAACATCAATGGTCTCCGTTTCTCCGGAGAGAGCAGCCCCCATTGCCACGAAGTAATTGCCGTCCTGCACCTTAACCACATGCTCGTCATCCAGCTTCAAAGTCTCAATGAAGCGTTTCCTGAGCTCCGGCAGGAAATGCAAAGGACCTCCAAGGAATGCCACACGTCCATTGATGGGGCGACCCTGGGCAAGATTGCCGATGGTCTGGTTCACCACTGCCTGAAAGATGGACAATGCGATATCCGCCTTCTCCGCCCCATCATTCATAAGGGCCTGGATGTCCGTCTTCGCAAAGACGCCGCAACGGGAAGCGATGGTATAGATCTGCTTCCCCTTTTCCGCCAGTGCATTGAGCCCCGGCGCATCCGTGGAGAGAAGCGCTGCCATATGGTCGATGAAAGAGCCTGTGCCGCCTGCGCAGACACCATTCATGCGTTGCTCCGGCGCATCGCCGAAATAAGTGATCTTGGCATCCTCGCCGCCCAGTTCCACCACGGTATCGGTATCCGGGATCAGTGATTTCACCGCCGAGGCACAGGCAATCACCTCCTGCACAAAGGGCAGACCGATGCGCTGAGCAATCCCCATGCCGGCAGAACCGGTAAGGGCAAAGGAAAACCTATGCTCTCCCACCACTTTTTTCAGTGCTGTCAGATTTTCATGCAGGGCATTGCCGATTTCGGAGAAATGACGCGCATAGTTCTTGTAGACAATCTTCTGCGCCCTGTCCATGACGACCAGCTTGATTGTCGTAGAGCCTATGTCTATCCCTACATTAAATACAGAATCCATTATCACACCACCCAGTGTCAGGATAAAACTTTATTGCACACAAAAGAACGAGTCCATTTCAGACTCATTTCATATTTTAACGCAAGTGCCATATCCTTGCAAGGTATTTGTTGCAAAAAGCAGGGGTTCGCAGAGCAAACAGCCTCTGGAACCCCTTGTCTTTACCTGTTTTCTTATCTATTTTGACGATGTAGCGCCACAATAATCAAACGAGCCCGTGTACCATCATGACATCGGCAACCTTCTTGAATGCCGTGATATTGGCTCCTGCCACGAGATCATCCGGATCCGCATATGCCTCGGCGTTCTTCTTGGCCGACTCGTAGATGTTCTTCATGATGCCATTGAGCCTTCCATCCACTTCCTCGAAGGTCCACTGGAGACGCTCGGAATTCTGCGCCATTTCCAGTGCGGAAGTGGCGACGCCGCCGGCATTTGCTGCCTTTGCAGGAGCAAAGAGGATCTTGTTCTGCTGGAAGTAAGCGATGGCATCCAGCGTCGAGGGCATGTTGGCACCCTCGCCCACGGCCTGTACGCCATTGGCAACGAGAGCCTTTGCGCTCTCAAGGTCGATCTCGCTCTGGGTAGCGCAGGGCAGCGCGATATCACACTTCACCGTCCATACGCCCTTGCAGCCCTCATGGTACTCAGCCTTCGGATGGGTTGCGGCATATTCCTTGATGCGACCGCGACGGACCTGCTTGATCTCCTTGACTGCATCGAGATCGATGCCATCCGGATCATACACGTAGCCGTTGGAGTCGGAGCAGGTAACAACCTTCGCACCGAGGGTCTGTGCCTTCTCAATGGCATAGGTAGCCACATTGCCGGAACCGGACACAACCACAGTCTTTCCTTTGATATCGATGCCCTTGGCATCCAGCATGTTCTTCACGAAATACAGGAGGCCATAGCCCGTGGCTTCCGTGCGTGCAAGGCTGCCCCAATAATCAACACCCTTGCCCGTGAGGACACCGGCATCATAGGAATCACGGATGCGCTTGTACTGCCCGAAGAGATATCCAATCTCACGGCCGCCAACGCCAATATCCCCTGCGGGAACATCCACATTCGGCCCGATATGACGCACGAGCTCCGTCATGAAGCTCTGGCAGAAATGCATGACCTCATTGTCGGACTTGCCCTTCGGGTCAAAATCCGAACCGCCCTTGCCGCCTCCGATGGGAAGCCCCGTCAAGGCATTCTTGAAGACCTGCTCAAAGGCGAGGAATTTCAGGATGCTGAGATTGACGCTGGGATGGAAGCGCAGGCCGCCCTTATAGGGGCCAATGGCGCTGTTCATCTGTACGCGGTATCCGCGGTTGATCTGAATCTCGCCCTTGTCATCCTGCCAGGGAACGCGGAAGGTGATGATGCGCTCGGCCTCAATCATGCGCTCCAGAATCTTCGCTTCCTTGTACTGCGGGTTTTTCTCCAAAAGCGGAACAACCGTGGTGAGGACTTCCTTGACCGTGTTATGGAATTCTTCCTGATCCGGATCCCTCTTCTTCACCAAATCCAATACATCCTGCACATACTGTTTCATATCTGCCAAATCAATCGCTCCTTACCTGTCAGATTTGGAAACCATCTTTCATGATTTCCCCACACATACATCCGTCCTCTGTCAGAAAATTTATTAATATAATTTATCTTCAAAAGACTATGTTATTATACTACAATATGTTCCTGTAGCACAAGGAAAGATAGCAATTGAATTATGTATACAATTTTTGCATACCATGTTTCTATGAAACTTCCTGCACCTATTCCTTTCTGACAAGCTTCGCGCAAACCTCCACGGAGCTGGTATTCGGAAACATATCCACAGGCTGTACCTTGACGGCCTGATAGCCCAGCTCACCAAGGATCGCAATGTCCCTTGCAAGACTCGCTGGATTGCAGGACACATAGACGATTCTCTGGGGCTCCATGGCGGCAAAAGTCTCCAAAACGGCCGACGTGCAGCCTGCCCTGGGAGGATCGACCACCACCACATCGGGCCTTATCCCCTGCCGGTAGAGCCTCGGCATGACCTGTGTGGCATCGCCCACGATGAACTCCGCATTTCGGACATTGTTGTCCCGGGCATTCTTTTGCGCATCGAGAATGGCAGGCTTCACGATCTCAATGCCATAGACCTTCTGCGCCTTCTGCGCCAGGAACAGGGTGATGGTTCCCGTGCCACAGTACGCATCGATGACGACCTCGCCGCCGGTCAGGTCCGCATATTCCAGAGCCTTGCCGTAGAGGACTTCCGCCTGGCTTGTGTTGACCTGAAAGAAAGAGCGCGGAGAGATCTGGAAGATAAGACGGCCAATGCCGTCGAGGATCGTCGGCTTGCCCCAGAGCAGCCTTGTATCCCTGCCCATGATGACATTGTTGCGGTAGGTCTGGATGTTCTGATGGATGCTCACAGCCTTTGGCAGCTTCGCCCGAAGCAGCTTGATGAATTCCTTTTCTCTGGGCAGCTGTTTCGTGGCAGTGACGAGGACCACCATGATTTCCCCATTCTTTCCCACACGCCCCACCACATGGCGCAGGACACCGCTGTGCCTGTCCTCATTGTAGACGGGAATATTGAGCTTCCCAACGATTTCCCGCACGGCGTTGACCACCTCGTTATTGCCCTCCCTTTGGATATGGCAGTCCGTGGTGTCGATGATCTCATGGCTTCCCTGGGCAAAACAGCCGATTACCACATTCCCCTTCCTGCGCCCGACAGGGAACTGCATCTTGTTCCGGTAATTCCAGGGGGATGAGGCGCCAATGACCGGCTCCACAAACAGATCCGGCTGCTTGCCGATGCGGGTCATTGCATCGATGACCTGCTGCCGCTTCGCCCTGAGCTGGGCCATGTAATCCAGATGCTGCAACTGGCAACCGCCGCAGCGTCCGTAGATCTTGCAGATGGGAGAAACACGGTCCTTGCTCTCCCGCAGAAGCTCCTTGATGCGCCCCTTGGCGTAGGTCTTCTTCGCTTCCTCGATGAGAACCACTGCCTTCTCCCCAGGCAGGGCACCGGGAACGAAGACCGTAAACCCTTCATAACGTCCCACGCCCTCCCCATTGCTTCCCAGTGAATTGATTTCTATTTCATATGTCATCCCTTTGCTCACGGGAATTTTCTGTTTCATAAAGCCCTCCAAGATTCTCAGATGAATGCGACCTTCTCCAGAAGCTCCATGGGATGGTCCAGCAAAATCTTTGCGCCGCTCTCCACCAATTCCTCCCTCAGGCGGAATCCCCAGGTCACGCCCACGGGAAGGAATCCCGCGTTCCGTGCGGTTTCCATGTCAACGGAGGTATCCCCCAGATAAGCGACTTCCTCCGGCTGCACACCAAAATTTCCCGCAATCCGAAGCACCTTTGCCGGGTCCGGTTTTCGGGGCATTCCCTTCCGGTCGCCCATAACCTCCCGGAACATCCCTGCAGGAAACATCTTTTCCGCAATGGCATCTGCGGCAAATTGTTGCTTGTTCGTGCAAATAGCCAAAGGGATATTTCTTTCCTGCAATGCCTCCAACATGGGAAGGATGCCGTCATAGGGCCTTGTCTTGCCGAGCATCCGCTCCTCATAGCAGCGGTTATAGGCTTCCAACGTCTCATCCACAAAGGCGGCCTCCCCTGCCTTTTCCTTCGGCAGACACCGCTCCATCAATTTGCGGGCGCCGTTCCCGACAAAATAGCGATATTCCTCCAAACCGTGCCGGGGAAAGCCATAGGATGCAAGCATAGCATTGGCACTGTCCGCCAAGTCCTCCAGGGAATCCACAAGAGTCCCGTCCAAATCAAAGATTGCAGCCTTGTACTTCATATCAAATCAATCCTTCTACCGAAATATATCCTGCTCCACCTTCTTGAGATATGCTTCCACCGCAGACCGTTCCCTGCTTCTTCCCAGGGCAAGCATGACCGCGGGAACCAGGAGTTCCAGATGCAGCCGTCCTCCCGACAGGGCACCCTCCTGCATCGCCAGGATTCCCGTCTCATAAGTATCGAGATGGGCGCCATCGTAAACGCACTGGGTCGTACAGACGATGCGGACATCCTTTTCTGACGCATAGGAAAGGGCCGGAAGAAAATCCTTGGGAGATGCATGGTTCGGCACGCCGCCGGCGCCATACCCCTCGATGATGATGGCATGATAACCCGCATCCACCATGAGCTTCAGCAAACTTGGGTCCGTCCCCGGCACCAGCTTCAGCACCCCAATGCGGTCATCCATCTCCTTGTGCAGGCAGAAGTCCCACTGTGGTTCGGGCACCTGCCATTGCCACTCGTAATGTCCTCCCTTGAAGACAGCCGCCACAGGACGTTCCACGCTGCCAAAGCCTGTAAACTGCTGGGAATACATCTTCCGCACAACACCTGCCATGTGAAGATTTCCCGCAAAGGCAAGATAGACGCCGGGCCTTTCCGAAAGGACCCCATGAAAGGCTGCCAGCACATTCTGTACCGCATCCGTCCCCTCTGCCTCAATGGGAAGCTGGGCTCCCGTGAACACCACGGGGCAGTCGATATTCTCCAGCATGAGATAAAGGGCCCCTGCGGAATAGGCCATGGTATCCGTCCCATGGGTGATGACGAATCCGTCATAGCTCCCGCGCCTTTCTGCCACGGCCTCCGCCATCCTCTGCCAATGCTCCGGCAGGAGATTGGAGGAGTCCAGTGCCATGAGCTCGACGCAGTCCACATCGGCAAGGGCCGCAATCCCCGGGGTGAGCCTGAGCAGATCTTCCCCCGCAAGCCCAGGGCGAAGGCCGTTGGTCCCTCGGACAGAGGCTATGGTTCCGCCTGTGGCAATCACGCAGATCTTCTTTCGAATCACGTTTATCATCCCCTTCTTCTTATTATACCATTGGCCACGGGATCTTCTCCATGATGAGCACCGTCAGCAATACAACGAGCTCCGTAAGTGTCGCGACGGCCCCGTAAGTGTCTCCCGTCACGCCCCCCAGGATGCGCGTGGCATAGCGGTTGAAGCACAGGGCAAACACCCCTCCCGCCAGAAGTGCCGCTGCCGCCTCCTTCCCCCAGGGCAGGACGAGAATCAGTGTACAGATCGTGGCAAAGGCAAGGGAGCCCTTCCCCGCATATGCGGCAAAGGCCCTCCCCATCCCCTGGGGCCTGGCGTAGGGAAAGCAGGTGATGGCCATGACCACCATGAGGCGGGAGATGATGGGCATCACAAAAAGCGCCATGGGAAGAAGCTCCTTCCCCATGTCCAGAAGAACCGCCCATTCCATAAGCATGAGCCCAGTAAAGGACATGACGCCGTTTGCGCCGATGCGGCTATCCTTCATGATTTCCAGCATGCGCTCCTTGGAGCGACCGGAGAAGATGCCGTCCATGGAATCCATGAAGCCGTCGCAGAAGAGCCCTCCCGTGAGCAGGATGGTCAAAAGCAGGAGCAGTGCCGTTGAGACATGCACCGGAAGCTCTATGCCGAAGGTCGGCAAAAGCAGGAACATCACCGCAGCCGCCGCCCCGTAGCAGAGCCCAAGCACAGCCCCTATCAGCGGAAACCAGCGCACGCTTTTCCCGAAATCCTCCTCTGTCCAGTTCTCCTGCCGGACGATGGAGATGCGTGTCAGGAACTGCAAGCCGATCAAAAAAGAACGCAAGGAAATGCCTCCCCCCGAAAACCCTCACGAAACAAACTCCGTGCGAAACGGTGTTTCGCACTACGTCCTTACACGAAAACTAAGTTCATCTGCGCCCTTGCGGGCTTGATTCACTAATTTTTCATAGTAAAAGGCTTCCAGAAATCCTCCGGAAGCCTTGGCTTTTCTCTGGTGACCCACCACGGAATCGAACCGTGAACCTACTGATTAAGAGTCAGTTGCTCTGCCAGTTGAGCTAGTGAGTCATTCTTATTCCTTTCGTTGCCGCAACAACAAATATATTATAAGTCCAAGTTTTGGCTATGTCAAGGAATTTTTTTGGATTTTTCGTCTCCTTAGGAAAGAACACTTTGCTGCAGTTCCTTTGATTTGCAGCACATCTTCCTTTTTCGAACCTTGCTGAAGAGAAGATTTTACCCTATACTATACTCGTGGGCAAGAAATTCTTCCGGCCTACGAGTATATTTCTTATTGGAAAGAAGCTGAACAAATGAACCCAAAGGATAGTTTCCTGCTGGGGAACCAAAGGGACATTGAGGCAAACAGCCGCCTCTCCGCCAAGGCGAAGCGCCGCATGGGGAAGGCCAAGGCCGACAATACCATCAAGGCATACGGCAGCGACTGGAGGGATTTCGTGGATTGGTGCAGCTTCCATGGGGAGCCCTTCCTTCCAACAACGCCCGAAACCATCGTGAACTACATCAGCGACTTGGCCGACGATGCCAAAGCCAATACCGTCTCCCGCCGCATCACCGCCATATCGGAAAACCATATCGCCGCGGGCTTTGGCAGGAACAACCCTGCCAAGGAGGGCATCGTGCGGACCGCCATGTCCGCCATCCGGCGCGAAAAGGGCACCTTCCAGCACGGGAAGGCGCCCATTCTCATGGAGACCCTGTATCTTCTCTCGGACTGCTTCGGCGATGACATCGTTTCCCTGCGGGACAGGGCACTCATCCTGCTTGGCTTCGCCGGGGCCTTCCGCCGCTCGGAACTGGTGCGCATCCAGATGGACGAGCTCACCTTCTCCCCGGAGGGAATGACCGTCTTCATCCCCCATGCCAAGGGGGATCAGCTCGGGCACGGCGCCACCATCGCCATTCCCTATGCCCCGAAGGAGGAAATCTGCGCCGTCAGGGCTGTGGAGCAATGGATCCTCACGGCCCAGATACAGCACGGACCGCTCTTCCGCGGCTTCAAGCGCAACAAGGAGCTTCGGGAGGATCAGCTCTCCGACAAGGCCGTCGCCCTGATCGTCAAGAAGTACGTGCGCATGGCAGGGCTTGACGAGAACAGCTTCGCAGGCCACAGCCTGCGCCGCGGCTTCGCCACCAGCGCCGCCCAGCACGACGTGGATGCCCTGACCATCATGCGCCAGACCCGTCACAAATCAGAGAAGATGGTGCACCGCTACATCGAGCAGGGGAACATCTTCAAGGACAATGCCCTCGCCCGCATGTACCGGAAATAAGTCTTTACATCTCAATTTTTCCCCTGCCCAACAGGCGCAGCATGATGTCCGCAATCTCCGGGTCGAACTGGCTTCCCGCATTCTCCTGAAGCTCACTGATGATGCGTTCCTTGGTGAGTTTCTTGCGATACACCCGATCCGTGTTCATGGCATCAAAAGCATCTGCAACACAGATGATCCGGGCGATGAGCGGGATCTCCTGACCGGCCAGTCCTTTGGGATAGCCTTTGCCATCATAGCGTTCATGATGGTAAAGGGCGCCCTCGCCGGCATTCTCCAGGCTCTTGAAATTGCCCAGCACATCGCCGCCGCAGGAGGTATGGGATTTCATGACACTGAATTCCTCGTTGGTGAGGCGCCCCGGCTTGCCAAGGATATGGTCCGGAACGCCGATTTTCCCGCAGTCATGCAGGAGCGCGACGTAATAGATGCGGTCAAGCTCTTCCCCTTTATAGCCCAGCTCAGTGGCAATCATCCTGGTGTATTGTGCCACCCTGAGAGAATGCCCGTTGGTATAGGGATCCTTCGCATCGATGAAGCCAATGAAGGTTTCGATGGACTCCCTGATGATCTTGTTGTCCTGCTCATGGCGTTCCTGATATTTCCTGATATGTGCCGAGGTAACGGCATAGTTCAGCAGCGCAATCAGCCATATTGCCAGACCGCCCAATGCAAACAGGAACAACGGCTCATTCAGCAGCCCCCGGTGAAAGGTATAGGCAAAATCCATGGAAGCGCCTTCCAGCGTCTCCCCGATTCTCACATACAAGATAATACCCGACGTCGTCCCCTCAGATGGCTTGATGGGAACTTCTATGGCATTCTTGCTGCGGTTTGGAATGTATATCACCGAATCCCCGGCACGCATGTGAATGAAAGGTTCCCCGTCAATCGTGATCGTCCTCAGCTCATAGTCACCTGGCACGAATTCTCGCAGGTCAGGGATGAGGGCGACGACTTCCTCCCCGGCAATATTCTGGTGCACCTCGACGGCCCCATTCCATGCAGAGGCCAGAAAGACATCCCGGTCGAAAGACAGTGTGTAGGTAAAGTCTGCCACATCATCGCTGGTGTTGTTTGTCACGGCGAAATCATAGATATATGCCTGGAAGTCATGCTCGGTCAGCCCCTCATTGTAGAGGTCGAAAACCTTGGTCCAGGTATTGGTCCGGGGCGTGCCAATGATAGAGACCGCTCTTTTTGGCTTCCCCTCGGATGGCGCAAAAAGCTCTGCTCCCGGAATGATATCGTGATGCCGGATGCTGTTGTAGTCATTGGTTTTCAAAGCACCAATAAACGCAAGGACGGCTATGACAGCAAGGGAGATGAAAAAACCTGCTTTTATGTTTTTTCTGTTCCTCGTTTGGTTTTCTGCGTTCATAAGGTTTCGTTACCCTCAACGGAAGTTGATCTCCTGGATGATGGTCTTTTCGTCCTTTCCCAGCGCCCACCCCATCACCTTGGCCTCTGCATAGAGCATGGCAAGCTGCTCCCGCTTTTCCGGGCTGTTGTCGCACATCATCTTGAGTTCCTTGTACTGCTGCCGCTTCAGATTGTAGCGGGCCAGGATTTCCTGCGGAGATCGCGGCTTCTGCACCGTGCTCTGGCTCTCAATGATATCCTGTTTTATCATCGGTTTTCTCATCATCATCCCTCCTTTGCTATTTGTTCCGCGCAATGAGATAGGTCGCCAGATCCCGAAGGAAATCTGCCTCGTCCCCAAAGCTGTCCAATGCCTCGACGGCCTCATCCACCGTGGTGATGGCCAGCTTTTTTGCATCTTTCAGGGAGGTCAGCGTCACATAGGTAGATTTGTGGTTGCGTTCATCGCTGCCCACGGGCTTCCCTATGGTCTCCTCATCTCCTGTGACGTCCAGGATGTCGTCGGTGATCTGGAAGGCCAGGCCGAACTTGTCCGCATAGCTGGTCAAGGCCTCCAACTGCTCCTCCGTCGCCCCTCCAAGAATAGCACCGGAACGGATGGCCGCACGGAAAAGCGCTCCGGTCTTCCCCATGTGCATCTTCTGCAGCTGCTCCAGGCCAATCCTCTTGTTTTCGGATTCCAGGTCAATGGCCTGTCCCCCCACCATCCCATTGGGGCCTGCCGCGATGCTCATCTCCCGCACGACAGCGGCCATCTGTGCAGGAGAGACTCCCTCCTGCCGCAACATGACCTCAAAGGCCATCGTCAGCAGGGCATCCCCTGCCAGAATGGCCATGCCATCCCCATAGACCTTGTGGTTCGTGAGCTTCCCCCGGCGATAGTCGTCATCATCCATGGCCGGAAGGTCATCGTGGATGAGGGAATAGGTATGGATCATCTCGATGGCGCAGCCGGTGGTAACAAACGTATCCCCCTCGGCTCCCACCGCATCTGCAGCAGCCATCAAAAGGACCGGGCGCAGCCTCTTGCCGCCTGCCATCAGGCTGTATTTCATGGAGGCGCAAAGGGTCTCATCCAGTGCTTCTTCCTCATGAAGCTCCTCGATGAGCTTCTTTTCCACTAAATCCAGCCGCCTCTTCCAAAGTTCCTTCAACATGCTTCATTCACCCTCTATTTTCAGTTCTGCTTCCTGCACCGTTCCATTTTCTTCCTTCACGAGGAGATCCATGGTCTTCTCTGCAATCGCCAGCGCGCTCATGCATTTCTTGGAAAGCTCCACGCCCTCGGAGTAGTTCTTCATGAGATCCGCAAGGCTGGCCTCGCCGGATTCCATCTGCTCCACAATGGCCTCCAACCGCCCAAGGTTTTCCTCGAAGGTTGCTTCTTTTTTTCTCGGCATTTCATTTCCCTGCCTTTCCCAATCGGTCTACTGTGGCCCGAAGTTCTCCGTCCGCCAGAATGAGCCGCAAGTAGCTCCCCTCATGGACTTCCTTGATGCTATGCAGCAAGCCGCCTTCATGCTCCACGATGCTGTAGCCTCGCCTGAGGACTCGCGCAGGATTCAGCATGTCCATCTTCTCCAGCTGCATGTCAAAACGGTGCCGTTTTTCCCTGATCTGCTCCCTCGCTGCATATCCAAGGCGGCGCATGGCCATGTCCAAGCGCTGCTGCCGCTGGAAAAGCAGGTTCTGCGGATTTGCCAGGAACGTGCTTTTCCGGCAGGCTTCCAGCCGGGAGCGTTTTTCCTGCAATCCACGCCTGGCCGCAGTCTGCAAACGTGCCTGCAGACTGCGGATATGGCGCAACAATTCACCGGAATCCGGCACCGCCAGCTCCGCCGCCTGGGAGGGCGTCGCGGCCCTCAAATCGCTCACAAAGTCCGCCAGCGTAAAATCCGTCTCATGTCCCACTGCCGAAATCACGGGGATGCCTGAGGCGAAAATTGCCCGAACCAGCACCTCCTCATTGAAGGCCCACAAATCCTCCATGGAACCGCCGCCCCGCCCCACAATGAGGACATCCACGGGATACTTCTCATTGAAGAAGCGGATGCCTTCCGCTATCTGCTCCGCTGCCCCATCCCCCTGCACCTGGGACGGGAAGAGGATGAGCTGCACACGGGGATTGCGGCGCTTCGAGACGCGATAAATGTCCCGAAGGACCGCCCCGGAGGAGGAGGTCACCACGCCGATCCGCCTCGGAAACGCAGGAATGGCCTTCTTATGAGTCTCATCGAAAAGCCCTTCCGCCATGAGGCGTGCCTTTCTCTGCTCAAAGGCCAGGGCCAGCTCCCCTGCTCCCTCGGGTGCAAGGCTGTCCACATAGAGCTGGTACGCCCCGTCCCGCTCGTAGACCGAAATGCTGCCGCCCGCAACAACGCACATGCCGTTTTCCGGCTGGAACCTCAGATTCTGCGCACGGCTGCGGAACATGACACATTTTATGCTTGCCAGCGCGTCCTTCAGGGTAAAATAACAATGTCCCGAGGCATAGCGCTTGAAGTTCGACACTTCCCCCCGGACCAGGAGCCCCTGCAGAAGCGCTTCCCTGCTGAACATTCCCTTGATGTACTTCGTGACATCACTCACACTATGAATTGCCATATTTCCTCCACCATGCAAACTCCGTGCGAAACGATGTTTCGCACTACGCCCTTACACGAAATCTAACCGATTCTGTGCCCTTCGGGCTTGACTCGCCAAGATTTCATAGGAAAGAAAAAAGCCAGACACAATGTCTGGCAAGGTGAACTGCTCTACTTGACAATTGCGCCCAGAATCCCGTTGACAAAACGCCCGGAGTCATCCGTTCCGTATTTCTTGGCCAGCTCCACCGCCTCATTGATGACAATCTTCGGCGTGATCTCTTCCTGGCCAAACCGTATCTCAAAGACAGCCAGCCGCGCGATGTTGCGATCCACCGCAGCCATGCGCTCCACCTTCCACTCATGGGATGCAGCGGCAAGCATCTCATCAATGGCTTCCAGATGTTGCCGCGTGCCCTGGACAATGATACGGGCATATTCCCTGTCGCGCTTCGGCAGTTTCTCATTCTCTCCCAGCGCTGTGTCAAGCGCCAGTGTTTCATACATCTCCTGCTGGCCCTCTCCCTCACTGCGGTTCAGGTCCAGCTGGAAAAGCGCCTGCAATGCTACTTCTCTTGCTTGTCTACGACTCATAAAAACCTTCCTTACCCAGATTCCTTACCAGCGCTGGAACCGGTCCGGGAAAAACCGGTCCATGTGCGCCAGGAAATCCTCTCCCTTGTCCAGCTTGATGCCGATGAAAAGCCCCAGCAGACCGCAGAGCAGAACAAACACCGTATTCCAGAAACCGAAGAGAAGGATCGATATCCCTATGACTAATCCCAGAAGCAGCCCCACCATCTTGCAGCGATGATTCTGCCACAAATCCCCTATCAGCTCTCTCATTTCATCCTTCATATCAAACCACGCGCTTTCTCTTTTCCACCGGTGCATTTGAGATATCCGAGACCGTTACGGTCACAGGCACATCCGAAAAGTCCATCGTGTGCCGAATCTGTGCCTTGATGTTCTCTGTCACTGCATGGGACACCTGAGGCACATTGGCACCCATCAGAAGAATCAGATGAGCCTCTACCCGAAACGGACAATCCTCCGATGATGCAGTCCGTATCCGGACTTTCGCATCCCGAACAGAAGGGACGGCCCGTGCTTCACGCTCTGCCAGATTGCGCACTGCATCCACAGATACCCGCACATCCCCTGCACCGCCTTTCACGACGATGACCTCTCCGGATGCAGCGGAATCAGAGGATTTTCCGGAAAAAAAGCAATACCCGACAAAATAGAGACTCAGGGCAAGAAAAACTGCCGCTGCCGTCAGGCACTCCTGTTGCATGAAAGCATAGCTGAGTTCATTGCTCCATATGCGTTCCGGCAGGGCCTTAAGGCATGCTGCTAATGCACCGATGGCCAGCACACCGATGGCCAGTGCATAAAAAAACAACAAAAAACGATTGATGATCCCCATGATCCAGCCTCTTCCTAGCGGACGCGGATCTCATCGTCCTTCGGCTCCTCATCCGGGAATCCTACGCCCTGCACATGAACATTTACCTCTACCACGGAAAGCCCCGTCATGGTCTCGATGGCCTGCTTCACATTCTCCTGTACAGCAAGTGCGACATCGGGAATGCGCACGCCGTACTTCACGATGATGTAGAGATCCACAGCTGCCTCGCGCTCGCCGACCTCTACCTTGACGCCCTTGGCGAAATTCTTGCGCCCCAGGATTTCCGCAATACCGCCGACAAGGCCGCCGCTCATGCCGGCAATACCAGTAATCTCCGTTGCTGCCAGTCCTGCAATGATGCTCACTACCTCATCGGCAATGCGCACAGTTCCAAGGGATGTGTCCTTCTTTGTTGCAATGACTTTTTCTTTTTTCTCGTCCATGCTAAAACCTCCTCAGGCAAATTGCCTTATTCTATAGACTTATCCTATAATTCTTTATTTCGCCATAGGGAAGAATATTCCTGCTACCATGAGAAGAAAAATCGAAAAGGCTGCCGCAAGAAAGATGCAGCAGCCCCAAAACAAGCAGGTTTTATGCGCGCTCGATGTAATTGCCGGTGCGCGTATCGATACGAAGCACATCGCCTTCGTTGACGAACAGAGGAACGCGAACCTCATAGCCAGTCTCCACCTTCGCCATCTTCGTCGCCCCCGTTGCCGTGTTGCCCTTGACACTGGGCTCGCACTCAACGACCTTGAGGTTGACGGAATTCGGCAGGGTGATGCCGATGATACGCCCCTTGAAGGACTGGATGCTCACATCCATATTCTCCATGAGATAGTTCAGTGCATCGCCGAGCTGCTCCTTCGTGAGCTCCGTCTGTTCATAGCTCTCCGAATCCATGAAGGTGTACGCGCCATCGGCTTCATAAAGATACTGCATGCTGCGCGTGTCGAGATGGGCTGCGGGCATCTTCTCATTGGGGTTGAAGGTGCGCTCCACCACAGCCCCCGTCTCCACATTCTTGATCTTCGTGCGCACAAAAGCGGCGCCCTTGCCCGGCTTTACATGCTGGAAATCCACAATCTGCCAGACACCGCCATCAATCTCGATGGTCAAACCGGTACGGAAATCAGTACTTGAAATCATTTCTTGCATCCTCCAAAATCTCTTCAAAACTCTTCAAACTAACTCTATCAACTTCTTGCTGCTTTTCGTCAGCGGCTCGCCGCCATCTTCGGCAACAAGGACAGTATCCTCGATTCTCAGCCCGCCCCAACCGGGAATGTATACCCCGGGCTCATCCGTGACGAGCATGCCTGCAACCAGATGCTCGCATTTGCTGCGCGGCGAAAGCCTCGGTTCCTCATGAATCTCCAGCCCCAGGCTGTGCCCAAGGCCATGACCGAAATACTGAAGCAAACCTGCCTTGTTCAGGGAGCCGCGGGCAATCAGGTCAACCTCCTTGCCGGAAGCTCCCGGCCGGATTGCCTCCAGCGCCAAAAGCTGCGCCTTCAGGACCTCATGGTACACCGTGCGCTGCCTGTCATCCGCCTGTCCTGCACAGACCGTCCGCGTGATATCGGAATGATATCCCCGATAAACAGCACCGTAATCCATTGTAACAAATTCTCCCGCAACAATCAACTTTTCTGTTGCAATTCCATGGGGCAAACTTCCGCGCTCCCCCGATGCCACGATGGTCTTGAAGGAAGGTTCCTCCGAGCCAAGCTGCCGCATGCAGTTTTCCATATACGCAGCCACCTCAAGCTCCGAAATACCGGGACGCAGGAATTTGAGGACATCCTCGAAGGCACGGTCGGCAATCTCACAGGCCTTGCGAATGCAGGAAATTTCCTCCGCATCCTTGATCTGACGCAGGGAATCAAGATTCAAGGCGGTTTGGAACTCCATGCCTTCCATCAGCTTCGACAGCCGTGCATAGTCATCATATAGAAGTGCATTTCCCTCAAAACCCACCTTATGACAGGCAAGGGATTTCAAGCATTCCGCCGCCTTGTTCCAAAGGCCTTTCTCCTGCTTCACCACTTCAAAAAGGGGAGCCTGCTTCGCTGCCTGTTCCGTGTAGCGGCTGTCCGTCACAAGAAGGGCCTTGTTTCGGGTAATGATGAGAACGGAATCATCCCCCCGGAACCCGCTAAAGTAATGCAGATGAACGATTTTGTTCACGAGAACGGCATCCAGCCCCTTTTCCTCCAGCAATGCCCGAAGCCGCTCCAAACGCCTTTCGATCATTCTGCCGCCCCCATCTTCAGGAGGGCCGCCTCCAGGGCCGCCAGATAGCTTTCCAGCCCCAGTCCCGCAACCTGCCCCATAACCACGGGAGAGATGACGGAATGATGACGGAATTCTTCCCGCTTGTGAATATTCGATAAATGCACCTCAATGACAGGCACATCCACCGCCCCAATGGCATCGCGAATGGCAATGCTGTAGTGGGTGTAGGCGGCAGCATTGAGGATGATGAACTCATATTTCCCTCGTGCCTGCTGGATGGCATCCACAAGGGCTCCCTCGTGGTTCGACTGGAAGAAGTCTATGCCCACACCGGCACGTTTCGCACGCTCTTCCATGCGTCCGTTGATATCCTCCATCGTCAATCTTCCATAGATTTCAGGCTCCCGTGTCCCAAGCAAGTTCAGGTTCGGCCCATGCAGTACCAGTATTTTCTTCAAGAACAACACCCCATCCAAAGCATTCCAGATCCAACTCAATAGCGAATAGAAAAATCCTCTTCCCCTGGCACCACATCCCTCGCCTCCAGGGAAAGGTTCTTTACACGGATGAACATATTTCCTGCCTGGATGCGCCGTGCCAGCTCATCCACGGCTTCCTGCTCCCCCTGCACCTCCATGGTCACAGTGCCGTCGCTCATATTCTTCACCCAGCCCGTAAGCCCAAGAGCCTCCCCATTCTGCTGGACGAAAAAACGGAATCCAACCCCCTGAACGCGCCCGCTTGCCTGCCCAAAATACCTTACCATAGGAATCCTCCTCTCAGAATTTCACTTCCCATCCTCCAGCAGCAGGACTGCCGGATCGAACTTCATCTCATGGATGAAGTGAAGAAGTTCCGTGTCATTCAGCACCTTGTCAATGGTATCCTTCGAAGTCGTGCTGAAATCGATGTCAAAGGCCTTTTTCAAAAGGCGGAAGGCCTTGTCGGCAAATATGCACACCACCGGCCGGTCTGTCTTGCCAAATTCCACCTTCCGCACAATGCCGTAGCCCGCCGTCGTATTCAATACCGTTCCCACGGGATAGATTGCCACGTTGGAGAAAAACATCCGAAGCAGATCCTCGTCAAAATGCCCGGCAGAGCAGTTCTTCATGATGTGATAAGCAACCGATGGCGCATAGGCCTTCTTGTAAGGGCGCACACTGGTCAGGGCATCGTATACATCGGCAATGGCGGCGATGCGCCCGTAGATGTGGATCTGGTCTCCCTTCCGATGGTCCGGGTAGCCCTTTCCGTCCATGTGCTCGTGATGCTGCCGTGCCACAATGGAAAGCTGCTTCGCATTGGGCAGCGGCATGGATCGGATCAGGGTGCTTCCTTCCACCGGATGCCTCTTGATGATATTGAACTCCTCATCATCCAGCCTCCCCGGCTTGTTGAGGATTTCCTTCGCAATGCTGATCTTTCCCAGATCATGCATCATGGTTCCAAGTGTCAACTCCGAAAGCTGCTCTTTCGAGAGCCCGCAAAGGACACCCAGAAGGGAGGAAAGCATCGCCACGTTCACGCTGTGGGCAAAGGTATACATATCGTGGACGCGAAGATCCGTAAGCTGCACAAGATTGCCCTTTCGTGTCATGATGTCATTGAGAATACTTTCCGATGCCTTTCCCAAGGGCACTGGATCAAAAGTTTTCTTTTCATTGATTTGCTGGAACATGTCGTAGACGCGCTTTACCGCAATCGCCCGCGTCCTCTCCTCCAGCACATCTTCCGGCAAAGGAACCTTCGGCCCTGAGGTCATGGTGGAGCTCACATGGATTGCTCTTACCCCCATCTGGCGAAGCCGCTCGATATAGCCCGTCGTCAGCTTCTGCCCACGGGACAGGTAGCTCGCCCCACTGGAATTCAAGACGCTCTGTGCCATGACCATGCCCGGCTGCAATCTGTTCAAAGGCAGATCAATCATGTCCTATACCTCCCTCCGCAGGATGGAAAAAGGTTCCACCGCATGCTCCATCCGAATCCGCACCAGCTGTTGTGGATGGGGAGCCACCTCTATGGGCTCACCATCCTCATCGTACATCTCTGCCAATTCCTGACGGAACAATTCTCCGGTAGGTTGGAAAACCTCAATTTCCTGCCCACGTTTCATATTGTTGCGCTGCTCCACAAGCGCAAGTCCGGTTCTCTCATCGTACTCCAGTACCAGCCCCACAAAATCCGAGGTCTGCACATAGGAGGAAGTCCCGTAGATCTGGTCCTCTCCTGACGGCTGATGGAAACAAAAGCCAGTGGTATAGGGACGGTGGGAGACTTTTTCCAGTTCCTCCAGCCACTCCTGGCGGATCTTGAAGGCATCCCCCTCCGAAAAGCACGCATCGATTGCCATACGATAAGCCTTTACCACGCTTGCCACATAGTGTACGCTCTTCATGCGCCCCTCAATCTTAAAGCTGTCCACGCCGCTTTCCATGACTTCCCTGATATGGGGAAGCAGGCACAGATCCTTGGAATTGAAGATGTACGTTCCCCGTTCATCCTCCAATACGGGAATGTACTGCCCCGGACGCTTTTCCTCCACGAGATGGTACTTCCATCGGCATGCCTGGGCACAGCTTCCACGGTTCGCATCGCGTCCCGTGAAGTAATTGCTCATAAGGCAGCGGCCCGAATAGGAAATGCACATGGCACCATGCACGAACATCTCCAGTTCCACAGGACATTTTCTGCGAATCTCTCTGATTTCCGTCAGAGAGAGCTCCCGTGCCAGGACGACGCGTTTCGCGCCAAGCCTCTGCCAACTCTCCACCGTCGCCCAGTTGGTCGTATTCGCCTGTGTGCTCACATGGAGTTCCATTTCCGGCACGATGTCCCTCGCCATCATGAAGACTCCCAGATCCGCCACCAGAAGAGCATCCGCCCTCGCTTCCGACAAGAATCCCAGATAGTCCGGCAATCTCTCCAGATCGCTATTATGGGGAAAGATATTGACGGTGACATAAACCTTCTTTCCAATACCGTGGGCAAAGGCAATGCCCTCTGCCAGATCCTCCCGCGAGAAATTCCCGCCAAAGGCCCGAAGGCCAAATTCCTTGCCCCCCAGATAAACCGCATCCGCACCATAGCGCAAGGCCATCCTCATCTTTTCCGGATTTCCTGCCGGGGCCAAAAGCTCTGGTTTACCCATCATGTTCCATTCTCCTCGACACCGCCAGGCCATCGCCTTCCGGCAATATTTCCGTCGTGAACCCTGGCGTATTCTGTACAAGTCCGATGTACTCCCGCAAACGCTTTGTAATTGTCTTAAACCGTCGCGGCGGCTTCTCTTTTGAAAGCACATACCCACGAAAGAGCACGTTGTCTGCCAGAACAACCGCCCGCTTTTCCAGTAGTGGAAGAATTTGCCGGAAATACCTCGGATACTGTCCCTTTGCGGCATCCATGAAGACAAAATCAAAAGGCCCGTGCAAACTCCCCAAAAGCTCTGCCGCATCCCCATACAGCACATGAATCCTGTCCCTGTATGGAGAACGCCGGATGAACTCCTTTGCCTTCGCCGCACGGGCCTCATTCAATTCCAGCGATACGACCTCAATATCCTCCGCTCCCATGCCTGCCATGAGGAGAGCCGAGTAACCGATTGCCGTGCCCAGTTCCAGGACACGGTGAGGTCTTTCTTCACAGATAATGCGGCAAAACGCATCCCTTGCCCCTTCGTTGATGATAGGCACATGGTTCTCCTGCGCATAGTCTTCCATCTCGCGCAGCAACGCCTCCATCATCTCACCTGCTCCACAACCTGCAAATGGTCGGCATAGTTATGGGTGTAGTGGTTATGCCCGTCCCGGTCTGCCACGAAGTAAAGATAGTCCGTATCAGCCGGATAGAGCACCGCCTCAATGGAATCTGTTCCCGGGTTCGCAACGGGCCCCGGCGGAAGTCCGGCATTCTGATAGGTGTTGTAAGGAGAGTCTATCTTTGTGTCCGCGATGGAAACATCTTCCTTTGGCGCATCCATGAGATACTGCAGGGAGGCATCCGACTGGAGAGGCATCCCAAGTTCCAGCCGCTTGAAGAACACCTGGGCAATCATGGGACGATCCTCTTCATAACGGGCTTCCTTTTCCACCAGGGAGGCCAGGATCACCAGTTCATAAATGGAAAGTTTCATCTCCTTTGCCCTCCGTCGCATGGAGGACGTAAGACGCTGATCGAAGGTGTCCGCCATGAGATTCAGTATCTCCTCGGGAGTGGCATCCGGCTGCAACGTGTAGGTTGCCGGAAAAAGGAAGCCTTCCGCATAATACATCGCCTCATCCGGTGTCTCTATGTAATCAAAGGGAGCAAAGTGCCTTGCCTTCTCAAGGAACTCCTCCTCCTCCACCAGCCCTTCCTCGGAAAGCCGCTTTGCTATGTCATGAACAGTGAAGCCTTCCGGGATGACGACCTTGCACTCCGATGACTCCCCCTGAACCAGTTTGTCAAGGACTTCCTGCACATCCATTCCCGCGCGGAGGGCATAACTCCCTGCAATAAACCTGCTCTCATAGCCATTCAGCTTCGCCATGAGCCAGAACTTGTACTTGCTGCTCACGATACCGCGCCGCTGCAGTTCCTCGCCAATGTCACGCGCATTCATTCCGGAACGCACTTTCAGGTAGATGGGGAGATCCCTGTCTGCCACTGTCCCAGGATTGCTGTCTCCCCCAAAAAAGGAAACGAGAAAAATCGCAGCCGCAACAAAAAAAGCGCCTGCAGCCGCAGCCAGATGCTTCCATGTGAATTCCCCAAGGAGTTCATGCACTTCCTCCATGGAAGCATCCAAAGACCACCCCGAAAAGACCTCCGAAACGAACCCCTTCAGCTCATCAAAAGACTTGGGCATTTTAGGAAACAATCCCAT
This sequence comes from uncultured Veillonellaceae bacterium, assembly GCA_902801565.1. GTDB lineage: Bacteria > Bacillota > Negativicutes > Selenomonadales > Selenomonadaceae > UBA3796. The sequence goes on along the minus strand of CADCIX010000016.1, from coordinate 29,331 downwards.
CTCTCCCTCTTACGACGTTACGTCTTTTTTATTATTCTTTATTATATTATACGGAAAGTTTACAAAAAAAACAAGGAAACAAAAGAAAAAGCTGTCATCTGCCAATACAGATGACAACCAAACCTCTTATACCCTATTCCTCAGCATTCTCCTCTTCCTCGAGGAGCGCATCATATGCCTTCTGCACTGCCTCGAATTCCTCGTCGGTGGGCTCCACGTATTCTTCTTCGCCATTCTCATTCGTCACGATTTTCGCAATGAGCACATCCTCGTCGCCTTCCTCACAGCCGCAGCCACAGCCGTGCTCATGCTCATGCTCCTCGTCCTCAACGCCGATCAGCAGAGCAAACTTTTCCCCATTGACCGGGATGATCATCTCCTGCTCGTAAAGATAGGAATTCCCCTCCTCATCCGTGAATTCCACAACAATGGCATCGTCGCCGTCTTCCAAAACTTGTTTTTCCTTATCTGACATAAAAACCACCTTTTCAAATCCTTAAACAACCTGTCTCATCAATCATGTTTCATAGCGAGCCGATCCAGATAGCCCTGCAGGATGAACACGGCCGCCATCTTGTCGATGACTTTCCTGCGCTTGCGGCGGCTCAGATCCGCTTCCAGCAGGGAACGGGAGGCCGCCACCGTGGAGAGCCTCTCATCCCAGAACTCGATTTCCACATCAGGCACCGCTTTTTTTATCTCCTCCGCAAAGCCACGAACCACATCGCAACGCTCCCCCTGGGTCCCGTTCATGTTTCGCGGAAGTCCGATAACCAGGGATTTCGTCTCATATTGCGCCATAAGCTCCTGCAGCCGTCCCAGGTCATCCGCCAAACGCTTGCGGCGTATTGTCTCCACGCCCTGCGCCGTGAGCCCCAGGAGATCGCTTACGGCAATGCCCACCGTGGCATCCCCCACATCAAGAGCCAGGTACCTTTTCATTCACCCTTCTCCAAATAGGAACGCACCAATTCCTCCAATATCTCATCCCGCTCGAGGGAACGGATCTGGTTGCGGGCATCCTTATGGCTGGTCACATAGGCCGGATCGCCTGACAGCAGATATCCCACCAGCTGATTGATTGGATTATAGCCTTTTTCCTCCATTGCATTGCACGCATGACGGATAATATGCTCCGCCTTGTTTTCCTCAGCGCCAAAACGAAACATCATCGTTTCATCAGTAACCATCATATACCTCCAAAAGAAGTCTCTTTTCCAGCTATCATATCACATTTCAAGGGATTTTCCTATTAATTTAACTTAAAAATATCATAAAATCGAATCCACCGTCAAAGCCGGAACCTTGCAACCGCCTCATGCATATCCGTTGCAAGATCTTCCAGGGACTGTGCCGCCGCCACGATTTCCAATATGGAGGATTCCTCCTCTTCCGTGGATGCCTCAATGGTTTCCGCACTCTGGACGGTCTTGCGGCTAAGCTGGTCAATGGAACCCACGGTGTCTATGATATACCCTGTCTTATCGGCCACGGCCTGCGACAATCCGTGCAATTCCTTTGCCTGCTGCTTGATGTCCGAAAGTTCCTCCAGAAGTCCGGAAAAACACTGTTCCACCACATCAGCCCCCTGATCCGCCTCAGGATTCCCTGCTCCGCCCTCGGCCATAGAAGCAATGACGGTCTGGGTATCCTGCTGAAGCATGGCAACCGCTTCTGCCGATGCAGAAACGGATTCCTCCAGCCCGGTTGCCTTAGTGGAAAGGTCATCCATATCGGCAAATGCCGTATCCACATTTGCCGCCATGGTTTCCACATCCTCCAGCTGCTGCACCATATCGTGGGAAACCTTGCCAGCAAGTCCCGAAATCTGCTCGGCGGCCTGGGCGGTGAGCTCCACATATTTCGTGAGATCCTTGGAGGATTTTGCAACATCCACCGACGCATCCAGCAGCTTCTGCACAAGGGTACGCAAATCCCGGCGCATGGTATTGAAGGACTCCGTGAGGGAACCGATCTCATCCTGGCTTGTCACCTCAAGATCCTCCAAGGCAAGATTCCCCTTGGCAATCTCATGGGCATGCCGCTCGATGGCCGTCACGGATTTCGTGATATCCTCAGCAAACCGCGTGCAAAGGAAGAAAAGAAGCGCTACAACGAAGAGCCCAAACATCGTCAGCAAAACATATGCGATGCGCAAATCGGCTTTCAAGCCATGGTATGCCTGAAGATATCCTAAAACGGAAATGAGCAGGACAATGATGCCCGCCAAAACGGAAAGCATCATCAATTTCTGTCTGATTCCCATGTGCAGTCCTCCGAGAAATTACAGGGATTCCAACAACTTCCGGACTTCATCGAGATAAGTCTCCCTCTTGTAAAGGAACATCTCTCCCGACTTGCGGACCTTCACCTCAATGGTTCCCTCTTCCAGTGCCTTGGGCCCAATGGCAATGCGCACAGGATAGCCGATGAGATCGCAATCCTTGAACTTCACGCCGGCGCGTTCCGGGCGGTCATCCAGAAGGACATCGATTCCCGCCTGCTTCAGCTCCCCATAAACCCCCTCTGCATAGCGGAGCTGCTCCTCGTTCTTCGCATTGATGGGAACCACCACCACCTCAAAGGGAGCGATGGAACGCGGCCAGACGATGCCATGCTCGTCATTGTTCTGCTCAATGGCAGCTGCCATGGTCCGTCCGACGCCAATGCCATAACAGCCCATGACAAAGGGCTTTTCCTTGCCCTGCTCATCGAGGAAGGTCGCTCCCATAGCGGCGCTGTATTTCGTTCCAAGGGCGAAGACCTGCCCCACCTCGATGCCCCGCGTCATCTTCATTGGCGCGCCGCAACGGGGACAGGGATCCCCTTCCCTGACCAGACGCAGGTCTGTCACGACGACATCCTTGAAATCCCTTGAAGGATTCACATTCTTGTAATGGAAGTCCACCTCATTTGCACCCGATACGGCATTCTTCATGTTCATGACCGTGGAATCCACGAGAATGCGCGTGCCCTCCTTGATGCCAATGGGACTCATGAAACCGGGGCAACCGCCCACGGCACGGATGGCCTCCTCCTCTGCCATGCGGAGCTCCAGTGCTCCCTCCAGCTGGTGCAGCACCTTGATCTCATTCACATCATGGTCGCCCCGCACGAACACAAGGACCAGTTCGTCCTGCTCTGTCTCATAGGCAACAGCCTTGATGGTTTTCTCGATGGGGACCCCAAGGAATTCCACGAGACTGTCAATGGTATTCGTTCCCGGCGTTGCGACTTTCTCAAGTTCCAGCATCTCCTCATCGGGAGCCGCCACTGCCGCAAGCTCTGCCTTCTCATCACTGGCAGCGTAGTCGCATTTCGTGCAGCAGGCAATGGAAGACTCTCCCGCATCCGCCAGCACGGTGAACTCATGGGAATGACCTCCCCCGATGGCCCCGTTGTCCGCCTCCACGGGCCGGAACTCCAGGCCACAGCGGGTGAAGATGGCATCATAGGCATCGTACATCTTCTGATAGGAAAGGTTCATGCCCTCTACATCCTTATCAAAAGAGTAGAGATCCTTCATGATGAACTCACGGCTGCGCATGAGTCCAAAGCGCGGACGGCGCTCATCGCGGAACTTGTCCTGTATCTGGTAGAGCAGCAGGGGAAGCTGCTTGTAGGAACGCACCTCATCCCTCACGAGGGCGGTGATCATTTCCTCATGAGTAGGGCCAAGGCAATAATCATGCCCATGGCGGTCCTGCATGCGCATCATCTCCGCGCCATAGGCTGCCCACCGTCCGCTCTCCTGCCAGTATTCCGCCGGCTGCAGGATGGGCATGCACATCTCCTGTCCTCCCGCCGCATCCATCTCTTCGCGAATGATCTGCTCAATCTTGCGGATCGTACGCCATCCCAAGGGCAGGAAATTGTACATGCCATTGGCAGATTTCCGCATCATTCCGGCCCGGAGCATGAGCTGATGGCTGACGATTTCCGCATCCGCCGGAGTCTGGCGCAGGGTAGGGGCATATAAGTTTGTCGCTTTCATAGAATCTGGTTCCTCCCATTTCAAAAAAAACAAATGCTATCGATAAAACTAAATATCATCAGGAAGAAAGACTTCCAAGAAGAATGGAATATCCCTCCGGGTGAAGCTCTTTCTTTGGGACAATGCGAATGACCGTGCCAAGTTCCCTCTCCAGCCTTTCAAGGACCTTGTTCCTTTCCAGTTCCCCGGCCACCTGTGGATGCACCTCCACTTCATAGCCGGATCTTGCATGGGATGTCTGCTCCATGCAGCGGATATCACGGCTGATGTTGATGCTCACAGTCTCCGGGGACTCTATGCGCCCCCTGCCGTGACAGCAGGGACATTCGCTGTAAAGGATGCTCTCGAAGTTCTGTCGGGACTTCTTGCGGGTCATTTCCACCAGCCCCAGGGACGTGATGTCCACGATGTTCGTCTTGGTCCGGTCCTGCCTGGCCTGATCCCTCATGTATTCCAGCAAGGCTTCCTTTTGCCGTGCCTCTTCCATATCAATGAAATCGATGATGATGATGCCGCCAATGTCCCTCAGGCGCACCTGCCTGAGAATTTCCTCCGCCGCCTCCAGATTCGTGCGGTAGGCGGTTTCTGCCAGATTGGAATTTCCCACGTACTTGCCCGTGTTCACATCAATAGCGGTCAGTGCCTCTGTCTTGTCGATCACGATGGAGCCGCCGGATTTCAGTTCGATCTCCCTCGCCCCCATCTTTTCGATTTCCTCGTCCAGATGATACTTCCTGAAAAGCGGCGCCCTTTCCTCATACAACTTCACCCGGTCCACCAAGCCCGGGGAAAGGTACTGCACAAGCTCCCGCACCCGCTGGCAGACCGCTGAATCGTCGATGAGCATGGCCTCCACATCTGCTGCAAAGGCATCCCGCACGATCCGGATGATGAGGTCCGCATCGCGATACAGAAGGCAGGGAGCCTTCGACAGCTTGCATCGTGCCTGTATGGATTCCCATAGCCGCAGGAGATATTCCGCATCCGCCTTCAGGACTTCTTCTTCCTGCCCCTCGGCCACGGTGCGGACAATGAGCCCCATTCCGGGAGGACAAAGCTTTTCCGCAATTCCATGAAGCCGTTCCCGCTCCGCCTCATCCTCAATGCGCCGCGATATGCCGATGTAGGCCGATGTGGGCATGAGAACCAGATGGCGGCCGGGCAGGGAAATGTGCATCGTGGCGCGGGGACCTTTCGTGCCGATGGCATCCTTCACGATCTGCACAGAAAGCTGTTGCCCGATATGGATGCGCTCATTGGGGTTCATGGATTTCACGGCTTCCTTCGGAAGCCCGTCCCCCACATAGAGAAAGGCGTTCTTCTCCCCGCCGATGTCCACAAAGGCCGCCTGCATCCCAGGCAAAACGTTCTGCACATACCCTTTGTAGATATTCCCCACCAAATGAGAATGTGTTGCCCGTTCCACCTCCAAGGCCTGCAACCCGCCATCCTCCAGGACAGCCACGCGGGTCTCCTCCGGCACCGTATTCACGAGAATCGTCTTCACGTTACCGCCTCCTGCTCAGAGTTCAATGAGCGGCTTTCCCCTGCCCAGAAGGGCGGTCCGGCGAATGTCCGCCTGTTCCTCATGGATATCCAGTCCAAACCTGTCCCGCAGCAAAAACAAGATTTCTCCCGGCTTCACGCTGCCTGCAGAAGTGATCTTTATCTGCATCCCAATCTGGAGCTTGCCATCCCCTGCTTCCACAGAAAGGGCCTCGCCCATATACTGCTTGATCTCCTTGGTGCGCACCTTCTTGGGCGTCACTCTGGTATAAGTAATCTCTTTTGCCTCATTGAAGGATTTCACCGCCGCCCTTGCCTCTTCTTCCCTGCCCGCATAGGGAACAGAGATACGATAGCATGCAAGGTCCGCCTCTGCCATGAGGGAACTTTTTTTTCCATGAATCTCCTTAAGCTCCAAAACTTCCGCACCCTTGGGAAGCTGCGCCCGAAGTCTGTCAAAAACCTCCGGCTGGCACAAGGGTTTCGTCAACTCGAAATCCATGTATTCCGCCTCGCTGACAACACCTACGGCCAGAGCCGAAGCGAAGGCAATCTTCATATGGGGATTGAATCCCTCAGAATACGCCACCGGCAGCTTTGCCCGCAAAAGGGCGCGTTCAAATACCGCCGCATAATCCAGATGGGAAAGATAGCGTATTTCCTCCCCTTTGCAGATCTTCGCCCGATACTTGAAGAGCGTGCGGGGCTTGCCGCCCCCCTCGCCAATCCTGCGGGCTTCTTTTGCCCCCTGCTCTGCAGGGACAGTGTCCTTCCGGCTCACTTTTTCCGCATGGTCTATCACATGCACATCAAGATTCTGGCAGATGCCGCAGACACTGCATTTGCCGCGGCGGCAATCCTCCGTGAGTTTTCCTTTCATGGCGCGGTGCCATTCCCGAAGCAGGAACTCCCTGTTGACCCCCGGTGTCGTGATCTCCCAGGGCAATGCCTCGTCAAACTCCCGGGAGCGCTCATTGTAAAAGGAAATATCCAAACCGGATTTCCGAAAGGCCTCCCGCCAGATATCCTCATGGAAATAGTCTGACCAGCCATCGAACTTCGCACCGTCTTTCCATGCCTGATAAATGACCTGGCTCTGACGGCGGTCCCCACGGGCAAGGGCGCCCTCCAGCACGGAAAGTTTTGCATCGTGATAGTGGAAGGTGATTGCCCTGTCCGTAATGTGTTCCTTGAGAAGCTGCTGCCGCCGCTCGAATTCCTCCAGGGAAATCTGCCCGAACCACTGGAAGGGCGTATAGGGCTTCGGCACAAAACAGGAAACGCTGACCGTGACCTTGACGCCGCGCTTTCCCTTGATTTCTGTATAGAGGTCCACGACCCTCTTCGCAAGTTCCGCAATGCCAATGACATCTTCATCCGTCTCCGTGGGAAGCCCCATCATGAAATAGAGTTTCACCTGCTTCCATCCCTGACGGAAGGCCGCCCCGCATGCCGTCAGCAGGTTCTCCTCCGTGACGCCCTTATTGATGACATCCCGAAGCCGCTGGGTCCCCGCCTCCGGCGCAAAGGTCAGGCCGCTCTTCCTGACCTGCTGCATGCGGTGGGCAAGCTCGATGGAAAAACTGTCAATGCGAAGGGACGGCAGGGAGAAGCTGACCTTTTCCTGCCGAAATTCCTCCATGAGATCATCCACAAGATGACCAAGACAGGAATAATCCGCTGAGGAAAGGGAGGTCAGGGACATTTCATCATAGCCCGTGGCATCCACAAGGCCGCGGGCCATCGTTCTGAGCTTTTCTTCGCTTCGCTCCCTTGCAGGGCGATAACAGATTCCGGCCTGGCAGAAACGGCAACCTCGGGAACAGCCCCGAAAGAGCTCCAGCATAATGCGGTTATGGACGATATCCATGTAGGGAACCAGCGGGTGCTCCACGGAAATCACCTTGTCCATGTCCTTGATCACACGCTTGTATATGACAGGCCTCGCCTTTTCATGCAAGGGCTTCCATCCCCGAAAAGCACCATTTTCATCCTGCTGTGCTTCATAGAAGGACGGCACATAGATGCCCTCTATATCCAGCAAACGGGCCAAAAATCCCCTTCGCCCGCCTGGACGGTTTTCTCCCTTCCAGGCACGGAAAGCATCCACGAGCTCCCCCAGGACCTCCTCGCCCTCGCCCACAACAAAAAAATCAAAGAAATCCGCGATGGGCTCCACATTGTAGACACAGGGCCCTCCTCCCACGACAAAGGGCACATCCTCGCCGCGATCCTTTGCCCAGAGGGGAATCCCCGCCAGATCCAGCAGATTGAGCACATTGGAGTAAATCATCTCATACTGGAGAGAGAATCCCCAGAAATCAAACTCCCGCAGGGGACGATGGGATTCCAGTGAAAAGAGGGGAATCTCCCGCTCCCTCATGATTTCCTCCATATCCGTCCAGGGCGCATAGACCCGTTCTGCTGCCGTATCCTCCCGGCGATTGAGAATCTCATAGAGAATGGCGAGCCCAAGATTCGACATCCCGACCTCATAGACATCCGGCAGACATAAAGCAAAGGAACATTCCACCTCATTCCATTCCTTATGGACGGCATTCCATTCCCCGCCTGTGTACCGCGTCGGCTTCGTCACCGATTGCAGGATTTCCGGCGAAAGCTGTATCATATCCTTTCCGCTCCTCCATCTCTATTGGGCGTGTTGAAAAACTCCGCCAGCACACTACAGTGGCCATTTTTCCGTCTGCCTACGTCTTCGAAATCTTGACGTAGCTCTGCTACCTTGACGTAGCTCTGCTACGACTGCGATTTCGCTTCCTTGTCATACGAAAAACTGTCTCACTGTAGTGCACAGTCTCCGTTTTTCAACACACCCTAAAACAGCAGTTTCTGCTTTCGCAGCTGAATATTAAGCAAGACCGCAATCGCCAGTATGTTTGTCGTCAGAGAACTGACTCCATAGCTCATGAAGGGCAAAGGAATTCCCGTGACGGGCATGATTCCCGTTGTCATTCCCACATTGACAAGGACATGGAAGGCCAGCATCGAAGTAATGCCCGTGGCCAAGAGCCTGCCAAACATATCACTGGCATCCTTCGCAATCTGGACGCCGCGCCAGAGAACAACAAGATACAGAAGTAGCAGAACAGCAGCCCCGATGAAGCCAAGTTCCTCCCCGACCACGGCAAAAATGAAGTCCGTATGGTTCTCCGGCAGGAAGTTCAACTGGCTCTGGGTACCGCCAAAAAGCCCTTTGCCAAAAAGCATACCGGAACCAATGGCAATCTTTGACTGTATGATATGGTAGCCCGATCCCAGGGGATCCACATTGGGATCCATGAACACCATGATACGCATCTTCTGATAGTCCTTGAGGAAATGCCAGAGAATCGGACAACAGGCAATTCCTGCAAGAAAAATCCCACCAAGAAGTTTCAATCGTATCCCACAAACAAAGACCATCCCAAAGAAAATCGCCATAAATACCAGCGATGTTCCCAGATCCGGCTGTTTCAGCACCAGCAGGAAGGGAACTCCCACATATGCGGCAATCGGCAGCAAGTCATGAACCGTATTAATCTTCCCAAGGCGGTCTTCCAGAAGCCCTGCCAGGGAAATAATCATGATGAGCTTCGAGAATTCCGATGGCTGGATATTGATGGGCCCAATGGAAATCCATCGCTGCGCTCCCAATGCCGAATGCCCCACCAGCATAACCGCCAGAAGCATGACAAGGTTAAAGATATAGAGCTTGTTTCCATATCCCTGCAGCATTTTGTAATCGAAATTCATGAAGAACACAGCCAACGCCACATCAATGATGGCAAACAGTCCCTGGCGCTGCACGAACCAGTACCTTTCCTGGCTTGGCGTATTGATATGCGTCGCGCTGCCGATGATGATGAGGCTCATGATGATAATGCCCACGGTAGCTGCAATCAAGGCAAAATCCATGCGCCGAAAAATTCGTTTCGTCATATATCTTCTTGCATCCTCTCAAACTTCGTGCGAAACGGTGTTTCGCACTACGCCCTTACACGAAATCTAAGGGATTCTGCGCCCTTCGGGCTTGACTCGCTAAAATTTCATAGTAAAAAGAAAAGCTGACGCACTCACGCCAGCTGCCTTTTTCCAATCATCCGGCTGCCATCTTTATCCATGCTTCATCCTGCTGACAGGGATATTGGCCACGAGAGCCACGGAATCATCATCATTTGCCAGAGAAATCTCCATGTCATTCTTGTTGATCACCACATATTTGGAAACGACCTTGATGATCTCATCCTTCATATTGTCCAGCACCTCCGGCGAAATGCTCGCCCGGTCATGCACCAGGACTACCTTCAAGCGATTGCGGGCAATCTCGCGGGAGGATTTCTTCTCTTTGCCGAATATCTTCATAAGTGCCTCAAGCATTCAGAGTCCCCTCCTTTACTGTATGCCGAATACACGCTTCAATCTCGTGAAGAATGTATCCTTGGGGAAATCCATGAACGGAATTTTCTCTCCGCAGATGCGGCCAACAATGTTGCGATATGCCTGCCCCGCCAGGGAATCGTTCATTGCGATAACAGGCTCGCCACGGTTCGTCGATGTGACGACCTTCTCATCGTCCGGCACCTGCCCGATACAGTCAATGGACAGGATGTCATTGATATCGTCCATATCCAGCATATCGCCCTTCTCCACCATCTGCGGACGGATGCGGTTGACGATGAGCTTGATGCTGTCCTTGTCCGCACGGTTCAGCTCCCCGATGATCTTGTCGGCATCCCGCACAGCGGAAATCTCCGGCATCGTCACCACAATGGCGCAGTCTGCGCCGGCAATCGCCGTCTGGAAGCCCTGCTCAATACCTGCCGGGCAGTCAATGAGAATGTAGTCGAACTCCTTCCGCAATTCGTCGCAAAGTTTTACGAGCTGTTCAGGATTCACTGCCGACTTGTCCTTCACTTGGGACGTAGGCAGCAGGAACAGAGTCTCATATTTCTTATGACGTACCAATGCCTTCTTGTAGGGCACACGCCCTTCCGTCACGTCAATAAGGTCGTACATGATGCGATTTTCCAGTCCCAGCAGAAGGTCAAGATTCCGCAGGCCCGTGTCAGTATCCACCAGAACAACTCTTTTGTCCCGCATGGCAAGCCCAACGCCAAGATTTGCCGTCGTCGTGGTCTTGCCAACTCCACCTTTTCCCGAAGTGATTACAATGACTTCGCTCATATATCAACATCCTACCTTTCTATAGGTTCAATGACAATCTGCCCATCCTTGATGGAGGCACGTTCTGCCTTCTCCGTCTTCTCCATTTCATCAGGAGATCTGGCAATGAGATTTGCGATGCGTATCTGCATGGGCATGAGATGGTCAGCAATGACAACCGCCTTGGAATCCCCATAGGCACCTGCATGCACCATACCCCGGCATGTGCCGCGAATATCAATGCTGCCCCCTGCGATAATCTGGGCACCAGGGTTCACATTTCCGCACACCAATACCGAACCCTTGGCACGAATTTCCTGTCCGCCACGCAGTGTCCTGTTCACCACCTGCATCTGCTGGAGATCCTCCTCCGGCTGAACTGGTACCTTGGACTCCACGGCCGTCTCTGACGCCGTCTGCAACACCACAGGCTCCGTCGTGCGAAACAGCACACCATGCTGGGAAAACAGCTTCCTAAGCCGTTCCCTGTCTTCCTTCTTCAAGGCATCCGGCGCAACCTGTATCACCGTTCCCCGCGTAAAGAAGCCAGAGCCGGATTCCAGCTTGCCACGAATGTCCTGCTCAATCGCCTCGAAATCAGCCCCCAGATGAAAACTCAACTGCAGGCCAGATTTCGTTCCCTTGATTTTTACGATATCCTCACTCATGTTCTGCTCTACCCTTTTTCATAAAAGCCACATACAATACAACGCAATTATAACGCAATTGTTCAGATTTTGCCAAGGGCAAAATATTCTTATTAGCGTTTCGACTATGGTGCTGCCTGGCCGTTGGCCGGGGCAGGAGCTGCCGCCGGCTGGTTCAGCCCAAAGGCTGCCTCCAATATCTTTCGCCCAATCGGCACAGCAGAGGTCGCGCCATAGCCACCCTGCTCCACAATCACCGCCACAACAACCGTAGGATTGTCGAAAGGACCATATGCAACGAACCAGCCGTGGTCACGTCCCTGGGAATTCTCTGCCGTACCTGTCTTTCCTGCAATTTCCACAGGAAATCCTGCGAAAATCCTCGCCGCTGTACCGTATTTCGTAACATCGTGCAATCCCGTCTGCACCAGATTTATAACGTTTTGCGAAACATCAAGTTCCGAGAGAAGCTCTGGCTGGAATTCCTTGATGATCTTTCCGTCCTGTGTCATGATGCGGTTTACCAGATGAGGCTTGTAACACTTGCCATTTGCAGCAATCTCGCCCATGACCATGGCAGCCTGCAAGGGCGTCACCAGATTGAACCCCTGTCCTATGGCCGCATCGAAAGTCTCGGAAAGGTACCAGTCATCATCGAATACTTTGCGTTTGTATGCCCTGTTGGCCACCAGGCCATCTGCCTCATAGGGAAGATCGATTCCCGTCACCTTCCCCAAGCCAAACATTCTGGCATAATGCTCCAGATTATCGATGCCAAGACGGTTTCCCATCTCATAAAAATAAACATTGTCGGAATGGGCCATGGCCTCCGTAAAGTTCAGCCAACCAAGGGCCTCGCCATCGGCATTTCCCTTTGGAATAATCCAATGATGCCCGGAATCAAAGATCTTTTCCTCCGGCGATACCTTTCCGGCCGCCAGGGCAGCTGTCCCCGTCACGATCTTGAAGGTCGAGCCTGGGGGATACTCACCGGTAATCGCCTTGTTGTCCATGGGATGATAGGGATTATTGTTGATTTCATTCCAATCCTTTGTGGAAATCCCATGGGCAAAGAGGTTCGGGTCAAAAGCGGGACGGCTCACCATGGCAAGCACTTCCCCTGTCTGGGGGTTCAGAACCACCGCAGCCGCTGCAGACGCATGAATCATGGCCAGCTGATCATCCACGGCCTGTTCTGCCGCCATCTGGAGGTTCTTGTCAATTGTCAGGTAAAGGTCCGCTCCGGGAACCGGTTCCTTGATACCGAGAATCTGCACGGGTTTTCCAGAGACGTCCACCTCGACCTGCTCGCCGCCATTCTCGCCACGAAGTTCATGGTCATAGATTTTCTCAAGGCCGAACTTCCCGATGATATCCCCGGATTTGTAACCTTCATCCTTGCGCCTCTCCAGTTCTTCATCGCTGATCTCGCTCACATAACCAAAGGTATGCGCTGCTTCTTGCTTCAGTATGTAATTGCGGATAGGCTGGACCTCGATCACCACTCCCGGGTAAAGATTTTTCTGCTCCTCAATGATGGACACGATATCCGAAGTCACATCCTGCTTGATGCGGATGGGGTCAAATCCGCTGTGGGCATCGACCTTCGCATGAATATCCTCCACAGGGACATGCAGGAGTTGGGAAAGTCTTTCAATAACATCTTCCGAAACGGGAGCTGTAAGCGGCAAAAGCGATACCGTAAAACCCGGCCGGTTTGTCACCAGAAGCGCCCCATTGCGGTCGTAAAAGGTTCCCCGCGGCGCCATGGAAGGGATGATACGGATGCGATTTCCATCCGCAAGACTCGCATAATACTCGCCATCAAACACCTGAAGGTATCCCACGCGGGCTATGAGGATGGCGATAACCATGACAACCATAATGCCAAGCGCCTTGATGCGCCCTTCGTATTCCTCATTCTCCATCAAGAATATCTCCCCTACACAAAGCCAAGGCACTTTCAAAAGAAAGTGCCCTTGGAGGCAATCTGTCTCCCGCTAGCCTATTTCCCATCCTTGATGTACTTGTCCATCCAGCACACCAGCTTATGTACCGGATAAGCCATGACAAACTGGTAGCACATCATCGGCAGCAATGTGTTCTGTGCATGCATCATCAGGTTGAAACGATATCCCAAAAGGAACATGAATGCCGCCAGGATACAATAATGTATAAATGTAGCAGCCACAGAAGCCAACACCGGAAGAAACAGCTGATCCTTAAACACCTGATTCGAAAATTTTCCACAAATAAAACTGATGAGCATATAGCTGAACACGTCAATGCCAAAAAAAGTTCCCGTTGCCAAATCTTGCATCAGTCCGACGCAAAACCCCATGAGCACCCCATAATAGGGTCCCCGCAAAAATGCAAAGGACACGGAAAACAGCAGCATCAGATTTGGGGAAATTCCATGAAATGCAAGGAGCGGCAGGATCGAAGTCTGCAACACATAGAGGCCAATGACACCGGCAACCCATTTCCCGAATTTTTTCATTGTCCCGCACCTGTCTGCGGCGCAGCTCCGGACTCCGTTCCCGGTGTCTGTACCGGCGGTTTCAAGGGCTCCGGAGGCGCCTCCCTGGATTGCACGATAACAGCCACATCCTCCAATTTCTGGAAATTGACAGATGTCTCAATCACGCCATACTTCAAAAGCCCTCCTGGCTCATTTTTCACAGCGGCCACCTTTCCAACGACAATGCCTTTTGGATAGACACCGCCGAAGCCGGAAGTAACGATGACATCCCCTTCCTGAACATCGGCAGTCTTGGGAATGTTCACCATACGCGGCATCGTCGGGTCGTTCATATCCCCCTCCACAATGCCCGTTACCCTGGACTCCGGACGCTGCACCAAGGTTCCAACAGAGGAACGGGGATCCATGATAAGCTGTACCTTCGAAGAATTCAGTCCTGCTTCCACAACATGTCCAACCAGACCCTTCTCTGTTACGACTGCCATATTTTCCCGCACGCCATTTGTCGTGCCGCGATCAATGACAATCATGCTGGACCAGGTTGCAGACTCCCGCCCAATGACACGAGCTGCCACGAGATCGAACTGTGTCGCGGACTGCTTGTAGCCAAGAAGGGCTCGAAGCCGCTCATTCTCTGCCGCAAACTCACTGGCCTGAAGATTCTGCGCTCGAAGCTGCTCCACCTCGCTCCTGAGCATCTTGTTCTGCTGGTGCTCCGTGGCAATTTCCCAGATATTGGAGGTCACATAATTCACCTGACTCCCCACCCAGGAAACCGCCTGCTGAAAAGGCGACAGCACCAAGGAAACCGCCTGGCTGCTCACAACCGGCTCAAACCGTCCCCGCGATGCCAGGAACACAATACAGAAAATACTGGCAAGGACAAAGATGAGCACCCACACCTTGCGGCTTGAATTCTTGTCCCGCCTTACCCTTCTGCTCATTGCTTCAGCTTCTTCGAGGTCATGACAACGCGCTTCAAGAGTTCAATATTTTCCAGCGACCTGCCCGTACCCTCTCCCACACAGGAAAGGGCATCCTCGGAAACAAGCACAGGCATGCCCGTCTCATGGGAAAGGAGCTTGTCAAGATTTGAAAGGAGTGCGCCGCCTCCCGTCATCATGATTCCATGATCCATGACGTCAGCCGCCAGCTCCGGCGGGGTCTTCTCCAAGGTTCCCTTCACCGCATCGATGATCTTGTAGATGGGCTCATTGAGCGCCTCCCTGATCTCCTGTGCGTGGATGGTCAAGGTCTTCGGAAGGCCGCTCACAAGGTCACGTCCGCGGATATCCATGGGCTTGTCCACATCGGGCGTGACAATAGCCGTACCGATGGTGATCTTGATCTCCTCTGCCGTGCGCTCACCAATCATGAGATTGTACATGCGCTTGATATACTGCTGGATGGCAGAGTCCATCTCATCGCCGCCAATGCGGATGGAGCAGCTCGTCACGATGCCCCCAAGGGAAATGACGGCAATCTCCGTCGTGCCGCCGCCGATATCCACCACCATGCTCCCCGTGGCATCCTCCACGGGAAGTCCTGCGCCAATGGCTGCCGCCATAGGCTCCTCAATGAGATACGCCTCACGGGCACCTGCTTGCTGCGCCGCATCAATGACGGCACGCTTCTCCACCTCGGTGACGCCGGAGGGAACCCCCACCACCACACGGGGACGTACAAAGGATTTCGTGTTCATCGCCTTGCGGATGAAATACTTCAGCATGGCCTGAGTCACGTCAAAATCTGCAATAACGCCGTCCTTCATCGGACGGATCGCCACGATGTTCCCAGGCGTGCGCCCGATCATCTGCTTGGCCTCCTCGCCAACCGCAAGGACATCTCCCGTATCGCTCTTTATCGCAACAACGGATGGCTCACGCAGGACAATTCCCCGTCCTTTCACATGTACCAAGGTATTGGCCGTTCCAAGGTCAATACCCATATCGTGAGACAATCCACCAAAAATACTCCACATTTTGTAAAAAAACTCCTTTCAGCACGGAAAGCATAAGTTCAAAAACCATTTTCATCAAGAACTAATTCATTGTATCACAGCTTTGCAATTACGGCTAGAGATTTTACCCTATCTACATGAAAAAACTATCAAAAATAAAATTAATTTTCGTCATGGCATTGTCACAATTATTTGCTATCATATATAGAGAGAAAAAATGACATCATCAGGAGGCATACCACATGGCAAGAATGCTCATCGCTGACGACAATGCGGAAATCACCGATATCCTGAGGACCTTCGCCGAAGCGGAGGGATATGAGGTAACAACGGCATCCGACGGCACAGAGGCCCTCCGCGCCTTCCATGCCGCTGCTTTCGATATCATCCTGCTGGACGTGATGATGCCGGGGAAGGACGGTTTTTCCGTCTGCAGGGAAATCCGCTCGGAATCCAATATCCCCATCCTCATGATCACGGCGCGAAGCGAGGATCATGACCGCATCATGGGACTGGACATCGGTGCGGATGACTATATCGTGAAGCCCTTTTCCCCCGCCGAGGTCATGGCAAGGGTGCGCGCCGTACTGCGCCGCCTGGTCAGAAATGCAGGAAAAGAAGAAGCCGCAGGCCCTGCCATGACCTGCGGCGACCTCACGGTGAATCTTGGCACCTGCCAGGCATCCATGGCAGGGAATCCCATTCCTCTCACAAAAAAGGAACTGGACCTTCTATGGCTCCTCATGGAAAAGCGCGGACGCGCCTTTTCCCGGGACCAGCTCCTCGACCAGCTTTGGGGATGGGACTATGTGGGCGGAACCCGCACGGTGGATACCCACATCAAACGCCTGCGGGCAAAACTGGACAAGTTCCCGCATCCCGAATGGCAGATCAAGACCATCTGGGGTGTGGGCTACGCCTTTGAGGAAATGCCATGAAACATCGCATGGGTTTTCGACTGTTCCTGTATTTCTCCCTGGCTCTCCTGTCCTTTGCCATGATCCTCGGTGGATTGTTCCACATGCTCTTCCTGCAGTATCTCAAGGATCATCAGACAGGGGAACTCCGTCACCATGCCCAATCCATGGCAGAAGTCATCGAAAGCCATCCACGGGCCGATCTTCTCTTCGGCGGAACAGAAGAGCCCTCCGAAACGGCGGAAAGCTTCTATCAGGGACATCACGGAATGGGACGCCATAGGCGCATGATGCAGGATAACGATGCGCAGGAGCCCCTTCCATCATCCGGCACTGGCTCACAGCATATGTACTGCCGCCGTACCTTCCGGGACACGCTCCCCCAGGATACCTCCGATGCAGAACAGGCCTCCCTCCTCGTCGGCCAATACCTCAAGGAGCTCAATACCCTTGCCCATGGCGAGGTATGGCTGGTTGACGCAAAAAATCGCAGTTTCAGCCTGTACGGAACAGAAACTGCGACCAGCTACAACGAACTTCCCAGAGAAGCCGATGCGATGTTGGAAAAGGTCTTCCTCGGGGAAACGGGCATCAGCGAGGATTTCAGCCCACTGCTTTCCGCGCCCTCTGCCACCATTGGCGTACCCCTCCATGACAAAAACGGGCAGGTCATCGGTGCGCTTCTTCTGCACCGCACCCTCAAAGACCTCAATGCAGCGCAACAGGACAGCCGCAAACTTCTCGCAATCAGCCTTATCGCCGCGCTCCTCATCTCCCTGCTGCTGGCCTCCCTCCTGTCCCGCCGCTTTGTCCGCCCGCTCCAGCACATGGAACAATTGGCAGCCGAACTGACCGGGGGAAACTATGCGGCACGTTCCGACATCCATCAGGAAGATGAGATTGGTTCCCTCGCCCGCAGTCTCGATACCCTGGCTGCCCGCCTCGGCAAGGCCAGCCAGGAACGTGCAAGGCTACATCAGATGCGGCAGGATTTCATCACAAACATCTCCCATGAACTCCGCACCCCCATCACAATCCTGCGTGGCACACTGGAGCTCATATCTTCCGGGCTCGCAACCGACGAGGAAAAACGAAAGAACTACCTGAAACAGATGATGTCAAACATCATCGGGCTGCAACGCCTCGTCAATGACCTCTTCGAGCTCTCACGTCTGCAAAATGCCGATTTCAACATCGACAAGAGCCCATTGAATCTCGGGGATGCCCTGCAGGATGCCCTGCAAACAGCCTCCCAGCTTGCCGGGCAAAAAGATGTCCGGCTGCAGTGTCCCCAGGAACCCTTTGTATTTCCCATGGAAGGAGACTATGACCGTCTCCGCCAGATGTTCCTCACTGTTCTCGACAACGCCGTAAAATTTTCTCCTGAAGGCAGTTCCATCGAGGTCACCTGCCAGAAAGAGGAACATGGCTGGAACATCCAGATCCGCGATCATGGTCCCGGCATTCCGGAAGACGAGCTTCCTCATATCTTCGAGCGCTTCCACAGCCGCAAGGACAAAGCCAATCCCAATGGCACGGGGCTTGGTCTCCCCATTGCCCTGGAAATCGCCCGCCGCCACGAAATCTCCCTTCAATGCAGGAACATGGAAAACGGAGGCGCCTGCATCAGCTTTTCTATGGCAGGCACCTTCATAAATCACATCACCCCACGGAAATAATGTCCTCTGGTGATGTTATCGCCCTCAATCTCATGCAGTTTTCCTTCCTGCGCCTCCATCTGCTCATCACTGTACTCCATGGCACGGCGGTAGGCGCTGACGAGACGGGCAAGCCCTTCCGCAGATTCCAGCTTCCCCTCCAGGCGAATCCGCTGGATGCCCGCATCCCCGAACCTGTTCGCATAAGGCAGCATGGAAAGGGTTTTGCCATTGAGCACATGCATGTGGCAGAACTGGTCCATGGCCAGGGGAAACAGAATGCCCTTCCTGTCCCTGAGGAAATACCTGCCGGCCTTGCAGGGCTGGCTGCAGGGCTTGTCCCCCACATTCCCCAGGAAACTGCCCGCCACGCAGTACTCGGAAACCATGAGTTCCAGATTCCCATGGACAATGCATTCCAGGGGAAGAGAAGACTTTCTCGCCAGATCCCCGACCTGCTGCCATGTGAGCTCCGGGGACAGCGTTGCCCCTGCAACACCTCGTTCCTTGAGAAAATCCAAGGTCAGATAGTTATAGGAAATCAAGGAATAATCCGCATGGACGGGAATCTCCGTCAGCCGCTCCACCAGGGCAAGGGTTCCGATGTTATGCACGTAGATTTCATCCGGCAGGAATTCCCCAAAGGATTCCAAAAGCTGCTCCAGCCCTTTTGCATGACACTGGAGCACGATGCGGGGCGTTTGGAAAAAGATCTGCCTTCCTGCACCGCGGACCAGTTCCCATGCCTCCCGATAATGTTTCGCGGACAGGAATTCATGGGCATAGGACTCCCCGCCAAAGAGGATGCCATCCGCCCCGGCTTCCAAAGCCTTTTTCACTTTTTCAAGGGTATCCACGGATACGATGAGGTGGCTTCTCCCCACCTGCTTCCCATCGCCATCCTTTCCCAGGGATGGGATGTCCGCCCCTTTCGGCAGAGGGACGCGCTCAAAGGCTGCAAGCCGCTGCCTTTCCAGCTCCATCACAGCCTTGCGGCGGGCATCATTGATTTCGCTCATGGGAACCATGACATTCCCCTGGATGTCCACCGATAATTCCTTCAAAGAAAAGATTGAGGAGCCCATCCGATCGATCTGCTTTCTTATGACCTCCTCGGAAAGGGGCCGCTTCTTTGCCTCCTCCCCAATGAATCCCGTTTCGGCATCGGCAGTATTCCCATCGGCATCTTCCATATGGATGGAAAAGGGCCTTCCCACCGCCGCCGCTGCCCGCACCGAAACAGGGATGCGGCGCACGGGAGCTCCTGCCGCATAGACGCGTTTCGCCGCCTCCATGAGTGCGGCATCATACACCTTGAACACCCTGTCATGAACCCGCACGGCAGACGGAACGGAAAAGATGACTTCATCGTCAGCATTCCCCCGGGAGATTTCCTGCCCCTGCTTGTTGAGCAGCTTTTTCACGGAGGCCGTGACCCGTCCGCCGACCTTCACCCAGAAATCCACTTCATCCCCAAGGGCCAGATTTCCGGAAAGCTTTACCGTGACAAGCCGCTTCTCCCAGTCATAGAATGTGACCCTTCCGATCAACAGTCCCCGGTTGTTCGGGCGGCGGTCGCTCATCATATGCCTTCCGGGACGGGATTTCAGATATGCCGTGGTAAAATCCCGATTGAAGATCTGTGTCAGATCGTTCCTTTCTTTCGCGGTGACATAATAGCCCTCTCCCGACAAGCACCGGTCAAGGGCCTCCCGATAGGTGCGGACAACCGTTGCCACATATTCCGGCCGCTTCATGCGCCCCTCAATCTTCAGGGAAGCCACGCCTGCCTCGATGAGCTCCGGCAGGACATCAATGGTATTGAAATCCTTCGGGGACAAAAGGTACTGGCCGGCCCTGTCCCCCAGCAACTCCTTTCCCTCCGCATCCACCAGGGCATAGGGCAGACGGCAGGGCTGGGCACAGCGTCCCCGGTTGCCGGAGCGCCCACCGATCATGCTGCTCATGAGGCATTGGCCCGAATAGCATACGCAGAGGGCCCCATGCATGAAGGTCTCGATTTCCACATCAGAGTTCGAGCAGATATAGCGGATATCCTTCAGGGACAATTCCCGGGAAAGGACCACGCGGGAAAAGCCAAGGGTCTGCAATGCGAGAACCCCTTCCAGGTTATGGACGGT
This sequence comes from uncultured Veillonellaceae bacterium, assembly GCA_902801565.1. Lineage (GTDB taxonomy): Bacteria > Bacillota > Negativicutes > Selenomonadales > Selenomonadaceae > UBA3796. The sequence continues at coordinate 8,863 of CADCIX010000016.1, read as the reverse complement.
CATCTGGGTGCTGGCATGAAGAGGCATGTCCGGAACAATGGCCCTGGCCAGTCTCGCCACCCCAAGGTCCTGGATGAGCAGGGCATCCGCACCGGCCTCGTAAAGGAAGCGCAGATAGTCCGCCAGTCTTGGAAGCTCTGTGTCATCCACAATGGTATTGACGGTCACATGGACATGGACACCCCGAAGATGGGCAAAATGGATTGCCTCCCGCAGTCCCTCCTCATCGAAATTGCTGGCATAGGCACGGGCACCGAACATGTTTCCCGCCAGATATACCGCATCCGCACCGCTCTCCACCGCAGCGGCAAGCGATTCCCTGCTCCCCGCAGGGGCCAATAATTCAACCAAGTTTCTTCCTCCAGCCAAATATACACAAGACAGCCTTCCCATCAAGAAAGACTGTCATCTTCGTTCTCTGAATTTTCTTCTTCCTGTTCTTCCTGTTCTTCCTGTTCCTCTTGTCCTTCCTGTCCCTCCTGCAGAATCTGCAGCTGCTCCTCATCCATCCCAATGGCCGCTTCTTCCATTGTCGGCAGATTCGGCAGATCCTCCAGGCTGTTCAGCCCGAAACAACGAAGGAAGGTATCCGTCGTCCCATAGAGGATCGGACGTCCCAGCACCTGCTTCCGCCCCTGCTCGCTGACGAGTTCCAGCTCGATGAGCTTGGCAAGGGCACGCTCGATCCGCACGCCGCGGATCTGCTCGATCTCCTGTTTCGTGATGGGCTGTTTGAAAGCGATGATGGAAAGGGTCTCCAGTGTCGGTGCCGACAATTTCCTGTCCACCACCTGGGTCAGCTTCTTTACGGCAAAGAAATACTCCGGGCGGGTCACAAGCTGATAGCCGCCGGCCACCTGGCGCAGGGACAGCCCGCTTCTGCGTTCCAGAAGCGACTCCGAGAGTTCTTCGGCCAGCAGCTCCACTTCCGCCTCATCCATCTCCAGAATCTTCTTGAGCTGTTCCATCGTTACAGGGTCACCCGCCGCAAAGAGCACCGCTTCCAGAACCCCCTGCATATTCTCTTCAGGCATCCTCATCCCCCGCTTTCACGCAGATGTAGATTTCCGCAAAGGCACGCTGCTGCTTCACGGCAATGGTCTTGAGCTTGATGAGCTCCAGAAGGGCCAGGAAGGTCACGATGAGCTCCGTCCTCGTGCCGGAGCGGAACGCCTCGGAAAAGAGCAGTTTCCCGTTCGCCCGGTTCAGCAGGCTCATGATGTCCTCCATCTTGTCCTGGATGCTGTACTCCTCCGGTGTCACCAGAACATCGGGGATCTTCAGTTCCTCCTTCACTTCCAGCACCGTGCGGAAGGCCTCCAGAAGCAATCCCATGGAAAGGTTCTCGGGAGGCAGATGCTGCACGGGTATGGAAAGGGGCTCCCTGGCATAGAACCGCTCCTGTGTCTGCGCCATCTCTGAAAGAACGCTGCTGACCTGCTTGAACCTGCGGTACTCCAGGAGACGCTGTACCAATTCCCTGCGGGGATCCTCCTCCTCCCCCTCCTCTTCTTTGGGAGGCTTCGGAAGCATCATGCGTGACTTGATCTGAAGAAGCGTCGCCGCCATCACGAGGAACTCGCTGGCAATCTCGATATTGAATTCCTTGAACTTGTCCAGATGGTCCATGTACTGCTGGGTAAGCGTTGCAATAGGGATATCGTAGATATCGATCTTGTTCTTGTCGATGAGATGCATGAGAAGGTCCATGGGGCCTTCAAAGGCATCCAGCTTTATCTTGTAGCCGTCCATAGATCCTGCTTAGAAAAAGGGGCTCAGAAGCAGATTGAAAACCGTCCAGACCAGCTCACGACAGGGAATCAGGATCATGCCGAGAACCGGCGTCATCAACAGGACGACGAGAATCAGGAAACTGTACCGCTCCAGCCCGGCCAGCGTTTCCGCCAGATCGCGCGGCAAAAGCTGCATGAGGACATGGGATCCGTCCAGGGGAGGCAACGGGATAAGATTGAAGATTGCAAAGCCGATATTGTACTCAATGATCAACCGGAATACCAGATAGATTCCCGTTGTCATATTGCCTCCCATGCGATCATACACCAGCAGTGTCACCAAAGCTGCAAAGGCCGTGAGAAGATTGGCTCCCGGCCCGGCCAGGGACACCAGGATATCATCCCTGCGGGGACTCCTGAAGTTCCTGGGATTGATGACGACAGGCTTCGCCCAGCCGAAATGCACCAGGAAAAGGCACAATAGTCCCACGGGGTCGATATGGGAAAAGGGATTCAGCGTCAGGCGTCCCATGAGCCGCGGCGTAAAATCCCCAAGGGCCACAGCAACCCGTGCATGGGCATATTCATGGACCACCATGGCAATGACGAGTCCCGGAAGCCCTGCCACAATCTGCATGATACTGAAATCAAACATGAAATTCCTCCCCGATTATTTGAAGATATTCTTTTGCATTGCCAGCAGGAGAATGGAGGTCACGGATTTCGCATCAAAGATGCGTCCGTCCTTTGCCATTTCGACAGCCTCCTCCAAGGGAACCTTCACCACATTGATGAATTCGTCCTCGTCCGTGTGCTGTTTTCCTGCCGTCAGTCCCTCAGCGGCATAGAGATGGATATACTCATTGGAAAATCCCACCGTCGTCGCTATGGTCGTCAATTTCGTGATGCGCTCCGCCTTATATCCGGTCTCCTCCGCCAGTTCGCGCTCGGCACAGTATACCGGATCCTCGTCGGGAGCATCCAGCTTGCCCGCAGGAACCTCCAGGGTAACCTGTCCCACGGGATAGCGATACTGGCGCACAAGTATCACGCGGCCATCCGGCAGGAGCGGAATCACCGAAGAGGCTCCCGGATGCCGGATCCACTCGCGGACAGCCTCCTTGCCGTTTGGAAGTTTCACCATATCGCGCTTTACATGAAGCAGGTGGCCATCATAAATGTCCTCGCTGCTGATCTTTTTCTCTATCAAATCCTCATCCATCGTCAAAACCTCCATCGTATAAGCCAATATCATCTATTGTAATACAAAGCCCTTCCCATGAAAAGCTATTTCTTGCCTGATTTTCGCAGGGCCTCTTTCGTCATGCGGGCGTGGAGCACCATCTCACGGGCATTGTCCAAAGATGCTGCCGTTGCGTCCACGCCGGAGGCCATACGGGCAACCTCGCTGATTTCCTCTGCCTCCGTAAGAGCCTGGACCTTCGTTGCAGTCTTTCCCCCCTGGGAACTTTTCGCAATATAAAGATGTACGTCCGCCATGGAAGCGATCTGCGGAAGATGGGTGATGCAGAGCACCTGCCTGTAATTGGCCACAAGGGCAATCCTCTCCGCCACCATCTGTGCAGTGCGTCCGCCGATTCCCGTATCGATCTCATCGAAAACCATGCTGGGAACAGAATTGTCCTGCGCCGCCGACACCGTCTTGATGGCAAGGGCAATACGGGAAAGCTCTCCCCCGGAAGCCACTTTCGCCAAAGGCTTTTCCGCTTCCCCGGGATTGGCGGAAAAGGACATGAGCAGATGATCCGCCCCATTGGGAGCAAACTGCTCCAAAGGGGAAAGGGCGATATGGAGCCGCGCCTTTGGCATCCCCAGGGCATGAAGCTGCTCCTCAATGGCCCCGGACAATTCCTTTGCACCCTTTTCCCTGGCCTTGGTCAAGGTCCTTGCGCAATTGCCCAGGCATTCCTCTTTCTGCTGTATTTCCTCCTGAAGCCGGGCAATGGTTTCGTCATAGTTCTCGATCTCCGCCAGTTCCCCTTGTATGTTCTTCTGATGCTCCAGAATATCGGCAATGGTTGCACCGTATTTCTTGCGCAGTTTGTAGATGACATCCATGCGGGATTGAAGCTTATCCAGCTTCTGGGGGCTGAACTCCATGTTTTCCCCATAATCCCTGATCTCATAGGCAGCTTCCTGCAAGGAGACATAGGCTTCCTCCACAATCTTGGCGGAATTCTCCAGGGCATTGTCAAACCGGGCCATGTCCTGAAGATTCTTCTTTATCTGGGACAGTGCCGCCAAAACCCCCATGCCATCACGGGAATTGTTGTCCAGCAAGCGATGGGAGTCCTCCACATAGGCGGCAATCTTTTCCGCATGGGAGAGGCGCCGGATCTCCGCCTCCAGCTCCACGTCCTCATTTTCCTTGAGCTTCGCTTCCTCGATCTCCTTGTTCTGCCACTCAAGCATGTCAAGCCGCTGGGCATATTCGCGGGAATCCTTTTCCTTGCCGGAAAGTTCCTTCTTCCTGGCCGTCCATTCCTCATAAATAGAACGATAGGCCTCCAATGCCTTGGCAATATCTTCCGAGGAACTGTCCAGAAGGTCATACTGGCTGGATTCCTTGAGCAGTGCCAGATTCTCGTTCTGGCCGTGGATATCCACCAAATGCGCGCCAATCTTCCGCAGGACTGTCAGTGTCACATGGCAGCCGTTCACGAGAATGGAGCTTCTCCCATTGCGCGTGAGCTGGCGGGTGATGATCAGGGAATCATCGTCCATGTCAATGGCCTGTTCCGCCAAAAAATTGAAAAGATCCCCTTTCTGCTCCAATGAAAAAATGGCTTCCACGCGAAGCCAGTCACAGCCTGTACGGATGGAATCCGCAGAAATCCTGTGTCCCAGGACCGCCCCCAGGGCATCTATGAGTATGGATTTTCCTGCGCCGGTCTCTCCCGTGAGGATATTGAGCCCCTTGCCAAACTCCACCTGCACATGCTCCAGCAAGGCGAAATTCCAAACCGTCAATGTTTTCAGCATATCAAAAGCTCCCATTCTAGAAGGTAAGTGCCTCCATTTTTTTCATCACGCTCTCCACGGCATCCTTGGGCTTCACAACGACGATGATGTTGTCATCGCCTGCCACCGTGCCGATGACCTCCGGCCATTTGGCATAGTCCAGCACCGAGGCAACGGCATTTGCCGTGCCGGGCAGTGTCTTTACCACAATGATATTCTCACTGAAATCCAGTCCCGTAACAGAGTCCTGAAACAATCTGGCCATGCGTGCCCTGGAAAAGGCAACATTCTTGCCCGCGGGAGGAGCATAGCGCGAATGGCCGTCCCCTGTCGGTACCTTGATGAGCATGAGCTCCTTGATATCCCGTGAAACGGTGGCCTGGGTCACCTCGATGTGATGCCTGCAAAGGGCCGCTGCCAGATCTTCTTGTGTCTCAATGACCTCATGCTCAATAATCTCCTTGATTTTCGCCTGGCGAATTGCCTTCATGATCTCACCTTCTCACAGATTGTTTTCCCAAAGTTTCGTCCGGAGTGTCTTGTAGTAGTCCTTGTCCTCGAATTTCACGATCTTTGCTGGCATGGATGATTTCTTTACGATGACCTCTTCGCCGGGCAGCAGACGAAAACTTTCCTGGCCGTCAAAGGTGACGATGATGTCCTGATGCACCGCCGCTATGTGAATGTGTATCTTGTCATTCTCGTTCACCACCAGGGGACGAAGATTGAAGGTATGGGCGCAGATCGGCGTCAACAGGAGGGCCCGCACCGTGGGATTCATAATCGGGCCGCCGGCGGAAAGGGAATAGGCTGTGGAACCGGTGGGCGAGGAAACAATGATTCCGTCCGCCTTGTAGTCCATGAGCCGCGTGTCATTGATGCTCAGGCCGAGATGCAGCATACGGGCCACCCCGCCCTTGGTAATGACCACGTCGTTGATGGCATTTCCGAGGAACCGTTCCTTCCCATCCTCGCCCTTCACATAACCGGAAAGAAGCAACCTCTCCTCAATGCGGTATGTGCCCGCCAGAATCTTTGCCATTTTCATTTCCAGCTCATCCGGCTCAATATCCGCCAGAAAGCCAAGGGTTCCAATATTGATGCCACAGACAGGAACGCTTTTGGAGCCGACCCGGCGGCAGACACCGAGCAAGGTCCCGTCCCCCCCAATGCTGAGCGCCATGTCCATGGGAAGCTGCTCAATGCCGTCCCGTCCATAGGCCTTGCAGCCGAAAAAAATGGACTCATCCCTTGGAAGAACGAGCTCCACAGGTTTATCCTTGCAGAAATTCAGCAGCCGGCTCAGCATCACATCGGCCTGCGCCTTGTTCACATTTGGAAAAACAGCAATCCTCTGCATGGTCCCTCCTAATGATCCAATGTATCATGGGCATCGCCCACAACCCCTGCAATCCGCTCATCCGTTATCCCGTCCATGGCATTGTCGTCAAGGGAGAGATAGATCAGGTACTCGATGTTGCCCTCCGGTCCCTTGACAGGGGAATAGGTCAGATTCATGGGAACAAGGTGATTGTCCCTGCAGAACCCGACGACCTCCCGAATGACCTCCTCATGCACGGCAGCATCCCTTACGACGCCCTTCTTGCCAACCTTTTCCCGCCCTGCCTCGAACTGCGGCTTGATGAGAGCAACGATCTCCCCGGAAGGCTTCAGGAGTCCCTTGACCGCCGGAAGCACTTTGGCAAGGGAAATGAAGGCAACATCAATGGAAGCAAAGTCCAGCACATCCTCCAGCATGTCTGCCGTCACATGGCGGATATTCGTGCGTTCCATGTTCACGACGCGCACATCGGTGCGGAGCTTCCATGCCAGCTGGCCGTACCCCACATCAATGGCATAGACCTTCACTGCGCCATTCTGCAGCATGCAGTCCGTAAAGCCCCCTGTGGAAGCGCCGATGTCCGCCGCTATCTTCCCCTGCAGATCCACGCCGAACTCTTCCATGGCCTTGGCAAGCTTCAATCCACCCCGGCTCACATAGGGAATATCCTCCCCCAGCAGGCGGAGTCCCGCCTCTTCCTTCACAAGGGTTCCCGCCTTGTCGATCTTCTGCCCGTCCACGAGCACCTGCCCCGCCATGATGACGCGCTTCGCCCGTTCCCTGCTCGTCACAAGCCCGCGTTCCACCAAAAGGACATCCAAACGTTTCTTTGACATCTGCCTTTGCTCCACTCCACCCGTATTTACACCTTTTCAGATTATAACGCATTGTTCAAATTTTGCCAACGGCAAAATATTCCTATTGACAAGTCATTTCATCCCAGCTTTCCTGTGGAAAAACTCCTTATATGAGACAATACATATTTGCTCAACAGAAAACAAACTGACAGGGACAAGATGCAGACACACAGGTACTTCAAATAGACGTCAAGCCCCACACCCACAAAGGCCCATGCCGTGCAGAACAGGATGGGCATGTGCAGGTAATACACCCCATAGGAGGTTGCCGCGAGATTCGACAGCACGGGATTCGTATGGTTCAGGAAACGATGGAAGCACCCCAGGAAAAAGAAAAGAGCAGACATGGCAAAGCTCCCCTGGCAGACAGCATTCACCCAAACCAGGGCTTCCGCCTCCAGCCCGTAATATGGGAGACAGAATTTCTGCCAAAGATAAAGGATTCCCGACATTGCAAATGCCATTCCCCATCCGGCCGTCGACGGCACATAGCCTCCCCTTGTGAACCATTTCCATTTCCAGGCCCATGCGCCTGCAAAGAACACGAGAATATACATGGGAATCCTCACGGGCTGCAAAACGAGCAGATACCAATAGGAGGTCCATGTATCCGGGTGCATATGGGAGCTGATGACACCAATGCTCACGATGGCTGCAAGAAACATCAGCAGGAAGAGCCCAAAGGACGGCTTTCCTGCCTCCTGCGCCACAGGCAGGGAAGGCTTCAGGCGCACTGCCATCGACAGCATCAGATACAGTGCTGTCAATGCCCCAAGATACCAATACTGCGCCTGTTCATACAAGGGCCCCCAGAACAGTGTGGTATAGAACTCATAGAACCCCATCGGGGAATGGCGGCTGGCCAATATGATATAAGTGACCAGGGGCGCAATGAAGATCGAACCGAACAGCCAGGGCAGGAGGATGCGGATGAGCTTCTTCTTCCAGAATACCCCCATGCGATAGCGGGAAAGGGACATGAGCCCGAAATACCCTGACACGAAGAACATGACCGGCATGATGAAGATATCTGCCCAGCAAATAAAAACCGTGGCGGAAAATACAGGCTCCGCCGTGTCCACCACATACCACCATTCCGGAGCATATGCCATATAGCACATGGCAGCATGGAAAACCACCATGAGCCAGATGATGAACCATTTGAGATTGTCCAGGAAATACATCCTGTCGCTTTCCATAAAACAACACTTCCTTAATATTCTGAATCAATTTCATAAGTATATCGCATTTTCATGGATTTCTCAAGGTTTCGAAACGTCAATAGGAATATTTTGCCATTGGCAAAATCTGAACCTCCTCCGTGGGCTAGCTTCGCGTCGCAATGCGTTATGACGGGACAAGCCCGTCGAAACGTTAATTAGTATATTTTGCCGTTGGCAAAATCTGAACAATGCGTTATAATAAGGGCACTTAGGAGGCATATACAGTTTTACAGGCTTTCAACAGGAGGAATTTCATGGCTCTTACCAGAGATACACAAGAACTGGCTATGGATATGGCGAAAAAGCTCTTGACGGACCACATGGCCCATAACAAGACCTATTTCAAGTCACCCTGGCCGGATGAACAGGGACGATATTTCATTTTCCAAAGCCACAAGGTGGACGATGAGGAACTCCCCATCGAATTTCCCCATGAGCAGCTCTACTATCGGGAAATCGGCGATGGATGGGCTATTTCCGTCGGCTATTAAGGCGTGTTTGAAAGAAAAAACCGTTGCAGGAAGCATATATTGCCTCATGCAACGGTTTTTTGTAAGCGTCAAACAACAAGACGCATAGTCACGCCCGAAAAAACGAAAAGGCATTTCCGTTTTTCCTCAAGCCACAACTTCAGCGCCTCCAGCACGGGCTTTTCGCGCTGCAGGCGTTCCTTCGACCTCTCCTCCGGGGAAAGATCCTTGAGCTCTTCCTCTATTTCGAACAGCT
>CADCIX010000015.1 GCA_902801565.1 uncultured Veillonellaceae bacterium | reverse complement strand
CAATGGGTGAAGAGGACTGCGCTCGTAAAACTGGGCTCTATGCCCCATGGGTTCTGAAGAAGAGGCGGTTGGTAGTCATTGAGTTTAACGGATTAAGGTGGATATAATACGAGGAATGATATGGATACACAGAAAATAATTGTCACGCTTTTCTGGTACAATAGGAGACGGCGTGGAAATTCTTTGGCGAGGAGTACGAAGGAGAGGGATAAGGATATGTGGAGATTGGTTAGCAAGAATTTCTTGAATGCCAGACGGATATTTCCTACCAAGCAAAGGCATGTGGCAGATATGGTGGAAACCTGTCGGCAGGACAAAAACGTAAAAAGAGCGGTTGTTTTTGGCAGCAGTGTCACAGCGGCCTGCAATCCCTGGAGTGATATCGACATCTATTTTGAACTGGATGAGGAAAAGCCGAACCTTCCCACTTATCCGTCGCATAAAGTAGTTTGGGACAAGTGGACGAATTTTTCCGTATCACCAGAGTTGCTGAAGGAGATAGAGCAGAAGGGGGTTACCGTATATGAAAGATGATACTCTGCTGGATTTGGCCAAAAGCAATTTGTCATCGGCAAAGCTATTGTATCGTTTTAAGGATGATGATGAAATTCGTCTTAATACGGTGGGATATCTTTTGCAACAAGCGATAGAGCTGGCGTTGAAGCATCATTTGGAGACAAGCGGGATTGAATATCCCAAAACACATGATATTGACAGCTTGCTGGCTTTGTGTAACGAAGATGAATTTCCTGAAATAGTGCCATGGGCAGAGTCTATCACGACGATGGAGAGCAAGACCAGATATATCAAGAATTATCGACTGACTTTGCGGAAGGTTGATCAGATCATGCAACTGGCTGACCAACTGATGGTTCAGATAGAAAACATGCACGCGAAAGATAGCGAAGACAGTCAGGAATCTTGAAAATTGATATGCTCCCCGTATGCAGGACAGTGAAAGACAAAACTGTCCTCATAGGGGAGCATTTTCAATGCAGATGCTTTTTATGGTTGTTCTTGTGAATCGGCCTCGTACTGCTCCAGGTCGTATTTCAATCCTGCCATCGACCTTCTGGCAATGGCGACGGGACAGTCGGGGGAGCAGATGGCACATTTGCCGCAGCATTCCTCGATTGCTGCCAGGGCTTTGCCCACTTTTTCCAGTTGCAGCATTACTTTAATTTCACCAATTCATATTCCCTGCTGCCCATGCCGATCTTCTCTGCATGCTCCAGGGTTTCCTTCCAATGGACGTTGGGATTGCTGTCCATGAAGTGGTCGTGGTGGTGGTGCCAGTCCGGTTTTGCGAGGTTGTCACCAAGCTGGCTGTTCGGCAGGGGTGTCGCCTTCTGGCAGGCATCGACACATGCCTGGTCGATGGCCACGGGGTCGAAGGAGGCAAACATCCCGATGTTGGGGAGGATGGGGGCGTCATTGTCACCGTGGCAGTCGCAGTTCGGTGAGATGTCCATGGCAAGGCTCACATGGAAGCAGGGGCGGTCCTGGCAGATGGCCTGGGCGTACTCTGCCATCTTGCGGTCGAGACGGTCTCCTGCATCCCACTGGTCGTTGCTGATGGCATCGAAGGAGCAGGCGCCGATGCAGCGGCCGCATCCCTTGCAGATGTCCTGGTTGACGTGGGCCTTGTTCCCTTCATAGGAGATGGCATTCGAGCCGCATTCCTTTGCGCAGCGGCGGCATCCGCGGCAAAGCTCTTCATTTACCGACACCTTGCCGGAGGAGTGCTGCTCCATCTTTCCTGCACGGCTGCCGCCGCCCATGCCGATGTTCTTGATGGCTCCGCCGAAGCCGGTCACCTCATGTCCCTTGAAATGGGTGAGGCTGATGACGATATCCGCATCCATCAGGGCACGGCCAATCTTCGCTGCCTTTACGTATTCCCCGTTCCTCACGGGCACTTCCACTTCGTCCGTCCCGCGCAATCCGTCGGCAATGATGATCTGGCATCCCGTGGTCACCGTGTTGAAACCGTTGAGATTCGCGCAGTCCATATGCTCCAGGGCATGCTTGCGGCTGCCGGGGTAGAGGGTGTTGCAGTCCGTCAGGAAGGGGAAGCCGCCCTGCTCCTTGACGAGATCCGCAATGACTTTCGCATACTGGGGACGCAGGAAGGCCATGTTTCCAAGTTCGCCGAAATGCATCTTGATCGCAACGAATTTGCCTTCCATGTCCATCTTCTTGATTCCTGCCGCAATGCAGAGGGTCTTGAGCTTTTGCAAAAGGCTCGTTCCCACCTCTACGCGGAAATCTGTGAAATACACCTTGGGTTTTTCCATCATAAGCCCTCCTCGAGTACACCAATCGATATCTTATATCACAATTGCGAAAATTTTACAATAATAATAGTTCCATACAAAAATCTCCCCGATGATGGTTCATCATCGGGGAGAACCCTTTTATAAGATTATTCCGTATGACCGCCCAAGCAGATTGTTCCTACATGGAAGATGCCTTTTTTGTAATATGGGCGCTTATCTGCTGCAGAGTGTCACTGCCGCCTTTTGTCTCATTGCCGAAATTGGACACGGAATAATAAGACTTGGCTGCCTGCATGTTCCTTGCGGTGTTCGCCCCGCCCTCCTGGGTGATGCGCTCATTGTTTTTTTGGAAATTGCTGCTGCCGAGCTTCGTCTCTGTACCAAAATTCGAGACACCATAATAAGACTTCGCAATCTGCGAGTGGTGTGCGGTCACAGATTCCCCATCGCGCGCAATCCTGGCATTGTTCTGCTGGAATTCGCTGCTGCCGCCTTTCGTCTCATTGCCGAAATTCGACACATCATAGTAGGATTTGGCAATCTGCGTGTGGTGTGACGTCACCGATTCTCCCTCGCGAAGAATCTTGGCATTGCCCCGCTGGAAATCGCTGGAACCGAGTTTCGTTTCCGTGCCGAAATTTGATACACGGCTATAAGATGCGGCCCGATCCGAAATTTCAGTTGTCAGATCCTGTCCCAGCCGATCGACCTGCTGATTGATCTGCCTGAACGACATCATCGTAGTCGTGCCGGAGATTCCTAAGTTGCTCATAATTCTCCCCCTCTTCCCTTGAACATAATTAAAATCCTTTTTAATTAGGCAGATACCTTTGTCTATATTATATAATTTTCAGCCGGTTTTTTCAACGGGAAAATGAGAAAAAAGTCCGAAATATTTTTGCATCTTCAAACCTCGGCCAGAATGAAGTCCGCAGTGCCCTCGATGCTGTATTTCCCCATTCCTGCTGGCAGGAATGCCGTTTCGCCCTTTCCCAGCCCTATGGCATCTATGGCATCGCCGACAGGCGTGAGCCTCAGTTCGCCGGACAGCACTGTGATGGATTGGAAGGACTCCGGTCCTGCCTTGAGGTCTGCCTTGCCCTTGAGGTCGAAATGGTATACCTTGAAATACTCGCAGGATGCCAGAAGGTCAACCTCCGCATCGGCCCAGAAGTCCATATGCAATTCCGGCTTCGTGCCCCTTGTCGGTGGTGCCAGTCTCGTCACGTCCTTTGCCTTCTCCACATGGAGCTGGCGAGGTTTCCCGTCCTTTCCCACGCGGCCGTAGTCGTAGATGCGGTAGGTGGTGTTGGAGTTCTGCTGGACCTCGCAGAGAAGGATTCCCTTGCCGATGGCATGGAGGGTGCCGGAGTCAATGAAGAAAACATCCCCCTTCTTCACGGGCACTCGGTTGCAGACCTCAAGGATCGTGTCGTTCTCGATGCGGCGGGCAAACTCGCTCTTGGTGATCTCCTGCTTGAAGCCGTAGAGCAGACTTGCTCCCGGCTCGCAGTCCACGATGTACCACATCTCGGTTTTGCCGAACTCCCCTTCCACACGCATGGCGTATTCATTGTCGGGATGCACCTGCACGGAGAGGTTGTCCTTTGCATCGATGAGCTTGATGAGAAGCGGGAAATAGGGAAATTTCTCCGCATTCTTTCCAAGAACGATATCTCCCTGTTCGTCCAGGTACTGGTCAAGGCTCTTGCCCGCCTCCGGTCCGTTCTGTATGACGCTCTGCCCATCCTTGTGGCAGGAAAGCTCCCAGCTCTCCGCTACCTTTTCCAGGTTCGTCTGTTTGTTGTATTCCTCTTTCAGCCGCATGCCACCCCAGAGGTAGTCCTTCAGGGGAGCCGTGAGCTTCAACGGGTAAAGCATAGATGTCCTCTCCTTATACAAATGATACAAAAGTCCCGGAAACTCCGGGACCATGATTACCTGTTCTGATTTGCTGCTTTTTTGAGATAGACCAGCAGGGAGGGATATTTCCCACACTGCACAGCCCACGTAAGATCCGGATCCTTCTCCGGATGGTCAATCCAACGGCAGATGCGGCGGGCAAAGAAGGGATTCGATTCCGACAGCATCGCCTTGACGCGCTTCTCGTGAAGGCGCTTGCGGCGCAGCTGCAGGAGATCCTTCCGAATCCTGCCAACCGACAAGAAAATGCCATAGATCAAAAGACCGGCAAATACCAACTCGACAACGACCATTTTTCTTTTGTCTGCCTCCCATCCAAAGACATCCATCGGGAAACCTTTTGACGGTGTTCCCTTTCTTCCAGCGCACACCTTGATTATACCATGTTCCGGGTGTTCTGGAAACATATTTTCTCCCGATTTTCCTTCAAAAATGAAAAAAATTTATAAAAAAATTACTTTTCGTCCAAAACTGCCAGGGCCTCAATCTCGCAAAGGGCTCCCGCAGGTAATGCCGCTGCTGCGACACAGCTCCTGGCGGGCTTGCTCACGAAATGCTTTGCGTACACTTCGTTGAAGGCCTTGAAATCATTGATATCCGCCAGGAAGCAGGTGGTCTTGACCACGGCCTGCATGTCCGTGCCCGCCTCTGCAAGAACGGCCTCCACGTTGCGGCAGCATTGCTCTGCCTGTCCTTCGATATCCTTTGCGACAATCTTTCCCTCTGAGGGATTGATGGCAATCTGTCCCGAGAGATAGAGCATGCCGTTTGCTGCGATTGCCTGGCTGTAAGGCCCGACTGCTGCGGGCGCCTTGTCTGTGTGAATGACTTTCATGGTAGTGCCTCCTTGTGCTGAACAATAATTATCTCATTCTCGGCACGATGAACGTGCCGCTTTCCACTTCCTTGCGGTGGCAGTGGGGGCATTCGTTGGCAATGATGCCTGTGTAGCCGCAGACGGGATCTCTGTCCACGGGATGGTTGATGGAGAAATATCCCATGCCGTGGTCGTGCATGGCCCGGACAATGGCCTCGAAGGCCTGGATGTTCTGGGACGGGTCCCCGTCCATCTCCACATAGGCGATGTGCCCTGCATTTTCCAGGGCATGATAGGGAGCCTCGATGCGGATCTTGTCGATGGCCTTGATGGGGTAGTAGACGGGAACATGACTGCTGTTCGTCATGTAGTCCCTGTCCGTGACACCGGGCACGATGCCGAATTCCTTGCGGTTCGCCTTCTGGAACTGTCCCGCCGTGCTCTCTGCCGGAGTGCCGAAGCAGGTCCAGTTCATGTGTTCCTTCTTCGTGTAATCATCCAGCATTTCCCGCAGATGGCCGACGATTTTGAGCCCCAGTTCCTGCGCCTCGGGACTCTCCCCGTGATGCTTTCCGATAAGGGCGACCAAGCATTCCGCCAGTCCGCAGAAGCCGATGGAATAGGAGGCATGCTTGAGAACCTCCCGGATCTTGTCCGTGGGCTTCAGTTTGTCGCTGTCCATCCAGACACCCTGGCCCATGAGGAAGGGGTAGTTATAGACATGCTTTTCTGCAATGGTCTGGAGACGGAACAGGAGATAGTCATGGGAAAGCGCGATGTACTTGTCGAAGAGCTTCCAGAACCCTTCCAGATCTCCCTTTGCCTCCAGCGCCAGTTTCGGCAGGTTGATGGTCACGAAGGAGAAATTGCCGCGGCTGCCGGATTCTTCCGGCCCGTTGACATTGCTCATGACCCGGGTGCGGCATCCCATGGTGGCAACGTAGCTGTTGTAGTCTCCCGGCTTGTAATAGGGGAGGTTGTAGGGTGCATCGAGATTCACGAAATTCGGGAACAGCCTTTTCGCGCTGACCTCGCATGCCCTGAGGAAGAGGTCGTAGTTTGCGTCCCCGGGGTTGTAATTCACGCCGTCCTTGAGCTGGAACACGGAAATGGGGAAGATCGGCGTCTCCCCGTTGCCCAGTCCTGCCATGATGGCGTTCAGGACCTCCTTGGTGACAAGCCTTCCCTCCGGGGAGGTGTCCATGCCGTAGTTGATGGAGCTGAAGGGCACCTGAGCCCCTGCACGGGAATGGAGGGTGTTGAAGTTGTGGATCAGCGCTTCCATGGCCTGATGGGTTTCCTCTGCCACGTCCTGGCAGGCGAGGTTGTAGATGTGCTCCGCATCCTTTTGGGCATCCTCCATGGATTTCCCAAGGGTATCCAGGAGTTTTTCCAGTGCTGCCCGGATTGCCGCAACGCCTTTTTCGTGATGCGGGTCTTCCTTCTTCTCTGTGAAATTGCAGGCGTCCATGTCCAGGAAGGGTTTGAATTTCTTGTGGAATTCCTTCCTGTCCGCAAAATCCTCGCTGCCGAAGCGATAGACCATCGCCTTGAAGGCCTCGTCTGCCACCGCCTTATGGAAGGATTTCCGAACGCCCTCTGCCATGGCGTAGTCGAAGCAGTTGATGGACTGCCCGCCGAACATATCGTTCTGGTTTGACTGGATGGCAATGCAGGCCAGGGAGGCGTAGGCGCGGATGGAGTTCGGCTCTCTGAGGAACCCGTGCCCCGTGGAAAATCCGCCATGGAACAGTTTCAGGAGGTCAATCTGGCAGCAGTTGAAGGTGATCAGGCTGAAATCCTTGTCGTGGATGTGGATGTAATTGTGCTGGTCAGCCGCGGCATAGGCCTCCGGCAGCACGTAGTTGTCCACGAAGTGTTTCGCGCCCTCAGCGCCGAGTTTGAGCATGATGCCCATGGAGGCGTCGGTGTTGATGTTTGCATTGTCCCGCTTGAGGTCGGAGTCCACCGCATCGGCAAAGAAGATGTCGCGGTAGCATTCCATGAGATGCTTCTGGGCGTTCCGCCGCTCCTCATGGCGCTGGCGGTAGCGGATGTACTTCTTCGCAATGTCGAAGAATCCATGCTTCATGATCTCATGCTCTACCACATCCTGGATTTCCTCGACCGTCACATTCTCCCGTTCGGAAAGATTCTTTTCCACCTGAAGGGTGACCGCCTGGATGTCTGCATCGCTCATCTGCTCTGCGCTGTCCTGATTGGCACCGGCAATGGCGTTGTAGATTTTCCGCTGGTCATAGTCCACCGTGAAACCGGAACGCTTCGTGACCGTCTTGAGATTCATGCATTGCGGGATATCCTCCGGCACATCATTGGCAGAGGATATCCATCCCTCCTTACACTATATATTGTGGTTTAGAAATTATAGGAACAGAATATATTGTATCAAAGACGGGTTTTTAGTCAAGAGATTTTTTCCTCCTTTGCAGGCTCATTTCGGGCAAATCTTTACTTATTGAGGGAAAGCGTGTAGAATAAAAGCAGGTTTGTTGAATAAAAACCAATGAATGAAATGCTGAATGAACGAAATGAGGTTATTGATATGCTGAAGAAAACGAAAATCATTTGCACGCAGGGACCGGCCACGGAAAAGCCCGGAGTGATCGAGGCCATGATTGAAAACGGCATGAACTGCGCGCGGTTCAATTTCTCCCATGGCAACCATGCGGAACATCTTTCCCGTATCAATATGGTGCGGGAGGCTGCAAAGAAGGCGGGCAAGGTGGTTTCCCTGATCCTTGACACCAAGGGGCCGGAAATGCGCCTTGGCGAGTTCAAGGACGGCAAGGTCATGCTGGAGAAGGGGAACAAGTTCACCCTGACCTATTCCGACGAGCCGGGGGACGAGACCCATGTTTCTGTGAACCACAAGGGACTCTATTCGGAGGTGCAGCCGGGGGATACCCTGCTCCTTTCCGATGGCCTTGTTGCCCTGAAGGTGGATGCCATCAATGGAAAGGACATCGAGACGACCATCCAGAACAGCGGCCAGATGAGCACGAAGAAGCGCGTTGCCGCTCCCGGTATCTCCCTTGGCTTGCCGCCGATTTCCGAGCAGGACGAGAAGGATATCATCTTTGGCTGTGAGCAGGGGATGGACTTCGTGGCTGCTTCCTTCATCCAGCGCCCTGAGGATGTGCTTGCCATTCGCAAGCTCATCGAGGAGCATGACGGGCATCTGGAGATCATCCCGAAGATCGAGAATCTGGCAGGGGTGAAGAATTTCGACAAGATCCTTGAGGTTTCCGATGGCATCATGGTTGCCCGTGGCGATCTCGGCGTTGAGGTTCCGGCGGAGGATGTGCCCCTCATCCAGAAGGAAATCATCAAGAAGTGCAATGAGGCGGGCAAGCCTGTCATCGTTGCGACGCAGATGCTGGAGTCCATGACGGACAACCCGCGCCCGACCCGTGCGGAGGTTTCCGATGTGGGGAATGCGATCCTCGACGGCACGGATGCCATCATGCTTTCCGGCGAGACGGCCAGCGGCAAGTACCCGGTGGAGGCCGTTGCCACCATGAGCCGCATTGCTCAGCGCATGGAGGCTTCCTTGAGCTATCGGAGCCTCTTCATGGAGCAGGGACTGGAGCATCTGCAGTCTCGCACCCGTGCCGTTGCCCATGCCACGGTGCAGATGGCCTATGAGATGGGTGCTGCTGCCATCATCACTCCGACGGAGTCGGGGTTCACGACGGAAGTGGTTTCCAAGTACCGTCCCAAGGCAGCGATTCTTGCATATACCCCCGATGAGCGCGTCCTGCGCCAGCTGAATTTGCGCTGGGGTGTGTACCCGATGCTGGGCAAGCACTGGGACAACAATTCCGGGATGACGGTGGCGGCTGCGGAGGCTGCCATTCTCCACGGCTATGTGAAACCGGGCGACTGCACGATCATCACCTCCGGCATCAAGACAGAGGACGGCAACACGAACTCCATCCGCGTCTATACCATCTGATTTTTATGGGGGAACGAAGTCCTCTAACAAGAAAGCTGAAAAACAGCCCCAACAAGTTCATGGCTTGATGGGGCTGTTTTTTGGCTGGCTTTCGCCCATATTTTTTCCGATGATCCTGACTTTCTTTCCCCGAAAGGCGATGCCGTATGTCCATACTTCGTGGATGCCGCGCTTTCGGAACTCGGCGGTATAGTCACGGCATTCCATCTGCGCGAGGGCAGCCTTCGCCTTTGCGTTCAGCGTTTTCAGGCTGCCTGCCGCCTTGAACTCCATGAGGACCCCTGCCCGGTCCGCGCGTTTCGGGAACAGGGCGATGTCGAAGCGTCCGTAGCCGGATTCTTTGTTGGATTGGATTTCGTAAGTCTTCGGCGAGAGGATGGCAAGCATGCCGTTGAGGAACCCATGATAGAAGGCTTCGGGGTTTTTCGCCGTGTCGTGGAAGCTCACGATGGTTTCCAGGAGATACGAAAGCTCCTTCTCGAAATCCTCCACATTCCCGGTCACCAGATACTCGAAGAAGCGGGCGGGATTCCCCCCAGCGGCAGTGCGGGTCAGACGGGAAAATATCTCATCCGCGTAGACCTTCCGCACCTCCTGGTTGGGGATTTGCAGGGTGCAGTAGTCTGTGCCGTCCATATCGGAGGGAACTGCCTTGAGATAGCCTGTGGTGAGCAGCATCATGTAGAGGGCGTTCCTGTCCTCATGGATATCGGCATAGATGACGTTCTCCCGGATGGGAGCTGCAATCGTTCCCATGGTCAGCAAAGTATGGAGTTCCTTTTCCTGTTCTGCACTGACATGTTCCAGCATCTCTGCCAGAATCGCATTGCCGGAGGTGTTGGCCCAGTAGGGCTGCGGATGGCAGCCATCGGCAAAGTAGTTGATGACAGACCAGGGGTTATAAATCTCCACTCCGGAAAAATTATAGCCATCGTACCATTCCCGCAGTTCCGGCAGTTTGTCCTCATAGCCGAGGTCTGATGCCATCGTCCGGGTCTCATCCTGGGTGAAGCCCATCACATCGGGATAATTTCCCTTGAGAACGCTGGATACCTTGAGATTGTTCAAGGCGCTGAGGATGCTTTCCTTGGAAATGCGCAGAACTCCCGTAATCACAGCGAAATCAAGGGCGGGATTTGTCTTGAGCGCCGCGCCGAAGAAGTTTCGGAAAAAGCTGATGGCCTCTGCATAGTAGCCGTGCTCCCAGGCACATTGGATGGGGGCATCGTATTCGTCGATGAGCAGAAGGACTTTCTGCCCGAAGTGCGTTTCCAGGCATTGGCAAAGAACCTGCAGGGAATTCTCCCAGATCTCCGCCTCCACACGATCGTGCAGGAAATCGGAAAATCTTTTCCGATGCCCTTCGGAAAGCCTGTCGCTTTGCTCCAAATCATGGAACTGTTCAAACAGCATCGCCAAGGTGTACCGAAGTTTGCCAATGCATGAGGCCCAATCTCTCATCTTGATATCCTTGAGCGTAAAGAATATCACGGGCCGCGTCCCTTGCTCTGCCATGTAGTGTTCCCCGGCGCGTTCTATCGCAAGGCCATGGAACAGGGCGCGGTTTGTCTCTGCCTTTTCCTGTGTGAAAAAGTATTGCAGCATGGAGAGGGTCAACGTTTTCCCGAAGCGGCGGGGGCGTGTGATGAGCGTCACGTCTCCATGGGTATCAAGAAGCTCCTGGATGAATCTCGTCTTATCAACGAAATAGCACTGCTCCACCAGCTTCTTGAAATCCTCCACGCCCACAGGCATCCTGCGTTTCCGGCACATGGCAGTTCCTCCTTTCTTCGTATTGTTCGCTTATGTCCATTTTGCCACACTGCCCCATGGAATGCAAGAAGGAAACGCTGATGAAACTTGGCATATCGAAAATGGCAGGAATCCTGCGTCTGGTGGAGAATACTATGTATATCCCATATCCAAGAAGGAATGCCAATGGGGGCGGAAATACACATAATATGCTGTTACTGGCCTTGTTGACAAAGCATCCTGGGTTACGGAAGATGATTGGATTGTTTTGGGGGTGATGATGCTGCATCAGGATACCATGGAGTTTGTGGTCTACATGATTCATGCTTGTGCCAACAAGTGGAACTTGTCTCCTAAGCAGGTTTACCATAAACTTATGGAGGCAGGCTGTATTGATGGATACCTGGTTCCCAACTATGATATTCTTCATACTCAGGGAAGCGGCTATTTGGTAGATGATATCAAGGAGTATTTGCGGATAAGGGGCGTTGTGGTATGATTGTCTATCATGGCTCGACCGAGGTGATTAAGCACCCGGACGTTCTGCATTCTTACCGCTTGCTTGATTTTGGGCAAGGATTCTATGTTACAACAGTCAAAGAGCAAGCCATGCGTTGGGCACGGCGTAAGGCTGGCTTGCAAAGAAATAGGCCTGCTATCGTGGATTGCTATCGAATGTCTGATGATGTGGGCAACTTGAAACACAAGAATTTTTCAGAAGATTTAATGGAATGGATAGATTTTGTTTGCAAGTGCAGGGATGGAAACGGGTGCTATAAAGATTATGATCTGATTTCTGGCAAAGTGGCCAATGATAAGGTGTTTCGGGTAGTGGACTTATATCATACAGGCCTTTGGGATAAAGAAAGGGCGTTGAAGGAAATCAAAGCCTATCCCAATTATGACCAGATAGCTTTCATAACCCAGAGGGCTATAGATAGGCTGCTGATTTACGATTCTTTCTTTGAGGTGTAAGCCATGGATGAAAATGTTTTGGAGCAGGTATACCAAGAAAAACTGGAAGAGCGGATTATCGCCCAGATAGCTAAGGAAAGGAGAGTATCGCTGGAAACAGCCATGCAAATATACTATAACAGCGAACTCGCTGATAAGATCCATCAAGGCATGGAAGGGATTCAGTATTTGGATTATAAGCTGCTAGTGCAGATATTAAACGAAACAGAATAGAAAATCTATGTGGATAAAACTGAACGGGAAATGATGTACGGCTTGCCTGCTATAGAAGGAGCTGCCCTTGATGTGGTGGCTTTTTTTCTTTGAAAGGCTTAAGTTTTCTTTTTAAGGAAACGATATATAGAATAGATAAGATGGTTTGTACCATGGAAAAGGATGTCAGGAAACAGCAAGGAGCTGAGGGACATGTTTGAGGGGATCAGTTCATTTCGGAATATCGGGTCATTGAACGCGTACCTGCAACAGAAAAAACTGCGTTTTGCCGCGAGCTACAAGGCAAAGACGGGGCAGCGGCTCACGGACGCAGTGAAGTCGATGAATTCGAGTGTAGTGAGTTCCATGATGTCATCCGCGCGGAAGGCGGATGACGAGGCATCGAAGCAGAGGGTATCCCTCATCAAGCAGAAGCTCATGAGCGGCAAGAAGGTGTCCTCCACGGAAATCGAGTACCTCCGGGACAGGGACCCTTCCCTGTACCGCAAGGCAAAGAAGGCGCAGGAATACCGCGAGGAGCTTCAGGCGAAGCTTCGGGCCTGCAAGACCAGGCAGGAAGCGCGGATGGCGGTTGCCCAGTCCATGGTGAAGGCGGCTGCGGAAATCAGCGAGGAACTTTCTGCGGCAAAGGCGGCTGCCGGCGGGGCAGGAGGCGGCGCGGCATCTGCGGCAGGTTTTTCGGAGCCGGGCGGCAATACGTCTTCCCGGATGTTTGGCAGTGCCGATGCGGAAAACGGGGCAAATGTTTCCGGCGATGCCTCTACTGCAAATGCAAATGCGGAGACGATGGAGGCAGCAGCCGATGGCGGCCTGTCTGCTGACGCGAATGCGCAAAACGGTGGCAGCGCGAATGCAGGGGCTGCAAAGGCGGAGAACGGGGGCAGTACAGCTGCAGAGACTGCCGGAAAAACAGAGGAAGCAGGGCATGCCGAAAATGCGACGGATGCGAAGGGGACAGATGATAAGGCGGTGGGACAGGACACGTCGCCGGATTCCATTCTGGAAAAATTCATCATGATTGTCCGCGCCCTGCAGGATGAATGGGAGACCTTTTCCGGTTCCGAGGAGTACAAGGAGCTTCCGGAGGATTATGCCGAGGAGGCAGAGGGGCGGAAGCAGGGAAGGAAACATCAGGTCAAGGTGGAGGCACCGGGCAGGAAAATCCTGGACATGGTGAATGCCTACAAGGACACACAGATACATATGAAAGAATTTGAGCTGGAAATGGGCAAATTGGGAAAAGCCTCAGCCAATAAATAGTTGCAACACACCCAAGTATGAGATATGATTCATGTTTGGGTGTGTTTTTGTTTCTCTTTTTTAGAATGGAGGGTTTTATGAAGCTGGTTCTTTTAGGTTTGTATTTTGCCGTCCTCATTGGCATCGGGCTCTATTGCCGCAAGCATGCCACGGATGTGGACGGGTTTGTGCTGGGGGGGAGGAACGTCGGCCCGTGGCTGACGGCCTTTGCCTATGGCACATCCTATTTCTCGGCGGTGGTGTTCATCGGATACGCCGGGCAGTTCGGGTGGAAATACGGCATTGCCGCCACCTGGGCGGGCATTGGGAACGCCCTCATCGGCTCCCTGCTGGCCTGGTTCATCCTCGGCCGGCGGACGAGGATCATGAGCCGCCATCTTGATTCCGCCACGATGCCGCAGTTCTTCGAGAAGCGTTTTGGTGCGCCGTCCTTGAAAATCGGGGCGTCCATCATCATTTTTATCTTTATGATTCCTTACACGGCTTCTCTTTATAACGGACTGTCACGGCTTTTCGGCATGGCCTTCAGCATCGACTATTCGGCATGCATCCTTCTCATGGCAGTGCTCACGGCGATTTACGTCATTGCGGGCGGCTATATGGCAACGGCAATCAATGATTTCATTCAGGGGATCATCATGCTCATCGGGATTGTGGCCGTCATCGCCGCCGTGCTGGAGTCCAAGGGAGGTTTCCTTGCGGCTCTCGACGGGCTCGCCCGTGTCACGGACGACAAGGTGGCAACGACACCGGGCATCTTTGCCTCCTTCTTCGGGCCTGACCCGCTCAATCTTCTGTTCGTGGTCATCCTGACCTCCCTCGGCACCTGGGGCCTGCCCCAGATGGTGCAGAAATTCTACGCCATCAAGGACGAGCAGGCCATACAGAAGGGCACCATCATTTCCACTCTCTTTGCCGTGGTGGTGGCGGGCGGCTGCTATTTCCTCGGCGGTTTTGGGCGGCTCTTTTCCGATCAGGTGAACGTGGCAAAGGATGGCTTTGATTCCATCATTCCGACGATGCTCTCCGGACTTTCCGAGGGAATGATCGCGCTCATCGTGATCCTCGTGCTTTCCGCTTCCATGTCGACACTGTCCTCCCTTGTCATCGTGTCGAGTTCCACGCTGACGCTGGATTTGCTCAAGGACAATTTCATCAAGGACATGAGCGAGGCGCGGCAGGTCCTGGTCATGCGGCTCCTCATCGTGGTCTTCATTGCCATCTCTGCAATTCTCGCCATGGTGCAGTACAAGAGCTCGGTGAACTTCATCGCCCAGCTCATGGGGATTTCCTGGGGCGCCATGGCCGGTTCTTTTCTTGCGCCCTTCATGTATGCGCTTTATTCGAAGAAGATCACGACAGCCTCCTGCTGGGCCTGCTTCCTGTTTGCCTGCGCTCTCATGACGGCGAACATCTTCTTCCGTCCGGAGTTTCCGACGATTTTGCAGTCCCCCATCAACAGCGGTGTGGCTGCCATGCTTGCCGGAATGGTCATCGTTCCCGTGGTCAGCGCCTTTACAGCAAAGCCCGATACGCATCTGACGGAAGCGGCCTTCTCCTGCTATGAGGAGGAGATTCTTGTGCCGAGGAAGACGGCATTGGGGAAGAAGTGAAAATAATTTGAATCTTCATCTTGCGTGAAAGACAATGCCCCTTTATAATATAAATGGGCAGTTGTGAGGATATGGCAGCCCATACAAATTGAATAGGGAGGTTTTGAGGGATGAAAAAACTTTTTCAAGGTGCAGCACTGGCATTCTTTGTGGCAGTGCTCATGCTTTCCCCTGTGCTGGCCGAGGCGGCAGCAAAGGGGTTCCATGAGTTCGTTGTATTCCATACGAATGACATGCATGCACGCATGGTGAAGGGCGATGACAACGGAAATGCCGTCGGCCTTGCCGAAATGTCGGCGGCTGTGAGGGCAGGGAAGGCGAAGAACCCGGATACTCTCTGGCTCGATGCTGGCGACACGTTGCATGGCATGCCCAGCATCAACGTCAGCCGGGGCATGAATGCAGTGGAACTCCTGAACGAGTCCTGCATGGATGCCTTCACGCCGGGCAACCATGATTTCAATTATGGCTCCGACCAGCTTGAAAAACTTGCGAAGAAGATGAAGCCCACGGTTCTCAGTGCGAATGTTGTGCGAAAGGGCACAGGAAAGCGCGTGTTCAAGGACTACAAGATCTACAAATTCTCCGATGGGCTTCGGGTGGGCGTGTTCGGACTGACGACGCCGGAAGCTGCCTATAAGACCAGCCCTGCCAATGTGGCGACCATCCAGTTCCTGAATCCGGTGGATACGGCAAGGGAGATGGTTCGGGAACTGCGTCCGAAATGCGATGTGATTGTCGCTCTGATGCATATGGGGCTGGATGCCAGCTCGGAATACACCAGTGAGCGCATCGCGAAGGAAGCACCCGGCATTGACCTCATCGTGGACGGTCACAGCCATACCACCCTGCCCGAAGGCCTCATGGTGGGTGACACAATGATTGTCCAGACCGGATGGCATGAGTACAAGCTTGGCCGTGTCACCATCACGCTGGAGGACGGAAAGATCACGAAGAAGAGCGCGGAACTCCTGAATGCAGAGGGCGTGGCGCAGCTTGCTCCGACCCCCGATGCCAATATCAAGAAAACCATGGATGCCATTGAGAAGCGGAACGAGAAACTTTTCAACGAAGTCGTTGCCCATACGGAACGCGGGCTTTCCGGAGACAGGGAGATCGTCCGTCAGCAGGAGGCCGAACTGGGCAATCTCTGTGCGGATGCCTTCCGTTGGCGCACGGGTGCTGACATCGGCATCATCAACGGCGGCGGCATGAGGACAGACCTTCCCGAGGGCGATGTCACCCGCGGCGATGTCATGGCCATCTTCCCCTTCGGAAACACCGTCCAGAAGAAGGAAATCACGGGAGCGAAGGTTCGCGCTATGCTGGAGCATTCTGTCTTTGGATATCCTGCTTCCTTCGGCGGATTCCTGGACGTTTCCGGCATCACCTTCAGCTTTGACCCGTCCATGCCGGCAGGCCACCGTGTTTCGGATGTCAAGGTCGGGGGCGAGCCCCTGGATGATGCGAAGACCTACACCATCGGCGCCACGGACTTCATGTTTGTCGGCGGTGATGATTATGAGATGCTGAAGGATCTGCCGACGCTTGGCGAATTCGGTACCTGCGAGGAGATCATTGCCGACTATCTGAACCAGGTCGGGATGAAGGGCATCGAAACAGGACGCATCAAAGTCCTGAATGATGTCATTACATCTGAGGCTTCCGGGAGTGATGAACAGCAACTTGATATGGCTGCATGATGTGTATAAGGAGAGGGCGTTCTCTAATAAGAGGAGTTCCTCTCCTTTTTGTTTTTGCGTATCTTTCCGAAAAGAATAAAATTTCTTTTCTATTGAGGTAGGAAAAAAGGCGGGTGACAGGGAATTATTATATAGATTTGTATGTCAAAGAAGATTTGAAGATTTTGAAACTTGAACACGGTGGGGCGGCTCATTGTGTGAAGGGAGCAATGGTTATGGATGATAGCGCGGTGGGGCGGATCCAGCACGATATCCTGCAGGGATTGCTTGGGGGCATTGGTGATGGGGTCATTCTCACGGACAGGAAAGAGCGCGTGACCTATCTCAATACGGCAGCAGCGCGCATCCTGAATTGCTCGCCGCAGATGGAGGGAGACGTGTATTTCAGTGACGTTTGCCCGCTGGTGAACCTGAAGACGGGAAAGCCCTTCGAGAATCCTTTGCGGCGGGCCCTGCGGGAGGATACCTCTGTGGGATTGGCCCGCAATGTGGGTGTGATGCTGCAGGGAGGCCCCGCATATCTTTCGGCGACCTGTTCTCCCATGCGGGATGCTTCCGGGAATGTGATCGGGTGTTCCGTGATCTTGAGGGAAATCACCCAGCTTCGCCGGCTGGAGATGAAGATAGAGTCCGACCATTCCTATATGCGCTCCATTTTTGCAGCAGCGAAGATCGGCCTCTGTGTGGTGGATGGGAACGGCGCCATTGTCGACATCAATGAGGCAGGGCTTGAGCTGATGCAGATCTCCTATCATGATGCGCTTCATTTGCAGTTTGGCGATGCCTTCCGCTGCGAGAACAGCTTGCAGAAGGGGTGCGGGCACGGTACGGAGTGCCGTCATTGTCCCGTGCGCAAGAATCTTGAGGCGGCCATTCTGGATGATGATTTCACCAGTGAGTTCACGGTGGCCCTTTCCAGTATGGATACCGGAGAACCTGTCTGGCTCAAGGTTTTCATCTCCCAGGCATGGTCGGAGAGCGGAAAACAGATCATCATTGCCCTGGTGGATGTTTCCCGCAGGAAGCGCAGGGAGAAGGCGTTGGAACTGGCAAGACAGAAGGCGGAGGCAGCAAGCCGCGCCAAGGGGCAGTTCCTTGCCAATATGAGCCATGAGATCCGGACGCCCATCAATGGCATGAACGGCATGATCGATTTGACGCTCCGCACACAATTGGACAAGGAGCAGAGGGAAAATCTCCTGAGCGCCAAGCGATGCTCGGAGGATCTCTTGCATATTATCAATGATATCCTCGATTTTTCCAAGCTGGAAAGCGGGCGCATGAAGCTGGAGGACATCCATTTCGACCTTTGGGAATTGCTTCGGCAGGAGAGCCGCGTCCATGGCAGGGTTGCGATGTCGAAGGGGATCTGGTTCCTGCATCCTTCCCATCACGACGTTCCCCGGTTTGTCCACGGCGATCCCCTGCGCCTTCGCCAGATTCTCAACAACCTTTTGACCAATGCGCTGAAATTTACGGCAGAGGGAACGATTGCAATGACGGCGGCAGAGGGCCAAAGAAAGGGTCGGCCAAGCCTTGAGTTTGGCGTGCATGACACGGGAATCGGCATGGATTGGAAAGGACGCAGGAAACTCTTCAAGGCGTTCAGCCAGGTGGATGGCTCTACCACGAGGCAGTTTGGAGGCACCGGGCTGGGACTCATGATCGTGAAACAGCTGGTGGAGGCCATGGGAGGCGAAATAACAGTGTTTTCCATTCCGGGCAGAGGGTCGAGTTTCTGCTTCTGGATTCCCTTGGTCAAGGCGGAACAAGCAGAGACAGCGCCGCAGAGAAAAAGCGTTTTCCTGCAGCCGCGGGATGAACACCAGGAGCCGGAGAAAAAGAGGCGGCTGGAGGAGGATGTTTCGTCATTGTTGGCGTATTGTGAAAGTCGGTTAAGGGGGGAGAGCAATGAGGATTTTGATCGCTGAGGATGACCGCATGAGTCGGACATTCCTGTCGCGATTCCTGTCAGAATATGGGGATGTGGATGTGGCAACGGATGGAATGGAGGCATTGGATCTCCTCATGGATGCTGCGAGGAAAAATATGAATTACGATCTTCTTTGCCTGGATATCATGATGCCGAAGGTCAGCGGCATCCAGGTGCTCAAGGTGGTCCGGACGATGGAGAAGCAGCATGGTGTTCCGCAGGAGGATCATCTTCCCGTTATCATGATGACGGCATTGACCGATATGGATTATGTGGACCAGGCCTTTGACCTTGGCTGTGATGCCTATGCCTCGAAGCCCTTGGAGCTCGGGAAGGTGGAAGGGCTTATGCGTGACCTGGGATTGATTGCATGACGTGCCGCAGTCTATGGAGCGGCTTTGTTTCAGGAAGGGAGTGGCTGCTTTGGCAGTGGATCTTTTGGCGACCAGTGAACAATTGCAGCGTATAAAATTCTATTTTGATCTTTTGCAGCAGACCGCCGAGGGATATCCCTTTGTGACGGATCTGACGACAGGGGTTGTCCTGCTGTCCTCCCGTATGGTGGAGGAATACGGACTGCCGGGGACGGTGGTCGTGGATTTTGACCGCTATTGGACTCCGCTTGTCTACCCGGAGGACATGGAAACCTATGAAGCCAGTTTTGCCCATATCTTTGAGCCAGGAAACCCGGGGGTGCATGACATCGAATATCGGGTGAGAAACAGGGAGGGCGTGTATACGTGGATTCATTGCCATGGCATGGTGGGGCGCGATGATTCCGGCGATGCGGTGATCTTTGCAGGCTTCATCACGGAGATGGACCGCATCCTTCATGCGGATCCCGTGACAGGGCTCCTGAACCGATTTGCCTTTGATCAGGCGGTGAAGGAGGGCGTGACCTCTGCTCTTGCCAAGGGCGAGATGGGGGCCATCATGATTGTGGGGTTGGACAATTTCCATCTGCTCAATGAGGCCT
The DNA here is from genome assembly GCA_902801565.1 of uncultured Veillonellaceae bacterium. Taxonomy (GTDB): domain Bacteria; phylum Bacillota; class Negativicutes; order Selenomonadales; family Selenomonadaceae; genus UBA3796. The sequence goes on along the minus strand of CADCIX010000015.1, from coordinate 24,285 downwards.
ACGAAAAGCATTTCGATGATGTTGCCCTTCGCCAGATCGGCCAGAGCATCAGGAATGTGCTTCCCACACACCTGAACCTCTACAAGCTGGACGGGAACGAGTTCGGCCTGATCTGGCCCCATACCTCCCAGGAAGAGGTGGAGATCATCTTTTCCAGTATCCAGCTCTGTTTGCGCGAGGCAAAAGAATCCAATTACAACGTGTTCTTTTCGGCATCGGCAGGTGCAGTGTTCTATCCCGACAGCGGGACGGATGCTCTTGCGCTGCAGAAGCATGCGAAGGCTGCCCTTGAGATGGCGCAGCAGCAGGGCAGGGAGCAGCTCCTTGTCTTTTCCCAGAAGGAGTACAAGGACTGGCTCCGTTTCATCAATCTGCAGCATGCCTTTGAGGAAAGCATCGAGAAGGGATGCCAGGGATTCCGCCTTTTCTTCCAGCCGCAGGTGGATGCCATGACACAGGAACTCGTCGGGGCAGAGGCATTGCTCCGCTGGCAGGAGGAGGATGGTCTTGTCATCTCGCCGGTGGTTTTCATCCCCATATTGGAGCGCACGCGGCTCATCATTCCCGTGGGGCGCTGGATCGTGGATGAGGCTGTGCGGGTCTGCAAGAAATGGCAGGAGTTCAAGCCCGGATTCCAGATGAGCATCAATGTGTCCCTTTGCCAGCTTGAGACGACGGATCTCAGGAACTATGTGAAGGAATCGCTGGAGCGTCACGCGCTTTCGCCGGAGTGTCTGACTCTGGAACTGACGGAGAGCCAGCAGATTTCCAACTGGCAGTTTGTCAATGAGCAGTTCGACTATTTCCGCCAGATGGGCATCAAGGTGGCCATGGATGATTTTGGGACGGGGTATTCCTCCCTTGCATTGCTCAAGTATTTCAACTGTGACGTGGTAAAGATTGACAAGGTATTTGTCGACAATATATTGGACAGTGAATTCGACAGGAAACTTCTCAAACATGCCATCAAACTCTGCCAAAGCATTGGCATGGCTGTCTATGTCGAGGGGGTGGAAGACGAGCAGACGTATGAGTACATTTCGCGGGAGTGCGGTGCGGATGTGATTCAGGGATTCTATTTTGGGCGTCCTGAGCCGGAGCAGATCTTTTGTGAGAGATTTCAAACGGAATGATTTATGGATGGAATGCCATTTTGAAGGAATGAGGTGAAGAGAGCTATGGAAAATACGCAGGTGACGGGATACCGCAGGGAGATTTTGCGGCATATCGCGAAATGCACATGGGAGGACTGTTTGCCGGAGCATATCTATGATGTTCTTCAGGTGGTCAGGGAGGATACCCCAAGGGTGCGCTGTTGCATTCACAAGGAACGGGCCGTGCTCAAGAATCGGGTGCAGATGGCGCTTTGGCAGCCCATCGGGATGAACATCATCAATGCGGCGAAGGCTGCTATAACGGGGGAGATCGACAAGAGCCTGCCTGTGATGGATGTCCTGACGGATGCCTGCGATGCCTGCCCCATCGACAAGTATTACGTCACGGATCTCTGCCGTCATTGCATCCAGCACAAGTGCATGAACAACTGTCCCAAGCATGCCATCACCATCAAGGACAGGGCGACCATCAATCGCGATGTCTGCATTGAGTGCGGGCGCTGTGCAAAATCCTGTCCCTATGGTGCCATCATTGAGATCAGCCGTCCCTGCATCCGGGCCTGCGCATTGGAGGCCATGTCCTCCGGCCCGAACAAGCTGACGGTCATCGACTATGAGAAATGCGTGAGCTGCGGGAACTGCCGCGGAGCATGTCCCTTTGGCGCATTGGATGAGCGGAGCATGATCGTGCAGATTCTTGTGGCGTTGAAGCAGAAGAAAAAGGTGGTTGCCATGCTGGCGCCATCCTTCCTTGGACAGTTCGGCCTCAAGGTCACGCCTGCCCAGGTCGTTTCCGCCATCAAGAAGCTCGGGTTCGCCGAGGTCATTGAGGTTGCGGTGGGAGCCGACATCACGACCCTTGCCGAGGCAGAGGAATTCAAGGAGAAGGTGCCGGAGAAGATTCCTTTCATGACCAGCTCCTGCTGTCCTGCCTTTGTGGCCCATGTGAAGAAGCATTTTCCGGAGTTTGAGGACAACATCTCCAAGACCACATCGCCGATGGTTTCCTGCGGCATCTGGGCGAAGAACAAGTACGAGGGCGCCTTGACCTGCTTCATCGGCCCGTGCATCGCCAAGAAAGTGGAAGCGAAGCATCATCCGGAGAGCATCGATTTCGTCATGACCTATGAGGAACTGCAGTGCATGTTCGAGGGAGTTGGCATCGATGTGAACGCTCCGGCGGAGGACTACCAGACGACGGCAACGGGCAGCGGCCTTGGCTTCCCGCTGAATCGCGGCGTCCAGACCTCCTTGAAGAATCTGCTGGAGAAGTCCGGTTCGACGGATGTGCTCATGGAATACGCCGATGGGCTGAGGAACTGCCAGGAGAAGCTGGAGCAGGTGCGGCAGGGCAAGCTTTCCCTTGAGTATTTCGAGGGCATGGCCTGCCAGAATGGCTGTGTGGACGGTCCGGGTACTCTTGCGCAGCAGGGGATCGCCCGTGTCATGCTGACGAAGTTCGTCAAGGCTGCACCACAGCAGGTCAGCGACGAGAATTCCGAGGCCGTGGATGCCTGGGAAAAGTACGATTTTGAAGTAGTAGCAGAAAAAGAATAAACGGGATACTTGATTGGCACTGGGGGTTTCGATGGGATGGTCGGGACTCGCAGTGCTTTTTGTATATTTTTATATCAAATATAATATAAAGAAAATATTTGATTCTTTTCCGTAAATCCTGTATACTATGGTATAGCGAGGCATTTATCAAGTGCCGGCCGGGGGGAATAATGATGGGATTCCGCAGATACGGACAGGATAGACAGAATCAGCCACATTCCAGACGTGAAATTATACGCCAGTTAGTCAGGGAGCGGAAGCACCAGAAACTGACGCAGAGGGAACTGGCGGAGAAAACGGGACTCAAGCAGAGCAATATCAGCCGCTTGGAGACAGGGAAGAGCAATCCTTCCCTGGACCTTTTGCAGCGCGTGGCTGAAGGGCTGGGCAAGGAGCTGCATGTGGAGATTCGATGAATTTTTGTATTGCGGTATTGCTGTTCCTGCATTCACGTGCTATAATATATCTCATGCGGTTGTAGCTCAGCAGGATAGAGCAACTGCCTCCTAAGCAGTAGGTCGGGCGTTCGAATCGCCCCAATCGCACCATATTGGAAATTCAAGGCTTGCAGGGCTTTATGGCTCTGTGGGCCTTTTTTGTACGAACTGCTCCTGAAAAATGCCGTGACGGGGAGTCCGTATTGCCCCCAAAAATCAGGTGTGTTATAATACCTTTCAAGGTAGTTGATAGTCGGTGGCTCTCGGAAGGGAGTAGGGCATGACTATGTATGAAAAGCTGTCCTTGTTGATAGCTATTCTTACATTAATAGTTTCCTGCCTCTCATTCTTAAAGTAGTGTCTTAGACACGAAAAAAGCCACCCGCGCAAGTGGACAGGTGACTTCTCCCAAAAGTATAAACTTGATAAAGAGGGTTGCCGACACACCAATATCAGCTACCTTTCTTATATCATACCACAAAATATTCAGACAAGCAAGAGCCATTCTTCTTCGAAATACGAAATGAGCAGCGAATATGGAATGCTGTGATGCCGTACCTGGAATAAATCGATTTATGGCAAAGAAAACAGGCACTACCCTCTTTTGAGATGGGCAGTGCCTGTTTTTTTATGCCTGCTAATATGTCTTAGTAGATGCGCCTTGCACCCATGTAGTGGTCACGGCGATAGTCGCGGTAGAGGGAGTCGATGGCGATGCCGTAGGTCGTGGAGGCATGGACGAAGTCGCCATCCTGGAGATAGATGCCCACATGGGAGACATTCACGTAGTCTCCGGCGAAGAAGACGAGATCGCCGGGCTGAAGCTCATCGCGGCTGACGGGCGTGCCGACCTCGAACTGGATGTCGGCCGTGCGGGGCAGCTCGATGCCGCACTGGCGATAAACGTACTGGACGAAGCCGGAGCAGTCAAAACCGCTGGGGGAGGAACCACCGTAGACATAGGGAACGCCCATGTACTGCATGGCGATGGCAATCAAGCGGCGGTTGCCGCCCATCATGCTGCGGCTGATCTCGGGGAATTCACGTCCCAGCAGGGCTTGGTAGACAACGGGACCTGCGAGGCCATCGACTTCCAGTCCATGTTCCTGCTGGTAGCTGCGAAGAGCAGCTTCTGTTGCCGGGCCGAAATCGCCATCCACAGTGATATCGTAACCAGAGGCTGCCAAGGCGCGCTGGATATCCATGACGGCCTCACCCTGGTCTCCCAGACGAAATGCGGCAGCGTCACTGGTGGCCGGAACAGCAAGACAAACAACAGCAAGAAGGAACATGCACAAGAATCGATACATAGAGATAACCCCTTTCCAAACATCACATTACATCGATTCCAAGCATATCACAAAATGGTGGTTGCGGTCAAATAAGAAGTGTTTTCAAAATCTTTTATATTTAGATGGGCCAAAAGGCCTAAACGACTAAACGACAGACTGGATTTTCGCCGTATCCAGATACAGGCTCCTGACACTTCTCAGATAATTGAGTGCCAGGATGGTTTCCGCGAATTTTGCGGCGGATGATTTTTCTGCATTGATCATGATAGGATTCTCGTTCATGTATGCCATGCTCTTCCCCACTTTCTGTAAATATCAGTTGCCGATCTTCACGTCATGGATGACCGTGTATCCCTTTGCCTCGATTTTCGCCCGAAGGTCATCCACCGAAGGGATGTCGCCGCGGATGACGATCTCGTAGCGTCCGTCCGGCTGCTTGCAGGTCACAAGGCTGTCAATGGAAAGGCCGTTTTCCGTAAAGATGCCGGAAAGCTCGTTCACCACGCCCAGTTTGTCATCCACCTCCACGGTGATGCGCGTCTTGCCGTCCTGCAGGCCCATGACATCGACGAAGGTCTTGAAGATGTCCGTCTCGGTGATGATGCCCACCACGGCACCGACGCTGGATACCACGGGGAGTCCGCCGATCTTCTCGTTGTACATGATAAGAGCCGCTTCTTCGATGGTGGCATCCTCGGAGACGGTGTGGACTTTTTTCTGCATGATTTCCCTGACCTTCATCTTGTCGAGAAGGGAACGGATCTCATAGCGGGACAGCGTGGTCGCCGGGGACGGCGACACCCGCATGAGGTCGCGGTCGCTGAAAAAACCCACGAGCTTTCCGTCCTCCACCACGGGCAGACGGCGGAAATGGTGCTTTTTCATGAGGCCTGCCGCCTCATCCAGGGTTGCATCCGGTGTCACTGTAATTGGATGTTTTGTCATTCTGTTTGCCACAAACATGTAAATCATCCTCCATAAAATTTTACTGGTTTTGCGTATAGCGGTAGACTTCCTTCCAATTGCGTCCCTGGGCCTCGTAGAAATCAATCTCGCCGCCCTGGTCCCCCGTGCGCCAGTCGCCGCCTCTGGGATTGTTCACGCCCCGGGCTTCCACGGTCTTCCCGTTGCCGATATAGATTGCCACATGATACTGTGGGTCGCAGAGGATATCCCCCCGCATGAGGTTATTTTTGACGCTGTCCCAGGAGTATTTGGAGAATCCCCCCACCACCTGCAGGTCCTGCCAGATGGTATCGGCATCCCCTGTTTCCTGCTGGCCGTCGTATTCCTCATAGAAGGCGGGGTTTTCCTGCCAGGCCGCGATGATGGGGAACCCTGCTTGATTAAGGGCATGGTAGACGAGGCTGGAGCAATCGTAGTCGGGGCCTTCCCTGGAACCCGTGTAGGGGTTGCTGGAGGTAGCGTTTTCCGCACCCTGGGAATAACCGTGGGAAGGCTGATTGGCAATGCCGATGGCCCAGAGCACTGCCTTTTCGACGCGGCTGTCCGGTGCTGTGGTGTCGCTGCCAATGGATGGCGACGAATAGCCTGCGGCGGCAGCAGGGTGCAGTTCCCATGCTGCCGGGCAGCCTGTATCGCTTGCAGGAACTGACAGGAAAAGAGCTGGCAGGAGCGCCGCGAGGAAAAGATTCTTTTTGGAGATGGTGTTCATGATGGAAGATTCCTCCCTTTTTGTATATATCATAGATAGTATTCTGCAAAAGGTGCCCATATTCCTGTTGGAATTTTACGGCGGTGCATTTTTATGATAGAATAAAATTAGAGACGAGTTTATCAGCAGGTCATAAAACGGGGGGATGATATTTTGAACAGGAAATGGATATGTTTTTTGATGACGTTTGTTGTGATGCTTCTGCCTATGCTTTTCATGGGAACAGGAAATGCCGCCTCTGTGGGGCAGGGAAAGAAGATACTGTTCATTCCTCTGGACAATCGTCCCATTACGGACAAGGAGACGCGGCAGGTTGCGGAGAAACTGGGATATGAGGTGGTCGTTCCGCCGGATGCATTGCTCGGCACGCGGGAGCAGTACGGGGACCCGGATGGGCTCTGGGCATGGCTTCGGGAGAATGCGCGGGGAGCAGATGCGGCTGTCGTTTCCACGGATGCCATGATATACGGCAGTCTGGTGGGTTCCCGGAACCATGAGTTGAGCCAGCAGACCATCACGGAAAGGGCACAGCGTTTCCAGGAGTTCCATGAGGACTTTCCTCGTCTGCCAATCTATGGCTTCGGCACGATCCTGCGCACCCTGCTTTCGGCAACCCACTCCGGCGGCATGGAGCCGGAGGAGTATCAGAAAAATGCCGTGAAGATTTACGATTATTCGGTCCTGCGGGACAAGATCGATATGGGCGTTGCCTCCGGCAAGGAGAAACGGGACTTCGAGCGCATGGGCGGGGAAATCTCTCCCATAGCCTTGGCGGACTGGGAAAAGCGCCATGGACTGAATTACGATGCCAATAAGTATCTTGTGGACCTTACGGGGCAGGATGTGTTTGCCTTTTTCCTGCTGGGGGGCGATGACAGTGCGCCCTTCTCACAGACCCATTATGAGAGCCGTCATCTGCGGGAGTATGGCAAGGATTTGGGGAATACCCGCTTCCAGGTGATGTCCGGGGCGGATGAGCTGGCCATGGTGATGCTTTGCCGCGCGGTCAACGACAGCATGGAGGATATCCCCTTTGTCTATACTGCATATAATGAAGGCAGTGGCAGGGACACCATCCCCAAATACTGCAATGAGAAAATCGGCGATGATGTGGACGGTGCCATTGTGGCAGCCGGCGGCATGCGGGTTCCAGCACCGGAGCGGGCGGAGTTTGTCCTTGCCATCAACACGAATCCGGACGGGAAGACCCTGGAAGCCAACCTTCCTTCCAATACCATTCGTCCGCGCAAGGGAACCAAGCACTTCGTTTCCCTGGTGAAGGATCTTGTGGAGAAGGGCTATGCGGTGGGCATCGGAGACATTTCCTATGCCAATGGTTCGGACAATGCGCTGATGGAGCAGCTTCGGAAGGAAGACCTGCAGTTCCGCATCCGCGCCTATGGCGGCTGGAACACGGCGACGAACAGCACGGGATTCCTGATCGGCACGGGGCTTTTGTCGAAATGGATGGACAAGAAAGATGCCGATGAGCTGATGCTCACCCGCTATCTTGACGAATGGGCCTACCAGGCGAATGTGCGCCAGCGGATCGGCAATGAGATCTGGAGCATTCCAGGGGCAGGAGATGGAGGAAACCTCAACGAAAAGCGTCAGGGCGTTGATGAGCAGACGACAAAGTGGATGGCGGAATTCGCGCAGGAAAACATTCGCCTGCCTCAGGGACTTTCCCTGAAGAATCTTCGCATCACCCATCCATGGAACCGGTTGTTTGAATGCGGTATTGACTTTTGAAGAAAATCATCCCCTCCATTATAGGAAGGGGATGATTTTTCCTCCACCGATGATGCAATGGTTTTCATCGTAGAATACGGCGGACTGCCCCGGTGTCGGTGCCCTGACAGGCTTCTCGAAGGAGATGGAGATGAGCTCCCCCTCTCGCCGGATGGTGGCGCCTTCGCCCTTGTGATGGTAGCGTATCCTGACCTCGGCATGCAGTGAGGCGTCCTCTTCCAGATCAGGGATGCCCATGAAGGAAGGCGCCCCGCAGAGGATCTTTTCGGTGTAGAGGGACTGTCCGTTCCCGATGATGACCTCGTTGGTCTCTGCACGGATTCCCTTTACATAGGCAGGATAGCCAAGGGCGATTCCGAGTCCCTTCCTCTGTCCGACGGTGTAGTGGATGATTCCCTGGTGCCTGCCCAGCACATTGCCCTTTTCATCCACGAAATTTCCTTCGGGGGAACAGCCTTGCCCAAGCTCCTTTTCGATGTAGTCCGCATAGCTCCCCTCTGTCACGAAGCAGATTTCCTGGGAGTCCGTCTTGTGGGCCACGGACAGGCCGGCCCTGGCGGCGATTTCCCGGACATGAGCCTTCCGCAGGTTTCCCAGGGGAAGCAGTGTGCGGGAGAGCTGCTCCTGCGTCAGCCGGTAGAGCATGTAGGACTGGTCCTTGCCTTCATCTGCCGCCTGCTTTACGGCAAATCTTCCATTGGCGAGCCGGATGGCAGAGGCGTAATGGCCCGTTGCCACGTAATCCGCCTGCATCACGTCGGCGATGTGGAGGAGGCGCGCCCATTTCACGTATCGGTTGCATTCTATGCAGGGATTCGGCGTCTGTCCGTGGATGTAATCCTCCAGAAAGGGCTTCATCACATGCTCCCGGAAACAGTCAGCCGCATTCCAGGGATGATAGGAAATCCCCAGCATCCGGGCCGTTCTCTGGGCCTCGTCGATCTCGCAGCACCGGCTGCTCTCGCCTTCCCAGGTGCGGAGGGTGACGCCCGTCACCTCGAATCCTGCTTCCTTCAGAAGATGGGCAGCCACTGCGCTGTCCACGCCGCCGGACATGCCGACGATGACCTTGCCCTTGTTTTTTTCGTGCATTTCAGCCTCGATTCCTTTCTTTGATTTGTTTGATTCTATTTTAAGGGCTTGGCCGACAAGAATCAATATTTTTGAATGGGGATGCTTTATGACCCGACAGCATTATTTGTCATCAAGGATGATGATCTTCTTCATCGCCTTCATGAACATGTTCATACCCTTGTCCACGGACCTGTATCTGCCGGCTCTGCCGGAGATGGGGAACTATTTTTCCGCAGGCCAGGCCCTTGTCAGCCTGACCCTCACGGTGTTCTTCTTTGTCTTTGCCGTTTCCCTGGTGCTTTTCGGCCCGTTGAGCGACAAGTATGGGAGGAAGCCTGTGCTGGTGGCGGGGGCCGCTCTTTATACCGCCGCCTCCCTTGGCTGCGCCCTGGCGCCGGATATCTATCTTCTCATCGCAGGGCGCATTTTTCAGGCAGTGGGTTCCGGTGCCGTGATTACCGTTTCCACCGCACTGATCAAGGATTGCTTTCGGGGGGCGGTGATGACGAAGATCCTCGCCATCACACAGGCACTGGGCGTGATTGCCCCGATGGCGGCTCCCCTGATTGGCGGTTTCCTTTTGACCTTCACTTCCTGGCGGGGCTCTTTCTTCCTGCTCACCGCCCTGGGCACGGTCAATCTCATCCTTGCCCTGCTGCTCACGGAGACACTTCTTCCGGACAGGCGCTATCAGGGGAAGGTGATGGGTTCCCTTTCCCTTCTTCTGGAGGTGGGGAAGCAGAAGTCCTTCCTGCAGATTCTCGTGATGTTTTCCCTCTTGTCGGCGCCCTACATGGCCTATCTCAGCCTGTCCTCCTTTGTCTACATCGAGACCTTTTCCCTGTCGGCTCAGGAGTACAGTTACTACTTCGCCGTGAATTCTGCGGCTTCCATTGCAGGCCCCTTTCTCTATCTGCAGCTTCGCCAGCGGCTTTCCAAGCCGTCCCTCACACGGCTTTGCTTTTCCGTGGCGGCGGTCAGCGGCGTCCTGGTGCTGCTTCCGGGGCATGGAGGGCCGCTCCCGTTCCTGCTTTCCTTCCTGCCCTTTACCGCCATCGGTGCGGTGGCGCGTCCCTTCAGCATGAACTGGCTGCTGGAGGAGACGAGGGAGCATGTGGGAACGGCATCCTCTGTCATCAATTTTGTCCAGACCTTTTTCGGCAGCCTGGGCATGATGGCCGGGTCGCTTCCCTGGCACGATTCCGTCAGCGGCCTCGGCATCATCATATTGGCAGCAGTGTCAATGGCGGTTCTCTTGTGGCAAAGAGTCCAGAAATCAGTATAACGGAAAGGAATGTCCCCCAACCTCTGCAAGGTGGGGGACATTTGAACAATGCATCATGATTTTCCGGTCTCAGCCAAAGGACAGAAGACCGTCCTTCTTGATGGCGCAGGTATCCGTTACAGAGGAACCTGATTCATCGCGGGTGTTGCGATCGATGAAGAAGCCATGGGGATCCGTGAGGAAATTCTCAAATTCCACTTCCTTCGGGGAAACAGCGATCACATGGCGGAAGGTATAGGGAAGTGTGCCGATGTAGCGGGCATTGTTGCCATTTACCTGGAAGGCGAAAATCTGTCTTTGGTCAGAGTCTCCGGCTGTGCCTTCGATGTAGAGGTAATTCCTGCCATCCTCCATGTGGATCAGGACAGGCCGGATGATATGGAAGGATGTCGTCAACACCGCGTTGTCCTTCCCGTTGATGATGATATGCAGGTTTTCCTTGTAGGATCGGATTGAGATCGTGTCCAGTTTCTTGTTGTCATTGAGAGAGGTCGCGAGGGTATTATATGGGAAAAACGGCTCGGCATAGGCGGGGGCTGCCTGGCAGTAAGACGGGTGGAAGAGTTCAGGATATTCCTCGAAGAGAATGGAGACGGTCAGCAGCCCACAGGCATAGGGGGCAACCTCATAGGTATTGAAGTAGAAGGTCACACCTCTGGGGTCGAGGGTCCAATTGAACTCGTTCTTGGCAGCGAATTCCCGGATGGTCTTTTCGAAATCGGGGTAGAGATCCTCCGGATGCTGTTCCTTGAGCCGTTCGATGATGACCTCCGAAAGTGCCTCTGTATCGGTAAAGACATCCGTGAACTCGATTTCCCGTCCGGTCAGTGTGCTCAGATTCACGCCGTGGCAGTCATAGTTGCCATGGGGGCCTCCCGAAAAGATGTATTTCCATTGGAGGAAACTGACGGCAAAGGTGTCGGCGCGGCGCATCGTGACATCGTAGTCGTAGGCAAAGGTATAGAAATGCTGGGACTGCCTGGAGTTGATCTCCTTTGCCTCCTCAATGAGTTCCGAGCGAAGTTTCTTGGCCTGTTCCCATTCCATCTGGTTCATCCTGGTGATCACCCCGGAGAGTTCGGGGTAGGCTTCTTCCAGGCTTTTTTCCATCACGAGCCCGGAAAAATTCTGGCGGAACAGTTCCTTTTCCCCGGCATCTGTCCTTGTCATGTCAACGTCTTGGTGGATCTGCCTGGAGAACCCGCCGAGGGCACTCGGCGGGGCGGCTTCCGTCTTCTGAAGGAACGCTGCCCCGGATAGCAGGAGCAGGGAGCATAGCAGGCGCAGCAAATGGTCTTTTTTTATCATTTTTATCAACCTCCTGCGGGATAAATTCGCCATGGAGGGGGAATTTCCTTGTGGCAGGATGATTTTTCGTGAAAAATTTTTTGACCGTTTCTGAAAAAAGTGCTGGATTTTTCTTTTGGGTGGGTGTATAATATCTTTTGTTTGATAGTTGCTCACTTAGCTCAGTTGGTAGAGCATCTCCGTCACATGGAGGGGGTCGGGGGTTCGAGTCCCTCAGTGAGCACCATGATTTCTCAGCAGTGCGTATTTGCGTGCTGCTTTTTTTGTATAAGGAGGTTGTTCAGTATGGCAATCAATACGAAGGGATTTGGCCCCTATGATATTCGGGGGATTTATCCAACGGATGTCAATGAGGAACTGGCGTATCGGATCGGGCGTGTCGTGCCGGGACTCTTTGGCATGAAGAAGATCGCTGTCGGGCATGACATCCGCCTTTCCAGCCCTGCCTTGCAGGAGGCATTGGCCAAGGGCCTGGCAGAGTCCGGCTGCGATGTGCTGGATATCGGGCAGTGCGGCACGGAAATGATCTATTTCACGACGGTGCACCATGACCTGGACGGCGGCATCATGGTGACGGCAAGCCATAATCCCAAAGAGTACAATGGAATGAAATTCGTAAGGCGCGGCGCACGTCCCATTTCGGAGGACAACGGATTGAGGGACATTGCGAAAGCAGTCCTGGAGGATGGGTTTGAACCGGTCCGTCCCGCGGGAAAGATTACGCCCCTTGATGTCATGGATGAGTATATTGCGCATATCCTTTCCTATGTGAATGTGGACAAACTGAAGCCTTTCAAGGTTGTGGCAAATGCGGGAAATGGGGCGGCGGGCCCTATTATTGATGCCCTGGAGAAACATCTGCCCTTTGATATCGTGAAGGTGCATAGTGAGCCGGACGGCAATTTCCCCAATGGGGTGCCGAACCCGTTGCGGCAGGAGAACAGGGAGGCAACGATACAGGCGGTACGGGAATCCGGAGCCGATGTGGGAATTGCATGGGACGGGGATTTCGACCGATGCTTCCTCTTTGATGAGAATGGCGGCTTTATCGAGGGCTACTACATGGTCGGGTTCCTCGCGGAAGCTTTTCTCAGGAAGGAAAAGGGCGGGACGGTCATCCACGATCCGCGATTGACCTGGAATACCATAGAAATTGCGGAGCAGCTGGGCGGCAGGGCTGTGGTCTGCAAGAGCGGGCATGCCTTTATCAAGGACAAGATGAGGAAAGAGGATGCCATCTATGGGGGCGAGCTGAGTTCCCATCATTATTTCCGCGACTTTTCCTACTGCGACAGCGGCATGATTCCCTGGCTTCTGATGATGGAGCTCATGTCCGATTCCGAGGGGCAGACGCTCTCCCAGCTCATGCGGGAGCGGCAGGAGCGCTATCCTGCCAGCGGCGAGAGGAACAGCAAGGTAAAGGATCCCCAGGCAGTGCTGGCAAAGGTGGAAGCCTTCTACGGCCCCAAGGGAAAACTCTCGAAGATTGACGGGGTTTCCGTGGAATTCGAGGACTGGCGGTTCAATCTGCGCATGTCGAGCACCGAGCCGGAGATACGGTTGAATGTGGAGTCCCGGCATGACCGCAGGCTCATGGAGGAAAAGACCGAAGAATTGCTGGCGATGATTCGGGAGTAACTTTCCAGGATTTTTTATTTATATCTGAATCGAAAGAATCTTCACAGGAAACGGAAAAAGCGTTATAATAGTTAAGCAGGATATTCGTAATGTTTTGGTTAAGGAGGCATCCGTTTATGAGCTTGACGTTGAAATCCGGTTTTTCCTTTGATTATGACAACCTTTACGGTGAGGGGAAGGTCACAGAGGCTGAGCTGAAGTCCTACGAGGAGGACCTGAAAAAGGCCCATGAGGCCATGAAGGTCATGCGCGAGAAGGGCTTCATCAAGGCACATCTCTCGAAGGACGGGGAGCCCGAGAAGGTCCTTTTCTCCCAGCTTCCCTATGTGGAGGAGGGGCATCTCAATTCCCCGAAGTCCCTGGCCCATCTCAAGGAGCTCACGGACCATGTAAAGAACAATGTGGACGCGGTGGTATCCCTCGGCATTGGCGGCTCCTACCTCGGAAACAAGGTGCTCTTTGACGTATATTGCGGCGATTTCTGGAACGCGATGTCCGACGAGGAGCGCGGCGGGTTCCCGAAGATCTATTTCAGCGGGCAGAACATCGACCCGCGGCGCACGGGGGATCTCATCAGGCATCTCAAGAAGCTGGCGGATTTCTCGGTGTCCCACAAGAAGCGCAAGGGCAAGATCCTCCTGCTGGTCATCTCGAAGTCCGGCGGCACCCTCGACACCATGTCGAATTTCATGGTCATCTATGATGCCCTGCAGAAGTATGAGAATGCCGAGATTGAGGTCGTGGCAGTGACGGATCCCAACGAGGAGAAGAAGACCCTTCTCAAGCAGCTGGCGGCGGACAAGGGATGGCCCACCTATGCGGTTCCCGATGGCGTGGGCGGAAGGTTCTCGATCTTCTGCGATGTCGGACTTACCATGGCGGCCTGCGTCGGCATGGATATCCAGGCCTTCCTGGACGGCGCGAAGGACATGGACAAGGCCTGCCAGAATGACGATATCTGGCAGAATCCCGCGATGCTCAATGCGGCGCTGAAATTTGCGGCCTTGAAGAAGCATGGCCGCAACATTGAGGTCATGATGCCCTATGGGGATTACCTCAAGTCCGTTTCCGAGTGGTATATCCAGCTTATGGCGGAATCCCTTGGCAAGCAGGAGGACAGGGATGGCAGGAAAGTCTATTACGGGCGCACGCCTCTCGTGGCTGTGGGCACCACGGATATGCATTCCCAGACACAGCAGCATCAGGAAGGCACTCTCGACAAGGTGGTCCAGTTCATCAAGGTTGCGAAGTGGGAGAACGATCTCACCATCCCGAATGTGTTCCCGGATGTGAAGAAACTTGCGGATATCTCCGGCGTGACCATGGGGGAGGCCCTGGAGGTTGCCCGCCAGTCCAATGCGGACGCGCTCCAGTCGAACCATCGCTTCAATGCGTGCTTCACTTTGCCGGAGCTCACGCCCTATCATCTCGGCGAGCTTCTCTACATGCTGGCAATGTCCGTTGCCTATGAGGGCGAGCTGGCGAATGTCGATGCCTTCAACCAGCCGGGCGTCGAGGCCTACAAGCGCATCATGGGTCCGAAACTTCAGGCACTCAAGGCAGGAAAATAACCAATATTTGAATCCGTGAAACTGAACTTCACGAATTCAGACAATAGTCATGGCTCCGTCGATGCAGTGTCGGCGGAGCCATTTGCTGAAAGGCAGGGAAGTCTATGGGCAGGATAGAGATGCCGGAACGGCAGAAATGGCTGGTGGCCGCCTCTGCACTGCTTCTGCTGATGCTGGGGACGGTATGGCTCCCGGAGGATGAGGAGGTTTCCGTGGAAGCGGGGGATGTTCCGGAAGAGAAGCAGGAGCTCCCCGAGAAGGAAGGCCGCTGGAAGATCCTGGGAGAGGAAACGACGGCGAAGGGAGAGAAACTGCAGGATCCCTTCTCCCTGCTCCATGAGGGGAGGGACGGTGCAGCAAAGAAGGAAATCCTGCCGTCGGCAGGAACGGAAGAAGCACCACCTGCTGCACCGATTCCTCCGACGGTGGAGGCAAAACCGGATGCGAAGCCGGATCAGGTGTCTCCTGAATGGGTCTTGAAGGGCATCCTTTCGGGGGCAGAGGGGCGTCTTGCCATCGTGAGCAACGGAAAGGAAACACGGAGCGTTTCCGTGGGGGAACATTTCGGCGATTGTGTCGTGGAGGACATCGGGGAGGATTTCCTCATCTTTTCCGGCAATGGCGGCGGGGGGCAGCTGAGGCTGCCCGCTTTTTGATGATTTTGTATAAAGGAAAGATGGGAGGGCATGTGAATGGACTTTTGGGGCAGGCAATGCCTGCGTTGGAAAGCGTTGGCTTTGGGTATGCTGGTATTTTGTTCTGTGGAGGGAGCATGGCCGGCGGCGGAAGCCGCGCCGATTTCTTTTCAGGTGGTGGATGGAGATGTGCGTTCCGTGCTCATGTCGGTGGCACGGATGGGGCATTTCAACCTTGTACTGGATGATTCTGTCCAGGGGACGGTCACGCTGAATCTTCAGGATGTCGAACCGGAGGATGTCCTGCGGTTCATTTCCGGTGCGAGGAATCTTGCCCTGCAGGATCTGGACGGCACCTTTGTGGTGACGGCTGCCGCCCGGCAGTCCGGAATGCGCGGCATACATTCCTTCCCCGTGCATTACGGCAATCCGGAAGAATTGAAAGATGCCGTGAATTTATCTTTGGGATTGGCAGGAAAAACGGATTCCGTGACGAATACTAAACACAATGCCGATGATGCAGAAAAAGCATCTTCCGATGATGCGGCATCGCTGACGGGAAGCCGGGTACTGGTGGACCGGGCGACGAATATCCTGGTGCTCTACGGAACGCCCCAGGAAGCCCTTGCGGCGGGGGAACTCCTGAAGAAACTGGATGTCCCCGCAAAGCAGGTGTCCCTGGAGGCGAAGGTGGTTGCCATCCAGAAGGATGCCTCGAAGAAACTGGGGGTGGAATGGCAGTGGTCTGCGGTTCCCCAGTACCCGGATACCGAGACCACCTATGACCAGCACTCCTATTCTTCGGTGGATGCGTCTGGAAATACCGTGAACATCAAGGAAAGCGTTCCGAGGACAAAGGTGAGCCGGAACTGGCTGGAAAAGGCGGTGCCGGGCATCGTGCAGTTTGGGCACGGCCCGGAAGGTTACCCCTATGAGTTCTACTACGAGGCAAAGATCAATGCCCTCGTTACGGACGGCAAGGCAGAGATACTGGCACGGCCCAATATCACGACCATCCAGGGGCGCGAGGCTGTCATCAACATTGGCGGCTCTGTGCCGGTGCCCACGGTTTCCACTACGGATTCGACAACCACCACATCCATGGAGTACAAGGATGCGGGCATCATCCTGCGTTACACGCCAAGGGTCAACGATGACGGCTACATCACGGCGGAGGTGCATACGGAGGTCAGTTCTCCCCTTTACGTGGAGGAGATGAAGGCCTACCGTTTCCAGAGGCGTTCCGCGGACACGATGGTGAGGCTCAGGGATGGGGAGACCATGGTCATCGGGGGGCTCATCGGCAGCGAGGAATCCCGCAGCATGAGCAAGATTCCCTTTTTGGGGGACTTGCCGGTTCTCGGGGCTTTTTTCCGAAGCGTAAGGCACAGCAAGTCAGAGACCGAGCTCATGATCTTCCTGACGGCGCATGTGCTGGATTAACTATACTCAGACAGAATCCTTTTCGTCGAGCTGTTCTTGAAGGGGATAAAAGGAGCAAAACAACCATGGCAATAAAGATATTGATTGCGGATGATCATGCGCTTTTGCGGCAGGGCATCAAGCGGGTACTGAATTTCGAGGACGACCTGGAGGTGGTCGGTGAGGCTGAGGATGGCCAGGAGACCCTTGCCCGCACGCTGGTGCTGCAGCCGGACGTGCTGCTGCTGGACCTCAACATGCCGGGCCTCAACGGCCTGGAAGTGGCAAAGCAGCTCCAGGCGGCGAAGTGCAAGACGAAGGTCATCGCCCTGACCATTCACGACAGCGACAACTATGTGCTGGAGCTGCTGAAGAATGGCGCCCTCGGCTATCTCCTGAAAGACGTGGAGCCGTCGGTACTGATCCGCGCCATCCATGTGGTGAACGAGGGCAATGCCTTCGTCTACCCGAAGCTGGCGGAGCGGCTGTTCGGCGGCATCAGCGAGACGGACGATGTCAACGAGAAGGCAAGGGAGATGTGGAAGGAGAGCCGCTCGGAGCGGCTGACCTCCCGTGAGATGGATGTGCTGGCCTGCATTGCAAAGGGCTACAGCAACCAGGACATCGCCAAGGCGCTCTGCGTCAGCGAGAAGACCGTGAAGAACCACCTCACGAACATCTTCCGCAAGCTGAACGTCAATGACCGCACACAGGCATTGGTCTATGTCCTGAGGAACAAGATCATATCCCTGGAGTGAATTCAGCCCCATCATTCATACTACTCGCCGCAGGGAGCATCCACCTTCCAGATGGCAGACAGCACATGGAACCGGTTGCTTTTCCTTTTCGGGTATTGTATGATAGGCATAGAAAGAGCACCGCTCCAGCGGTTCGCCCTTCGTATAGGATAAGTTTTTCTTACCCGCTTTCAGGTCGCGCTGAAGGCGGGTCATTTTTTACTTCAACATCAAATCAAGAATGGAAACAAGACCTGCCCCCTTTGCCATTGGAACAGCAGTGTAACTGTGATATACTGGAAGAAAGAAGAAAACTTTGTATCGGAGGTGTTTGAGGTGCAGGAAAGAAAACGTCCCATGCCTGTGGGCATTGAGGATTTTGGGGAATTGATCCAGAGGGAATACTACTTCGTTGACAAGACCCGGTTCATTCGGGAATTATTGGATGCCCAGGGAAAGATTACCCTGATCACCCGTCCTCGCCGCTTCGGCAAGACACTGACTCTTTCCATGCTTCAATGCTTTTTCACACTGGAAGACGCCGAGGAAAACAGGAAACTGTTTGCGGGTCTGGACATTGAGCGGGCGGGAGAGAAGTATATGCGGGAGCAGGGAACAAAGCCCGTGGTGTTCCTTACGCTGAAGGATATTCGGAGTGACTGCTGGGAAGGGGAACGGGAAAAATTTGCACTGCGTCTGTCGCATTTGTATCGGAACTATTTGTTTCTATTGGACTCCCCTGCTTTGGCGGAAGTGGATCGTGAGGCTTTTCTTGCTGTGTGGAAGAAAACCGCAAATACTTCGGAAATGGAAGATGCTATTACGAATCTTTGCTGTTTGCTGGAAAAGCATCATGGAAAGAAGCCCGTTCTCCTTCTGGATGAGTACGATGCTCCCATTCTTTCCGCCTGGGAGAATGGCTATTACAAGGAAGGCATCGATTTCATGCGGGGATTCCTTGGCTCTGCCCTCAAGACGAATCCCTCCCTGGGGTTTGCTGTCCTGACGGGGGTGACAAGAGTATCCAAGGAGAGCATTTTCAGCGGGCTCAACAATCTCAAGGTCTGTT
This sequence comes from uncultured Veillonellaceae bacterium, assembly GCA_902801565.1. GTDB lineage: Bacteria > Bacillota > Negativicutes > Selenomonadales > Selenomonadaceae > UBA3796. Next base: position 5,718 of record CADCIX010000015.1, on the reverse strand, counting down.
CGGTGCTGTCGGATGCCTACTGCGATATCTTCGGCTTTACCCAGGAGGAAGCGGCAAGGCTCATGGAGGAATGCGGGGTGGGAGACAAGCTGCCGGAACTCAGGAAATGGTATGACGGCTATCGGTTCGGGCAGGTGGAAATCTACAATCCCTGGTCGGTCATCCGCTACATTGATGAGGGCTGCAAGTGCCAGCCTTACTGGATGAACACTTCCGGCAATTCCATCCTGAAGGATCTTTTGAAGCGTGTGGATACGCGCCGTCATAGGGAACTGCAGGGATTGGTTCAGGGAAAGGCCGTGGAATCCCCGGTGCTGGAGAACATCGTCTATGCCGATATCCATAGGAATCGGGACGCTCTCTTCATGATGCTCATGACCACGGGATACCTGAAGCCTGTGGAGACCTGGAAGGACGAGGACTGTGCAGACTGGGTGCGGCTCACGATACCGAACCTGGAGGTTCGCATGGCGTACCGGAAGGAAATCCTTGGCCATATCGTTCCGAGCCAGGGGGAAACCCTCCTTCGGGACATGCTTCGCTCCATGACCGATGGAGATGCAGATGGGTTCCAGGAGAACCTGTCGGATCTTTTGCGGGATTTTGTAAGCTATCACGACACCGCCCAGCCGGAATCCTTTTATCATGGCTTGTTGCTTGGTCTTTCCGTTTTATTGGATGGCGAGTACCGCGTAGCCTCCAACCGCGAAAGCGGCTATGGCCGTTTCGATATCGCCTTCTTCCCCTTGAAGGAGGGTGCCCCCGGCATTGTCCTGGAACTCAAATCCGCCAAATTCGAGGAGGCCATGGAGGGAGCGGCAAAGGAAGCCCTTCGCCAGATTGAGGAGAAGGCCTACCTCACGGAACTCTCCCGGCAGGGAGTGAAGGAGGTCTGGAAGTACGGCATTGCATTTTGCGGGAAGAAGGTATGGATGGAGCAGAGGTAGCTATTGAAGATTTCTCGTCGTATTGTTATACTAGAGAGCGTTAGAATTTCCCGAAGGGAAAGCTCTTACGCTCTCTGCATATACCGCGAGCGAATTGTACCGAGATGTAAATTTTACTGTTCGCGAGTATAAAATAAGGTAAAAAACGCTGTTCGTTTCTGTGGAGACAGACGGAAAGGAAGGAATGAGAGACTTATGGAAAAGAATGTCTTCTCGGGGGGGACAACACATCCCTTTGTGCATCGGAGGTAGCGCCTTCGGCGGAACAGGGGATGTTTTCCTTTGACCTGCAGCTTTTTAATGATTCGTTGGCGCTGGTGTATACGGCGGATGACGGGAAGGTGACTCTGGACTTTGGGAAACTGAATGAGGATTTGTCTGAATACGACAGAAAGACCTATAGTATCACCAATGGGATCGACGATCGTGTTTATGGCACGATTGAGTTTAACTTCGGAGACAAGAAATTGACTGTGAAGCCGGATGCGAGTTATCCCATAGCGGCAGTGGTGTCATCCAAAAACATACATTGGTGGAATGGAGCTGAACTATACATATGTATCGATAACAGCAATTACCTGAAGGAATCCGTTAATTGCAAGATTTATTATGACAGTATGCAATATTTGTGTTTTGTCTATCCGGGACATCGAGAGATTCGGGTAACGGGCAGCAAGAAAAATACTTCTTATGAAGTGACTTATCATCACGATGATAATAATTGTTGGGTAGAGCCTGCCAGGAATGAAAAAATTATGCTCCAAGGAGGGGCCTATGCAGTTCTGTCCAATGGTGCAAAGGTGAAAAATGCAAGCACTCCTAGGCAATATGAGTTGACAGCAGATAACGATGGTAATATCTGCGTGAGCGACGGGTCTGCTGATCTGGAGAAAGATGCATTTGTCGAGTTTGTGGAGAGAGCCAGCGTTGTTATCAGCGGGACGAAGTATACGACCACCGAGACTGGTGCCACCATAGGAAACCGCAACGGAACAGCCCAGCTGACGAAAGGTGAGGTGAAATTGGACACAGGCCAGAGCATTGTCATGGACAAGGATACCACCGCCATTATCAACGGGGTATCTTATACCGCCGCCGGGACTGGAGCCACCATTGCCAATAAGGACAATAAGGCTCAATTGACGGCAGGAACGGTTACAGTGGAAGCGGGCAAGAGCATTGATATTGGCGGGAAATCCTACACCGCCACCGAGAATGGCGCCACCATAGGAAACAGCAACGGAACCGCCAGGTTGACAGAGGGCGCGGTGAAACTGGACAAGGGCGGGAGCATTTATGCCGGTGGAGTGATGTATAATGTCACCTCTGCGGAAGGCGAAGAGGGGTGTACTGTCGCCGCCGATGGCTCCATCTCGAATCTGGCAGAAGGTACCCGTCTGACCGTGGTGCAAAACGGGGAGGAGTACGACTGCCTTGTCAGCGGGGGCGAGTTCGAAGTCACCAAGGATGGCGTTACGAAGAGCTGCTCTTTGAGCGATGGGGACAGCCTTGCCGGGAGTGCGCTGGAAAAGGTGTTGGGTGAGGTGCAGGAAGAGTTGTCCAACCCTGATCCAAGCAAGCCGCAGACAATCAAAACCACGCCCGGCCAGACCAAGACACCGGAAAAGTTCGATCCGAAAAAGGACACCATAAAAATCTCCCAGGCATCCGGCGCGCTGGAAGCAGATAAGCTCATCCTCACCGAGGACGGCCGGATGACCTATGGGGACAGCTTTGCCGACGGGCTGGCCTCCAATGGTGTTGTGGACCTTTCCAAGGGTGAGCGGGGGAAGAGCTATTATACTGCCCGACTGGTGGACAAGGACGGCAAGAACCCGCAGTTGGCGGCATGGTCCGGCACCCAAAGCGCTACCGTGGACATGCGCCAGGAGACAAAAGGCGTCATCATGAAGGACGGCGGCAACGGGAAGAAGGACACCTTCCTGGGAGGCAAGGGCAAGGACGATATCACCCTTGGCACCGAAGACGTTGCCGCAGGAGGCAAGGGCAACGACAACATCACCATGGGCAAGGACGCATCCGGGGCGGCGGTTGCCCTCAAGGATGGCGACGGCCATGACAAGGTGGAGGGTTTCCGGTTTGGCTTCGGGGAGGAAGCCAACGCTGTGAGCCTGTGGGACGGCCAGAGTATGTCCGGCGTCAGCGTGGACAGCTCGGGCCGCCTCAAGGTCGGCACGGCCACGCTGGAGTTTGCAGGCACAGACCTCAAGAACTCGGGGCAGACGGACCTTCTCCTGAAGGACAGCCACGGCACCCACAAGGCCGCTGTCGGCACGAGCCTGACAGCAGAGGGTGAGCTTGCGGATATCTACTATGGCACCGGCAAGGAGGCGGAAGCGGATTTCAGCAACTCCGGCGAAAGCGGCCTTGTCATCGACCTCAACAACAGCAGCAGCTACGGCAAAACCACCGCCTCCGTCTACAACGTGCAGAAGGTCAAGGGCTCGGAGAATGCAGACAACACCATGGTGGGGCAGGACGGCAAGAACAACACCCTCATAGCAGGGGATGGCGGCAGCAACAGGCTCTATGGAGGCAAGGGCGGCAGGGACCGGATGGTGGGCAGCAGCACCTCCGAGGACACCTTCTATTTCGGCGCAGACTCGGGCAGGGATGAGATCGAGAACTTCGGCGAAGAGGATGCCATCGGCCTTCTTGGCGGCAGCCTCAGCGAAGCAGCCTTCGATGCCAGCGGCAGGCTGAAGCTGGGCTGGCAGGATGAAAAAGGCAACAGCTCCCGGCTGACCTTTACCGAGGATATGAAGGACAAGGTCATCTCCTATGACCTCGGCAGCGGTCTCCATGGCGCGAAGTTCGGCGAGAAACTCACCGTGACGGATGACACCGCAGACTTCGTGGACTACTACAGCAGCGGAAGCAAGGAGGGGGACGGCGAGCTGGACCTCAGCGGCGGCAGCGACAAGAAGGTCTGGCTGGACAGCAGCCATGGGGCCGTCTTCGACGGCTTCAACAAGATTGATGCCACAGCCGCCACCGGTGACATGGAACTGGCAGGGGGCGAGCAGGGCGACTCCATTCTTGGAGGCCAGGGCGAATCCTCTCTCTGGGGCGGCGCAGGCGGCAACGACTTCCTGACGGGCGGCAGTGGCTACAACGAGTTCTACTTCGGCAGAGGAGAGGGCCGCGATGTCATCACGGATTCCAACAACGGGGACAAGGTGATGCTATACAATGTGGCCACGGAAGACCTTGATATGGCAAGGACGGGCATGGATGCCTCCGGCAACATGGTGATCCGCCTGCTGGACGGCTCCAGCCTCACCATTCAGAACTACGGGGCGCAGGGAGCCACCACCTTCCAGTTGGCGGACAGCACCTGGAACTACGACCGGGCAAGCGGTACCTGGTCGAGGGAGTAACATGGAAATTTCACATGGAGCAAGGGGGCACGGCGCAAATTGCCGTGCCCCTTTCCTGGTATCGTGCTATTTGCCCGGTTGTGCCTTCGAACCTCATCCGTCAGACCTTCGGTCTGCCACCTTCCCCAGAGGGGAAGGCTTGGAGGTGTTGCCGAAGGTGACGGGGTGGCTTATGTAGGGGAACTATGCTATACTGAACGCAAGAGGAAGCGCATGTACGGGAGGTGCTCAAGATGCAGGAAAGAAAACGTCCCATGCCTGTGGGCATTGAGGATTTTGGGGAATTGATTCAGAGAGAATACTACTTCGTTGACAAGACCCGGTTCATTCGGGAATTATTGGATGCCCAGGGAAAGATTACCCTGATCACCCGTCCTCGCCGCTTCGGAAAGACTCTGACCCTCTCTATGATGCGGTATTTCTTCGACTTGGAGAATGCCGAGGAAAACAGGAAACTGTTTGCGGGACTGGACATCGAGCAGGCAGGGACCCGGTACATGGGGGAGCAGGGAACAAGGCCTGTGGTGTTCCTCACGCTGAAGGAAGTCCGGGCAGGGAAGCATACTGTGATGATGGATCTTTTAGCGAGAGCATTGCAGGGGCTCTATCAATGCTATCCCTATTTGCTGACGAGCGACCGATTGAGCGAGGAAGATAAAAAAGCATTTCATCGTGTGACAGCACTTGAGGGAAACGAGGCAGACCTTCGCATGTCTCTTTGCTTCCTTATGCAATGCCTGGAAAAGCACCACGGAAGAAAGCCCATCCTCCTCCTGGACGAGTACGATGCCCCGATTCTCTCTGCCTGGGAGAATGGTTACTATAAAGAAGGAATTGACTTCATGCGGGGCTTCCTTGGCTCTGCCCTCAAGACGAGCCCTTCCCTGCATTTTGCCGTACTGACGGGAGTGACACGAGTCTCCAAAGAGAGTATTTTCAGCGGCCTCAACAATCTCAAGGTCTGCTCTGTGCTTTCCGATGCCTATTGCGACATCTTCGGCTTTACGCAGGAAGAAGCGGCGAGGCTCATGGAGGAGTGCGGCGTGGGGGATAAGCTGCCGGAACTCAGGAAATGGTACGACGGCTATCGGTTCGGGCAAGCGGAAATCTACAATCCATGGTCGGTCATCCGCTACATTGATGAGGGCTGCAAGTGCCAGCCTTACTGGATGAACACTTCCGGCAATTCCATCCTGAAAGATCTTTTGCGGCGTGTGGATACGCGCCGCTACAGGGAACTGCAGGGATTGGTTCAGGGAAAGGCTGTGGAGTCCCCCGTGTTGGAGAATATCGTCTATGCCGATATCCACAGGAACCGGGATGCCCTCTTCATGATGCTCATGACCACGGGATATCTGAAGCCTGTGGAA
>CADCIX010000014.1 GCA_902801565.1 uncultured Veillonellaceae bacterium | reverse complement strand
TTTTTCTCTTTTTCCAAACTTTTTTCGGCGCTGCCGTCCGCTCCATGCTTTCCTTCCAGGCGCTGTTTGCTGACGACTTGCATTATGTTACACGCTTTTGGCTCCTTTGTCAATACCTTTTTCCAAAAATCTCCAGCCTTTTTCATATCGACATTCTGGTATATATGCATATATTATATATAAGGTAAGCAATTTTCCCCTTGGCAAAATTTGAACAATGCGTTATGACAGGACTTCGCCTGTCGAAACGACAATTTGTATATTTTGCCCTTGGCAAAATCTGAACAATGCGTTATAATATTAATATTGTTGTGTGCAACAGTTCGGGACGTAGCGCAGTTTGGTAGCGCACCTCGCCTGGGACGAGGGGGCCGCAGGTTCAAATCCTGTCGTCCCGACCATTTCGCACCCGTAGCTCAGCTGGATAGAGCAACGGCCTTCTAAGCCGTGGGTCGGGGGTTCGAATCCCTCCGGGCGCACCAGTAAAATCAAGGGTCTTGGCTTTTCGCCAAGGCCCTTTTTGCGTCAGGGGGGGCAATTGGGGGGGCATGAAAGAAAAAAATCTATGGAAAGCATGGGCAGGGATGACATTTTTCCGTCCATCGGATTTCCATAGATCATGTTGGGCTGGTGGTTAGCTTGACCTCATATCTATCCAAGATGCTTCACCCGCAGAGCAGAGAGCACCGCTCTAGCCTCTATCAGACCAACACCGTCGGCCATCTCTTTCTCAGATTCAGCAATGGCCGCATCTATCTCGAATTCCTCAATTTCACAATTGTGCTTCCGAGTTCGCTTATCGTAGGCGATGCCGACTAGCAAGATTCTGCCCTTATATGATTCCAATGCTTGGACATACCCTTTTTCCTTAATTTGCTGAATGGCAGCCTTGGCATCCTGATTCCATTTCAATTCGATGATAATGGCTGGTTTTTCCGCATGTCGGGGACGGGGAAGGAACACCAGATCGGCATATCCCTTGCCAGAGGGAAACTCACGCATGACATCATAAAAGCGTTTCGCGCTGTAATAGGCAAGGGATATCGCACAGGACAAAGAATTTTCATCATTATACTGCAAATGTGACATGGCAGCATGGGCCTTTTCTATGCCATCTGCCACCATATCGGCATCCTGCTCCAGTGTCGCCTGCAGAAGCCTGTCAGATGCCTTTACCGCTTCTATGACTTCCTTCCAGCCCGTGCTGCCGACCAAGGCATTCACATATTCCTGCGCGATTTCCCTGTTCGGTATGAAGACCTCTTTCGTTCCAAAATCATAGCCGAGGTATCCCAAGTGGACGAGGAGCGTCATGACGTCATCTGCTCGGTTGAGTGTGGTCATGTCGTTGGAAAAGGTCCCGGTGTCAATCCGAACCCTCTCATTTGCCAGCAAGGACAGAATGGACTCCCTCAGTCCATCGAAATTCATATCGAGATAGATCTTCAATGCCTCATAGGTTTCCGTCCGGTTCCAATAGGTATCAAAAACCTTGGTCGTCATAGCACCAACCACGGAGCGAGGATTGTAGGCGGAAATAGCATTCTGGAAGCGGTAGCCATCATACCATGATCTGCACTCGTCAAAGTCCATATCATATGAATCACAAAGGGCTCTGACTTCATCTTCTGTGAAGCCAACATATTCTGCCAGCACATTTGGGTTTTCCATGGAGAACTCCCAGAACATATTGAGGGCAGAATGGGAACCGTATTTCTTGATGGGAAGGATGCCTGTCATGTAGGCCAGACCAATATAGGGCTTGTCCTTCATCCACACCCGCAGGAAGTCAAGATACCTCTTCTGGTCATCCGCTCTCTCCTTGTACTCACGGAATACGCAATCCCACTCATCAATCACGAGGATAAAGCGACGTTTAGTGTTCCGATATATGTCGGACATGGTGCGGATGAGATTCGTCGTGTCAAAATAGCGGAAATCCTGGTATTCCTCCAGCAAATCCCAAAGGATGGACTTCTGAAGAAGCCCCAGCATATCCTCCATCGTTTCCGCATTGCTTAAAAAGTCCTGCATGTTCAGCTGGATTACATCATATTTCCCTTGATGTTGCAGGAAGGATGGATGCCCGGATATGGAAAGGTTGCCAAACAGACCATTCCCATCTGCAGTGCGATCATAATAGGCTGCAACCATGTGAGCAGCCATGGACTTTCCAAACCTCCGAGGACGGCTGATGCACACGAACCGCTTCTCCGTTCCCAAGATGGAATTGAGGTATGCCAGCATACCTGTCTTGTCCACGTAGATATCGGACTGTACTGCCATACCGAAGGATTCACCGCCTGGATTCAAATAGATGCCCACTTTCTCACCACCTTGCTGTACGCTTTTCTTTTGCCCCCATTATATCGGATTTCCTTCCAAAAGAAAAGTGGCCGAGATAATCTCGACCACCTTCTGTTGGTTCGTATCAGGGAAACAGCTCTTTCAGGGCATTTATCGCCTGTTGTTGCATGTCCGGTAAAACATGACTATACATGACCATTGTGACTTTGATTGATGAATGTCCCAATCTTTCCTGCACAATTTTGGGGTTGACTCCCTGTTTTAGCAGCAGGGTTGGGAAAGTGTGCCCCAAATGCACTTCTTGCGTAAACATAGGGAAGGAGACTTAGAAATATGGCACCAACAAGAACCATTCGCCCACCTAACTGGATCCCTTTTGGCCTCATAAAGGATATTTTGCGCCATCCTTTTGAAGGAATCGGCAAGCCGGAACCGTTGAAGCGTAATTTACAAGGCTTTTGGAGCCGCAGAATCGATGATACGCATGGAACATAATTGCTCGATGAGTATACCCTTCCCTCCATCTACCTGCCGCATTTACTACCGTTGGTTCCGTGTAGCTATTGGACTTCGACCTGTACTGCGGCCTTATCCCCAATAGTAGCCTCTATGCGATTTCTGTCCGTCAGGCCAGAGGTTTGCCGCCGGCTTCCTTCAGATTCCGCCTCACGACGGACACCCTTGCCATTGGCTATATCTTTCCAGCTACCGGGCAGATTCCGGACTTTCACCGGTTAGTTTGACACCCTCTATCCCATAGAGTATACTGGAGCCAAACAATGATGGGTTAGCTCAAATATATTGGTTCGAGACGAGAGAAAGGTGCTGGCACATGGGAATTTACCTGAACCCAAACGGGGAAGCCTTTGAAATGGCTGTGCAGTCTGCCATCTATGTTGACAAAACGGAAATGCTTTCATACCTTAACTCCGTCCTGGGAAAGGAGCAACGCTTTGTTTGCGTGAGTCGCCCAAGAAGGTTCGGCAAATCCATCGCTGCCAACATGGTATCGGCATACTATTCCAGAGCATCCGATGCAGAAAAGATCTTTAAGGGACTTGCTATTGCACAGTCCGAGTCTTTTCAGCACTATGCCGGAAAATATGATGTAATACATCTGAATATTTTCCCTGCTCAGGCGTGCAGGAGGTCTATAATCCGCGCTCAGTGGTTTCTGTCATGGAGAACGGCACCTTTGACAACTACTGGAACAGAACAGAAACATTCGAGGCACTCAAAATCTATATCGACCTCAATTTCGATGGACTGCGGGAAGCGGTCATTGCCCTCATGGCCGGGGAAAGGCATCATATCAACACAAAGAACTTTGCAAATGACATGAGCACCTTCCAGGACAAGGATGATGTACTTACCCTGCTGATCCATCTTGGCTATCTGGGGTACGATTTTTCTACAAGCAGCGTTTTCATTCCCAACCAGGAGATCCTGTCGGAATACGCAAGCTCCGTCCGTTCGGGGGACTGGAGCTGCGTCGCCAAGGCGGTCAAGGCATCCGAGGAGCTTCTGGCCTGCACACTGGACATGGAAGAAGAAAAAGTGGCCCGCAGCATTGAGGCTGCACACCTGGAAACAAGCCATCTCACATACAACGACGAAAATGCCCTTGCCTACACGATATCCCTCGCCTATTATACGGCCCGCCGGAAATATCTCGTGGTACGCGAATTTCCTACAGGGAAAGGCTTTGCCGATCTCGTATATCTCCCCCGCCCCACACATCCTGAACTTCCTGCCATGATTATCGAGCTGAAGTGGAACAAAAGCACCAGGGCAGCCATCGACCAGATCAAAGAAAGACAGTATGTCCACGCATTGACGGGATACAAGGGAAGGATCCTCCTGGTCGGCATCAGCTACGACAAATCAACAAAAAAACATTCTTGTAAAATAGAAGAATGGGAGCAATAGAAACGGTTAGTGGGGCATCAGCCCCATAAAGAAGCCGACATTCCCAATACTTTCGGCATTTCCGCCAGCGACAGAATCCTTGGGGACGCCGATCTGCATGCGCGAGATACTTCCGTCATCATTCAGGTAAAAACGAATGACATTGTCCTCACTGTTGCCGTATGTCAGGGCGTATTTCCCTCGGACAGTTCTTCAATATAGGCTTTCAACCGCTCTATCGTTCTCTTCCGGTCCTCCCCCTCGGTGAAGCGATAGAGATAATCCCAGAAGGACAATGTGCTTTCCATGTCGTCGGTAAAGAATGCCGTGGTGCGGTCTCCCGCGTTGTACATGAGAACCCCCGTCTGCTCCTTCACCGTAAGCATGATATTCTCCATATGGGGAATGGATGTATCAAAGGGAGCAAGATATTTGCGGTCGAACATGCTATCACCACTCTGGAACAAGAACACATGGTAATTGCTGTACCTCTCCATCATCTCGATGATATTCTCGTAGTGCCGGCACAGTTCCGAAACCGTATAGCGGAGTTCGGGCTGTCCCAGGATATCCCGAAAAGGTATGGGAGGCAAAGTCTCTCTCACGACATCAATGCTTTTCAACTGCAGGATCTCTGTAACATGATGCCCTTTGTCCAGGTGGGACCTGAAACGCGCGCACAATCGATCCGTTTCCTGCTTGAAGATGGCATGCTTGATGCGTTCCGCCATGCTCTCGTTCACGCACTCAGGCATGGTGCAGCGGGACGGGAGAGAACGGAGCATGATGGTATTGTCATCCGCCTTGGTGAACTCGGAATAGGTATGCAGGAAATCCTCCACATTCCTCGTATTGAAGACACGGATCAGGGGGCGGCAGAGCCCAAGAAAATCAAAGAACTCATCCTCCAGGGCATTGACTGCAGACTTGTCACGAATGAGGAGATTCACCATGGCACTTTTCGTATTCACGATGGAATGGGAAACCAATGCGGCATGATGCTGGGCGATGAAGAGGGTCCGACGGTAGATATTGTCCCGGATGCGGGGGCAGTAATAGGTTTCAATCCTCCCCGTCATATAGATGGGAACCCATTTCCTGATGGCCTCCATCATTTCCTCAATGTTGCGGCGGAGGGTATGGATCATCTTGATCTTTCCGCCCTTTTCAAGGATACCCATAAGCAGCTTTGACCAGTCCTTCACGAAATCGGGATCCTCGTACAGCCACTCCATGCTCTCATCCGAATGCAGCAGCAATGTGACCTGCTCGTCCGCCTCATAGGCCTCCGCCAGAAATCTCTCCACCCCCTGGCGTCTTCCCGCGTTTCCATAAAAGAATTCGACCACCTCACTGCCCGAAGGTTTTTCCTGCTTGTACGCATTCTTCAGGTTCGCCTGGATATCGAGCTCCAGGAGATCCGACACATCTTCGTCCATGATATTTTTCGTATCCGCCAGCCAACGAGCAAGGAGTTTTGTCCTTTCCTCCACAAGATCCGGCCAGGGCTCCTCCGGGCAGATCCGCTTGGCCAGGACCGCCGTCTGGCTCTCCTGATCGATGCTCCTGGCAAAAAAAGCCGCGATGGGGATAATGAGATTCCGATTCCTGGGAAGCGTGCGCTTCCCGGAGCGGATACGGCTGACATAGGAGGCATCGAAAGACAGCGCCTTTCCCAAGACCCTGTTCTGCGTTCCCGACAATCGCATCAGGAAATCCAGTTTTCGACCAATATTCAACCCCATAATGAAGTCCCTCGCTTCCTTTTACCAGTTCTTCAAAAATTATCCCTCATTCACTTTCTGCTGAAAAACATCCTTCATTATCTGACATTCCTCATTCGTTGGGTCGAGTTCCAAGGCTCTGCGGCAGCATTCGATGGCCTTTTCGGATACCTCCTTCCATCATAGAAGGACGGATTTTCTGCGCATGCCATCGTCAGCGGCGGAAGAGCTGCACCCAGTAATGCTTGTACTTGCTTTCCGGCACGTAGATATATCCCACGCCCAGTTCCTCATATTCCTCGGAGAGAATGTTTTCCCGATGGCTGGGGGAATTCATCCATTGCCGGATGGCTTCCTCCGGGGTGGATGCCCCTGCCTGGAGGTTTTCGCCCACGGCCTCGTAGCTGCCTTCCTCAAACACGGTGGAGAAGGAGGTTCCGTCCGGACGCGTATGGGAATACACCTCGGAAACCTCCCCTGCCCGTATCGCAGCCTCCTCCGAGAGATCAAAGGCCGCCCGCAAGGGCTTCACCCCCACCTTGGCGCGCTCCTCATTGACCAGGCGGATCACATCCGCGGCAAAAGTTCCCCAGTCAAAGGCCGTGTCATCCACCGCCGTCCCCGTCACATGGAAAAGGTAGTATTCCGGCTCCAGTCTCTCGCCTTCGCTGAAAAAGGTCACCTTGACCACCACATCGCCGGGCTTGATCAGATGGATGCGGTATTCCCCGTTCTTCCCCTGCAGGATTTCCGCGATTTCCGGGTCGCTCACCTCATATTCCGCCCGATAGCCCGGAAATCCCCAGTTCGTCCCCGTGGGCCGGGTCAGTTCCTCCTCGTATTGGACGGCGGCTTCTGCCTCATCCCATCCACACATGCCAAACAGGCACAGTACCAGCAGAACCAACACCATCTTCACGCTTCTCCTCTTTTCCATGTCGTTCCCCTCCCGGCATGTTGAAAAAATCCTGATCGCACCCCGTTATCTTTCCTTGATTGCTTCAATCAGCTCCCTGGTCGCCGCTGCTCTTTCGCTATCCAGCCCCAAATCCAGTGCTTTTTGGAAATCCACAAGAGCGCGGTCATAATTTCCCTTTAACGTATAAATACAACCGCGGTCGGCATAATAATAGGCATTGCCTGAATCCAGCGCAATGGCTTTGTTGTAGTCAGCCAGGGAACGATCATAATCACCTTTTTTCCCATAAGCCAAGGCACGTCTGTAGTAAGCGTTAGCATAGTCCGGCTTCAGGGCAATGGCTTTGTTTAAGTCAGCGATGGCACGATCATACGCCCCTTGCATATTGTAGCAGCCAGCGCGATGGTGATAAGCGTCAGCATAGTCCGGCTTCAGGGCAATGGCTTTGCTGTAGTCATCCATGGCGCGTTTATAGTCTTCTTTGACATCATAATAAATATTGCCGCGATGACTATAGGCTTCAGCAAAGTTGGGGTCCAAAGATATGGCTTTGTTGTAGTCCTCAAGGGCGCGGTTATAATCACCTTGCCAATAATAAATTATGCCGCGATTATCATAGGCATCGGCATAATCCGGGTCCAAAGATATGGCTTTGTTGATGTCAACCATGGCACGGTCATAGTCCTTTTTATTTATATAAGTATTGCCACGATTTTTGTAGAACATTGCTTTATCCGGATTCAAGGAGATTGCCTTGTCATAGTCATCTATGGCCCGGTCATAGTCGCCTTTGTCACAATAAAGATTACCGCGATTATTATAGGCATCGGCATAGTCAGGGTCTATGGACAAGGCCTTTTCACAATCAGCGATGGCGCGGTCATAGTCGCCTTTCGCTCTATAAGCAGAGCCCCTGTTGCTATATGCATTGACCTTGTTGGGGTCAAGCGCCAGTGCCTTGTTGTAGTCCTCGATGGCGCGATCATACTCACCTTTTTCATAATAATCAAGACCGCGGTTATTATAGTAACGAGCATCCTTGGGATTCAGGGCAATGGCCTTGTCATTATCAGCAATGGCCCGGTCATAATCCTTCTTGTCGTAATAGGCACGTCCGCGAGAGAAGTACGCCTTATCGTTGTCAGGCTCCAGTTCAATGACTTCGCTCCAAAGCCTGATTGCGCTATCATAGTCGCCTTTGTACCAACAATCCAAAGCCTCATCGTATTTCTGGTCGGCCAACAGTTTTTTATCTGCTTCGTTGTATTCCTTCTTCAGCTGCTCTTTCTCCTGCGCTGACCCGGCTTTGTTGTACTGCTCGGTTATGCTGTCCAGCTGTTCAATGTTGTTTTTGATGCTCTTTTGCGTAATTTCATTTTCCTCGACATAGATAGCATTTGCCTCCCCGCCACGATCCAGCCATTTTTTAATCCCTTCGGTATCCACATTGGCCTGCAGGGTGGCTGTGTAGATTATGACCGGCTGGCCGTCTACCATGCCGGCTTTCTGCTCATACTTTACCTCCCCCATCAGGCTGGTAATGGTATTGGTGATAGCGGAGATTTCACTGTCGGCCAGCTTCGCGTTTGTGGAGTGGGTATAACTTCTGACATAGACTCCGGCTTGTTCCCTGGCATTCTGCAGGGCCTTTTCCCGGGCCAGATTCTTCGCCTGGGCCGGTGTCCCAATATCTCCAATGGTACAAGTCCCTACGCCGGTATACATCTTCACCTCCGCATTGGCTGCCATGGGATCGGCCACGCCCCAGAGGACCGTGAAGGCCGCCCCTATGCCAAGGGCAGTGAAAGGAATTTGATGAATGGTTTTCATGATGATCATCTCCTTATGATATTCGTCCAACTGTCAGCCCCGTTCCAGCCATACCTTCTTCCCGCAAAAGGCAATGCCGTATTTCCAGACCTCCTGCACCCCCTGGCGGGAAAGTTCCGTGATGTAGGCTTTCTCCTCAATCTGACGCAGAGCTTCCTTGGCTTTTTCCTCCAGTTCCTCCTCGGACTTTGTGGATTTCAGTTCCAGAATCACACCGGGAGTATTCGTCTTGAGTGGGAAAAAGGCAATATCGAAACGTCCATAGCCAGTTTCACGGTTGGATTCCACACGATACTTCCCATCCAGCAGGACGGAAAGCCCCAGCAGCAAGCCATGGTGGAAACTCTCCGGCTGGGCTGCATCATGATAGCTTACAAAGTCCCGCAAAAGTTCCGACAAGTTCTCCAGGAACCCCTCCGCATCCCCGTCCGTCATGGAGCGAAGCATATCACGAAGAAGGATCTCCCCCTGACTTGGGACAATGTGCCCCAGAATTTCCTTTCGATACGCCATGCGAACCTCAACATTCGGTATCTTGAGCAGCACCCAGTCTGCACAGTCCTCGTCCTTCCAAGTCTCCACCGGCTTCAGATATCCGGCAGTCATGAGCATCATGAAAAGGGCATCCCGATGGTGCGACAAATCAGAATAGACCACATTCTCCATGACGGGAGCCTCCACTCCCTTTCCTTGGAGCAACCCCTCCAATTCCTTTTGCCTGCGCCTGTCCACATGCTCCAAAAGGTCTCTCAAAATGCTGTTGCCCGATGTATTCAGCCAGTAGGGACGGAACCTGCATCCCTCGCCAATATAGCAAATGACCGACCAGGGGTTGTAGATTTCCACCTGCCCGAAGCGATAACCGTCATACCATTTCTTGAGCTCCGGCAGTTTGTCCTCTACCCCGCATTCCTCCATGAGCCTTGCGGCCTCCTCCTGAGTAAAGCCGAAAATATCGCAGTAGGCATCGGACAGTATGGAGCAGACCTTGAGATTGTTGAGTCCCGAAAAGATGCTTTCCTTGGAGACTCTCGTCACTCCTGTCAGGACTGCAAAATCCAGGGAAGGATTCGTTTTGAGGACGGAACCAAGAAACCCTCTCACAAACTCAATGCATTCCTTGTAATAACCATTCTCCCAAGCGGAGAGAATAGGGGCATCGTACTCGTCCAGAAGAAGGACGGGCTTTTTCCCGTGATGCTTTTCCAGCATGCGGCAAAGGCTGGTTATGGCACCTTCCATCTCCCCAGGGCTTCCGTTTCTCTTCCAAATGGTCCGAAACACTTCATGGTCTACCTCTGTCAGTGCGGGAGATTTCAATAAGAAAATGTAATTCTGGTACAAATTCGACAGATGCAGCGCAAATTTTTCCAGTTCCCCTTCCCAATGATCACTTCGGATATCCTTCAGGGTGAGAAACACCACAGGCCGGGTTCCCTGCTCCCTCATGTATTTCTCCCCGGCCCTCTCGATATCCAGCCCGCGAAAAAGTTCCCTGTTTTCCTCCCCATTCTCCATATCGAAGAAATACCGGAGCATGGAGAGTGTCAGCGTCTTTCCAAAACGGCGGGGGCGTGTGATGAGGGTTACTTCTGTTTGAACATCCATCAATTCCCGGATAAAACGGGTCTTGTCCACGAAATAATATTCCTTTTGGATCAGCTTCTTGAAATCCTCGATGCCCACAGGCATGGGACGTTTTCTTTCCTGCATTTTGAGTACCTCCGATACACAGCGCCCAAAGAATTTCTCCTGCAAATATTTTCCTCATTGACTAGGCAGATCACGTCCGCGGCAAAGGTTCCCCAGTCAAAGGCCGTGTCATCCACCGCCGTCCCCGTCACATGGAAAAGGCAGTATTCCCCGTTTCTTTTTCCACCGACTGGATATTATTCTCTGCAAGCCCATTCTCCGGATCCAGAGCCAGAACCTGCTTCCAGTCGGCGATGGCCCGGTCATAGTTTCCCTTGCCATAATACGCGTTGCCGCGGTTCAGGTACGCCAGGGCATCCTCCGGGTTCAAGGCCAGCGCCTTGTCGAAGTCAGAGATGGCAAGATCATGCTCGCCTTTGCTCTCATATGCTGTGCCGCGATTGTAATAGGTTGCGGCGGCTTCCGGGTTCAAGGCCAAAGACTGATCGTAGTCAGCGATGGCGAGGTCGTATTCACCTTTTTCCTTGTAGGCCAGAGCGCGATTGTTGTATCCCCCGGCGTAGTCGGGGCGCAGTTCCAGCACCCTGGTATCGTCGGCAATGGCCTTATCGTACTCGCCCTTGCTGTAATAGGCCACGCCGCGATTGAGCAGGGCATCGGCGTAGTCCGGACGAAGAGCCAATGCCCTGGTATAGTCCGCAATGGCAAGATCATAGTCTCCCTTGGCATGATAGGAAGATCCGCGATTGTAATAGGCAGCGGCATAGTCCGGCTCCAGGGCCAGTGCCTGATTGTAATCAACGATGGCGAAGTCATACTCGCCCTTGTGCTGGAAGGCCAGGGCGCTATTGAAATACGCCTTGGCATACTTCGGGTCCAGAGCCAGTGCCTGGTTATAGTCCTCGATGGCAAGGTCATACTCCCCTTTGCCATCGTATGCTGCCCCGCGGTTGTTGTATGCATCCACATGCTTGGGATTCAGGGCCAGTGCCCTGGTATAGTCGGCAATGGCAAGATCATACTCCCCCTTATTCTTGTAGGACACCCCCCGATTGTTGTACAGCTCGGCATTCTTCGGCTCCAGGGACAGAGCCTTGGTGTAGTCGGCAATGGCAAGGTCATACTCCCCCATGTCGTCATAGGTGCAGCCACGGTTATTGTAAGCGTTGACATGCTTCGGGTTCAGGGCCAGAGCCACGGTGTAGTCGGCAATGGCAAGGGCATTCTCTCCCTTGTCGCTGTACTCCAGACCGCGGTTGAAATAGGCCTCGGCATAAATCAGCCTCAACTGCTCCTCCAAAGAAGGGGACATCGTCCCCTCCCCTGCACCGGCATAGGCCCGGCCCGACAGCCCCCACTGCGTGGCGAGAAGGATTGCCATGCCCAACAGCAGAGTGAATGGAAAAGTTCGTTTCATCTGTATGCACCCCCCTTTCTCTGCAAAACACTTCGAAAATTCAATGAAAATCTTCTTCTGCCGGTTTTCATTATGAATCAGCTCCCTATGATGTTTCGCCCCACTGTCGTTGACAGGGAAATGTTGGGGCGATATACTGAAAACAGAAAGAAAGCGAAGAATATTTATGAAAAGAGTTTTCTGCAAAGGAGGAATTGCCGTGGCAACGTCCAGTATCACCCATAATTTTTTCATTACCGACCCAAAGGCCGTAGAGCGTTTCGTGCAGGCGTTAGAGGAATCGGAGGAAGAGGCAAAGCATCGGAAGCCTGTGGAACCTGTGGGGCGTGAACTGACAGAGCCACAAGAGCTTGCTGCATTCGCCGCTCGCATCAAGACACAACTCAGGGAAGAAGGCAAGCTATGATGGTTTCTTTCTATGCAATGAATTTACGCCGCACGCTCGACAAGGATGATTGTGCTTATATAGGCGAGAATGCATTGAGCCATCTGATCGAGGGCTTTTCCTGTCCGTCAAATCCAGAGGTTGAACACTTCTTAAAGCATAGCTCCATTGAATTTACCAAGAAAAATCAATCGATAACCTATTTGGTATTTTGCAATACCGCACATAAAGATATTCTCGTAGGCTACTACACTCTTGCCATCAAGCCGATTTCTGTTCGAGCCTCATCCATCAGCCGAACGATGGAGAGAAAATTGGCACGGGTCAGCACGCTGAATCCCGATGATGGAACCTATACTGCCGCAGCCTATCTCATTACCTATACTGCCGCAGCCTATCTCATTGCCCAAATTGGAAAGAATTTTGCTTTGCCGAAAAGCAATCGAATCAAAGGAGTGGAACTCCTGGACCTTGCCAATCGCCGCATTGCGAGAACTCAATATGACTTTGGCGGCGTGGTGGAGTTCCTGGAATGCGAGGACAATCCTTTCCTCCTTGATTTCTATGCCGAAAACGGATTCAAGGCTTTTGACCGCCGTGTGACCAAATCCACTGATGAAGAGAAACCGCACGAACTGGTCCAGATGCTGCGTTTCATTTGATGGCCGTCACTGCCCATATAACAGACCGTCCATTGTTTGTTTCGTTGTCTATCAGCAATCACCTATTGTTTTCGATGTTTATGCTTCTTTGCCTCGTACAGGGCCTGATCGGCCCGCTGGAAAAACTCCACCGAGGAGTCGCCCTTTTGCGCTGCAGCAATGCCGGCGCTGGAGGTAAAACGCGCCCCGCCGGGGAGAACGTCAGAGGCGGCAATATCCTGCCGGATGCGCTCGGCCACGGTCATGGCGGCCTCTTTGCTGGTGTTGGGGAGAATGATCATGTATTCATCGCCGCCCCAACGCCCGGCATAATCCGTGGCGCGAAGGTTCCTTTCGATAGCCCTTGCCACCGTTTGCAGGGCAATATCGCCCACATCGTGTCCAAAACGATCGTTGACCGACTTGAAATCGTCCACGTCCATCATGATCAGGGACAAGTCAATCGGTTCCGCCCGATACCAGCGCAGGACATTTTCCATGGCTTCCCCTAACCCGCCATGATTCAGGAGTCCCGTAAGCATATCCATCTTCAGTACGCTGCGTTGGTAATCAATACAGCTTTCCGGCACGTTCATGGCAAGTTTCAATGCCTGGGCAAAGCGCTTGCAATCGCCGTAGCCGCAAGCGTGGCAATTGATGTTCCGCGATTGCGGGGTCTTTTTGTGCAAGAAGGAAAAAACCGGTTCCAAATCCTCGTCCACGAACTTTCCGGAGGCCATTGGCTCGGCTGTGTATCTGCGCTGAAAATCGCGCCAGTCAAGATGGCGGTCAAAATATGCGTGGGGCGAATAGACGATGCCCTCTGCCGATTCTTTCAGCGTGCGTTCCCGCACTTTCGCCTTCTTGGCGTTGGTCATGGCATCCATATCGTCCGGCGCCACGTTTCTTCTGGTGCCGGTACCGCAGTTGCAGCCGCCGCTGCAGTTCAGGACATCCAGCAGTTCCGGCACAGGTTTGCCCTCCTGGAGCCTTTGCCAGTATTCCTGCAAGTAGGGATAAACCCGATCCACAGACTCCATTTGCCGTATCCAAATATCAGGCTCCGTGGCCCGGATGGTCTCAGTAAAACCGCCGGGGCGGCTATAGACGTGGCCCAAGCCTGCCGGGAAGCCATCAAAGTCCAGAGCCGGATAAAGGGACAAATCCACCTCATCGGCGACGAGTTTCGCTTGCAGTTTCTTGAAGGTGACATTGTAGTTGACGAGGTTTTCCGTATTGGCATCGACGATTTCCTCGGCCTTGGCAACGCAAGGGGAAAGAAAGGCGATGGAGCCGGTCAGTCCCAAATGACGCCGCAGGTAGATCGCCAGACACAGCAACGGGCTCTGAATGGGCATGAGATAGGGCAGCAGCTCCGGCATATAGCGCTGACAATAATTCACGATGGCGGAACAGGATTGGCCGATGGAGGTCGATGCCTTGTCCGCTTCCCGGGAGCGCAGGTAAGCCCAGGTGGCCAAATCGGCTCCGTAGGACACATCGTAAATCTTTTCCACCCCCAGGTATTTCAGCCATCCAAAGAGGCGCTGCAGTTCCGCAAAATGCACCTGTGCCGCCGGAGCCACCACCACCGTCATGGGGATTCTTTTTTCCAGGTCCTTCAAAAAGGCTGCCGTATCATCCGCATAATCCCGGGCTTGATGGTCACAGACGGACAAACAAGCGCCACAGGCGATGCAATATTCGTTATCCACCATGATCTTTCGGGCTCCATCGTAGGCGCGATACACCTGATTGGCACAATCCACGGGACAAACAGCAATGCACTTGTTGCACCCGGTACATTTTTCTTCAATGGTGAACACGCGTTTTATCTTCGCTGAAGTTTCCATAGTCTTACTCCTTTATTTCCGCCGGCAAAAGCTCTTTTCAATCAAGTTCACTGGCAACATCGCAAAACAACGACTTCTCCATAGCAGATATCAGTCCCCACTCTCTGCCTCTTCGATACGCTGCATCAACACTTTGGCATTGGCATCATCCGGGTTAAGCTCCAGTGCCTTCCGGCAATCAGCCATGGCCTGGTCATAGTCCCCATTTCTGGCATAGGCGAGAGCGCGATCATAATACGCATTCGGATCCTCGGGATCTATGGCCAGAGCCGCGTTATAATCGGCGATACCAGAATCATTGTCCCCCTTATGAAGATAGGCGTTGCCGCGATTGATATACGCCTTCACATCCTTGGGATCCAAGGCCAAGGCCTGACTGTAGTCGGCAATAGCGCGGTCAAAATCCCCCTTGCCGTCATAGGCAAGGCCGCGATCATAGTACACATCGGCATTCTTCGGCGACAAGGCCAGTGCCCTGTCAAAGTCGGCAATGGCACGGTCGTACTCACCTGTATCAATATAGGCACTGCCGCGATTGTAGTACGCAATGGAAAAATCCGGATTCAATACCAATGCCCGGCTATAGTCTGAAATGGCATGGGTATAGTTCCCCTTATGGGCATAAGCGTTGCCCCGATTGTTATATGCCTCAAAATACTTGGAATTCAGGGAGATTGCCTTGTCGTAGTCCGCAATGGCACGATCATTATCCCCTTTATCATAGTAGAGACCACCACGATTGTAATACGCGACGGCATCCTTTGCATCAATGGCCAAGGCTTCGTTGCAGTCCTCAATGGCCCGGTCATATCTGCCCATTTACAGCATTGCCTGTGCAAGCGCGAGTCCCTTTTTGGCGGCTTCATAATCCGGATACAGTTCGAGTGCCTTCCGGAAGCATTCAATGGCCTTGTCATAGTTGCCTAAACTGTTATAGACATAGCCCATATTGTTCCAAGGATGTGAATAATTCGGGTCAAGTGCTATAGCCTTTTGATAGCATTCGATGGCCTTTTGGCCGTCTCCTAATTTCCGATAGATATCGCCTATATTGTTCCAAGGATGTGAATAATCAGGGTCAAGTGCTATGGCTTATGGCTTTACGATAGCATTCCATAGCCTTTTGCCAGTCCCCTAACCTCTGATAGATATCGCCTATATTGTTCCAGGGATGTGAATAATCAGGGTCAAGCTCTATAGCCTTATGATAGCATTCGATGGCCTTGTTATAGTTACCCAAGCCGTAATAAGCATAACCCATATTGTTCCAAGGATATGCAAACTTCGGGTCAAGCTCTATAGCCTTTTGCAAGCACATGATGGCACCCTGATAATCCTTTTTATACAACAGCTCGAAACCTTCACTGTTCTTCTGTTCGGCCAATAAGTGCCGGTCGGCCTCGGCGAACTCGCCGCGTATCCTCTCCTTCTCCGCTTCCGACTGTGCCTTGTTGTAGGCTTCATTCAGCCGCTCGATCTTCTCCAGGCTGCCTGCGATGTCCTTTTGCGCCTGTTCGCTCTGGCTGACGATGGTGACTCTTTCCTCTTCGCCCCGCTCCAAATACTGCTTGATGCCGTCCGTATTTACATTGGCCTGCAGAGTCGCCGTATAGACCACCACGGGCACGCCATCGGCTTCGGTAGGTGTCTGCGTGTATTTCACCTCGCCCACCAGCTCGGTGATGTTGTTGGAAATGGCCGTGATCTCCTTGGCGCTCAGTTTGGTATTGGTGGTGCGGGTGTAGCTCGTGAGATACACCCCCGCCTGTTCCCTGGCATTCTGCAGCGCCATCTCGCGGGCGTAGTTCTTCGCCTGTTCCGGAGACACCAGATCCCCCATGGCGCACTTGCCCACGCCGGTATAGGTCCTGACCTCTGCAAAGGCCGCCACCGGGTCGGCCACGCCCCAAAGGACAGTGAAGGCCGCGCCCATGCCAAGGGCAGCGAAAGGAATCTGATGGATGGTTTTCATTCTGTTCAACTCCTCGTATCAAGAAATGTCCGACCTATTATATTCGCCACCGCCCCGCGTAAAACCTCCTGCTCTAACGGCGGAAACAGATTTGTCATTGACAAATCCAGCAATTTCGTGACAACAACCGGGACAGGGGAACAGCTCCCATCTTGAGAACAAACCGTAAACATGGTATAATTCTCTCAGAAGGTGGTATGGATGAAGGCAAAACGCATTTACAAGGACTCTCTGTTTCGAGATATATTCAACGACAGACGGCGTCTGCAACGCATCTACAAGGCATTGACCGGGAAACTGGTTACCCTGAAGGACATCAAGATTACCACCCTGCGGGGAACCTTTTTCGAGGATATCAAGAACGATGTCAGCTTCATGGCAGGCAGCCACCACATTGTACTGATGGAGCACCAGTCAACTCTTTCGGAGAATATACCGCTCCGCATGCTTTGGTATATCGCCAAACTGTACCGGCAAAAAGTGAATCCCGATGCCCCTTACAAAAAAGCTCGCGTTCCTCTTCCTGTGCCACACTTTTTTATGTTCTACAATGGTACGACAGCTGCACCGGAGAAATGGATGATGCGCCTGTCCGATGCCTTCGAGGAAAACGAGCATACACTGGAACTGGTTGTCACCGCCTATAACATCAACTATGAGGAAAACAAGGAACTGCTGGAAAAATGTCACGACCTCAAATGCTACAGCATTTTCATCGATAAGGTTCGCAAGGAACTCGCCTTAGGGCAAACCCTCCGCCAATCGGTCACATCGGCGATTAGCTACTGCAAAGAAAATGACCTGTTGGCAGACTATTTCGCCAAGAAGGAACAGGAGGAGGTTTTCGATATGGTAAACTTCAAGTGGGACTGGAACCGGGCTATGGAAGTCAGGGCGGCAGAGGCTGCGGCAGAAGCTACGGAAAAGACTGCTGCAAAAGTTGCAGATGAAAAAACTACGGAATTTGTAATCAATCTGTTGCAAGAACATGAACCTTATGAAAAGATTTCACGTCTCGCCTCTACCTCCTTGGAAAATGTCAAGCGCATCGCCAAAATGAACAACTTGGCCTATAGCTGAACGCAAGCATCTGCACTTCATCGGATGTTCTGCCGTCGTTGCCCGCATGGGGCAGCGACGGTTTTACTATTTGATGGATGGTTCTCATTCTGCTCAACTCCTTATATTCGTCCAACGGTCAGCCCCGTTCCAGCCATACCTTCTTCCCGCAGAAGGCAATGCCGTACTTCCAGACCTCCCCCACCCCCTGGCGGGAAAGTTCCGTGATATATGCTTTTTCCTCAATCTGGCGCAGGGCTTCCTTGGCTTTTTCTTCCAGTTCCTCCTCGGACTTTGCGGATTTCAGTTCCAGAACGATACCGGGAGTACCCGTCTTTAAGGGAAAGAAAGCGATATCGAAACAGCCATAGCCACTCTCGCGGTTGGACTCTACACGATACTCCCCATCCAGCAGGACGGAAAGCCCCAACAGCAAGCCATGGTGAAAGCTCTCCGGATGGGCTATGTCGTGATAGCTCACAAAATCCCGCAACAGATCCGACAGGTTCTCCAAAAGCCTTCCCCATCCCCGGCCGTCATGGAGCGCAGCATATCCCGAAGAAGGGTCTCCCCCTGACTTGGGACAATGTGGCCCAGAATCTCCTTTCGGTACGCCATGCGAACCTCAAGATTCGGTATCTTGAGCAATACCCAGTCTGCACAATCCTCGTCCTTCCAAGTCTCCACAGGCTTCAAATACCCTGTAGTCATAAGCATCATGAAGAGGGCATCCCGATTCGTATGGATATCTACGTAGACAATATTCTCCAACACAGGAGATTCCACCGCTTTCCCTTGAACCAACCCCTGCAGTTCCCTGTGGCGACGGGTATCCACACGATTCAAAAGCTCCTTCAGGATAGAATTGCCGGAAGTGTTCATCCAATAGGGCCGGAATTGGCAGCCATTCTTGATGAAATTGATCACCGACCAGGGATTGTAGATTTCCACCTGCCCGAACCGATAGCCGTCATACCACTTCTTCAGTTCCGACATCCTGTCCCCAACCCCGCATTCCTCCATGAGCCTTGCCGCTTCCTCCTGTGTAAAACCAAAGGCATCGGCATAGCTGTCGGACAGGACACTGCATACCTCCAGATTGTTGAGCCCTGAAAAGATGCTTTCCTTGGAAACTCTCGTCACTCCTGTCAGGACAGCAAACCCCAAGGACGGATTTGTTTTGAAGGCAGAACCCAGAAAGCCCCGCATGAAGTCGATACATTCCTCGTAATAGCCATTCTCCCAGGCGGAGAGAATCGGGGCATCATACTCGTGTCCCGCCTCGTTCATATCCATAATAATTGCCCGCAGTTGGCGTAGCCACCGCTACGCCGCCCTCCTCTTCCTAGCATCTGACTACATCTCGAACAATTATTTTTATGTTTCTGAACGAGGTGGGACACT
Organism: uncultured Veillonellaceae bacterium; assembly: GCA_902801565.1. Lineage (GTDB taxonomy): Bacteria > Bacillota > Negativicutes > Selenomonadales > Selenomonadaceae > UBA3796. Next base: position 44,604 of record CADCIX010000014.1, on the reverse strand, counting down.
CGTCCAAAAGAAGGACAGGCTTTTTTCCATGATGTTTTTCCAGACATTGCATAAGCGTGTAAAGGGAAAGACGAAAATCCGCCTCGTTTCCACCAAGCTCAACCACGCGTCGAAAAATATTTTTTTCTTCCTTGGTCAATCGCTCACTGGCAAGCAAATAGGAATAGTTCAGATAGAGATCCTGCAATGTTCTCGCCAAAAGATCCATCATCACAGCTTGCTCTCCCGCCCGAACTTCCTTCAGCGTAAGAAACACCACGGGCCGGGTTCCCTGCTCCCTCATGTACCTCTCCCCGGCCCTCTCGATATCCAGCCCGCAGAAAAGTTCCCTGTTTTCCTCCCCGTTCTCCATATCGAAGAAATAGCGGAGCATGGAAAGGGTCAGCGTCTTACCGAAGCGGCGGGGGCGGGTGATGAGGGTGACCGGCGTTTGAAAATCCAGCAAATCCCGGATAAACCGGGTCTTATCAACAAAACAGTATTCCTTCCGGATCAGATCCCCAAAATCCTCGATGCCCACGGGCATAGGACGTTTTCTTTCCTGCATTTCCTGCACCTCCGATACCTGCCTTGTGCCTCCAGTATATTATGACAGTGGTTGCAGGTCACAGTTTGATCTGCTTCGCCAGTCGCCTGAAGAAACCTTTACAGCTTTGCCTGTGCAAGGGCAAGCCCTTCTTTTGCGCCCTCGTAGTCCGGGTCCAGCCGGATCGCTTTCCGGAAGCATTCCACGGCTTTTTCGTAGTTGCCCAGTTGGTAATAGGAAGTTCCCATATGCTTCCATGGATTTGCAAACTTCGGGTCAAGTTCGATGGCTTTCTGACAACACTCGATGGCTTTATCATAGTTGCCTAACTTATTGTAGGAAAATCCCATATCATTCCAAGCAGTTGCATCCTTCGGGGCAATCTCGATGGACTTTTGCAAGCACTCAATGGCCTTGTCATAGTTACCCAGGTCGTCATAGACATAGCCCATATTGTACCAGGTAATTGCAATCTTCGGGGCAAGTTCGATGGACTTCCGGTAACATTCGATGGCCTTGTCATCGTTGCTCAGGTTCTTGTAGGCAATCCCCATATTGTTCCAACTAGTTGCATCCTTCGGGTCAAGCTCGATGGCCTTTTGGTAGCACTCAATGGCCTTGTCGTAGTTCCCCAAGTCGTTATAGGCATATCCCATATCGCTCCATGGGGCCGCATACTTCGGGGCAAGCTCGATGGACTTTTGCAAGCACTCGATGGCACCATGGTAATCCTTTTTATTGTTCAGTTCACGTCCCTTAGAATCCCACTGCACCGCCGTGAACTCATCCTCATTCCGCTTCACCTCGCGGTTGATTTCCTGCTTCTCCGCCTCCGTTGCAGTCTTGTATCTCTCCTTCATCTCTTCCAGTTCCGCATGGACCTTGGCGAACTGTTCCTCCAGCTCCTTGTTCTGCCTCGCCGCATCCTCAAGCTGCCACCTGTCCTGCTGAAGCTGTTGCGTGATATTGGAGGTATCCACACGGGCCTTTATATGGCAATGGTATTGGATGGTGGTACCGCCAAGGGCTTCGGAGGTGACCTCCGCCTCCTGCACCTCCAGCACATTGGCGGAGATGGTACGGATCTCGTCTTTGGTCAGCTTGCTCATCTTCCCATCGGAAAGGCTTTCCACGCAAATGCCTGCCTGCTCGATGGCGGCACGCCTGGCATCCACCCGCGCCCGCTCCTCTGCCACGGCCTGGTTCTCCTCCGGCCCGTCTCCCATGATGTAATATCCGTCTGCCTCCACCACCTTCACCTCGGCATAGGCTGCCATGGGGTCGGCAACGCCCCAAAGGACGGTGAAGGCCGCACCTGCTCCGAGGACGGCGAAGGGGAGTTGTTGTATCGTTCGCATGCTGAATCAGCTCCTTAGGTCAAGAAATATCGCTATCTGTTATATTCGCCATCTCTCCTCCAAAAACCTCCTGCCCCATCGGCAGAGAAAGATTTGTCATTGACAAATCCGGCAATTTCGTGACATAGGAACGCAGGTGTCTGTTTTCATGAACTTCCTGCAAGCAAGAAATATTTGTGATATACTTATGGCAAGCGCAACCGTTCTTGACAGGGAGGCGATACCATGGGAATCTACCTGAATCCGGGGGACGAGCTTTTCTGGCAGGCCGTCCATTCCGAAATCTATGTGGACAAGACAGGACTCCTGAACTATACCAACAAGGTGCTCCGGACGAGCAAAAAATATCTTTGCGTGAGCCGCCCGCGGCGCTTCGGCAAGTCCATGGCGGCGAACATGGTTGCGGCCTACTATGACCGCACCGTGGACGCAAGCAGCACCTTCGCGGGACTTGCCATCACGCAGTCCGCCGATTTTGAGGCCTGCCGCAACAAGTACGATGTCATCCAGCTCAATATGCAGAACTTTCTCAGCCGAACCCATGACATGCAGGCTTTTTTACAACGATTGAAAAAATCCATCCTGTGGGACGTGATGGAAGAATATCCCGACTATCGCTATTTCGATACCGAAGACCTCATCCGCACCCTGTCCGATGTCCACCGCCAGACAAAACGCCCCTTTGTCATCATCATTGACGAATGGGATTGCGTTTTTCGCGAATACCGCGACAACAAGGAATGGCAGAAACTCTATCTGGATTTTTTGAGAGACTGGCTCAAGGACAACTCCAGCATTGCCCTCGTCTATATGACGGGCATCCTCCCCATCAAAAAATACGGGACACATTCAGCCCTCAACATGTTCTGGGAGTTTTCCATGGAAGACCCGTCAGAACTTGCTCCTCATGTGGGCTTCACAAGCGAGGAGGTCAAATCTCTCTGCGAGAAATATGGCCGCAGCTTCGAGGAATGCCAGCGGTGGTATGACGGCTATTCCTTCCAGGACGTGGGCGAGGTCTACAACCCCCATTCCGTGGTGAGAGCCATCTCCTCCGGCAGATTCGATACCTATTGGAACCAGACAGAGACCTATGAAGCCCTCAAGATCTATATCACCATGAACTTTGACGGGCTTCGGGACTCCATCCTAAAGCTTCTGGCCGGGGAACGGCAGATGGTCAATACAAAGACCTTCAGCAATGACATGACCAGCTTCCATTCGGCGGATGACGTTCTGACCCTGCTGGTCCATCTGGGCTACCTGGGCTATGACAGTTCCACGGAGGAAGTCTTCATCCCCAATCAGGAAATCGCCAGGGAATACTACAATGCCATCACCACCACGGATTGGGATATCGTGGCCCGCACCCTCAAGCAATCGGAGAAGCTGCTCCAGGCTGTTCTGGCAAAAGATGAGGAGTCCGTGGCAAAGGGCATCGAGGAAGCCCATATGGAAACCAGCCATATCCAGTACAATGACGAGAATGCCCTTTCCTATACTCTCTCCCTGGCCTTTTACAGCGCAAGACAGAAGTACAAGATATTCCGCGAATTGCCAACGGGAAAGGGATATGCCGATTTGGTATTCCTTCCCCGTCCTCTCCATGCAGAACTCCCCGCCCTGGTGATGGAGCTCAAATGGGACAAAAACGCAAAAGCAGCGATCCAGCAAATCAGGGATCGCCGCTATGGGAATGCACTGGAAAATTACGCAGGAAAACTTCTCGCCGTGGGCATCTGCTACGACAAGGAGACAAGGAAGCATGAGTGCCTGATTGAAGAATATGATATGCCATAGAAAATTTTCGGTGCTGCCTGTTTCGGCAGCACCGATCATGCTTGGAACAGTTCCTTAAGAACTGTTCGCCTCTTTTTCAGTGATTTGAGACGGTTGGCTTATCATCCCGGACTCAGCCAAGGTTGCCATTTCTCTCCAAAATAATGTTGAAGGCTGCACCGGTGCTCTCGTCGATAAGGGTTTTGCCATCTTCGCGGATGTAATCGCGGTAGAAGCTGTGCTTGTTGAAAATATAGCCTTCCGCATCGCGAGTCTTTTTAAAGAGCATTTTTCCCGGGCTTAACATTTTTATTATGCCCCAGACCGAGCCATCCCCATCGTTTAGGTTTATAACTCTGTACACGGTGAACTCCTTGGAAACAGGATCGAAATCAAAGGTAATGTCTACCACGTCACCGTTGACAAACACAACATACTGACCATAATTATCTGTGTTGTTGTAAGTCAAAATATATGTTCCATTTTTGGCCTTATATGTCACACTACCTTGTTTTGTCTCTGGCTCTGGACTCGATTGGCCGCCCATAAACAAGCTCTTGTTTGCCAAAAACGTGTTAAAGGCTTTGGGCGTATGCTCATAGGTGCTGGGGCTGCTATAGTTTTCCCTGTAATAGTCGCCATCGCCCCTTCTTACAAACACAAAGCCGTCTGCACCTGGTTTGGGCCTATGGAACATCCTGTCCCAACTGAGCATTTTTCTTATGGCATAGATGGAGCCATTGTCATTGTACATGGTAAATTCCTGAGTGCTGTCATCATAGTCGAAGGTAAATACCGTACTGCCGTTTGCTTCCAGCAGGATATACCGCCCATAACTGTTCTTTTGGTTAAAATCCAATACAAAGTCCTTCCCACCATCGGCCTGAAAGGTTACTGCCGCATAGCAGCTGCCCGAAAAAGCCAGGACGATGGCAAATACGAACATCATCAGGATTCCTTTTAAGCACCTCTGCATGTCATTCGCCCCCTTTTTGCAAAACCGTTTATTCCTGTTCGGCCTGTCTGCGTTTCAGTTCCCGCTCCACCAGGGCCGGAATCTCATCCGTATCGATATCTGCCTTGATGACAGCCTTCACCACCATGACATCATCAAAATCCGACGAGATGGTGTAATCCACCTTCTGCACCATGAGAATCGCCGCCGCAATGGTGGTGATCTCATTCTTCGTCAGCTTGGAATTCTGGACGGTGGTATCGCTTTCCACATTGACCCTGGCCTGCTCCACTGCATCGATCTCCGCCAGCAGTTTCGCCTCGTCCTTGGCCTTGCTCAGGGACATGGAATCATCCTCCATGTAGTACTCGCCGATGCCCTCCAGTGACAGGACTTCCGCCTCTGCCGGCGAGGTCATCGCCAGTCCTCCAAGGACAAGGAATGCGGCCAGGGCATTCCTGAGGCTCTTTCCGTATCTCATGACATCAGCCCCCTACCTTGCTCCGTACCCGCTGGTACCAATCCTGGATGGACTTGTCCCCGGGGCTCAGATCCTGGGCACGCTTGGCATCGGGCAGGGCATCCACATAGCGGCCCTGATGTCCATAAGCCAAAGACCTGTTAAAGTATGCCTCGGTATAGTCCGGGTTCAACTGGATCGCCTTGCTGCACTCCCCGATGGCGGCATCGTAATTCTGCAGGGACAGATAGACGCTGCCAAGATTGCTGTGGATTTCCGCGCTGTTCGGCATGAGCCGCGCCGCTGTCTGAAGATCCTGCGCTGCGTTCTGGTACTGCCCGGCAGCACCGTAGGCCATCCCACGGTTATTGTAGGCATTGGCAAAATCGCTCTTCAATGCAATGGCCTGGCTGAAATCGTTCACAGCCTCGTTCAGCCGCCGCATATAATAATAGGTCAGCCCCCGGCCGTTATAGGCCTCATAAAGCCTCGAATCCATCCGGATGGCATTGCTATAGGAGGTAAGGGCCTGTCCATAGTTGCGGCGCAGATAGCAGGCATTGGCCTTTTCCAGTTCTTCCACAGCACCCAGGCGTTCCGTATTCCTGGCAGCCTCTGCCTTGATTTCCTGCCGCTGTGCGTCACTGGCGGAGGCATATTGCCGCTTCAGGTCCTCCATCTGCTGTTTCAGCTCGTCATAGGCTTTCTGCAGCTCATTGTTGCGGCGCGTACTCTCGGCCAGTGTACCCCGGTCGGCGCTCATGGCCTCCTGCATGGCCGGGCCGTTGTCATCCACCAGTGCGGTGATGGTCACGGTGAACTGGAGCAGACTGTCCTCCAGCACGGCCACCTTGGATTTCTCTCCCTGGATCTTGAGTACCTGGGCCGCAATGGTGCGGACCTCATCCTCCTCCAGCACCATATTCACCATCTTGGAATAGGATTCCACATAGACACCGGCCTTTTCCGCCGCTGCACGCTTGGCATCCTCCCGTGCGCGGGCCGTGGCGGCCTCTGTCGTTTCGCCCAGCCTGGAATCCATCACATAGACGCCGGAGGCCTCAATGGTCTGGATGGCGGCCGAGGCGGGGACGGGCTGTGCCAGGGCCAGCGCCAGTCCCAGGGAAGCTGCGAGAACACCAAATTTTTTCATGGATTTCACCCCCTGTGCCCTTTCCATCAATAAACAATCACGACACTACAGTTGTCAAGGAAATGGTTGGCCTGATTAGCCACGAGAACCTTGTCCGCATCCTCCTGGCTGATGACAGGGTCACAGCTGCCGGATACGCGGACGGCCTTGACGACGAGGGGAGTGTTGCCTGCACGGGATACGCCGCTATTCATGTCCTTCGAATAGTCCACCATACCGAAGCTGATGGCCGTCTGGCGGGAGATCTGCTCATAGGCATAGACACGGTCCCCACCTGCGGACTCGATGACCGGGGCAATGGCCGTGTCGAGGTTCTTGCCACGGCAATCCACAATCAGGCCCGTGTAATTCTGGCTGGAAGAAATGCTTTCCATGGCCGTCATCTTCGGGGAGGGGAAATCCTCATGCACGACATCCGTGGGCAAAACCACCCCGGCCAAGGAACTGGAGCCGCCGTACACGCCCAGGCGGGCAATGGCATGGAAGGAGCCGTCACTTTCCCGATAGACCTTGGCAATTTTCACCCCGCTCAGGATCGCATCCACGGAGATGTTGATCTGGTCATTGACGCGGCGGGATTTCACAATGGTCGTATCGGATGTGACATGCAGATTGTCCACTTCCTCCGCCAAGGCGCGATATGCCTCCGCTATCGCTACCCGCCGCATGTCATTGAGGGATTCCCCCGGTTCCGGATACACGACCCCTTCGACCTCGACGAACCCATCATTGCCGATCTGCGCTGCCGAGGCTATACTGAAGGTCATGACCATCAGTGCGGTGAGCAAGACTTGCAAAAACTTTTTCATTACAATTCCTCCCATCAAAAATTTTCAATACACCCAAACAATCCTAATTTATTTCCATTATTATTGTACCATGATTTACGCGTTTCGCAATAGATTTGTCACAAAATTGACAAATTTGTCAATGACAAATTACTTTTGAGTATATACCTTTTTCAATTTTTTTGGTAATATATAAGCAGGAAGTTTTTATGGAGGATGAGGGGGAATGCCATAGAGCAAAAATGTGCGAACTTTGGAACGGGAGCCCGGTCATTTTATGTAATCATGTTTATGAAAGAGGGAGTGAGACAGATGAAAAAGCAGTTCAAACTTTTTTCCGCGTTGTTTTCCATGCTGACAGTCATGGTCTTCTCCATGGCAAGCGTTCTGGCCATGCCATCGGACAGCCTTAACTGGCAGGATTCCACCATCACCGTCACTGGTATGGGTGCCCCTCCGGCCAATGCACGGAACCAGGCACAGGCCCGCATGATGGCACGCCGCGCCGCCATGGTGGATGGCTATCGCCAGCTGGCAGAGGTTGTCAAGGGCGTCAATGTGGATTCCGAGACCACCGTCGAGAACTTCATGGTGACCAGCGATGTCACCCGCACCAAGGTCAATGCCCTGGTACAGGGTGCCCAGGTCATCAGCGAGCGCGCTACTCCTGACGGCGGTTATGAAGTCACCATGAAGATCGCCATGTTCGGTGTCTCCGATTCCCTGGCATCGGCAGTCATGCCGCAAAACGAAGTGAAGGAAGTATTCCCGGAGCCGGTGCAGTCCGTTGCGCCTTCTGTTCCGTCCTATGATTCCTCCGCCTCCATCAGTGTACGCATCGACGTGACGGCATCCGCCACTGCAACAGCAGCAGCGAACAATGATGCCATCGGCGGCTATACGGGCCTTATCGTGGATTGCCGCGGCCTCGGCCTCAATCCGATCATGAGCCCGGTTGTCAAGAACGAGAACGGCGAGAGCATCTACGGTCACAAGAACCTGGATTCCGATTTCGTGATTGCCCATGGCATGGCCAGCTACACGAAGGACATCGCAAACGGCACTTCCCGTGCCGGCAGCAATCCGCTGGTGGTCAAGGCCGTATCCCTGCAGAGCCACAACTGCTATCCTGTGGTCTCCGTGGCAGATGCCAACCGCATCCTGATTGAGAACAGGGCCACCGGATTCCTCGAGAAGACCAACGTCGTGTTCATTCGCTAATCAAGTCAATCCGTTAATCAAGTCAATCCGTTAATCAAGTCAGTCCCAAAAAGGAGCTGCCGCATTCTATGCGGCAGCTCCGATGGGCTTCCGTTCCAAGGCCCGCACACAAACACAAAAGAAAATCACGGCGGCCAGTGCCGCCGAAAAGCTTGCAGGGAAAGGAAGGATGATCGAGAGATGAAAAAGTGTATCTTTTCTATGATGATGTCATGGGTGTTGCTCGCAATGACCATGGCATCGGCCTTTGCCTCAGACGGCGTTGATTGGGAAAACCAGAAGGTCATCGTCACAGGCATGGGCATTGCGCCACCCACCGCAGTCAATGCAGCCCAGGCGAGAATGCTGGCAAGGCGTGCCGCTGTGGTGGATGGCTATCGGCAAATGGCGGAGCAGATTAACGGTGTGCAGGTAGATGCCGAGAGCACCGTGGAAAACATGATGATCCTTTCCGATATCGTCCGCACAAAGGTTTCTGCCTGCATCAAGGGAGCCCGCGTCCTGGACGAGCAGATCCTTCCGGACGGTTCCTATGCGGTAAGGATGGAGGTGCCCATGTTCGGCAGTTCCAATTCCCTGGCAGCAGCCGTGCTTCAAAGGCCGGCAATGCGCCAGCCCTTCCCTGCGCCTTCACCGGAGGAAGACGAGGACGAGACGTTCCCCGCCTATACCTCCTCCGTTCACATGGATATCAGGATTGACACAAACATGCCGGACTATACGGGAAATAGAAGCAGGATATCCTATGCCGCCACAAACTTCTCCAATGACCAGATACCCCGGATTCCCTCTTATGCTGCAGTGCAGCAGCCACAGTATTCCAAGGAAACGTCACGGGGAAAAAGCAGCAGACAGAGTGAGCCCATCATGGGAGATTATACCAGCCTGGTAGTTGACTGCACAGGATTCGGCCTGTGTCCTGCCATGAGTCCTGTCATCAAGAATGAGAAGGGCGAGGCCATCTACGGCGTGAACAATCTCGATTACGATCTGGTATCCACCCGGGGCATGACAGCATATTGGCGCGATCTTGATGTCTCCGGCGTTGCCAGGGCAGGAAGCAAGCCCCTGGTGGTGAAATGCGTTTCCCTTTCGGACAACAACATCAATCCTGTCCTCACAGTAGCCGATGCCAATCGTGTCCTGCTTGAAAATGAGCAGAGCCATTTTCTTGACAAACTCAATGTGATTTTCGTTCGATAGTCGCCGGGACTCCAAAGGAGGATGAGAGCATGCGTATGCCAATCATCAAAGTCATGACCGTACTCAGCCTTGGTGCGGCAATTGCGTTCATCTCGGGTGCAGCTGGCCCGGCAAGGAATTTTGCTGCAATCCCGGAAACGGGACTGCAGACGGAAGCCGCTTCTCCTTTCGATGCCGAGAGTCTCCCCCAGACCTCCATACAAGGAGATTCCTCCACTGCGACGGGCACGGAGAGCAGCCTTCCGACAGACAAAAAGGAGCAGAATCCTTGGTGTGACCGGGAAGACACACTCCTCCTGCAGGAGCTGGAGAAAACAGTACAGCAGACGGAAAGCGCCCTGGCAGAGCGGGAGCAATCTCATTCCCCAGTCATCCGAGAAATTGAACGGATGGCCGCAGAGGAAGAACATAACCTCTCCCTGTTGACATGGATCCAACAGGGAAGAGATGCCTATGCCTCACATAATATTCCCATGGCACTGGAAAATCTGCGCCAGGTCGAGCAGCGGCATCCTGTTTCCGAAAAGCTCATGAGCCTGCTCAGTCTTGCCTATGCAGAAATGGGCTATTACAACAAAGCACTGGAATGTGCTCAAAATGCAGCCGCACAGGAACCGGAGGAATATCTGGCACAGCTTGCCCTGGGCATCTCCAATGCCCATCTGGGGAACTACGACAAGGCGATTGCCGCATTCCAGGCAGCCGCCGCACTGGAACCTCAGAGCAAAGAGCCCCACTTCTTCCTGGCAGAATGCTTCCGGGCCACGAATCAGGAACCGGAAGCTGAAAAGCAACAGAAGATGGACACACTTCCCAAAGATGTCCCGGATGCAAAGCCTGCCCCAGAGGAAACGATGCCGAAAAGCACCCAAACGGAACCCATCCGCCTCCAAATGCAGGAACTTTGAGCGCAAAAAATCCACCGCCCGCAAGCGGTGGATCTTTTTTTCAGAAAATATTCCTGCAAATGCCATAAATCAATAATGCAACAACCACAAAGCCCAAGAGATACCCATTGACTCTTCTTTGCCAATCCTCACGATGAAAAAATGAGAATTCCTCACACACAATCAACCATATAATAACAGGAGATAATATGAGTATGGCAGGATTGGCACTAAAGGCCTGACGGAAATCCCCAACCGAAAGGCAAAGCATCATGGTGGTGATTCCGCAGCTCGGGCAATAGTATCCTGTCAGCGAATGCAACGGGCAAGGCAAGGCATCCCCTGTAGCTTTCACCCAGAAAAAATACAAGATGCCTATGGCCAGCCAAACCCGAAAACTACCTTTCCCTGTCTTCCTATGTCTGTCGTGCTTCAGGGCCATCCCATAGAGGATGTTCTTACGCAAACTGGCCGTTATCGTGATCGATCGCATTGTTGATGCTGTTCTGGATCAATGCATAGGAAACAATGGCCAGACCAACAGCCGTCAGCACCACGTACATCAAACCGGCATTGTTCTCCACGCGAAGGCCGCGCTGTTCCTGGATTTCCGAAACACTCTCGCCCATCTTATACATCCAATAAAAAGCATAGATGCCGCAAGAAAGAATGGTGTACAAGATAGCCATGCCACCAGTTGCCGTGGTTTCGCGACCTACCAATGCATGCACCTCATTCGTCATGACATACTGCCAATACAGGCAATAGATACCACATGTAACAAAACTCAATACAATTGCCAGACCAACACTTCTTTTTTCCAAAATAAATCCTCCTCTTTCCATATAACATAACAACAACGTACTGATTATAACGTATTGTTCAGATTTTGCCAAGGGCAAAATCTACCAATCATAACATATTGCGACGCGAAGCTAGCCCCCGGAGGGGGTTCAGATTTTGCCAAGGGCAAAATATTCTAATGCCAGCAGATACTTCTTCCTCTGCATGCCCCCCGCGTATCCCTTGAGGCTCCCATCGCTCCCCACCACCCTGTGGCACGGGATGATCAGCGAGATGGGATTGTGTCCCACTGCACCGCCCACCGCACGGGCAGACGTGGGGGAACCTCTTTTTTCCGAAAGCCTTGCAGCGATTTCCCCATAGGTCATCCTCTCTCCATAGGGAATCTTGCGCAGAATATCCCAGACTGCTTTGCGGAATGCCGATCCCCTCAGGGAAAGCCTTGGCGCAAAATCCGGCACCCTTCCGCTGAAATAGAGGTCCAGCCACCGAACCGTGTCATTGAATATAATGAGGCTTTTTTCCTCATATGCCTCCGAAAGTCCGGCCAAAAAGCATTTCTGCCCATCAAACCACAGCCCAATCAAGGATTCCCCATCACTGGCCATCGTAATCCCGCCAAGCGGTGATGCATAATGATGCGTGTATTCCATGGCTTTCGCGACACTCCTTTCCACCCTTTTCCTGTCCTGCACTCATTCCTTCGACCCGACGTTCCTCCGCCGGAAAACGTGCGGCGTGCATCCCCGATATGTGCGGAACGCCTTGCTGAAATGGCTGGGATTGGAGAAGCCACAGGCAAGCCCGATGGAAAGGATGGGCTCCGAGGTATCCAGCAGCATTTCCTCCGCCACCTGCAGCCGATAGTTCTGGATGTAGCGCATCGGGGACATCTGAAAGACCGCCCGGAAACAGCGCTGCGCCTCCCTGTCACTGATTCCCGCATGGGATGCCATCTCCGAAACGATAATGGTCTCGGAAAAATGGGCATGGATATAATCCAGCATTGCCTTGATGCGCTCCATCTGCGGCGTTGCCTGACGGGGACTGCGAAATGCCGTCTGATGCTCACAGGCGAGCAGGAGCAAGGCCTTTTCCATATGATACCGGACATCATACTCAAATCCAACGTCCTCCTCCTGTGCCGCAGAATACGCCGCACGGATCCGCTCAAGGACTCCCCTGTCCCTCCCGTCAGAGCTGTAAAGGAACTGCCCCGGAAACCCGTGGTCAGAAACGAGGGGCTGCACATATTTTTGGTAGTAAACAGTTCCCGTCCCGCCGGTAATCATCCTCGTGTCAAACACAAGATAACAGAGGCGACAATCCTCGCTGCCTTCTATCCGAAAGCGATGCAGCACCCTGGTATTGCAAAAGAAGCCGTCCCCCTCTCCCAGATGCGCACGCTGCGTCCCATATTCCGCCACAGCGCCTCCATGGGACACATACATGAGTTCCAGCTCCTTATGCCAGTGCCACGGGCATCCTTCGATGCCGCCTCGTTTCCAGTCTGTGAAATAGGCACTGCATGGAAAGAGCGGGCTCTCATGCAGCTGCTCCTTCTCCTTGTCCGCCGTGATGCGCATGGCCGTCATTCTTTGGATCATGTCTCTCCCCCATTCTGTCGTATATAGAACATTTTTTGTCGTTCCTGTAGTAGAAGATTTCCCCCTGTTCTATTATACTACAAGCATAGAGAAACAAAAAAAGAAAAACATTCGGACATGATCTTGTCCGAATGACAGGATTTTTGAAAGGGGACTGTGATGATGGAAACTTCACTCAGAAAAACAACGAACCGTATGGGATACCTGCATCATGCAATGGCGCTCGACATGCAGCCTTACAGCTTCATCGAGCATGTCTCCCGTCCGAACCCGGAGATTTCCGATGCGAACTGCATGAGCATCCAGGAGCTCAGAATCGGGACATTCACAGCGATGATAGGGCTTTTCGCGCTTGGTCTTTGCTTGTAACATCTTTTCATCATAAACCGGAGACGGGTACGCTTTCGAGGCGTGCCCGTCTTTCTTTTTGCCCTTGGCAAAACTTGAACAATTGCGTTATAATAGAAACCATCATTTTCAAGGAGACGGTATCATGCTCCCTTACATCACGGCAATCCTTGCCATTGCCACAATCATCCTGCTGGTGCTCCTCTACCGGCATCTGCCCAACCGCAGGATTTTCTGGTACTTTTGCTTCACACTGGCCTTTACGGGCTTCCTTGCCTACGTCTTTGTCCATTCCTCACACCCGGAGCCGCCGGTGATGAGCGCAGAGGAAAAATACGAGATGCAGCAGCAGCAGCACACCTTCATGATCTGGTACGCCGACTACCAGAAGGACATCGACCAGCTGGACCACAACTGGCAGCTCTACCACTCCATTCTGGAGGCCTTCAAGGAAGATGCCATCAGCATCCAGACTGCCTATGTACGCCTCAAGCAACTGGAGGACGAGTCCCGCCAGCTTCGGGACCGTCTCGCGCAGAAGAACCCACCGCTGTCCCTCAACGATACCTGCTATGACCTTCTCATCGAGGTCATGCAGAAGACCCGTGCATATGCAGAGGCCCAATACCGCACCATTGCCCTCTCACGCGCCGCCTGCGACCCCGTCCATCTTCGGAGCGATGATCAAAAGGAACAAAGCCGCTCCCTGCAGGACATCATGATACGGGAATCCCCCACAGGACTCTTCACTGCCAGTGAGATTTCCGCCATCCGAAACTACCTGACCATTCCGGAAGAAGATCAATGATATGAACAAATACCTGACCATACAAGGAGAAAGCTCTGCCCAGTACGAAATCCAGCGTTCCCGCTTCATCACCCATGCGAGCCATGCGGAAAGCGAGGAGGAGGCCCGGGAATTCATCCTCCGGCAGAAAAAAAGCTATTTCGATGCACGCCATAATTGCTCTGCCTGGGTACTGGGAGAGCAGGGGGACAAGCAGAAATCCAACGACGACGGCGAACCAGGCGGCACTGCCGGCAATCCCATCCTTGAAGCCATCAAGAAACGCGGCCTCACGGATGTTGTCGTCGTCGTCACCCGGTATTTCGGCGGCATCAAGCTCGGCGCCGGGGGACTCATCCGCGCCTATGGGCATGCGGCAGGACTGGGACTCGATGCGGCAGACATCATCGCCATGATGCCCTTCCGACAGGTGAACCTCACCTGCGATTATACCCTGTTCAATACCATCGACAATTTCCTGCGCCAGAAAAAAATCCGCATGGGAGATACCTCCTATGCGGAAAAAGTCACCATACCCCTGATGCTCCCACCGGAACAGGCCGAGAGCATCCTCACTGAAATCACCGACCTCACGGCTGCCCGCTGCCGGTACGAGCCACGGGAGGAAGTTCTCCTCCCCATTCCCCTGAAAGATATCTCTCAGGCCTCTCCCAGCACATAGGGAAGGAAGTAGACCATCTGCTTCTTCCACCAGTACCAGTCATGGTCCACATCATAGCCCCAGAAATCCACCCAGCCATGGATTCCCTTCGCATCAAAGATATCCCGCATGATGGCTGTGGTACGACGCGCTTCATCCTCCCATCGCCCCTGCCCCACGCAAAGCACAATGCGTTTCTCATTGTAGATATCGATGTATTCATGATCCGGAGAGATGTTCGCCAGGGAATCCACGGGAGAATTGTCATAGAGGGTGCCATTGGACCATCCGCCAAAGTAGAACTTCGCATCATAGGTACCGGACAGGGCCAGAAGCCCGCCGAAAAGTTCCGGGCGGCGCAGGAAGACAATCGCAGCATGGAGTGCCCCCAAGTCACAGCCCGTCGCAATCGGCAGCATCCCTGTGCCATTGTTTTTCCGAACAAAGGGAAGCACTTCCTCAATGATGTACTCGTAGTATTCCTCCTGCCTCTGCGCCCGCCCATACAAGTCTCCCCAAAGATTGAGCCAACTCTCCTCGTCCACGCTGTCCACGCAGAACAACTGGATACGTCCGCTGTCAATGTCCCCCACCAAAGCATCTATCATCCCAAAATTTTCAAAATTATCACTCATTGCTGCCTGGGTCGGAAAAACCAGAAACGGCACCTCGCCGCTGCCATACACACGAATCCGCATATCTTTATGCAAACTCGGGCTGAACCAGCTAACCTCCTGTTTGTTCATAATCTCACATCCTTTGTCCTTCAAAGTTCTCTTGTATAAACTCCCGTCTCCTTGCAGGAATTATCTTACGATTTGTAGAATATATCCTTATAGATTGATTCGATACAGCAAAAGCAAAATCCTTCAAGATTTTCTAAGACTTTTGCAAAAACACAAAACACACGGAACGGAAAAGGGCTGTTCTCTATGCTGAAAACCCTATACAAATTTCTCAAGTACGGTATACCTTCTATCCTCATCCTCCTGTTTCTCTGGAGTTTCATCCTTGCCAAAAGCGCCGCCATGGTCTTCAACTACGCCATGGAACGGCAGGATATATTGCGCGGCACAATTACTGTTGAACGCATTGAGGCCAATATCCTCGGCGATGTAGAGTTTGAAGACCTGAAATGGATAGACGATCACGGCGGAACCATCCTTCACATTCCGGAAGGAAGCTTTCATGTCCGCCCCTGGGATATTATCACCTGGAATCTCAAATCCACAACACTGCAGGAACTCACCCTCAAGAACGCCCTGGTTTCCATCCATTTCGACGACCATATGAACGTGGATTTCGTGCGCCATTCCCCCGACCTGAAGAAAATTGACGACACCGAGCCGAATTGGGAAGACAAGGTCAGTCTTGCCGGCAAGAGTGAGGAGGAACGAAGGGCTATCGGCGAACGGCGCCGCATGCGAAATCAGCAAAAAATGGAAAACCAGTGGCAGAATTTCAACCACAAGGGACACAGATTCCGTCTGAAATTTCATCTGGAAAACTGCCTGATGGAAATCTTCTACAAGGAGCGCCAATATTACCTGAGCGGCGTCTATTTCAACACGGACATCAACAGTGACAAATCGGTGTCACTGAAAGCCTATACCGGACGATTTGGTGGAACCATGATCGGCAACGGCATGACCATCCACGGTGACATTGACCTCACCTGTGAGCCTGTGCCGGAATGCGACCTGACCGTTCTCCTGCAGGATGTCCAGCCCGCTTCTCTCGGTTTCGGCCTGAACATCGAGGATGCCGTCACTCTGCAAACCTATTTCACAGGTCCCATCTCCCATCCCGTGGCAAACGGAACCCTCTCCATGGACCGGCTGCGCCTTCCCGGAATGGAATTCGAGAATGTACGAGGCGACGTCCACTATGAGGATGCCCAGCTCGACTTCCACGATGTCTCCGCCAAAGTATATGGCGGAACTTTGAATGCAGAAGGCGACTACAATATCGACACACGATATTACCACATTCACGGGTTTGGAAAGGATCTGCGGGCGAGCAAGGCATTTCGTGGTGCAGGATTGAGCTGTCCCGTGGATATGGAAATCTACCTTGTCTCCAATGAACAATCCCGCGACCTGAAATGCTACGGCAGTTTCACCTCCGGTCCCGGGAGGTATGAATGGATACCCTTCGACAAGATCAGCGGACGTTTCAGCAATGCCTACCGCGATCTCCGCTTCTACGATGCAAGGATCGACATCGGGCATTACCAGCTCCAAACAGATTTCATCAGCATCATCGACGGAAAACTGACCCTCCACCCCGTCGATCTGGTCAATATGACGACGGGTGAGACAAGAATGACCTATATCTATGACAAACAGTGAATCGAAAGGAGTTTTTCTCATGGACACAAAAGCAATGTTCAACATTTCCTACGGCCTGTTCGTACTGACGGCAAATCAGGATGGCAAGGACAACGGGTGCATCATCAACACGGTGACACAGGTGACATCGGACCCGCTCCAGGTCACGATCGCCGTCAACAAAATGAACTATACCCACGACATGATTGCCGCAACAGGACATTTCACCGCTTCCATCCTCAGCGAGAAGGCAGATTTTGACCTCTTCAAGCGTTTCGGGTTCCAGAGCGGGAAGACCGTGGACAAGTTTGCAGGCTTCGATGCGGTGCAGAGGACAGCGAACGGGACCCTGGCCATCACCCAGGGAACAAATTCCTTCCTCTCCGCAGATGTCACCCAGAAAATCGATGTGGGTACCCATACCATCTTCCTCGCAAAGGTCGTGGACGTGGAAGCCCTGAACGAGATTCCCTCCGCCACCTATACCTACTACCAGCAGCATATCAAGCCAAAACCGCAGGCCCCCAAGGCACCCTCCGGAAAAACCGTCTGGCGCTGCAAGATCTGCGGCTATGAATACGAGGGAGAGGAACTCCCGGCAGACTTCATCTGCCCCATCTGCAAACATCCCGCCTCCGATTTCGAAAAAGTTACCCTGTAAAAAGACATACTCCTATACATTTCCGTACAAAACGGGGCTGCCCTATCGGCAGCCCCGTACATCATTTATCATAATGTGTCACATTGAATTTCGGCTCGGATTCCCCTGCGGGAATCTTTTCTTTTTCCTCCACGGGAACAGCTTCGGCATCGACCTTCACAGGCTCCGAAAGAGTCGGGCCAATATAGGCCGGACTCCCGTCCTTCGGGCCTTCTTCCTGATGTGGAAGCGCCGGTTTCCCGTCATCCCCCTTGGGAGGCGGCACATCATCGTCCTTCCTGATGACAGGTGCAGCAATCCTGCCTGTGGTGAGAAGTTCCTCCAGTTCCTTCGCGCTCAAGGTCTCACGCTCAATGAGGGCCTGAGCGATGAGTTCCAGCTTGTCGCGGTTCTCCGTGATGATCTTGCGGCACTCCTCATAGGCTTCTTCCATGTACCTGCGAACTTCCTTGTCGATCTCACAGGCAACTTCCTCGGAATAATTGCGCTGGTGGTTGAAATCCCTGCCCAGGAACACCTGATGATCCTGCCCCTCGCCGTAGGCAATGGGGCCGAGAACGTCGCTCATGCCATACTGCATGACCATGCTGCGGACAATCCGCGAGGCCTGCTGGATGTCCTGGGAGGCCCCTGTGCTGATTTCCTGCAACACCACTTCCTCTGCTACCCTGCCGCCCATGGCAACCTTCAGCCGGTCCATGAGCTCCGAACGCGTGGCATAGGAGCGGTCTTCCTTGGGCAGCATGAGAGTATATCCTCCCGCCCTGCCCCGCGGAATGATCGTGACCTTGTGGACGGGATCGGCATGCTTGAGCATCATTCCAACAAGGGTATGACCGCCCTCATGATATGCCGTGAGCTTCTTTTCATCATCGCTCATGACGTGGGATTTCCGTTCAGGACCTGCCATGACGCGTTCGATGGATTCCTCCAGCTCCGCCATGGCAATTTCCTTCTTGTCGCGCCGCGCCGAGAGAAGTGCTGCCTCATTCACGAGATTCGACAGGTCGGCTCCCGTAAAGCCGGGGGTGCGGCGAGCGAGGATATCCAAATCTGCATCCTTCGCCACGGGCTTGCCCTTCGTATGCACCTTGAGGATGGCAAGACGTCCGCGCACATCGGGCTTGTCCACCACGATCTGGCGGTCAAAACGTCCTGGGCGCAGGAGCGCCGGATCAAGAATGTCCGGCCGGTTCGTCGCCGCGACGATGATGATTCCCTCATTCGCCGCAAAACCATCCATTTCCACCAGCAACTGATTGAGGGTCTGCTCCCTCTCGTCATGCCCGCCGCCGACACCGGCGCCGCGCTGACGTCCCACAGCATCAATCTCATCGATGAACACGATGCAGGGCGCATTTTTCTTCGCCTGCTCGAAAAGATCGCGCACACGGGATGCACCGACACCCACGAACATCTCAACGAAATCCGAACCGCTGATGGAGAAGAAAGGAACCCCCGCCTCTCCCGCAACAGCCTTCGCCAGAAGGGTCTTGCCTGTGCCCGGAGGGCCGAAGAGCAAGACGCCCTTTGGAATGCGCGCACCCAGAAGATCGAATTTCTTCGGATGCTTGAGAAATTCCACGACCTCTTCCAATTCCTGTTTTGCCTCATCCGCACCGGCAACGTCCTCGAAGGTGACCTTGATCTTGTCGCTGCCGCTCATGCGGGCCCTGCTGCGGCCAAAGGACATCACCCTGCCGCCGCCACCCTGCGTCTGCTGCATGATGAAGAACCATACACCAATGAGCAGGAGAATGGGCAGGATGGACGAGAACATGGTGGACCACCAGGGCGGCTCCGGCGGATTCTCCGCCGAAATCTCAAGATTCTTTGCCTGGAGCTTGTCATAGAGCCCCGGATCGTTGTTCGGATAGTTCGGCGTAATCGTCGTGAACTCCGTCCCATCCGACAGCGTGCCGCGAATCATGTTGTTGATGAGCGTCACCTTCGCGACCTCACCCTTGTCCACCTTCTGCAGGAACTCGGTGTAGCCGATTTCCTGCTTCGTTGTATTCTTTACCGAAAAATAGTCAATGATGGATATCGCCACCAGGATGATCAGCAGATAAAACCCAACATTGCGTAAAAACTTATTCAAACCGGGACCTCCCTCTCTCAAGGAGCCATCTCCCCAAGAATCAATTCCCAATTATTATAACGCTATTGTTCAAGTTTTGCCAGAGGCAAAACATTCTTTATGGCGTTTCGACAGGTTTATCCTGTCATAACGCGTTGCGACGCAAAGCTAGTCCCCGGAGGGGATTCAAATTTTGCCAACGGCAAAATTCAGCTGTAAACCTCCTTCTTCAGCACGCCGATATAGGGAAGATTCCTGTACTTCTCCGCATAGTCCAGCCCATAGCCCACAAGAAACTCATCGGGCACATCGAAGCCACAGTAGTCGATGGGGACCTCCACCTTGCGGCGCGAAGGCTTGCTCAGAAAAGCGCAGATCTTCACACTGGCGGCCTTGCGGAGACGGATGTAATCCAAAAGATAATGCATGGTCGTCCCCGAATCGATGATATCCTCGACGAGGACAACATGCTTCCCCTTGATATCATAGTCCAGATCCTTCAAGATCTGCACGGTCCCGCTGGACTCCATGGCATCCCCATAGCTGGAGGCAATCATGAAGTCGAACTGGACCGGCAGGGAAATCTTCCGAACGAGATCCGTATAGAAAATGGCTGCCCCCTTCAGGATTCCGACGCAGAAGAGTCCCTCCGGTACATCAGCATAGTCACGGCTGATCTCTGCCCCCATCTCCTCTACCCGCTTCTTGATTTCCTCTTCGGTGAAGACGACTTTCTCGATATCATCCTTCATCATGGCCTCGCACCTCTTCTTTCATCACTCTCAGATAAAGTATTTTCCCGGTATCCTCATCCACAGGACAAAGGACACTGCGCCGCAGCCCGGGAACCCACAGGACCAAATCAGACGAGACAAGGACCGGTATCCGGTTCCGCTCTTCCCGTGGAACATGGCTGTCGATAAACAATTTCTTCAGGGACTTCCGCCCCGCAGACAAGGAAATCACATCGCCTGCCCTGCGTGGACGGACAACCAGTTCCCCCGGCAATTTCCCGTAATCGCAGTAAAATTCCTCCGGCCCT
This sequence comes from uncultured Veillonellaceae bacterium, assembly GCA_902801565.1. Classification (GTDB taxonomy): domain Bacteria; phylum Bacillota; class Negativicutes; order Selenomonadales; family Selenomonadaceae; genus UBA3796. The sequence continues at coordinate 23,954 of CADCIX010000014.1, read as the reverse complement.
GTATGCACGGGTTTCTCCGAAAGGAACGCCGCCTCTATGGAGATGCCGTATTCCTGCAGCAAGGTGCGTCCGGGCACGGTAATCCTCCGTTCGGGCAATGGCACATCCTCTGTCTCCTGCTGCCGGCAGAGGCGCAACCAGCCATAAGAAAGCTCCGCCTTCCATCCCCTCGGCAGTTCCATATGGCTCCCTGTGCCACGGTGCAACAGAAATTCGCGCAGACTTTCAAAATGCTGAAAGCCCAAATCCCTGCACCCTGCCTCTCCCTCCTGCAAGAACCGTCTTAGCATGGTACGCTGCAGAGCAGGAGGCTGCTCACAAAATACCTTCTGGGAAAGTTCCTTGCCCCCGCGCCGAACTGCCGCAGGAAGAATCCCGGAAACCTCTCCCTCCATGTACTCCCGCTGCTCTGAGGCCAACCTTGCCAAATGGCACAAGGATTCCACAAGATTGGGATTGTACTCCTTTTGAAGCCTTGGTATGAGTTCCAGCCGCAAACGGTTGCGTGTGCAGTCAGGCATTCCATTTGTCGCATCATATCTCGATGCAATCCCACGCGCCGCACAGAACGCTTCCAGTTCCCGCTTCCTCACGGAAAGGAACGGGCGTGCGATGCATCCGGTACGTGGCAGCATGGCGGCAAGGCCGTCGATACCGCTCCCCCGCAAAAGGCGCATGAGCACGGTCTCCGCCTGGTCATCCGCATGATGTGCTGTCGCAATGACATCATATCCAAGCTCCTGCCGAAGCCCCTCAAGGAACCCATAGCGCTGCTCCCTTGCAGCCAATTCCAGGGAAGCGCCTGTCTTTGCGGCAAGCTCCGGTATTTTCGCCGAACCCCTGCGGAACATCAAATGGTGCTCCATGCACCATTTCTCCACGAAAGCCGCATCCTGCAAGGATTCCTCCCCACGGATGCCATGCTCGAAATGGGCGATGCACAGGCGAAGCTCCCATTGCTGCCGATGCTCCATAAGCCATTGCACCAATGCCATGGAATCCGCCCCGCCGGAACAGGCAACGACAATGCCCTCTCCCGAACGGATCACCCCATGCTCACGACAGAACCGCTCTACTTCCCGCAGCATCCATCCTCAATCTCCTCAAATGTACAGCAATAGGGGCGCGCCACGCACGCCCCATGCCTGCACCCCTGCCAGGTGCCAAATATCAATCCGACCTGCGCGATCCACGCCCCCCGCGTTTCGAGTCCGTTTTCCTGCGCAAATCCGTCAGTCTTTCATCGCTGTCCTTGAGAAACTTCGAAAGCTTGTCCTCAAAGGAGGCAGAAAGATTGCCGCCCCCATAGCGACCCTGCTTGCGAAAATCCCGCGCGCCATATTGCGGACGAGGAGAGGAATTCTGTGCTGGCTGCGCCGCCTCTTCCTTTTTCTCCTGAAGCTGCTTGATGGAAAGACCTATCTTGCCCCTCTCATCAACGCTCAACACCTTTACTTTGATCTGGTCGCGCTCCTTCAGGAAATCATGGACATCCTTCACATAGACGTCAGCAACCTCAGATATGTGGACAAGTCCCACCTTGCCCTCCGGCAGTTCAACAAAGGCACCGAAATTCGTGATGCCAGTGACAACGCCTTCTACCACACTGCCTACTTCAATAGACAAAACAATTCTTCCTCCCCTTAGATAGATTCATCAAAACACAACTATTATCCTGATGGCATCATTCTGATGGCATCAAAAAATCATTTTCCATTTTTCTTCACAGGGCTGTACGGTATCTCCCCTGCCCTTGTCAGTCCAAGGTCCTCCCGCGCAATGCGCTCAACATAGTCCGCATCTTCCAGCCTGTCCCGCTCCTGACGCAGCGCCTCATTTTCCTGTTGCGCCGCCTGCAGGCGCAAATCAGCTGCCGACTGATCCCGGCTTACCTGATTCAGATAAAACTGCTGGGAGATCAGCAGGGACGAAAAATAGATGACAATCAACACGATTATGGGCAGGAACCAATCGAAACCCTTCTTTTTCTCCTGCTTTTCCATAAAGACACTTCCTTCAAGCAACGCCAACCATCCATCCCAATATATGATACAGAGATTTCAGCGTTTCTGCAAGTGGTTTCCCGAATTATTTCTCCGACCACTGGAAATAGTTCGTCGTCGCAATGCGTCGGTAAACGGAGTTGCAATAATGGCATTCGAAGTGGTCCATCACATTCTCCATATCCGGCTTGCCATTGACAATCCTGACCGGCTGCCCCTCGACGAAATCCATGCGCTCGCCACAACGCGGGCAGGTACACTTCCCATCTGCTTCCCGCTTGAGCTCCATCGGCTGGAGATCGCCCGTCTTCAGGACCTTCTTCAGCTTTTCTTGCTTGGGCAGCGGAAACTCGTCATAATATCCGGAATTCAAGAGTTCCTGATAGTATACGCCGCAAGACTCGCAGGTATGCTTCGGCAGAACGGCATTCATATCCACCTTCCCGCCCACAACGGCCACAGCACCGCCCTCAATCAGGCCGAGCTCCCGCCCGCACTTTGGGCAAAGAAATTTCTTATTTGCATTGAGTTGCAACTTTGTCACTGTCATATCCCATCACCAAGCCCACTATTGGTGTAAACACGTCCACTTCTCTATAATATATTTCAATGCAAACGTCCAAAAACCTTCTGGCCGAAAAAAAATATATGAAATTTTCTGCTCAAGAGTTCCTGTCGGCAAGAAGGGAGGAAAGCACCCCCACAATATCGTGAGCCGCATGGGGACGGGCACATGAGAGAGCTTGTCGTCGCATGGAGCCTAGTCGCTCCTCATCAAAGACGATTTTTTCAACGGCCTCCGCAATGGACTCTCCATGATGGACCCATACTGCTGCCCCATGGTCTGATGCATACACTGCATTCTTCGTCTCCGGCCCCGGAATCGGCTCATGAAGCAGCATGGGAAGTCCCAGCACAAAGGCCTCGCTCATGGTGAGAGCCCCCGGCTTCGTGATGAGGATATCCGCCGCCGACATGAGTTCGTATACCCTGTCCGTGTATCCCCATACCTTGACCTCATGATGGGAGGCCCTGCCAAACTGCTCCACCTTCTGCTGAAGCTCCAGATTGCGTCCGGCAATCACCAGAAGGGAAAGGGGGCGCTTTATCCGCTCCATGTCCTTCAGGGATTCCTGAATCCCCCCAAGTCCAAGACCGCCCCCCATGAGAAGGACTGCCTTTGCGTCCGCATCCATCCCAAGACCCCGGCGGGCCTCCTCCCGTGAGGGCGCCCCCAGGATATTCTCCGCCACCGCAATCCCCGATGCAAAAACCTGCTCCGGGGAAAAACCTTTCGCAAGAAGCCCCTCCCGCATTTCTTCCGTTGCCGTGAAATACAGGTCCACCTTTGGGTAAATCCATATCTGATGCAGGGAATAATCCGTGAGCACCGCTGCCAGCAAAAACTCATCGCGCCGTCCCAGGCGCCTTGCCAATGCCGCCGCCCCCTCCGGAAAGGGATGCGTACAGATGAGAACATCCGGCTCATACTCCTTCACGATGCGGCACATGGTATGGCACATGACCACGGCAAACATGGTCTGCGCAAAGACCCCGCTGGAACCGTCACCGGATACCTTATAGAAAACATCATACAGATTTGGCACAAAATCCAGCATCCTCAAATAAAGGGATTTGAGCATCCCATGGAAGATGGATGTCTTGCGGGACATGAAATCCACAATCTGGATATCATCCCCCGGGAACTGGCGCCGGAGTTCCCGTTCCACCGCCTCCGCTGCCCGTATGTGCCCTGAACCGATGGAGGCCGTCATAATGAGGAACTTTCGTTTCTTCGTCATGCCGTAATCCCTCCATCAACTCCCCAGGCCGCCCCTGTCACAAAAGAAGCGGCAGGAGAGGCAAGAAAGAAAATCACCGCCGCGGCTTCCTCAGCCGTCCCAATGCGTCCCAAAGGATATACTGACTTCATCTCCCGCAGCATCTCCTCCCGGTTTCCTCCCTGCGCCAGTTGCTCCTCCGTCATGGGTGTCAGGATATCCCCTGGGCAGATGCAGTTCACCCGCACACCGAAACTGGCGAGTTCCAAGGCCAGGGATCGCGTGAGCATCGTCACCGCGCCCTTGGATGCAGAATAGGCCGTGCAGCCATAATTGCCATGGACACCGGCATCCGAGGACACATTGACGATGGAGGCTCCTTCCTGTCTCCGGAGTTCGGGCACGGCATAGCGGCACATGAAATAGGTTCCCTTCACATTCACCGCCATAACCTCATCAAAAAGCTCCTCCGTCATATCCTCGATGGGGCGTTCCAGATAAATGCCCGCTGAGTTCACCAGCACATCGATGCCCCCCAGCCATTCTGCGGCTGCCTCCACCAGACTGCGGCATCCGGCAGCGGAGGCGACATCCGCCGAAAAAAATTCCGCCCGGTCTCTCTCCATGGACGCAAGAGATGCCAGCGCGCACTCTCCCCGCTCTGCAGAGCGTCCCGCCATCGCAACCCTGGCTCCCTGTGCCAGGAACATCTTCACCGCAGCGAACCCTATGCCGGAAGTGCCGCCCGTGACAAGCACCCGTTTTCCCATCATACCCTCTGACAAGCTATCCTCTCCTGCCGCCAAAAAAGACCGGGTTCCGCGAACCCGGCCTCACAGGCAATTCCATTATCAATTATTGACAGCATCCTTCAGTGCCTTGCCAGCCTTGAATACCGGATTCTTGGAAGCCGGAATATCGATTTCCACACCGGTCTGGGGATTGCGGCCCTTGCGAGCAGCGCGCTCCTTCACCTCAAAGGTACCAAAGCCGATGATCTGTACCTTGTCATTCTCGACAAGAGCATCCTCCACACTGGAGAAGAATGCGTTCACTGCCTTCTCTGCATCCTTTTTCGTCAAGCCAGCCTTCTCTGCCACTTTAGCTACTAATTCAGTTTTGTTCAAGATCGTAGCCTCCTTCTTGTTTTGATACGATGGATCGACTCCGCTAAAAACAGCGTCGTTCCTGTCCACCACCAAAATGTAACAGAAAAGCATTGAAAAATCAAGGCCTTGACAAAAAAAAGACGAAAATCCCGATGAAAAAACCTCTTTTTGAATACTTTTTATGCAGATTCTATATATCTTGGTATAAAAAGACTTGTCAGGTGATCCAGATCCGGCTGCCGGTCAAGCTCAAACAAGGGAATCCTGCGGATGGACTCATCAGGCAAGGCAAGATTATGGGCATAGATGATCTCATATTCATCCGGCAACAGCTCCAGCAACATGATCTTCGCATCCGAGGCAACGTGCCGGTCATAAACCTGTGTCACCAAAAGAGGAAAATCCGAGCAATGGACCAGACGATCCAGATCCGATGCATCCACAATGGCAAGGCCCTCCACGGGGTCCATGCAAAGCCGCGTATACATGATATCCAAAAAGCTCATGCCCGGCAGGATTTCCAACGCAACCTTTGCCTCCTTCGCCATCTCCCGCAGAAGGACAACCGTGCGCTCTGCCACCAAAGGGCTTCCCGGCACCGCATAGACGATGTCCTCACCAGTCTGAGCCCGATGGATGAGATCTTCTGCAATACGCTGGTACAAGGACGCAAAATCCCCGGCATCCTCGTAGAACTCATCATAGGAATCCGCCCTTATCCCCCGTGCCTTGATGTCCTCCACCGTGGGATGGACGGCTGTCCGCAAAAGCAGATGCCCGGCTCCCTTCATTGCCTCCCATGCTTCCAGCGTAATGAGCCCAAATCTCCCCGGGCCCAAGCCCACGACCTTGATTCCTGCCATATGATAACCTCCCAGAACATCATGCCAGCACTTTTTTGCTTTTCCTCGGCTGAAATGCCTTCTCGTCCCCCGACAGCATCATGAGCACCCTCGTGACGAATCCCGTGATGCTCTTCTTGTATGCCGGCAAGAGCCTGAACTGCATCGCGTGTTGGGCGGGCAGCATCCTGAGATTCCGCCCAAAGGTGTCCTCCAGCTTCACCATACCCTTCACGGCAAAATTCGGCTTGTCCTGCAGGACGATTTCCAGCATGGAGGGCTTCTCCACAATGGACTTCACGCCGATATCCCGCGCATAGTTCTTGATGCGGGCCACCGCCAGAAGATTCATCATGTTCGCGCTGGGCTCGCCGAAACGGTCGATGAGCTCATCCAGAAGATCCCGTATCTCCTCATTCTTTCGGATCGCGGCAATGCGCTGATAGAGTTCGATCTTATGCATGGCATCCGCAATGTAGCCCCCATCGATATAGGCATCCGTCCGCAAATCAATCACAGGGTCAGCCTGCTCCTCCGGTGCGGCAGGCTTGCCCTCCCGCAACGCCTCCACGGCCTCCTCCAGCAGCCTGCAGTACATCTCAAACCCAACGCTGGCAATATGCCCATGCTGCTGCGCCCCCAGAAGGTTGCCCGCGCCCCGGATCTCAAGATCCCGCATGGCAATCTTGAATCCCGCACCGAGCTCTGCAAATTCTTTCATGGACTGCAACCTCTTCTCTGCGGTTTCCGTGAGCACCTTGTCCGCCCGATAGACAAAATAGGCAAAGGCCATGTGATGGGAACGCCCCACCCGTCCCCGCATCTGGTAGAGCTGGGACAGCCCGAAATGGTCAGCATCGTAGACGATGATGGTATTTGCATTGGCCACGTCCAGCCCATTTTCCACGATGCTCGTCGCAAGAAGGATGTCATAGCGCCCCTCGTAGAAATCCATCATCACCCGTTCCAGAAGCTCCTCCGGCATCTGCCCATGGGCGGTCATAATGCGTGCATCGGGAACAATCTCCTCCAGATGCGCCCGCATCCTGTCGATGCTATCCACGCGGTTGTAGACGAAATAGACCTGCCCGCCCCGCTTCATCTCCCGCTTGATGGCATTCGCCAGAATACCATCATTGTTCTCGATGACATAGGTCTGCACCGGAAAGCGCTCCGCCGGAGGCGTCTCAATGAGGCTCATGTCCCTCGCGCCCACCAGGGACATGTGAAGGGTCCTCGGGATCGGCGTGGCGGACAGTGTGAGCACATCGATCCCCGCCGCGAGGCTTCGGATCTTCTCCTTCTGCTTCACGCCGAAGCGCTGCTCCTCGTCGACAATGAGGAGCCCCAGGTTCTTGAAATGCACCCGGTTCTGGTTCAGGATCGCATGGGTGCCGATGAGGATATCGACCTTTCCCTCCTCCACCTTCTGCAAGGTCGCCTTCTGCTCCCTTGCCGTGCGGAAACGGCAGATGACATCAATTTTCGGCGGGAAATCCATGAATCTTGCGGAAAAAGTCTGGTAATGCTGCTGCGCCAGAACCGTGGTCGGCACGAGCACCGCCACCTGCTTGCCGTCCATGGCAGCCTTGTAAGCCGCCCGCACAGCCACCTCCGTCTTGCCGAATCCCACATCACCGCAAAGAAGGCGATCCATGGGCTTCTCCTTCTCCATGTCCGCCTTGATCTCCTCAATGGCCTTCCTCTGGTCTGCCGTCTCCTCATAGGGAAAGGCATCCTCAAACTCATGCTGCAAGCTGTCATCCGGTGAAAAGGCAAAACCCTTGGCTTCCTTGCGTTTGGCATAGACCTCGATGAGATGCTGGGCAATATCCTCCACCGATGCCTTTGCCCGTGCCTTCGCCCTGGCCCATTCCGTTCCGCCCATGCGATGGAGACGGGGCGTCTCCCCCTCCGAGCCGATGTACTTCTGCAAGAGATGCACCTGGTCCGTCGGCACAAAGAGCTTGTCATCCCCGCCGTATTTGATATGGAGGTAATCCTTGTGAATGCCCCCCACTTCCAGTGTCTCAACCCCGAGGTACTTACCGATGCCGTGGTTCACATGGACCACATAGTCCCCGGGCTTGATATCGCGAAAATGGGAAATCCTCTCCCCCTGGGAAGAATGCTTTTCCACACGCCGTTTAGCATGGCCGAAGATATCCCGCTCCGTTACCACCACCAGCCGTGCGGACGCAAGCTCAAAACCGTTTCGGATGGCGCCCTGCTGGATGTTCACCAGCTTATCGGAAAGCTCCTGCCCCTCGGGAATAAGAGAAGATGGAATGCGCTTTTTGGCCAGGGTCTCCCGCAATGCCTCCGCCTTCTGCCGGTCCCCCAAGAGCAGAAGCACCTTCTGTTTCTGCGAGAGCCATCGGGAAATCTCATTCTCCAGCATATCCATCTGACGCCGGAAGGGCATCATGTTCACCATCGTCACGCTGAGGATATGCTCCGGTTCCGCCCCATGTACCTGCTGGAGCATCAAGGCCGAATAGATGACGTTGCACTCCCCCGCGGCTTCCAGAAGGTCTTCCCAACGAAAGAGCACTTTCTTCAGTTCCGGTGTCTCCTTCACGATGCTCTTGATCTGTTCGCGGATGCGCATGGGCTCATCAAAGACCACCGTGCCCTCCCCTTCCAGATAGGAAAGGAACAGGGCCGCCTTGCCCTTTCCCTCCTCCTGCTGTGCCAGTGGCAGGATGGAAATACTGCCCACATTGCGGAGGGAGCGCTTCGTGAGGATATCGAATTCCCGGATGGTATCCACCTCATCATCGAAGAACTCCATGCGGAAAGGCTTCATGGCATTGATGGGGAACACATCGACGATGCTGCCCCGCACGCTGAACTGTCCTATGCATTCCACTTCTGTCACATGCGCGTAGCCAAGCTGCACGAAGCGCTTCAGAAGCTCCTCTCTCGGCAGCACATTTCCCAGGGAAATCTGCAGGCGCAAGCGCTCAAAATCGCTCTTCGACAGCCCTTTCTGCACCGCAGCTGCCGCAGGCGCCAGGACAATCGCTGGCTCCTTCCGCACGAGATGCCCCAGAACATCCATGCGCCTCGCGGATCGTTCCACGCTCTTTACCGCAGCCTGCACCTGAAAAGAATCCAGCTCCGGCAATTCCAGGACAGGAACCTCCGGCAATAGTGTCCGAAGATCCTCCTCCCATTCCTGCAGAGCCTCCCTGTTATGCACCAGGATGACCAGCGGGCGGGGCGCAAGCTGAAAGCATGCCGCAAAGGCTGCATGTTTTTGAGCGTTCCCCAATCCATATACCAGGGTCTGGAATTTTCCCGAAAAATACTCCTGCAACTTCCGAAGGGAGCTGTCCTGAAGCATTGCCGCAAAAAGTGAATTCATCCTTACACTCCTATACCCGCAGAACCCATCTTATCCAGGTTCCCAAACACCGTAAAAGGGGACTCTCGGCAGGCAATACCCACCGACAGCCCCTAAGACCATCATTTTTGTTATCCGTTACCGTTTCCGCACACGATTAGAATCCGGCAGGAGAAACTCAAGAGAACATCCCGAGCCGATCTCTCTCAAATCCTCGGCAGAACCCGCGGGAACCACCGCATAGCTCCCGCAATGGGCGCATTCCAATACGATGGAGTCCTCCGCCACATCTGCCATAAAGTCGCTGCTCCCGCAGGGGCAGGAAATCCCGCCATCCTCCACCATATCATGGACACGGTTCACGGCTTCCAGCAGGATCTGCTGCCTGCCCATGAAATTGTCCTCGTCCCCCGGATGCAATGCCTCGTATTCCGCTGTGTTGAAATCCAGGAACTCCGCAATGGACTGCCAGCGCCCGATATATCCGAGCTCAAACTGGTCCTGCCCGCAATAGATCTTCTCGAACTGCATCTTGCGAAGCAACCGCAAAGGATAGGTCACGGTGTTTTTCGTCCCGCAAACGCCGCAGGAAATCTCAATGACCAGCCCCTTATGCGGGCGAAAACTGACAAGCGCCTGCTCGTGGGAGCAGTTGCCGCAACGCAGGACGAATTTTTTCTGACCACTAAAACAAGGCACATCCTGGATGTGGATCTGTCCACAACGCTGGCAATAAAACGCCACGGAACATATGGTACGAACAACCACCGAAACCCTCTCCTTTCCTCAAGAATGCAAAACCTTTTCCTTTCTTGATTATTTCGCTAAAGAAGCGCGATTTCCTGCCAATCCATGACCTCTTCGCAAAATTATTTCCATCAAACTGGAATCAAACCTTGAATTTTGCCACCTGCTGCTTGAGGTTCTCCGCGCCCTGCTGGGAAATGTTGACCTTCGACAGGATATCGTTGGCCTTCTCCGCCACCACCGTGACCTTTTCCGCCACCGTGGTATTGCCGACAGCCCCCTCATGAGTAGCCTTTGCAATCTCCTCCATGGCATTGTTCATGGTTTCGATGGAGCCCGCCAGTTCCTGGGAAGTCGCATTGCTCTTGCGCGCAAAGCCCCTCAGGTAGTCCGCGTCATCCCGGTACTGGACGGCGGTCTCATTGATGAGCTCATAATCCTTGGTGACATTCTCCTCCATGAAATTCAGCAGGCCAAAGGCCCCCGAGGAAAGATTCTGCACGGAACTCGTCACCCGTTCCGTCAGAGCATGGATGTTCACTGCCGTATCATGGGACTGCTCCGCAAGCTTCCTGACCTCATCCGCCACCACGGCGAAACCGCGTCCATGCTCACCGGCACGGGCCGCCTCAATGGCCGCATTGAGCGCCAAAAGGTTCGTCTGCTCGGCAATCTCCGTGATATCCTTCGTCAAATCATTGATCTGTTCCACCACTTTCGCCGACTCGATGGCCTCTTCCACCGAGGTTTTCGTAGCGGTATAAACCTTGTGCGCCTCCTCCGAGGACTGGGCCATGCTGGTCTGCAGGCGGGTCGCGCGCTCTGCCACCTGATCCGTGTAATCCTCGCTCTCCTTGGCGCCCCTGGCATTCTCATGGATCTTCTCGCCAATGGTATCGCTCAGATGCTGCAAATTGGACGTGGATGCCGCAGTTTCCTCCATGCCCGCTGCCATTTCCTCCGTGGCGGCAGACATATCCTGGGTACTGTCATTGAGTTCCCCGACCAGATGCTGCACCTCCAGCGCCATATCGGCGCTCTTGTCCGCCTCTTCCCTGACTTCCTTCAGGACACTGCGAAGGGATACCTGCATCTTCTGGAGGGCCTGGACCATGCTGCCGACCTCATCCCGCCGATTCCCAAGCTCCACCGGGATGTTCTGCGTCAAATCGCCATCCGCCACGGCATTGAGCTGCCGCACAGACTCGCCCAAAGGATCTGCGATATTCCGGGCAATCAGAGTTGCCACGGCAACACCGATGATAATGCCCAAAAGGATGATTCCCATGAACACCTGGATGGCACGGGCATAGGCCTCATTGTTCGCCTCAAAGAGCAACTTCCCCTGCAGCACATTGTCCGGTGTCAGCACGGAAAGATCCGCCCCGATGGCGCTTGCCCCGGAAAGGTTCTCCAGTATCTTGATCCTGTCCTGGGGCGTGGTTCCGAGGGATTCCGTTTCCTTGACCTTCGCCGAGAACCCTGTGAGATTCTTCTCCAGAGAAGCAATCGTATCCTGTGCCCGCTGGCTTCGGTCGATCTCCTTGACCTTCGCCACGTCCTCCGAAAGAATCTTCAATTTGTCGTTGATGTCCTCCAACAGCACCTTGCGGTTCTCCACGGTGAAATTCTGCTGCTGGATGTAGGACACATCCGATACGATTCCCCTCAATTGGTTGTTGGCATCGTTGAGGTACTGGGTCGTCATGAGATTGTAATTGTACATATCGTCCAGGGACTGCTTCGCCTGGGAATTCGAGTAGATGCCAACAGCAGCCACCAGACAGGTGATCATCAGCATGATGACGGCCAGCAAAAGTATTTTTATCTTTACGCTCAAATGGTTCATCGCTTCCGCCCTCCTATTTGAACTGCGCTACATTTTCCTTGGTGATTTCCGTGAAGGGAACCTTCACATCATCCGTCGGAATCTTCCCGCTCAACGCTGCCTGCAAGAGCCCGGCAATGGCCTCGGCGGTCTTGTCGGCATCCTGTTTGACCGTCTGGGCGATCTCCCCGGAGGCAACGCCTGCCACCGCGTAATCCATGGCATCCACACCGGAAACCAGCACGCCCTGATTCCGTCCTGCTGCCTTGAGTGCCTTGGACGCTCCCAATGCCATGTTGTCATTTCCTGCAATCACGGCATCGATCTTCGGGAAAACCTGCAGCCAGAGCGTCATGTACTTGAGGCCTTCCGCCTCGCTCCAATTGCCGTCTGCCTTTGCCAGCAGCTGGATGTCGCTGCGCTTGTCAAGGCAGGCTTCCTTGAAGCCTTCCCAACGCTGCACGGCACTGCTCTGGCTGCCCTCTCCCATCAGATAGACAATCTTCGCCCCCTGGGGCAGATGCTTTGCCATGTACTCGCCCTGCAGTCTCCCCGCCTGCCGCTCATCGGACATGACCTTGGCAATCTTGCCGCCATTGAGGTCACGGTTCGTCGCAATGACGGGAATCCCCGCTTCATTGGCCTTCTCCACCACAGGAATCACCGCATCCCCATCCACGGCAAGGACAACGATTGCCGCCGGCTTCTGGGCAATCGCCTCGTTGATCTGGTCAATCTGCATATTGGCATCACCATTGGAATTGAGGAATTCCACCTCTGCCCCCTGGCTGCCAAGCCTCGACTTCACGCCCTCATAGAGCATTCCCGTATAGTCCACGGCATCCGCATGGGCAGCAAAGAATACCTTTTTCCCGGAGGAGCCGCTCTCCGAGCCGCACCCCGCAAGCCCAAAAGCGGTGAATGCTGCACAGGATACAGCAAGAGCCTTCCAACACAGTTTCATACGCAAAACACCCCTTATCTTTTTCGTATCATTTATTATCATTTATTTATACTATTCCACAAGCATCCACAAATATCCTATGCCTTGCCTCTAAAATTTTTGGTCTTGAAAAAAACCTCCCCAAAAGGGGAGGGCTCGTCTACTTCACGATATCAGGAAACTGCTCCAACAGATATTCACCAATGGTCTCGCCAATGTACTTTTTTGCAATGTAGTCCGGATGAAGTCCATCTGTCGTATAGCCCGACTTAAGATTCCCATCGGCATCTGCCAGCATGCTGGAAACATCCACGGCATACCGCTGGGACATGATCCACTGATTGATATGCCGCTGCCGGTCTACCCAGTCCTCCTGCGGCATTTCAAGGAATCCCCGCAAGGCGATGATATAGGGACTGATTGGCGTAGCCGTTGCGAAAACAGGGATGATGCCATTCTCTTCGCATTTTTCCCCGATGGCCTCCAGGTTCTGCACCGTGGCCCATGCATCCGTCCCACCGCGAAAATCGTTGACACCTCCCATGATGACGAGAATTTTCGGATGGAAGGGCAGCACATCCCGGTCAAAACGCTCCAGCATCTGCTGCGTGGTATCGCCGCTGAGCCCCAGATTCTTCACGGGCACGGCAGAATAGGTTTCCCAATTGTAAAGCGTATGGCAGGGAGATACCGAAAAGGCACCTCCCCCCTGAGTGATGCTGTCTCCCAAAGCCGCTACAGTCACCTTTGCATCCACGCGGAAGGGCACCTTCTCCGACCAATCGCTCAAGGGCTGCCCGTCTTCCGTCACCGCCCGTACCCGCCAGCAATACTCGTCGGGATAGGTATAGCCCCCGTCCTCATAGATAGTATATTTCCCGCCATGCAGCGTACGGATCAAAGTATCCTTTCCTGCCCTGCGCCGATACACTTCCACCTCATGGTACTCCGCTCCCAGAACCGGCACCCAGGAAAACACGGGGTACAGGGGCATCTCCGACATCTTGTCATATTCCGTGGTCGGCAAGGGCGCAGTCGTGTCAAACTCCCCGGTTTCCACAATGGGTTGCGGCTCGGAGAAATGTTCCAAGGGCCTGCCATCGAAGTTCAACGGGCATACCTTCCAATAGAAATTCTTCCGTTCCTCCCCATAGGGCGTAAGGTCAAGCTCTATCCCATTGGTATAGACCTTCTCCTCCACCATGACAATATTGTCTTCCGTATCCTTCCCATCTTTCAGCAGCACCAGCTGATAATACACGGCACGCGGTGTCGCCGGCCAGGAAAGCCGCACCTTCTTCATGGGCTGTGCCAAAACATCTCCCTCCGCCTCTCCTGCCCCGGCCTGCTCCTCCGCTGAAACAGCAGATTCCTGCAGAACACATGCCGTCTGCGTATCCATCGTACAAAGAGACACGGCACAAAATGCCCCTGCCATGCACAGCCTCTTCCATTCTCCATTCATTCCTCATGACCTCCTCTACGGGCTCGTCCCATCACATCCATTCCCCTGCTTTCGGGCAATCGTCTGGGTCAGCTGCTGGATGCTGTCGTTTAGCGCACCAAGCTTCCCCTCGATACGCACCAGCAAAAATGCTGTCACAGCAATCGGGAATCCCAGGTTTCCCACGGCATTCAGATAGTCTGCCATTTCCATCCCCTCCTTTCCTGAAAGTACATGCAGGAAAGGAACAGGAAATCAGCCTCACAGATGGAACAAATCGCGAATCTCGTCCTCTGTAAGCTTCGACAAAAAGTTTTCTCCCGGTTGTATCATCTGGTCCACAAGAGATTTTTTCTTCTCCTGCAACTGATAGATCTTTTCTTCCACCGTATCCTTCGTGATGAACTTCAGGACCTGGACATTTTTCTGCTGTCCGATGCGGTAGGCCCTGTCCGTTGCCTGGTCCTCCACGGCGGGATTCCACCAGGGGTCATAATGGATGACCATGTCCGCCCCCGTGAGATTGAGCCCCGTCCCTCCCGCCTTGAGGGATATGAGGAACACAGGCACCTGCCCTGCATTGAACTCCTTCACGAGATGCAGCCGTTCCATGGCTGGCGTACTGCCATCCAGGTAGAAATAGCGCACATAGATAGTATCCAGACGCCTTGCAATGTTTTTGAGCATGCTCGTGAACTGCGAGAATACCAGCATGCGATGACCGCCGGAAACCGCTTCCTCCACCACTTCCTCCAGCATGTCCAGCTTGCCGGAGCCTCCATCGTAATCCTCAAGGAAGAGGGAAGGATCGCAGGCAATCTGCCTCAGCCGGGTCAGAATAGCGAGAATCTTGATGCGGGATTCCTCAAAACCTGCCTCCTGCATCGCCTGGGCAAACTCCTTCTGGCTCTTGAGAAAGTAAGCGCGATAGATCTTCGCCTGCTTCGGCGTCATCTCATTGGTCCTTCGGCTTTCCACCTTGTCGGGAAGTTCCTGCAGCACATCCTTTTTCATGCGCCGCAGGATGAAAGGCATCACATGGCGCTTAAGGTCCTTCATGGCATGGACATCCTGCGCCCGGACAATGGGAATCTCATATCGCTGCTTGAACTTGGCATGGTTGCCAAGATATCCCGGCATGAGGAAATCAAAAATCGACCAAAGCTCTGTCAGCGTATTCTCGATGGGCGTCCCCGTCAGTGCAAAATAGCCATTGGTCTTGAGCTTCTTCACGGAACGGGCATTCTGGGTCACGGGATTCTTGATGTGCTGGGCCTCATCCAGGAAACAGAAGCGGAATTCCTTCTCCCGATAGAGGTCGATATCCCGCTTCAGCATATTATAGGTAGTGATGATGACATCCATTCCCTCGTCCAGTTTCTCCAGAGCACTCTCCCGCTCTGACTTGGTTCCCGCCACCACGGCGGCCTTGAGCTCCGGCGCAAATCGATGGATCTCCTCCATCCAGTTGTACATGAGGGACGTAGGCACTACCACAAGAGATGGCGGTTTCCCTTCCTCCCGATGGGCCAGCAGGAAGGCAATGACCTGCAAGGTCTTCCCCAGGCCCATGTCATCGGCCAGGATTCCTCCCAGCCCGCAATTCGCCAGGGCGGACAGCCAGCCAAATCCCGTCACCTGATAATCCCGAAGGACACCGCGGAGGCTCTCCGGCACCTCCACTTCCACATCCCCTGGATGACGGATATCCCGCACCATCGCCCGGAAACGCTTGCTGCGCTCCAGCCGGAGGCTCTCATCCTCCCGCGCCAGCTCGTCGAGATACATGGCATGGGACAGGGAAAGCTGCACCCTTCGCTCCTCATCCGCCATGCCCTTCTTGAGCCCCGTGTTTTCCACAAAGTCCGCCAGGGCGGAAAGCTGCTGTTCCTCCAAGGTCACAAAGGTCCCGTCCGACATACGATGATAACGCCGTTTCTGCCGGTAGTCTGCCAGTATGTCCATGAGTTCATCGAAATCGATGTCCTTTGCGCTGAAGGTCACCTCCAGGAGATTGCTGTCATTGACACTGACCCCCGCCGTGATCTTCGGCATCTTCCTCACAGGCTTCTTCTCAAAGGAATCCGCATAGAAGATATCCGCCGTCTCCGCCAATCCCGGCAGTGCCTCCGTCAGGAAAGCATAACTCCTTTCCTCCTCCGGCTGGAGCATGCGGCCATGCTCTTCCCGAAATCCATAGGTGTGGAAATAGTTCAGGAACTTCGTTTCCAAAGGTTTGTCCCGCACAATGATACGCCCCTTGGGCGGTGTCGGTTCCTTTTGCAGCAACGGGTTGAACCTGCTCTCCCCATAGCGGAACACAGGACGGACCTCCAGCCCATCGCCGAAATAGTCCAGGTAGAACTCCGCCTGCAAGGGCTCCAGCAAGAAGCGCGTCTGGAAGGTATCCGCCACCTTCACCTCTGCAGACCGCTGGATGCGTGGCAGGAGCTCCCCAAAGAAACGCGCCATATGGGCGCTGTCCATGTAGACACGCTTCTCCTTGGGAAATGCCCCCAAAAGCAGCTTCGCCTCCCGTGCAAAATCTTCCTCCAGAAGATAGATGAAGTCCTCACCGTAAAGCATGCGGCAGTCATTGTCCAAAGGGACGAGTCTTTCATTCACGAGGCTGATGCTGCCGGAGCCGCCATGATCCTCCACCTCAATCCGGAAATGGGGATTTGACCGTATGGTCTTGATTCGCCTTTCCCCTTCTTCCCCATAGGTGAAAAGAAACTCCTGATTGCCCATAAGGTTCAGGAAATCCAGGAGCCGCCCCTCTGACAGGCGAAACTGCCTCTGGTTGAAGCTGCCCCCGGCGCCTCCTCCATAATACCGCAGACCAAACCGCTCTTCCCTTTCTCCCATCTCATCCTTCCAGGTACGAAGCAGCATCTTCCATAAGCCTTGGGATATCTCATCCTCAAACCGCATGCGGGCCGTGTCCACCGTGAGATCCTTGCCGAACTTCATCTCGCGGCCTTCTTCTGCATACCTCATGAAATCCTGCAAATTCCTCATGACATAGAGCTTCTGCTGCCCGATGCGAAACTCCAGCCAGCAAATGCGGCGATAATAGAGATTCTGCACAATAAGATGCGGCTCCAGCCGCAAAATCTGGGGAACCCCTTCCTCGGAGGCAGCGTCATCGAAAATACGCAGCATCCTCTCCCCCGCAGCGTAGTCCCGTCTCTGCAATTCTCGTTTCGCGGAGCTCCTTGATTCTTCCACATGGGGATTCCCATGTTCTTTCTGCTCCGACTGCACGGCCTTCAAAAGAGCCACCACATGATGGCATGCCTCCAGATGGACAGCAGCGGAAGGGCAGTCACAGGAATAGGATTCCACAGAATTCCCACTGCGCGAGAGCACCACACCGGCCTTGCTATAACCCTGCCCATCATTGGCAACGAAGGCCTCATAGGAGGGAAGTGGTGCCTTTTTCTCCTGAAACCCCCGCACCAGCCTCTTCTTATAATCACGGCATCCCCGCACATAGGCTGCCTCTGTTGCCAATGACTGTATCGTGATCTCCTTCAACAATGCCCTTTCCTCCAGTTCAAATATCATAATTTATAAAAATTCGACAACGTCCCCATGATTTCCTTTTTACCAAAAATCTCTTGTTGCACATAATATCACGCTGTAGTATACTTTGCACATGATTTGACGTGAAAGCATCTGAACTTAAAGCGAAGTGAAAAAAGAACAATGTCTACCATACCGGAACACGCCAGGATACTCGTGGTCCGTCTCAGTGCCATCGGGGATGTGCTGCATGCCACCGATGTTGTACGCAATCTGAAGGAACACGTTCCTGACTGCCATGTCACATGGTTGGCAAGCCCCCCCGCCAGTGAATTGTTGAGTGGGAACAAGGACATCAATCGCCTGCTCGTCTGGGATCGACGCCCCATGGACGAGGCATTTTTTCACAGGAATCTCCTCGGTGCATGGCGTTGCCTGATGGAAGCGCGCACCTTGCTGAAGGCCTATGAATTCGATATCGCCCTGGATATCCAGGGGCTTTTCCTCACTGGTCTCCTCACACGGTTCAGCGGTGCAAAGCGCCGCATCGGCATCCATGAGCGGCATGAGGGAAACAGCCTTTTCATGACAGAAGTCGCGCCGAACATCGAGAGCCCGCACAAGATTCATCGCTACCGGACGGCCCTGATGCCGCTTGGCATCAAGGAATTCAATGCAGGACTTTCTCTTTCCGTCCCTCGGAAGATGAAAGATTTCGCCGGGATTTTCTGGAAGAAGCACAACATTAATATATCGCGTCCCATCCTGATGGTCAATACACGTACCACCTGGCCGGATAAAAATTGGGGGCCCGATGCCTTCGGCATGGCCCTGAAAGCCCTCCCCACCGATATCCAGATTGTCTTCTGTGGGGCCAGACAGGACATTCCCTACATAAAAAGAGCGCAATCCCATATACAAAGGTCCTTGTCTATTGCAGGAGAGACCAGCCTCATGGAACTGGCGGCCCTTTTCAGAACTGCTTCCCTGCTACTCACGGGCGACACCGGGCCCCTTTACATCGCGGAGGCCGTCGGGCTCCCCACCCTGAGCCTCTGGGGACCTACCCACCCCAATATTTACGGTCCCTTGACACCCGGGCATCACTTCATCCTGAGTCCTCATGACTGCACGAACTGCTGCAAAACAAAATGCAGGCATCAAACGAATGCCTGCATGAATGCCATCCAGCCCGAAACCGTGGCCAAAAAGCTCAAGGAACTCCTTTTCTGAATCTACGATTTATGCTTGTTTGGCCGCCTGCAGCATGGCAAGGGCATTCTCCGATACGTTCTTTTCGCCATTGAATGCCTTGAGTGCCCTTTCCTGGGCTTCCGCGTCCTCACAGAGGACCAGTTCCACCCGATCCTCCAGCATGTGCTTTGCCTGGCGGAACACCATCCAGTAATCAGCACTGGGGGCCACCAGCACGTAATGGGAGGCAAAATCGCTGTGCGCCGCCCCTACCAGTTCCGCCACGGACGGGCAGCGGTCCCGGGTTCCCGTCACGATGACATGGGCACCCGCCTCCTGCATCCTGCGGGCTTCTTCTTTTCCTTCTGCCACGGCCACTGCCGCCACCGGCATGATGGCATCATGGATGCCGAGGGCATGAGGTTCGGACATGTTCGTGATGTGGATGTCGCGAAGGGGACCTACACCAATGGCCCATTCCATGAGTTTCCCCGGATGATCGGTATGGATGTGCACATGGATGCCGTTTTCCCGGCGCTCCACCAGGGCAAAGATCCCAAAATCCTTCAGCTGCCGTTCCATTTCCTGCACAGTGATCTTCTGGTTTTTCGCACGGAACCGCACACAATAGGGACGGACCAGATCCTCCCTGGGATCCGGCATGCCGCCCTTGGTTGCCGTTATCCCAAGGGAAAGGCTTACCGCCGGGGAGACAAAATTCCCGTCCAGCCCGTTCAGGCAGCCCTTGAGGAAGATGAACATGATTCCCGCACCGGCATCATGCCCCTCCAGTTTTTCCATGGCCGACCTGCCTGCTTCCATGGCCGCCGCAAGAATCTCCGTGATAGGAAGATTGGCGCGCACCGCATGGTAGGCTCCCTTCGCCACTGCTTTTGCAACCGTGATGAAGGGATGCTCTGCTCCTCCATGGATCACGCGTTCTGCGTAGAGGATGCCGTACTGGAAGGCCTTGCCGAATTCCGACGAGGTGGCCTCGTACTTTCCCGAAAGACCCTTGCTGATACCGCGAAGGAGCTGTGAAAGCACCACACCGGCATTCCCCCGCGCCCCAAAGAGCGCAGCCGTGGATATACGGCGGGCCAGTCCGCCGATGCTGCTGTCCCTCACATCCGCCAAGGGCATGATGGCAGCCCCCATGGTTCTCAAAATATGGGTCCCGGGGAATTGCCCGCCGCCCTGCATCTGGTTGATATTTTCATATTCCAGCAACAATTCGCTGTAGGCCCCCGCTATCATGCGCTTGAAATCGCTGCCCGTAATCACTTCTTTGTTTCCTGTCATACCATCACATCCAATCTTTTCTGCAGACATATTCTCAACTGCAAATTTTTCATCAAAAACAGGATTCTATGTATATATTCGCGAAATAATAAGAATCACCTTTTTCTACGGAATTTTTACTATGAAATCAATTCATAAGGAGTTTTTTCATGGCCAAGACAAAAAAAGCACCACTCCATCTGGATACATCACAGGCAAGCCACAGAACCGGAAAGCCCCGCAAGAGCGTCCTGGAAAACAAAACGGCCTCATCTGCGGAGAAAAATCCTGCGCCCAAGAGCAAGAAAGAATCTTCGGAGCGTATTTTCTCCCTGGACATCGGCACCCGCAGTGTCATCGGCATCGTGGCAGAAACGAATGACGACGGGCAGCTTGACATCATTGCCACCACCCGTCAGGAACACAAGACACGGGCCATGCTGGACGGGCAGATCCACGATGTCCCTCAGGTGGCTGCCATCATCCGCGAGGTCAAGGAGACTCTCGTAAAGGAGACCGGCCCCATCACCAGCGCAGCCGTCGCAGCTGCAGGACGCGCCCTCTACACCATGACCGCCGAGGCGGAAGTCGCCGTGAACGGCATCATCACCGCGGAGCAGGAGCGCAGCCTGGACTTCGCAGGGGTGCAGGCTGCACAGGCAAAGCTGGCATCCTCCCACACGGTGGAGGACCCCACGCGCTATTACTGCGTGGGCTACAGCACCATCAAGTACATTCTCGACGACATCCCCTTGAAATCCCTTGTGGGACAGCGTGGAAAGATTGCAAAGGCATCGGTCATCGCCACCTTCCTGCCCCGCCAGGTCATTGACTCCATGCAGTCGGCACTGCACGCATCGGAGCTCGACATGCGTGCCCTGACCCTGGAGCCCATCGCCGCCATCAACGTCCTGATTCCGCCCACCATGCGCCACCTGAATCTGGTGCTGGTGGATATCGGCGCGGGAACCTCCGACGTGGCCATCACAAAGAACGGCTCCGTCATCGCCTACGGCATGGTTCCCCTGGCCGGCGACGAGATCACGGAGGCCATTTCCCAACGATTCCTGCTGGACTTCAACGTGGCGGAAAGCATCAAGCGCAAGGCCGCCAACGGGGAAGGCGCCTCCTTCTCGGACATCCTCGGCGCAAGCTATGACCTCACCGCCGAGGAAATCATCAATCCCATCCTGCCCAACGTCCAGAATCTTGCCAATGCCATCTCCAAGCAAATCCTGGAGCTCAACGGCGAGGCGCCACAGGCCGTCATGCTGGTGGGTGGCGGCTCCCTGACGCCAAGGCTCAGCACCTTTGTCGCGGAAGGACTTTCCATGCCGGAGAACCGCGTGGCCGTACGCCATCCCGACAAGGTGGACGGCATCGAGGAAATCCCCGAGCCCCTGCAGTCACCGGATGCGGTGACCCCGCTGGGCATCCTGAAGATCGCCTCCATCAACACCCTCCATTTCCTCTCCGTCTATGTCAACGACGAGGAATACAGTCTGTTCAATTTCCGCGAGCTTACGGTTTCCGATGCCCTGCTCAATGCCGGCATCCAGCTTCGGAAGTTCAATGGGCATCCGGGACTTGGCCTCATGGTCACGGTGAAGGGCGAGAAGAAATTCTTCCCCGGCACCATGGGAACCCTTGCCCAGATCACCATTGATGGAAATGCCGCCAGCCTGGACACCCCTGTCCAGAACGACAGCCGCATCTCCATTGTTCCCGGCAAGAACGGCACCACCCCTGTGGTCCGGCTCAAGGACGTGGTGACGGGTGCCGATGCCTACAACATCCAGATCAACGGGGAGGAAAAGAGCATCCAGCAGCAGCTCTTCGTCAACGGGGAGCCTGCCCAGATGGACCGGGCTCTCGCCGACGGGGATATCGTGGAGAGCCGCGAACCGAAGACACTGGGGGAGGTTCTGAAATCCGCCGGCTACTCTCCGGGGGGACGACGCATCCGCTATACCCTCAACGGCAAGACGGCCCATTATGCCTGCAAGCCGGAAATCATGCTGAACGACGAACCTGCCGCCATTTCCCAGACCATCGAGGAAGGAGACCGCATTGAGTTCATCGGCAACGACAACCCGAAACTCGGCGACATCCTGGACATCAAGGAGAATGAGGCAAGCCTCACCATCTACTACAACAAGACGGAATGCCGCATTCCCTCCGCCAGCATCGAGCTCATCGTCAACGGGCGGAATGCCAGTCCCGGCACCCTCATCGAGGAGGGTTGCGATGTGCGCTATGTGCGCTCGGAGCGCACCGCCACCACCGTCAGCGATGCGCTGCTGGCCGTGAATTTCCAGCCCCCCGCCGCCACCAGCCGCATGAAGTTCACCCTGCTGGTGAACCAGCAACCGGCAGAGTTCACCGACCCGGTGAAGAACGGCGATTCCCTCGATGTCATCCTCACCCCCATCGACGGCTCCCCCTCTGCCCCGCCGCCAAATGAGGCACCTGCGGCGAAACCCACCAATACGGCAGGGGTCCAGACCCTTTCCGCCATCAACAATGCGGCGAAGCCAAGTTCTTCAAGTGCTGCCTCCATCCCAAATATCCCGGGACTAAGCGACGCCATAAAGGCCTCACGCACAGAGGAGCCATCCAGTCCTGCCCCCAGTGCAGCACCGGATGCCGCAAGCCCGGCTCCCACGCCGCCCCCCATGCCTTCTTCCAAGCCCTCTCCCTTCAGCAACCTGATCCATAACAATTTCACTCCGGGAGGAACCCAGAAGGACAAGCCCCACAAACCTTCCATCGCCGACTTCATACGGCATGATTAGGACGTGTAAAAAAATCGGTATCGCACGGCAGGCAATTGCCGGCGATACCGATTTTTCTGTTCCTTATCCTTTATTTCAACTGCGTAAGATATTCCTCAAAGGGCAGACCATAATTCCATGGCAGGTCCAGCTCCACCGCATAGCGGAGCACCTTGCTGATGAAAATCGCCGCCTTCTGGACGGCCTGGCTCAAGGTCTCTCCGTTCACGAGGCTGGCGGCAACGATGGCGGCAAAGGCATCTCCTGACCCGGAGCGGTCATCACCGACCCGCTTCACCCGCAGGACCTCCGTACCACGGTCCCGTTCATAGATGAAATTCTCTACGAAATCCTCCTCATGCAGCCCCGTGATGACCACCTGGCGCGGGCCGCGACTGGAAAGTTCCTCCGCCATCTGCCGGAGTTCCTCATCCGCCACGATCCCTCCCTCGGGATAAGGGATGCCAAGGAGCTCGCAGGCCTCCGTCAGATTCGGCGTCACGAGATCTGCATGGACGAGGAGCTTTCTCATTTCCTTGCACATCTCAGGCGTATACGAGGCATAAAGTTTCCCATAATCCCCCATAACAGGGTCTACCATGACTTTCGTGTTCCCGCCTTTGAACCGGGCGATGAAATCCTCCACAATCCCGATCTGTTCCACGGAACCGAGAAATCCCGTGCAGATGCCGTCGAATTCCAGCCCGTTCTCCTGCCAGTTCTCCATATAGGGGCGCATGCGCTCCGTATAGTCGTCGATGTAATGGGATTCAAACCCCGTATGCACCGACAGGATTGCTGTCGGGAAAGGACATGCCTGTATCTTCATGGCCGAAATAAGAGGCAGCTCTACGGTCATGGAACAACGCCCAAAGCCCGTAATGTCATTGATGAGCGCGATGCGCTTTTGTCGTTTCACTTTCGGATCCCACCTAACCATCAAGATTTTCTCTATTTATTATTATACCACAAATCAAGAGATTCCATAAACAAAAGCCTTCCCCATCCAAGGAAGGCTTTTGCTTTGTTATCTACTCAACTTTCCCAGCATAAATTTTGAAACAATCCCTTGATATACCTGCTCTGGCTGGCAATCCAATTGGTTACTTTACTTTTTATGGTTTCCGTCTC
>CADCIX010000013.1 GCA_902801565.1 uncultured Veillonellaceae bacterium | reverse complement strand
CGTTACGCGACGGCACAAACATTGCTTAAAAAACAAATGTTTGTTTGACGCTGAAAAGTTCTCATTTTAATTTGCTTTAAATCTTGACATAGCACCAGTATTCCTAAATTGCAGATAAAAGAGTAATCATCCGTGTAGTACTCCCTCGTATCAGGATACACGCATTTTACCCTGCAATCGTATTGATATCCATCAAAGTATCCCCTATGAGATAACATAGTCTCCCTAATGGATTCTGTCACCAGGTATACCTCATTCCCATAGGAATTGGTTCCTATGTATTCATCAGCTGCCTCCGCCCGATTCTGGTAACTTCCCACACAAATTATGGCTGTCATTATCAACAACAAATACAAAAGCCTTCTATGCATACCCATTCCTCCCTATATAGTCTCCCCAAACTCATTACCCTCAATCAAGGCATCATGAACTTCTCATCCAGAATATCCGTATGTGTTAAATACTGCTATGCTGCTAACCACACCATTGCTTATATAAAATACAATGCATGCACCTAAATAATTTTCATTTTGCTTTCTCACTTGAAGGGATCTTGGCGTATAATACCAGTAAAGTTCCCCGGTCCCTGTTTTGGATGGTTTTATGAAATCAGGTTCCCCATAGGCATATATCACATTTTCGACCGTTGAAAGCAAGCCTATTCCTCTTGGTGTCTTAAGGTCAGTAGCCAAAACAGGCAAATTTCGGTTCATTTTGTCTGAATATAAAACCTCAATAGCCGATATGTATAACGGGTCCTTGTTAAATATATTCTGAAAAATTCCCGCATTAGCAGAATGGCCTTGTTTTGTATAAACTCCATATAACTGAATTGTATCATCAATCGTTACCCGTTCACAAGGAATGGCACCAAATCCAATCACATAACTTTGTGGATACTGATCCAATCGGAAATCCTTTTTGCTTTCCAGCCAGTCAACTTCTTTCAGGCCGGTTTCGTTAAATTTTTCCGGCAGATAATGGTGACTGCTGTGCCATCCTGCCTTTACTCCACCGAGAGCACAATCATTCTCTGAAATATTTGCAGCTTCTATTCTTGGCAACACAAGCACAAATAAAGCAAAGCACAAGGAAAATATTTTTTTCATGTTCAAACCTCCATTACTTTCATCGTCGATTTACATTGAGCTTACAAAAACTAATTTGAAAAGCCCATGATACCTCCCCCTTTATTGATAATAATCATCATAGCCAGTGTCGATATCTTTAATTGCTGCTGTTAAGCAGCTCATCCGTCGACCATCTGAATATCTTGTCAAGCAGAATGAGCTTCTCCGCTCTGGGCAGATTGATCCCCGCCTCATTTTCTCTGTTCTGTTCATTTAACTTATTATTTAGTCAAAATTATACAAAAATTCATCACATAAATCAACATATTGACAAACATATGGAGCATCAGGTGAAGAAGTACATACGACTTAGCGACGGTGGCCGAAAAATCGTCGATATCACCTTGGATGCCGTCTATGCCAAGGAAAAGAAGCTTTCCGATGAATCGATCGTCAATAAATAAGATGGACTATTTCCATCATTATAGCAAAGTCTCCACAGCTTTTGTTATGCTGTGGGGACAATTTGTATGAAAAATATTCTATTGCCCTTCTCCCTCCATCTCGAACTGCAGGCACCAGTATTTTTCCCGGTCCGGCACGTTGCTCCCTTCCAGATAGATCTGCACCCAGATCCTGCTGCTCATGTCTTCTATGGGGAAAACCGCACCACAGGGGATGGAGAGCCGGGTTGACTGGCCGGGTTCGAGATACGGGAGGTCAGCCTGTGTGGTGAGCCTATTTCCGTAATTGCTGGAGTAGACGAGCTTTACGCTGCTGCCTTCCCGGGGAAGATTGCTGTCATTGCTGATAACAAGGCTGGCGATTCCCGACTGCCATTGGGCAGGGGTGATACTCAAGGGAAGGCTGGCATTCCCTCCCACGGGGATGCCGTTCCAGATAAGGCTGGAGGTAGTATGTCCCCTGAGGATGCTTTCTGTAGAAGGCGGAGGCACGCTTGCCTGTGGAATTTCAGGGGAGACTGGGTTCTCTGCGACAGGCGCAACAGCAATGCCAGTGCTTTGAGGCTGTATGGTTGTTTGCTGTGGGGCAAGGGGAGCATCTGCCGGTGAGTTTTCCGCGGCAAGTGAGGGATGCAAAGCATTGGCTCCGGTTTGTGAGCCCGATTGGTCGGGAGTTTCTTGTTCGGGGACAGAGGGGAGGGCTTCTGTCAGACTTTCTTCTGTCGACGGGTTTTCATAGAGGGCAGTACCAGGCGTATGGAAGTGAACGATCAGTGCAAGCAACCCCAGACAAAGAACGGCTGTGAGGGGCAGGCGGATCTTTTGCAACAGTTGGCGATGCCTGATGCTTTCAGCCAGTTCCTCTGCTGACTGGTAGCGGTCCCCGGGATCCATGGCAGTGCATTTGCGCAGGACGGGACGCAGGAAGCCTGCATAGTCCGGAGGCAGAAGGTGCTTAAAGGTCATGCCCAGTGCATAAATGTCACTTCGTGCATCGGTTTGGCCATAGCCGAACTGCTCCGGTGGAGCGTAGCCCTTGGTGCCCAGACGGATGGTATCCTCTCCGGCCCCTTCTTTTACATGGCGGGCAGCATCAAAGTCTATCAGGCGGAGGGTGCCATCCTTTTCCACCAAGAGATTGGATGGCTTGATATCCCGATGGATAATCCCCTGCCCATGGAGGAGGGAAAGCCCCCGTGCCAATTGGAGCATGAGGTCACAAGCCCGCCTCTCCTCAAGATACTCGCCCCTGACAGCCAGCCTGTCCATAGATTCCCCTGCGATATATTCCTCCACGAGGATGGTGACTCCTGCCTCCACGGCATGGTAGAAAATCCGGGGACAGAGGGAACAGTTGGCTTTCTGCAGGTCGATGAGGGGAAGGCCCGTAGCGGCCAGACGCTTGATTACTGCCAGTTGCCCGTCAGGCCCCATGACCAGCCACACCTCGCTTTTATCCGTGCGGCGCAGGAGGCGTATTCTCTGATAGGTTTCTTCCAGATAGGCAGTGAGGGCATCCATGGGAATTCACCTTGCTTTCTGTCTCAGTGCGGTATAAGATGGAAGAGAAAGAGAGGGATGGTTATGGACAAGGATACAGAGGAATTGGAGCATGAGCTGAAGTCTGCAGAGATTGAGGATTATCTGGAAGAGAACCGGAACAATCTCCGGCAGTATACCCTGGCCCAATATCTGGAGAAACTGCTGGCGGAAAAAGGGCTCGTCAAGGCCGAGGTGGTGAAACGGTCGAATCTCAGCCAAATCTATGCCTACCACATATTCTCCGGCTACAAGCAAACCCCTGCCAAGAAAAAGATTCTGGCCCTGGCCTTGGCCATGGAACTGACCGTTGAGGAGACTCAGCGCCTGCTCTACTATGCCGGAGCCAAAAGGCTTTATGTGCGCGATCCCTGGGACAGCGTTATCTGGCACGCCCTGGAGCACCACCACACGGTGGCGGCCACCAATGAACTTCTGGAAAAGCTCCATGTGGGAGAGCTGCTGGAGTAAGGACAGCCTCCACAGGTGTCACCACCCCTTCCTCCTGCGCCAGAATTCCGGCGTGAAGAGAGCGATAACCGTAAATATTTCCAGCCTTCCCAGGAACATGACGATACAGGCGAAGGCCTTGCTGGCAGGCGGGAGCAGTGCATAGGTGCTCATGGCGCCTTCCAGCCCGAACCCCGGGCCCACGCTTCCCAGTGTGGACACCGCCACGCTGACGGCCTCCACCATGGGGATTCCGTCAAAGATCATAAATGCGGCAAAGATGATATCCACCATCACGTAAGCAAAGAAGAAACGAGCTGCGGAGAAGAGCACCTCCTCGGGAACCACCTGCCCGTTCAGTTTCACCTGGTAGACCATCTGGGGATGCAGCTTTTGCTGGACAATGGAACGGAGCATCTTCACCATGAGAACCATGCGGGAAATCTTGAGCCCGCCCGCCGTGGAGCCGGCACATCCTCCCATGAACATCAGAAGGAGCAGTATCCCCTTGGAAAATGCCGGCCAGGAATCGAAATCGTAGGTCACGAAAGCCGTTGTGGAGGATATGGATGCCACGTGGAAAATGGTGTAGCGCAAGGCATCCAGAACCCCCATCCCCATCTCAATCAAGAGATCGGAAATGATAAACAGTACGGCGACCACATTCAATATGAGATATATGCGAAACTCCGTGTTCTGGCTGATGACATGCCAGCCCTTCCGCCAGGCCACCACATACATGGCAAAACTGCCGCTGGACAGGAGCATGAAAAACACCATGCAGATTTCCAGCGCCGGATTGTTGTACACGTTGATGCCGTCATTGTAGATGGAGAACCCACCCGTGGCAATGGTCGTCAGCCCATGGTTCAGAGCGCTGAACCACCCAAGGCCGCAGAGCATATAGGTCAGGACACAGGCCGCAGTAAACGCCACATAGATGAGAAAAAGCGCCTTGGCATTGTCCCGGATGCGGGGGAGCTGCCTGTCCTTCGTGGGCCCGGTGGATTCCGCCCGGAACATGTACATGGCATTTCGCCCCATCTGCGGCAGGATGGCCATGAAGATGACGATGATGCCCAGTCCCCCGATCCAGTTCGTCAGGCTCCGCCAAAGAAGCATGCTGCGGGGCAGCACCTCCACGTCTTCAATGACCGTCGCCCCCGTACCGGAAAAGCCGGACACGGACTCCACGAAACAGTCCAGGGGCGTCATATACCCGCTGAAAAGATAGGGAAGCATCCCCAGAAGGGACATCAATATCCATCCAAGTCCCGTGATGGCGATGCCCTCCCGCACGACGAGAGAGGTCGTCTCCGGGTTCAGGTTCCTCCCCCGCCGCTTGAACTCAAAGGAAATAATCAGGCAAATGAGCATGACCAGAAGGAAATCTGCTCCTCCCATGGGCTCCCCATAATACACGGCCAAAAGGAAGGGTGCTGCCAGGGCCGCTCCGGCGGTCAGGGACATGGTGCTCAAGATGGCGGCAATCAGATTGAAATTCACCTAAGCGCACCTCCTACCATTTCTTCCGAACTTCGCCAAAATAAATCTGGACAAGCAACAGGAAAGCGAAAATCTCCATCCGGGCAAGGAGCATGAACAGACAGGCGAAGATCTTGATGGCATCCGGCATGACCAGGAAGGACTCCTTGCCAATCAGCCCCATGGAGGAACCGAGGCTCGTGAACCCGGAAGCGGCCAGGCCGACAGCCTCCGACAAGGAGCTTCCCGAAAGGGAAAGCACGAGAACGAAAAGGAAAAACGCTGCCATGTAAAGAAAGAAGAAACTCAGGATGCGCCCCATGATCTTCGCAGGAACAGACTCCTGCCCCACCACCACATTGGCGATCATATGGGGATGAAGCGTCCGCCGCACCTCAATCGCCACCAGCTTGAACAGCACAATGAGCCGCATGACTTTGAGCCCCCCCGTGGGGGAACCCATGCAGCCGCCCACGAATGCCAGCAGGAAAAGAAAGAAACGCTCCGAATCCGGCCATTGCGAAATGATGGAGGAGGAAAAGCCCGTGGTGCTGGCAAAGGACAGCACATGGAAAAATGCCTGCTGCATGCTCGTTGAAAAGTCATACAACCCGCTATGCCAGAGATGCATTGTCATGAAGCTGCCAAAAATCACCACCATGGACAAAAAGAATTTCATCTCCGCATTCCCATAGTAATCCCCAAACTCCCGCCGCTGGAAGGTGCGCCAGTACCGCAGGAGATTTCCGCAGACCAGCAGCATCGTGAGAGCCGCCGTGCATTCCGGCCATGGGTTCCCGTCCGCGCCAAACCAATTGAAGACATCCTTTCCCCCGGCAGTCGAGGTTGTGAGCATCGCGGCCAAAAGAGGATCCAGCCCTTCCAGCCCCGAAAGGGCATAGAGAATGCCGGAAAAGATCGTGATGCCTGCATAGACCCCGAGAATCTGAACCGACAGATGATCCATAGGTTTCAGCATGGAACTGAAAAACATGCTTCGCCGAAAGGCCAGCGTCATGCCAAAGCAGCCGCTGACCTGCGGAAGCACTGTCACAAAGGTCACGAGAAAGGCGGCGCCCCCCAGCCAGGAAAGCACGCCCCGCCAAAGCCACATCACATAGGGAGCATCTGCGGGCAGCAAGCTTACCCCCGTTGTCGTCACCGCCGACACCGACTCGAACAGCGCCGGCACCAATTCCATTTGGCCGGAGCAAAGAAAGGGAAGCATGCCGAAAAAAGCAAGCCACGTCCAAAAAAGAAATATGAACTGCGCCGCATCCTTGACGGAAAGCTGCCGCTTGTGCACCCGCCCCTCAATGACGAGCACCGCAGAAGCTCCTCCCATGAGCAGGAAGGACACAAAAAAAGCACCGGCGCCCACCCATCCGTCATAGGCGCAGCGGGCCAGCGGCAGCAGCAATGACGCGGTCATGACAACCGATGCCCTGCCCAGAAGATACATCATCAAAGGCTGATTCATTGCCGATATCCCCCCTCCCTTCCAAAATCATGTCTCGTACACTTCTAACCTCTCTATTTTACCATCCCCCTCGCCTCTCCGCAATGAAAAGCCACTCCATCTCATGCAGGAATAACGGCGTTTCATGGCGAATAAAGCAACAAACATTTCCATCGAGGAGGGAGCAAGGTGAGCAATACAGACGAACTGGCAAAAATTCTCAAAGGAAGCACAAAAGCGGTGTTCTTTGGCGGCGCAGGGATGTCCACAGAGTCCGGCATCCCGGATTTCAGGAGTGCTGGCGGCATCTACAGCCAAAGCCTGCACCAGAAGTTTCGACCGGAGGAAATGGCTTCCCATAGTTTCCTCATCAACCATCCGGCAGAGTTTTTTGAGTTCTACCGCCAACGGATGGTGTTCATGGACGCCAAGCCCAATGACGGGCACAGGGCGCTTGCCAGACTGGAGGAACAAGGCATCCTGAGAGCCGTGGTCACGCAGAACATTGACGGCCTGCACCAGATGGCAGGTTCCCGGACGGTTTATGAGCTCCATGGTTCGAGCTTGCGGTGGCCCTGCATGAAATGCGGCAAAGTCTATCCCATGGAATATGCCCTGCAGGAGGAAAACAAGCCCATTCCCCATTGCACCGATTGCGGCGGCGTGGTGCGGCCGGGAGTGGTTCTCTACGAGGAAGGGCTGGACGACACGGTAGTGAAAAATGCGCTTCGTGCCATCAGCGAGGCCGATACGCTCATCGTAGGCGGCACCTCCCTTGTGGTCTATCCCGCGGCTGGAATGATCGACTATTTCCACGGAAAGCATCTGGTACTCATCAACAAGTCCGAAACAAAAGCCGACGCAGAAGCAGAACTGGTCATCCGGGAGCCCATCGGCCAGACACTTGCGGCGGCGGTTGCCCAGCTGTTCCCCCAATAGACAGAGCCCGAGCAAAATAAAGTCTGACTTTATTTTGCTCGGATGAGAAGCGGAAATATGTATTATTCAGTTTATGCATTGCGAGGAGTGATCTTATGTCCATACTGCACGATATCCTGTCAGCCAATGAGTCATTCTGTGCAGCCCTGCCTATAGACTACACCCAGGAAGACCACCAGAAAAGCAAGCTGCCCCAAAAGCAGGTGGCGATCATCACCTGCATGGACACCAGGCTGGTAAACTTCCTGGAACCGGCGCTTGGCCTGGCCAGAGGAGATGCCAAGGTCATCAAGACGGCAGGAAATTCCGTAACAGGAGTCTTTGACGGCACCATCCGCAGTCTCATGGTGTGCATCTACGAACTTGGCGTGAAGGAAATCCTGGTGATCGGGCATCATGAATGCGGCATGGCGAAGACCACATCCCAAAGCCTGACCAACGCCATGCTGTCCCGCGGTGTGCCGAAAGAGGCCATCCATATGGTAGCCAAAGAACTGCGGGAGTGGGCCGACGAGTTCCATCACCCGGAGCAGAATGTCAGGGATACGGTGGAAGCCATCCGCCTCAATCCCCTTATCCCTTCAGATGTCCCCACCCACGGCCTGATCTTCCATCCCCGCACCGGCAAGCTGGATGTTATCATTGATGGATATGAATATGCAGAGCAGCAATGACGAAGAAAAGCCGCGTCTCCAAAGTGGGACGCGGCTTTCGTGCTAGCATTTTGAAATTTTATGGTCTTACCTCGTCATGGCTTCCTGCACGGCAACGGCCACGGCGACGCTCATGCCTACCATGGGGTTGTTGCCTGCGCCGATGAGGCCCATCATGTCAACGTGAGCCGGAACGGAGGAGCTGCCCGCGAACTGGGCATCGCCGTGCATGCGGCCCAGGGTGTCCGTCATGCCGTAGGAAGCAGGGCCTGCCGCCATGTTGTCGGGATGGAGGGTACGGCCCGTGCCACCGCCGGAGGCAACGGAGAAGTACTTCTTGCCTTCCTCGAGGCGCTCCTTCTTGTAGCAGCCGGCCACCGGATGCTGGAAGCGGGTCGGGTTCGTGGAGTTGCCTGTGATGGAGATGTCCACGTCCTCCTTGTGCATGATGGCAACGCCTTCCTGCACGCTGTCCGCGCCATAGCACTTGACCTTTGCGCGGGGGCCGTCGGAATATGCGACTTCCTTCACCACATTGACCTTGTTGGTCTTGTAGTCATACTGGGTCTGGACATAAGTGAAACCGTTGATGCGGGAGATGATCTGAGCCGCATCCTTGCCGAGGCCGTTCAGGATGACGCG
Source organism: uncultured Veillonellaceae bacterium (assembly GCA_902801565.1). Taxonomy (GTDB): domain Bacteria; phylum Bacillota; class Negativicutes; order Selenomonadales; family Selenomonadaceae; genus UBA3796. Next base: position 77,696 of record CADCIX010000013.1, on the reverse strand, counting down.
CAGAGGATTCTTCCTGACCTTGTTTGCCGTCTGGGCGATGCCGATGGCGCCCTCAGCGGCCGCAAAGGACTCATGGCCTGCCAGGAACGCGAAGCAGCCTGCATCCTCCGAGAGGAGCATGGCGGCAAGGTTGCCGTGTCCAAGACCGACCTTGCGGTGATCGGCAACGGAGCCGGGAACGCAGAATGCCTGCAGGCCCTCGCCGATGGACTTTGCAGCCTCCACAGCGGTCTTGTTGCCCTTCTTGATGGCGATTGCCGCGCCAAGGGTATAGGCCCAGGCAGCATTCTCGAATGCGATGGGCTGGAGATCCTTGACAATGGCAGCAGGATCGATGCCCTTCTCGTCACAGATGGTCTTTGCATCCTCGATCTTGGCGATCCCATATTTCTTGCAAACTTCGTTGATTTGGTCAATACGGCGCTCATAGCCTTCAAACAATGACATTATCTTCATTCCTTCCTGTTATCTCAGATTGTAGTCAAATACGGTGTATCGCTTCCTTAGAATTACTCCTCGCGCGGATCGATGTACTTGACTGCATCAGCAAAGCGGCCCTTCGTGCTGGTATTCTTCTTGAGAGCCTCGGCAATGGCCTTGGGATCGTCCCCGGCCTTCTTGATGGCCTCCATGGCCTTGCCGAGCTGCACGACCTCATAGCCAATGACGCGGTCTTCCTTGTCAAGGGCCAGCTTCGTCACATAGCCCTCTGCGAGTTCGAGATAACGGGGGCCCTTCTTGAGGGTGCTGTAGGTGGTACCCGTCTGGCTGCGAAGTCCCTTGCCGAGATCGTCAAGCCCTGCGCCGATGGGCAGACCGTCATCGGAGAACGCCGTCTGGCTGCGCCCGTAGACAATCTGGAGGAAGAGCTCGCGCATTGCCGTATTGATGGCATCACAGACGAGGTCCGTATTGAGGGCTTCCAGAATCGTCTTGCCCGACAGGATCTCCGCGGCCATGGCAGCGGAATGGGTCATGCCGGAGCAGCCGATGGTCTCAACCAGGGCTTCCTGGATGATGCCGTCCTTGACGTTGAGGGTCAGCTTGCAAGCGCCCTGCTGGGGAGCGCACCAGCCGATGCCGTGGGTGAGGCCGCTGATGTCCTTGACTTCCTTCGCCTGTACCCACTTGCCTTCTTCCGGAATCGGGGCCGGGCCATGATTTACTTCTTTCGCTACGCACGTCATGTCTTCCACTTTTTGTGAATAAGCAATCATTGTTCGTATTCCTCTCTTTTCTAAAATATAATACTTCTCGTCTACTTCATTTCCACGAGCACCTTGCCCGTCATTTCCTTCGGGATCTCCAGTCCTGCAAGGGTCAGGAGTGTCGGCGCCACATCGCAGAGGGCGCCCTCCTTGATGGACCTGACGCGATCCGAGACGCAGATGACAGGAACCGGATTCGTCGTATGGGCCGTGAAGGGCTCCTTCGACGACGGGTCCACCATGACATCGGCATTGCCATGATCTGCGATGATGATGAGCTCACCGCCCACAGACTGCAAGGCCTCCACAAAGCGTCCCACGCAGGTATCCACCGTCTCAACCGCCTGGATTGCTGCGGACAGGACACCGGTATGTCCTACCATGTCGCCATTGGCGTAATTGAGGATGATGAAATCGTACTTCCCGGACTTGATGGCCTCCACCACCTTGTCCGTCACCTCGATGGCGCTCATCTCCGGCTGCAGGTCGTAGGTGGCCACCTTCGGAGAAGGAACGAGGATGCGGTCCTCGCCCTCGTATTCCTTTTCCACGCCGCCGTTGAAGAAGAAGGTCACATGGGCGTATTTCTCTGTCTCGGCAATGCGGAGCTGCTTGAGCCCTGCCTTCGACACGACTTCTCCCAAAGTGTTCTCAATGGACTGCGGCGGATAGGCAATCCGCACATTCAGGCTCTTCTCGTACTGGGTCATGGTGGTGAAGGAAAGCTTGAGCCCCTCCACCCGCTGGAACCCGTCAAAGGTCTCGTCCGTAAAGGCATGGGTGAGCTCGCGAGCGCGGTCCGGGCGGAAATTGAAGAAGATCACGCCGTCACCGGACTTCATTCCCTTATAGCCGTCAATGACCACGGGAACGACAAATTCATCCGTCACGCCTTCCGGCTTCTCCGACTTGTCCGCATAGGATGCCTGGATGGCCTCCGCCGCAGATTTCGCCGTTTTCCCCTCGCCCTTGGCAATGGCATCATAGGCCTTGACGACACGCTCCCAGCGCTTGTCGCGGTCCATGGCATAGTAGCGCCCGGAAATCACGGCAATCTTGCCGATGCCGATTTCCTTGATTTTCTTTTCCAGTTCCTCCAGATACTCGGCTGCGCTGGCAGGAGGAACATCCCTGCCATCGAGGAAAGCATGGACATAGACCTCGCTGAGTCCCTGCCGCTTCGCAAGCTCCAGAAGCCCATAGAGATGGTTGCTGTGGCTGTGCACGCCACCGGGGGATACCAGTCCCATGAGGTGCAGGGCTCCGCCGTTCTTCTTCGCATCGTTGATGGCCGCAAGAAGGGCCTCATTCTCGAAGAAACTGCCCTCCTTGATTGCCTTGGTGATGCGGGTAAGCTCCTGATAGATGATGCGTCCGGCACCGATATTCGTATGCCCGACCTCGGAGTTTCCCATCTGTCCGTCCGGCAGACCGACATACTCGCCGGAAGCCTGGAGCTGTGCATGAGGATATTTCGCCGTGAGGCCGTCGAGATTCGGCGTCTTGCCCACAGCAATGGCATTGTTCGGGTCATCCGGATTTCCAATCCCCCAGCCATCCATGATGATGAGGGCAATGGGGGCATTCTTTAAAGTTGCCATACAATACTCCTATCAGAAATTAACGATCTCCGAGAAATCCTTTGCCTTGAGGGAGGCGCCGCCGACCAGGGCACCGTCCACATTGGGCTGCTTCATGAGATCCTTGATGGTGGCAGGCTTCACGCTGCCGCCATACTGGATGCGGATGGCATCGGCAGCCGCCTGGTCGAACTTCTTGGCAACCGCCTCGCGGATGGCCTTGCAGACCTCCTCGGCCTGATCGAAGGTCGCCGTCTTGCCCGTTCCGATGGCCCAGATGGGCTCATAGGCGATGACGAGCTTCGCCACATCCGCCGCAGCAAAGCCTTCAAGAGCTGCATTGATCTGCTTCACCACATGGTCGATGTAGTTGCCCGCCTCACGGATCTCAAGGGATTCGCCGCAGCAGATGATCGGGGTGATGCCGGCAGCAAAGGCAGCCTTGGCGCGCTTGTTGACACCCTCGTCCGTCTCGCCGAAATAGTCACGGCGCTCGCTGTGACCGAGTACGCAGTATTCCACACCGATCTCATTGAGCATCTCGGTGGAAATCTCGCCCGTGTAGGCGCCGCTCTTTTCCCAATGCACGTTCTGGGCGCCCACATGGATGTTCGAGCCCTTCACGGCCTCAGCCACACCGGCGAGAGCCGTTGCCGTCGGGCAGACGACGATGTCTACATCCTTGTTGTCCTTCACCAGCGGAGCCAGGTCCTTCACGAGCTGCTTGCCTGCTGCAATGGTGTTGTTCATCTTCCAGTTTCCAGCAATAATCGGCCTTCTTGCCATACCTATCAACATCCTTTCCTACAGTTCAAGTAAAAAAGTGCGTACTTTGGCGGTCATGGATGACCGCCGCGGGCCTCGTTTGCGTGATGCAAACAAGGTCCGCTGTTTCTTTTGGTTCGTTTTCTTTGCGCCAAAGAAAATGAACAGAAGTTACTTCTCTGCAATTGCCGCCACACCGGGCATTTCCTTGCCTTCAAGGAACTCCAGCGTCGCGCCGCCGCCCGTGGAAACATGGGAAATCTTGTCCGTAAGCCCCGTCTTCTTGAGTGCCGCAACAGAGTCGCCGCCGCCGACGATGGAGATTGCTCCCTCCTCCGTCGCCTTTGCCACTGCCTTTGCCACTGCCAAAGTGCCCTTGGCGAAATTGTCGAACTCGAACACGCCCATGGGGCCGTTCCAGATGACCGTCTTTGCGCCTTCCAGAGCCTTCACGTACTCCTCCGAGGTCTTCACGCCGGAATCGAGCGCCTGCCAGCCGTCGGGAACCTGATCCACAGGAACCGTCTTGAAATTGGCATCCTTGTCGAACTTGTCGGCAATGACGAGATCCACCGGCAGGACGACCTTCACGCCCTTCTCCTCGGCCTTCTTCAGGAGGTCACGGGCCAAATCGTACTTATCCGGCTCACAGAGGGAATCGCCAATGGGCAAGCCCTTTGCCGCATCAAAGGTATGAGCCATGCCGCCGCCGATGATGATGGTGTCCACCTTGTCGATCATGTTGCTGATGACACCGATCTTGTCGGACACCTTCGCGCCGCCGATGATGGCAACGAAGGGATGCTTGGGAGCTTCCAGCGCATTGCCGATATAGTCGATCTCCTTCTCCATCAGGAAGCCGGCAACCACCTCAACATACTTCGCAATGCCGGAGTTGGAGGCATGTCCGCGATGGGAAACGCCAAAGGCATCGTCAACCGCGACATCCGCAAGGGAAGCGAGCTGCTTTGCAAACTCGGGATCGTTCTTCTTCTCTGCCTTGTGATAGCGGAGGTTCTCAAGAAGCAGGACCTCGCCGGGCTTCAATTCCTTTGCCGCAGCCTCAGCCTCTGCCCCTACGCAATCCGCTGCCCATTTCACATCCTTCTTCAAGAGCTCGGAGAGATGGGCCACAAGATGCTTCGTGGAGAACTGCGGCTCACGGGCCTCCGAGGGACGTCCGATGTGGCAGGCAAGGATGACCGCCGCCCCCTGCTCAAGCAGGTAATTGATGGTCGGCAGCGTGCGAACCATACGGGTGTCGTTGGTGATGTTCTGATTCTCGTCAAAGGGAACATTGTAGTCCACGCGGACAAACACTTTCTTGCCCTTGACATCGATATCCTTGATGGTTTTCTTGTTCATTCTATAACCCCCATATACAAAACTGGATTGCGAAAAATAGGCCCGGCCCACGAAGGCCGGGCCTCTAAGGACCTTTTCTATTCAGATATTGCCATGCAATCAGCCGAGTTCAGCGAAGTACTTGATGGTACGGACCATCTGGCTCGTGTAGCTGTTCTCGTTGTCATACCAGGAAACCACCTGTACGAGAGTGTTGCCATCGCCGATGGGGCTGACCATGGTCTGGGTGGCATCGAAGAGGGAGCCGAAACGCATGCCAACGATATCGCTGGATACGATTTCATCCTCGTTGTAGCCGAAGGACTCATTGGCCTGCTTCTTCATGGCCTCATTGACGCCCTCAACCGTGACTTCGCCCTTGACCACCGCATAGAGAAGGGTCGTGGAACCCGTCGGGGTCGGAACGCGCTGGGCAGCGCCGATGAGCTTGCCCTTGAGCTCGGGAATAACGAGGCCGATGGCCTTTGCTGCGCCCGTGGAGTTCGGAACGATGTTGCAGGCTGCAGCACGGCTGCGGCGGAGATCACCCTTGCGCTGCGGGCCATCAAGAGTCATCTGATCGCCCGTGTAGGCATGGATCGTTGCCATGATGCCGCTCTGGATGGGAGCAAAGTCGTTGAGAGCCTTTGCCATAGGAGCGAGGCAGTTCGTGGTGCAGGAAGCAGCGGAGATGACCTTGTCATCCTTCGTGAGCTTGTCATGGTTGACGTTGAACACGATGGTCGGGAGGTCATTGCCAGCAGGAGCGGAGATGACGACCTTCTTCGCGCCAGCCTTCAGATGTGCCTCAGCCTTCTCTTTCTTGGTATAGAAGCCCGTGCACTCGAGAACGACATCCACATCATGCTTGCCCCAGGGAATGTTCGCAGCATCAGCTTCCTTGTAGATGATGATCTCTTTGCCGTTGACCTTGATGGAATTCTCGCCAGCCTCTACCTTATCAGCGTACTTGTACGTTCCCTGAGTGGAATCGTACTTGAGGAGATGGGCAAGCATCTTGGGGCTCGTGAGGTCGTTGATAGCAACCACTTCATATCCCTCAGCGTCGAACATCTGACGGAAAGCAAGACGACCAATGCGACCAAAACCATTAATAGCTACTTTTACTGCCATTGAAAAATACCCCCTAAAAAATCTAGAAAATTTCCGGGAACGCCCCGGCCTCCGTGAAAATTCGCAACATATCAAATGTTGCGAGTCAAGCTTTACTTAATAATTTTACAACAATTTAGGTCGAATTGTCAATCTTTATATCATAAATCGCGACAATTATATTATAGATGTTTTTCATAAGGTTTCGTTGAGCATAACATAAAAATGGAATCAAATCCAATTCCATGTTATAATATGCTTAAATATAAGTTCATTCCATATCGGAGTATTGACAATGAAAATTATAGAACGAAATCAATATTTAAGATTTTTGCAACGCCATAAGGACAAGCATATCATAAAAGTCGTTTCCGGCTTCCGCCGTTGCGGCAAGTCCGTCCTTTTCCGGCTTTTCAGGGAACATCTGCTGGCCCAGGGAGTACCGGCGGGGAATATCATTTCCATCAATTTTGAGGACCTGGCCTACGAGGACCTGCAGGAGTACCATGCACTTTACAGATATGTCACGGCCCATATGCAGCCAGATGGAATGAACTACATCTTTCTGGACGAGATCCAGCATGTCCCGGAGTTCGAGAAGGCGGTGGACAGCCTTTTCATCAAGGAAAACGCCGATGTCTATATCACAGGTTCCAATGCCTATTTCATGTCCGGGGAACTGGCCACTCTTTTGTCGGGCCGTTATGTGGAACTGAAGATGCTGCCCCTCTCCTTCAAGGAATACTACGGAGCCTGCGGCCTCTCAGCCAACCATACCCTGCAGGAAATCTATGAACGATACATCTCTGACAGCTCCTTTCCCTATACATTGCAGCTGGAAGGAAGGCCCCAGGACATTTCGGAATACCTGTCCGGCCTTTACAGCACGGTCATCCTGAAGGATGTGGTGGGACGGCTCCACATTGCCGATGTCAAGATGCTGGAGAGCATTGTCAAATACCTTTTTGCCAACGTCGGCAGCCTGCTCTCTGTCAAAAAAATTGCCGATGCCATGACCAGTGCCGGACGGAAAATCGACAGCAAGACCGTGGAACGCTATCTGAAGGGCTTGCAGGACAGCTTCCTGATCTATCCGGCAGAGCGCTTCGACATACGCGGCAAGGAGCTGCTGAAGATAAACCCCAAGTACTACGTAGTCGATGCGGCCCTCCGTTACCTGAAGGTGGGCAGACATCGAGAGGATACGGGGCATATCCTGGAAAACACCGTATATCTGGAGCTCCTGCGCCGGGGCTGCAAGGTGTATGTGGGCTCCATGACCGGCGGCGAGGTAGACTTCGTGGCCAGGGATGCCCAGAACCGCCTTGCCTATTACCAGGTATCAGAATCCACACTCCAGCCGGAAGTGATGGAACGGGAGCTGAAGCCCCTGCGGAAAATCAAGGACAACTACCCCAAGTACCTCCTGACCCTTGATGAGGTCAATGCCACGGCTGACTACGAAGGAATAAAGAAAGAAAATGTCCTCAAGTGGCTGCTTGAGGAATAGATAAGCAAGAAAGGATTTGCAAAATATGTCAATCTATCGTTGTATTCAACCGGAATATGTGCGCCATTTCCAATGCGACGGCAAGGCCTGTGATGCCCGTTGCTGCCGCGGCTGGAATGTCCAGCTGGACAGCAATGCCCTCGCACGCTTCCAGGAGGCACCCGAAAGGCTTCGTCAGGAAATCCTTCCCCATCTCGGGAAAAACGAGGTCACCGGTCTGCCGGAAATCGTGCGGGAAACGGACGCATGCCCCTTCCTCGGGCCGGATCTGCTCTGCTCCCTTCAAAAACGCTGCGGAGAAGGCTTCCTCGCGGATGTCTGCGCCGAATACCCCCGTTGCACGACACAATTCCCCGACCTGCTGGAACGCACCCTCTGCATGACCTGTCCGGTAGCGGCACGGCTTGCCCTTCTCAGAAAAGAGCCCATGCAGTTCGAGGAATGCGAGCTCCAGACGGAACGGGAAACATACTTCCAACAGGCAGACGACGGGAAATCCATCCAATCCCTCCACTTCTTCGATCTGCAGCGGGCAGGAATCCGCATCCTGCAAGACCGAAGTCATTCCTTGCCGAACCGCTTTGCACGACTGGAGCATTGTCTCGCAGAAGCAGAGAGATTGCTCGCAGATGGAAAAGGAGACCAGATTTCCCGCCTTGCGGATGGAATCTCCCACAAAAAGGATTTGCAGGAAGAATCTCCATCCTTTCCCAATCGCCTGCCGAAAGTCCTTCAGGTATTCTCCGGCATGATCGAGAAATCCGTGGATGACGATCCCCTGACCAAAGAGTTCCTGACATGCATCTCCCGCATCCTTCTGCCCGACGGTCTTGACCAAAAAGAGCTCGTTCCACGATGGGAACAGCTTTATGACACCTTTGCACAGGAAGTTCTTGGAACCTATGGGCACATCCTGGAAAACTATTTCGTCAACGAATATTTCAGTGCCCTCTACCCTTGCGCGGCTGTAGGCAGCTTTTCCCACAACGCGCGCATCCTCGCCATGCTCTATTACATTTCAGAATTATTGCTCCTCTGCCAATCTGCGGAAAAAGGAAGCACCTCCGAGGAGGATATCCTCTCCATCCTTCGCTGGCTCGCCGTCCGCACAAACCATTTCGTCGGCTATATCGCAATGCTGTCGGAACTGCTGAATACGATGGAAAATGCTCCCATGTGACTTGCATGGGGGCTTTCTTTCACTGTCAAACAATGTAACAAATGTTACAATTTTAACAAGAAATGAATGATATAATGATTCCAACGAAAAGAGGTGGATGTGGGATGAAACAAACGGACGAGATTTTCGCGGCATTCCGAAAGAGCCTTTTGGCGGCCGGAATGGGAGATGGGGATTCCAGGGAATTCCTCTCCTCCAGCCAGGTGCGGCTCCTGACCTGCGCCCAGGGCGATATCGTATTCCATGACGGAGATATCCCCAGGGGGCTTTATGTGCTCCTGGCCGGGGAAGTGCATATCCAGAAGGACAGCTTCCTAGGGCGCAAGATCTTCCTCTCGGAAATCAACGAGCCGGGAGACATCTTCGGGGAGGTGTACCTTCTGCTCCGGAAGCCCTATGACATCTATGTGGAGGCCAGAAAAAACACGCGCCTTCTGTCCATCGGCAGCGAAGCCTTTTCCCTGTCACAGATGGAAGCCTCTCCCGCCTGCCGCCTCGTGCAGCAAAACCTCATGCGGATCCTGGCCCGAAAGGCCTATTTCATGCATAACAAGCTCAAGGTGATGGCCAGCGGCAGCCTGCGGGAAAAGATTGCCCGCTTCCTCTTCTGGGAGATGGACAAGACAGGGACCATCCGGCTTTCCATCAGCCGGGAAGCCTGGGCGGACTACCTGTCTGTCGCCCGCCCCTCCCTGTCCCGCGAACTCAGCGCCATGCAGACGGAAGGCCTCCTCTCCGTGGAGGGGAAGCGGATACAGGTCATGGACCGGGCACGTTTTGAAGAGTATTTATGAATGAGGAGGAACTATCCATGATACGGAAAATCGTAGAAATCAACGAGGAAAAATGCACTGGCTGCGGGCTTTGCGCAAAGGCATGCCATGAATCGGCCATCCAGATCCAAAGCGGCAAGGCACGGCTCATCAAGGACGACTACTGCGACGGTCTCGGAGATTGCCTCCCTGCCTGCCCTGCGGATGCCATTCGCATCATCGAGCGGGAAGCGGCGGATTACGACGAGGCCGCCGTCCGCGCAAGACAGGCTTCCCTGCGGGAAACCCGCGAGGAGGCAGCACCCTCCCAAAAGCCATCTCCCTCCGAGGCAGGCAGCGAGCTTCTCACCTGGCCGGTACAGATCCAGCTTGCACCCGTGAAGGCAGATTATTTCCATGGTGCAAACCTCCTGGTGGCATCCGACTGCACCGCCTATGCCTATGCCGGATTCCATAAGGATTTCATCCGCGGCCATGTGGTGCTGATCGGCTGCCCGAAACTCGACCCGGTGGACTACAGTGAAAAACTCGCCGCAATCCTGCGGGAAAACGACGTGCAGAGCCTCCACGTGGTCCGCATGGAGGTTCCCTGCTGCGGCGGCATGGAGTACGCCGTGAAAAAGGCATTGGAAGCAAGCGGGAAAAACATTCCCTGTCAGGTCACGACCATTTCACTGGACGGAAAAATCCTATAGATCTATGCAAAAACGCCCGGCAGTGCTTCACGTCACTGCCGGGCGTTCATTGAAAAGTATCACTGGTCCACCCTGCGGATATCCGCGCCCAGACCCACCAGTTTCTCCACCAGATTGTCGTAGCCGCGGTCAATATGGTGGATGTAACCCACCTGTGTTTCCCCGTCTGCCACAAGGCCTGCCAGCACCATTGCGGCACCGGCACGGAGATCCGTGGCCTTCACCTGGCAGCCGGTGAGGCGTTCCACGCCTTCCACCATGGAGGTCCGGCCGTCAATCCTGATATGGGCGCCCATGCGCTTGAGCTCGTCCACATGCATGAAACGGTTCTCGAATACCGTCTCCGTAACGAGGCCGTTGCCTTCTGATATTGCCATCATCGCCATGAATTGCGCCTGCATGTCCGTGGGGAAGCCCGGATAGGGCATGGTCTTGATATCCACGGTCTTCGTGCGTTTGTTGCAGCTCACGCGGATGCCGTCGACATCCTCCTCAATGGTGACACCGGCCTCCTTGAGCTTTGCAATGACAGGCTTCAGATGCTCGCTGATGGCATTCTCGATATAGACATTCCCCTGGGTCATGGCCGCTGCCACCATATAGGTTCCTGCCTCAATGCGGTCCGGGATGATGGTGTAGGCCCGTCCTGTGAGCTTCGGCCTTCCTTCGATTTTTATGACATTGGTTCCTGCGCCGCGGATCTTTGCGCCCATGACATTAAGATAATTGGCAAGGTCAACGATTTCCGGCTCCTGCGCCGGATTTTCCAGCACCGTCTGCCCTTCTGCCATGGATGCCGCCATCAGGATATTCTCCGTGGCTCCCACGCTTGGGAAATCGAGGTATATCTTTGCTCCCTTGAGTCCCTCGGGTGCCGACGCCTCGATGAAACCATGCCCGATATGGATATCCGCACCCAGCGCTTCGAAACCCTTCAAATGAAGGTCGATGGGGCGTGTGCCGATGGCGCAGCCGCCGGGCAGGGAAATCTTCGCCTTGCCGCAACGGGCCAGCAAAGGTCCCATGATGAGAAAGGAAGCGCGCATCTTGCGCACAAGGTCATAGGGCGCCTCGCAGGAATCGATCACCGTACTGTCCACGTGAAGCTGATGAGCTGCTGTATCAAAAGATGCTTTCACACCGAGTTTTCGCAATACCTCAGTGATCGTATGGACATCCTCCAGCGCAGGCACCTCATCGAGAATGCTCGGCTGATCCTGTCCCAGGAGCGTTGCCGCGATAATCGGAAGCACCGCGTTCTTGGCACCGCTGATTTTGACATGGCCCTCCAGCCGATGTCCTCCATTTATAATCAATTTTTCCATGCTAAGTTCAACATCCCCCAAAACATAGGATTGTAGTCTGTCTTAGTTTACCATTACCTGCTCTTTCTGACAAGCCAGTACAACACCAGAATCTCATTTTTTCACCTGCAGGGTGGTATGGATTGCATTCTCGATGATGTAATCCGTTTCGAATTTCGTCTCCCGCGACGCGTTCTCCTTGTCTGACCCCAAAAGATTTACCGTGTGTTCCTGTGCCGCGTTCGCCGAGGCCCTGGCAGCCTCGCGTATCGCTTTTTTCTGTTCCCGTTCGCTCATCACCGTCTGGGAGGCTCCGGGGGCAATGACAATTTCATTGTTGCGGGAGGTGGACAGGAGATTCTTGAGTTTCTCTGACGTACTGAGGCCTTTCGATTCTTCTGCCGCCGAAGCAGCCCCCGTAGTTGCCAGCCCCTGCTGCAGGCCGAGCAGCTGCGTCACCGGGACCAGTCCGCCGCCCCGGACATCCAGATGCAAGGTTCCGGGGAGCTGGGTCTTGGGAACTTTGTAGGGAATCGTGAGCGTCATCTTCTCCTGGCGGTAAGGCTTGATGGTCGTGGTGAAGTTCACTGTTTCCCCGGGCTTCACCTCTGTCTTGTCGGGAACTGCCGACAGGATCGTGGCGGTCTTCCGTCCATTGTTCACATCAATATCCATCTGGATATCCAGAAGTTCGGATTCCTTTTCCTCATTCGAGCAGATGATATTCACGGCCTGGGCAAACTCCAGCACGGCAATCTGTCCCACATCCGTCGTGTTGTAGAACATATTCGAGCGTTCTGCCTTGCCGTTTTCTGCCACATCCGTGCGGATGGCGAAATGGACCTGCACCGTGCTCTCCCCAAGACTGTCCGTTGTCTTGCTCAGGGAAGCATAGGCCATGGCAGCACTGATCTGTGCGAGAAGATCCTCGTCATAGGCAATTCTCGTGGTATAGCTCTGCTCACGTCCCAAATCATGTTCACGCACAGTGACCTTCATGGGAACAACGGCGGGAAAAACGCCCAGTTCCCCTGCCACACCGGTCTCGCGATCCTGGTTGACGCGCCCGATGATATCGCCCATGTTCGAAAGTTTCGTTCCGGAGTCGCTGGCACTGCTGACTGTGCCCACCACAGAGGCATCCGTCAGGAAATAATTGACATTTCCCCGGTGGAGAAAGGAATGACCAAAGCCAAGAATGCGCCTTCCATCCACGGCAGTCACTGTCCCGGTGGCCCCAATGGAGAAGTCTCCGTACGCCAGCGCAACGCCCATCATGCTGCCCGGCTCCAGGGAGGCATGGTAATCCGTACCGCGCTCCCTGGAAAGATAGGTGGTATTGAGGGGCTGGAGTGCCAGGGAATCCTCCGAAAACACATGCTGACGCAAGAAGGACCTGGAGGCCTCATCGAACCCCGAAAGGCACCATGTGGCCTTTTCCTCCAGCTCCGGAGCGTCCTTCTCCTCCGTCACCTGTTGTTCCTTCGCTTTTTCAATCTCATCCAGAGCAGACACAAAGGCGGCCTGGATTTTTCCGAGGATTCCGCCATCTTCCCCAGCGGCATCCTTTTCCCGTTCCTCTGCCGCTTTCTTGATGTCCACCGTGGAAATCTGCGTCTTGTTCTTCGTGTCCGGCATCTTCCAGAGTTCCATCATATCCTCGATGGGGGTGATGAAGAAGGTGAAGGGTGTCATGCCCTTGAGTCCTGCAGACAGTGCGCCCACCAGCTTTCCGTCCACATAGACGGGGCTGCCGCTCATTCCCTGCAATACGCCGACCGTATCATCCACCAGATCCCCCGAGGCCTTTGCCATAATCAGGGGTGTCGCTGTCTTTCCATTGTCCAGGACGCCTACGATATCCACATGAAAGGGACGGATCTCACCGCTCTCATCCACCACGGTGTAGCCGGTTCCCGACATACCCTCCTGAACCTCGCCAATGGGCATGATGGGAGGCATGGCTGACACAACGGGCATCATGCCAAAGAAAGCCCCCGCCAGACTCACAATCAACGCCTTTTTCCATAATCTATACAAAGATTTCACCTCATCATTGATAACAGATTCACTCATTCTTCCCATTATAACGCCAAATAGAAGATTTTGCCAAGAGGCAAAATCTTCTATTTAACATTTCCACAAGTCAATCTAGTTTTTTCCAGTTCCGTTCGGCAGGCGGGTGGTACTCATACTTTCTCGTGTACTCATTGGAAAATTCCTTTGGCACCCGGATGTCCATGGTAAGGGACGGATCCGTCTCCATCTCGTCCATTCGCAGGCCGTGATAGATGCCGTATTTCTCCAGGTTCTCCAGGGAGATATTGAGATCCACGTGATCCGGCACCTGGGCGATCCATGTATCCCCCTCGCGATATTTTACGCTGGCGCCATGGAAGAGGCTGCCGAGCACATTGTAACCGAGAGCGATGGCGAGATCGTCCATGTTGGAGTTCCTCTTCTGGATGCGGAAGTTCAGGGGCACAACCACACCGTTGTATGTCTTGAAGCCCTTGACCAGCATATCCAGCTCGCCGCCGTGCCCCCAGCCCCAACTGCCGATGGAGTAGAGGACCTCGGCCCAGACATTCGTCCCGGCAGGGGCTATGACCACATCGTTGACGAGAAGGTCCTCCTTCAGCTTGAAGGCCACCATATCCCCCGCCTCGATGTGGCGGCTGTGGAGATGGTAGGGCAGAACGATTTCCATGGTGGTTCCCTTGGGCAAGAATGCCTCCCCCTTCGGGATGGTCCTTCCCATGAGCTTGGATTCCTTGACGTTGATCTCATCCACCGTCTTGTTTTGCCGGTAGGAACAGTACGTCCCGTCCGGCTGGATGAACACAGAAGACGCATGGGCGCAGGGCATCGCCGAAAGCAGCATGGCCGCCATTCCCAGGCAGAAAGAACGCATAAGCCTTTTCATATGGATCCCCCCGATTCAAAAGTTCTGCTATTATAGTCTTTATTTTACCGCATTCCCCTCGTTGAAACAAGACTTTGTCAATTATAGTTCAAACCGCCAAGTGAAGAGTTCGGTGCGCAACACATCCATGGATTCCGGTCTGCGCTGCTGAAATTCCGACATTTGCTTGAGAAGCATAATTTTGATTGTTTTGTTTTATCGAATTCAACAATTTCATTTTATCAGATTCAATGAGTTCATTTTATCATATTCAAAATCATCCTGCAAATACGGAACAACTCTCGTTGCCGACCTGCAAACTGCATATAAAATAACATTTAAAAGATTTAAAATTTTAATCCGAGATAAGTATGAGAATTGCAATAGAATTAGAAAAAAGGATATGAAGACTGCATCGGCTGTCTTCATATCCTCTCGTTAGCGCATTCCAAATCGCTCGGTCTTCTGACTCGGCAGGTCCTCAAGAACTTCCAGTGTCAAATCCATCCGGTAATCCCTCAATCCCCCGATTCAAAGAGCACATTTTAGTCCCACGTCAGATTCTTGGGACTTGCAAGCTTGACGGTGCTTCCGACAGAATATGACGTAGAAGAGTGACTTGACGAGCTTTCCGAAGTCTCTATATACTGCCCGCCTGTTGTAATGATTATCTTCTGTGCGACAATGCTGCCGCTCACCTTGGCCGTGCCGTCAATCTTGATGGTTCCATTCGGAGCGTAAAGAATCCCTTTATAGTTCATATTGTTCGGAATGTGAATGTTTCCGTTTAACGACACAATCACAGCCGAGTCATCATTTCCGGGAGCCGGGGATTTTTCAAAACTGACCTGAATGTCACCGCCAACAACTATGGTCTTATACCATCTTGCCCACACATCGACGCTTGTTGCACTGCTCGGAACGACAGTGCTTCCTTGTGGGCAAAGTGCAGGAAAATGTGACGTGTCTGTCGATGAACTGAAATTGTACGCATTGCCGGAATCATCATAGTAAACATTGAGTTTCTCACGATCGGCATAGGACATGTCCTTTATGTTCTCGATGAATTCACGGATACTGGAATTATTTGCAACAGAGATATCAATCTCATCCCGATAATGCACATCCGGGCTTTCCTCTGTAGCCGTTGCCTTCCACTGCCAGCCTTCCTGATGCAAGTTGGATATGTTTTCCTTCACAAAGGATGTGCCGTTCTCATCCACAAATGTGAAAGTTTCCTGCTTGCCATCTGTCCCCCAGTTATATTTACCCCAAACACTTGGTTCAATGGTTTTGGTGACATAAACGCTTTTTCCGTCAATGGTTGTCCAGTAGTCCGCGGAAAAAGATGATCCACTGCTCAATAAATCCTTGTCCGCCCAAAGGTCTCCTGTCAGAACGGTATTTCTGCTGTTGTCGAACATGAGCTTGCCGTTTGTCATGATGTCGCCATCTACCGTCACATCATCCGTATGAAACCATATGCCGCAATCCTCGGAGTTTCCATTGCCATTCATGTTGTAAGTGGATGAGCTATTATGTGCAGCACACATCGCAAACTTGAACATCTCATCAGTAATCCCGCCACCGGTTGCAATGGCAACCACAGCATCCGCGCTTACAGCCTTGAACTGGGTATCCGGCATGAAAATCTTGAGAAAATAAATCGGTACATCTTCCGTCAGCTTTACACGATAGTAGGTCACACCCTCCACCGTTTGCATCTGATATTTCTCGTCGGAAAGCTGTTCTATGCCCAATTTATTGCTCTGGATGACGTTTCGGTCTACATATAACCGCGCCTCATCATCCGCGCTATCCTTGGACTGGTCTTGCGCATATGCAGCCCCTCCCGCCAACGCCGCCGCATCCGCCGCATTTTGCAGACGGGAATGATGGATATACAGATTGCCGAGATCAAAGGCAAATCCCGTGCATGCCATCAAAAGCGGCAAAAGAAACGCCGTAAAGACAATGATTGCCCCACGTTGCCGCCAACATGTCAATAAGTTCCATCGCATCCTACAACCCTCCAGACATTTATCTTCCCAAGCGTTTCGCCGCTTCCTTGTATACTTCCATGTCCGCTCTCATGCCGATGATGACAATATTCATGCTCTTCGCTGTACGTTCCAATGTATAAACAATGCGAACTCCCGCTTTTTTGAGCTTGATTTTCAGGCATCCGGTCAAATCTATGCCATTCCTGTTCCTAAGTTCCACACCATAGCCGCCCTCGCTCTGTGGCAAAGGATTATTGCTTGTCTTGTACATGGCGCGAAGCACCTGCGGTCTCACACTGCCGTCAAGCTTCGTGAAATCTTGCTTGGCAGCCTCTGTCATAAGGATGTTCCATTTACTCAATTTCCACATCCCCTATTGCTTCCAAATCTTGTTCGGTAATCCCAAACTCCGCCATGACTTCTTCCATGGTGTACCATTTTCCTTTGTCTGGATGTGCCAAACGTTCCGCAGCCAGCAACTCGAGTTCCCTGTCGGCCAAATCGTCCACAAGCTTCATATATTCCTCCGCAGTCATCATGACACAGGGCTTTTCTTGCCCATTGGTTATGAGTTTTGCCCCTGTTTTTCGCACTTCCTCAAAAACTTCCTGTGCACCTTCCACAAATCGGGATAGAGGAATTTCGGTTGCACTCATTGCTGACATATTCATCCCTCCCAAAACTTTTCCTTTCATCCGTTATACTCGCCTAAGCCTCATGCCCTCCCGCAATCCAATCCGCTCTGCCTCCCCTGCGGCGAGTTCCAGTGCCGCCCTTGCGCCCGGACAGAGGCTCAGGCCGATCCAGGGGCGGAGGTTCGGGACAATTTTGAGGATATGTCCCTCCTCATCCAGATACAGTACATCAATGGAAAAACGCATGAAGCACATGTGAACGCTGCTGCAGGGGGAAAGGAGCAGACCCTGTCCTTGGGGAAGTCTTCTTCGCCCCATAAGCCCCAGAAAGCGCTTCAGGAAAGTATCTGCTTCCTCCAAAGAAAGGGGAGGGGGATCCGATGCACCCTCAATGCTCATTTTCGTCAAAGCCATCGCCTCGCTACATGTTTTTCATAAGGAACAGGAGAGAGGGCAGCAGCACAACTACGAAGAGGGCAGGGAAGATGAAGATGACCAGGGGAAACACGATCTTGACCGGTGCCTTGAGCGCCTCGGCCTTTGCGTACTGGCGGCGGCGCTCCCGCATATTCTCTGCCTGGTTCTCCAATGTGCTCGCCATGCTGGTCCCAAGCCGTTCTGCCTGAATGACTGCCGTGGTGAAGAGATAGACCTCCTGTACATCGCATCGCTGTGCCATTTGCCGAAGGGACCTGGCCCTTGGCATCCCCATGCGAACATCCTGCTGCATCCGCACGCACTCGTCGATGAAGGGACCCTTCATGCGGGCCACGATTTTCGAAACGCCCCCGTCAAAGGCGAGCCCTGCCTGGACGCTGACGCACAGCAGGTCAAGAAATTCCGGCAATTGCCTCTGGATCAGGTTCTTCCGCTTGCGGATGATGGAATTCAGGATGGCAAAGGGAAGAAAGCCGCCGATGACAATGCCAAGAGCCAGGAACGCCATGCGCTGGATAAAGGGATACGTCCCTCCGGACACTATCATGAAAGCAAGCAGGAAACATGCGGCAATGGACAGAACCCAGCCGCAGACAAAGGCATTGACGCTCCATACCCCCAGTTTCCCCGCCAGCATGATGCGCTGCTCCAGCATGGCATGGATTCCCTTGGGAGCAAAGCGCAGGATCTGCTTGGTCAGTGCCTGGAAAAAGGGAACCACCGTGCGCTCCACAAAGGGAATTTCCCTGAGGTTTGCGGCCTGGGCCTGTTCCGCCTTGGCCTTGGAGCCGTACTGCAGGCTCCGGAGCCTCTGGTGCATCTGTGTCTTGGGAATCAGCCGGGTCATGACGAAGAAGTAGACCAGCATGAAGACAAACAGACCTGCCGTCACGGAAGCTGCCAATATGATTGCCATAACAGATCACCTTTCCTTCGCCATTCCTGGCTGTCCCTGGAAGATCGAGCTTGGAATTTCCACACCGTTCATCCGGAACTTCTCCAGGAAACCGGGCTGGAGCCCCGTGGCCACATAGCTTCCCACGGACTTGCCGTTTTCATCGATATAGGATTGGGTATAGCGGAACAGATCCTGGAGGACAATGGTATCCCCCTCCATCTTCTGAACCTCCGTCACATAGGTGATCTTCCGGCTGCCATCCCGGATGCGGGACTGCTGGATGATGATGTCGATGGCGGAGGAAATCTGCTCACGGATGGCCCGCACCGGGAGTTCCATGCCAGCCATGAGAACCATGGTCTCCAGACGGGACAGGGCATCCCTGGGGCTGTTGGCGTGAGCCGTGGTGAGGGAGCCGTCATGGCCCGTATTCATGGCCTGCAGCATGTCCAATGCCTCCCCGGAACGCACCTCGCCCACGATGATGCGGTCGGGGCGCATGCGCAGGGCATTCCGCACCAGATCCCGGATGGTGATCTCGCCGGTTCCCTCGATGTTGGCGGGACGCGCCTCCAGGGTCACCACGTGGGACTGCTGAAGGCGAAGCTCTGCCGCATCCTCGATGGTGACGATGCGCTCCCCCTCGGGAATAAAGCTAGACAAGACATTGAGGGTGGTGGTCTTCCCGGAACCCGTGCCGCCGGAAACCAGCACATTCAGCCGAGCCTTGACGCAGGCCTGCAGGAACATGGCCATGTCCTCGCTGAGGGTTCCGAAACTGATGAGGTTTTCCACGGAAAGAGGTGTCTTGGAGAACTTGCGGATGGTGACGCAGGGACCCACCAGAGACAGCGGAGCGATGATGATGTTTACGCGGGAGCCGTCGGAAAGACGGGCATCCACCAGGGGGGAGGACTCGTCAATGCGGCGGCCCAGGGGCGTCAGGATCCGCTCCACGATGTTCATGAGGTGGGCATCGTTATGGAACTGCACCTTCGTCAGGGAGAGCTTGCCCATCTGCTCCACGAAAATCTTCTTGGGCCCGTTGATCATGACCTCGGTGATGGTCTCATCCTTCAGAAGAGGCTCGATGGGCCCAAGCCCCAGCATCTCGTCGCAGATATCGGCAATGATGCGAGTCCGCTCCCCCCTGGGCACCGAGAAGGGATTCTCCTCCAGCACCCGTTGGCAATAGGTATCGATGAGCTCCTCCACTTCTTCCCGGGTATGCTCGCCGCTGGAGAGAACCCTCTGCTCCTCGGCGTTCATCTCGTCCACGATGCGGCGGTGGATGGCCAGTTTCAGTTCCTGATAGGCATCCTCGGTGGTCTCCGACTGGCGGCCCGCAAAGATTGGCCTCTGCCTTGCCCGCTCACCCTTCGGCCTCCCAAGTCTTTCCAGCAATGCTGACATTCCTACCCCTCCATTCCATCAGGTTCCCGCCTTCTCATCGTGCATGGAATATTTTATCTCGTATTCCGAAGGAAAAGATATTTGTTTCATAAAGCCATAGGCAGGGAAGTCCGTGTTCAATGTTGCCTTTATTGTCACCTTGACAGAACCCGGAACATTCCCAGCTCCGGCGGTCGTTATTTTCTCAATCGTAAAACTATCATCCTCGTCCGTTTCATCCTTACCCGGCCAGATATAAATGTTCGTGATCAATTTGGTGTTGTCTTTGTAATAGCCTTTTATGGTATCATAGTCGTCACTGCCCACCAGTGCTGCTTCCCGCGCACTGCTGCGGGCAACATTGCTAAGGGTTATATAATCCGCAAACATGCAGCCAAAATAAATGATGCCAAAAACCAACAACAGAAAAAATGGAAGGACAATCGCAAACTCCACGACCGC
This sequence comes from uncultured Veillonellaceae bacterium, assembly GCA_902801565.1. Lineage (GTDB taxonomy): Bacteria > Bacillota > Negativicutes > Selenomonadales > Selenomonadaceae > UBA3796. Next base: position 57,491 of record CADCIX010000013.1, on the reverse strand, counting down.
CTGTCCTCTTTGCCGTTTCATGTCCAGTCCTCCCCTTTGGCAAAGCGGCCTCCTGAATCCAGGAGGCCCTTTGCGGAGCATATACTTTGTTCTGGGGCTTATTTTTTGAATGCATTCGCCATGCTGTCAAAGGCATTCTGGACGCCCGTCTTCAAGTCGCCGCTCTGGGTGATTGCCGCCGCAACAACCACGACAAACGCAAGGATCAATGCATACTCGACAATACCCTGGCCCTTCTCACTCAGATACCTTGCCTTGAGATACTCGATGATTTCCTTCATAGAAAATCCCCTCCTTAAAACACATAAATATTTCTCTATATCAAGCCGTTAGGAATCCCTTCCCCTGGCCGGATACCAAAAAGCGCTCATCCCCCGAACAAAGCGGCCACAGAGGCAAACACGGCATCTGTCGCTTGCTGGAGCATCTCACTGTGTACCACCGCCGTGGCAATGACCACCACTGCGGCCAGCACAAGGGCGTATTCCACCAGTCCCTGTCCCTTTTCTGACCATCCATCTTGCTGAAACAAGTTCCACACCGCCTTTGGAAAGCAGTTCAAACCTCAATATCCACAACGCGCTGGATGACGAGGAACCCGATGACTTCCATCACAAGGGCACCTGCAATCGCCATCCTCCCGATGGGATCCTCAAGGAGAGGCGTAAGATATCCCGGATTTACAACGGAAAGAATCCCTGCCAGTCCAACAGGCAGGGCGGCCAATACCCAGCCAGAGGCACGCCCCTGGGCGGTCAATGCCATAACCTCCCGGCGCATGCGAATGCGCTCGTTGATGGTGTCGCTGATGGTATCGAGAATCTGGGCGAGGTTTCCTCCGACCTGCCGCTGGATGAGAACGGCGGTTACCATCAGGGAGAAGTCCGGGCTGTCCACCCGTTTGTCCATGTCGTCCAGTGCCTTTTCGATCCGTGCACCCAGGTTCATCTCCCGCATGACATGGGCGAACTCCTCACTGATGGGGGGCTCCATTTCCTTGGACACCAGGTCCATGGCCTGCAGGAAGCTGAACCCGGCCCGCATGGCATTGGCCACCATGGTGAGGCAGTCCCCCAACTGGTTCACGAAGGCCGTGCGTCGATGATTGATGCGATAGAGTATATAGAACCATTCCCCGGCGAGGGCTGCAACGCCCACCAAAACTGCGGAAAAAGGCTGCAACGTCAGAAGCAGTGTGGCCACGCCCGCTGCCACGGCTCCGAAAAAGGCAATGACCAGGAACTCAGAGCCAAGGATGGGGAGTCCCGCCTGCTGCATCTTGAAATCCAGACTCTCGGCCTTTCGCACGTTCTGCAGCTTCCGGGCAAGGTTTCGCACCATGTTCATCAGATAGTTCGCGAAATTCTCCTGGGGCTGGGGTGCCGTCATATCCACGGGACGGGGGGCCGCATCGGCATAGTAGCGCATTCTCTGGCTGATGGCCGACTTGTTTCGCCTAGCGTATTCCAGGAAGAACACGAACATCAGGAAGATCAGAATGCCGCAGACGACGGCTGCCACGATAATCATGTCTTGTTTCACCTCATCTTCCGCCGCCCGATGATCTCATCGGCCAGACGGTTGATATTGTCCGCAAACACCGTGCCGGAGCGGTTGTCCACCGCCATGCGGCCATTGTTGGCCGCTGCCGACACCAGCAGGTACTCATTGGGAAGGATGGCATCCACGGGGAAATCCATCTCCCTGGACAGCCACTGGCGCTGCTCGTCCGTGCAGGGCTCCACCCGGGTGAACACGGGCTTGACCCGCTTCCCGTAATCCGGCCATGCCTTGAAAATTTCCATGGCCCGTCTCATATGCTGTATCTCAAAGCCGCCGCCAATCATGGCCACGAGATAGGTCTGGGTGGAAAGCTCCGCCGCCGATATCGAAACGGGATTGAACCCCGGAGGCAGGTCGATGAGCACATAGCGGAACAGGCTCTGGGCCATGCGCACCACTTCCTCGAAGGGCTCGATGTCCACCAGCTCCGCATAATCCGGCTTTTTCGTGCCGCAGAGAATGCGAAGGTTGTCCACCTCCGGCACCTCCAGGAAATAGGAGTTCAATGTGATGGGGGAGAGGAATTCGATATCCCGCACCGCCTCCACGATGGTGCTCTGAGGGGAGAGATTGAAGAAGACCGCCATGTCCCCGAACTGCAGGTCCGCATCGATGATGCCAACGCCCTCTCCGCTTTTCCGTGCAAGGCTCAGGGCGAGGTTTGCCACCAGCGTCGTCTTGCCGCTCTTTCCCTTGGGGCTGAAGAAGGCCAGTGTCTCCGAGGATGCCGCCATGCCGCTCCTGCCAAAGGTATGGACGGCCTCGATGAATTCCTGTGCCGTGAAGGGCTTGAGCAGATAGCCTTTGGCGCCGGCCTTCACGATCTGCGCCGCATTGTTGGCATTCCAATTGCTGCTGAGGCAAAGGAGTGCCGCCCCCGGAAAAGCATCGGTGAACTCTGGAATCAATGCCAGATTCTGAGGTACATCGATATCCAGAAGGATGAGGTTCGGCTGGAACATCTTTCCCTGTCCCAGAGCATCCCCTGCCTGCTGGTAGCGGGCATCGAGCTCATAGCCATCGATGCCGCGGACCACGCTGGACAGGCGCTCCAGCATCACCCGGTTGTTCTCGATCAAAATGACCCGGTAATCCACTTGTCAGCACCTCCGCCAACATCAATTGAAAATCTTCTTGAACCAGGAAGAGACTCCCGACGAACTCGACTCATGGCTTGACGTGCGGTTCGTGTAGCGTTCCACCAATGCCCGGAGCTCCGTGGACAGGGCGTTGGTGGAGGAATACACCAGAGGCACTCCCGTCTGGATCGACTTCCGGGCCGGCTCAAAGGCATTCGGGAGGACATGATAGAAGGGCTCTCCCAAAAGCTGCTCCACGTCCGCCAGATCGATCTTCGTCTTGGAATTGCTGCGGTTGAGCACGATGCGGATCTTGTTGGCCTCATATCCCAGGCTGCGAATGGTGTCGCAGCCAATCTTCATGTTCTTGATGGTGGGAATGAAATCCACGATGCCCAGGAAGGTGATGATGGTGCTCATGTCCATGACCGCCAGGTTCATCTCGCTGAAGGCCGATGTGGTGTCCACCACAACGAAGTCAAAGTCGAGCTGGAGCTGCTGCAGGATGTGCTGCACGGCCGGAGTGGAGATGTTATAGGCCTCTTCCAGGGCAAAGGGGGCAGGAAGGACATAGAAACTCCATCCCTGATAACCGTACACCGTCAGGAATTTCTTGACATCGAAGCCCTCCGTGTTCGTCTTGGCCTCCCGCTGGGCGTCTGCCAGGGAATACTCCGCCTCCAGGTGCAGGTAATTTGCCACGTCGCCGAACTGCAGATCCAGATCTACCAGGCAGACATGATAACCCTCCCGAACCAGTTCTGCGGCCATATTGATGGCGATGAGTGTCTTGCCCACCGCCGAGGCCGTGCTGAATACCGTGGCGACAATGCCTCTGCGACCTTCCTCCATCCTCATTCCCTCCCGTTTCAGGGTGTAGCGACATCATTGAATCTCTGATAGCTGCCGGGCTGGATCGGCTGGCTTGGCGAAGTATCCACGATCCCAAATCCTGCTGCCTCTTCCGCAATCCTTGCGGCGGATACTTCCTCTCTTTGTTCCGCCGCCCTCGCCTCCGGGGTGGTCCTGTCCGGCGTCTTTCTTTCCAGGTCCCTTTCCTCTTCTTTCTTTGCTTCCTTCTCCGGCAAAGGCGGATTGTTCACATCCACCTGGTTGCGATTCCGTGCCTCGTATTCGTTCTGGGCATACCATTCCCTCATCTTGTCCGACATCTCCGCAGGAGTGTCACCGTCAATCACCCGTGGAGTGACGAGAATGATCAGCTCCCTCTTTTCGTTGGTCTTGCTGGTATGCTTGAAGAACTCGCCGATGATGGGGATGCTGGAGAGAAGTGGTATCTTCTGGACGCTCTTGGCATCCTCCGAACTCAGGAGGCCGCCGATGATCATGGTATAGCCTTCATCCATGTGGACAAGGGAATGAACATTCCTGGAGCGCATGGAGGGCACCGTTCCCGCCGAGGTCTGGATGGTCCGGGTGTAATCCGGCGCACTGACCTCTGCATGAACCTCCGCCGTGATCCTATGGTCGGATTCCATGACGGGAATGATGTTGAGGCGGATGCCGTAGTCCTTCCACTCAAAGGTGGTGCTGCTGTTGCCGCTGTCCTTTGGGAAAGGCAGGCTGCCTCCAATGTGTATCTTCGCCTTGGCCCCGCTCAGCGTGGAGATATTGGGCCGGGAAAGTATCCTTGCCTTTCCGTCCTTGAGCAGCAGGTCGATGGTGGCATTCACCCGGCTGAAATGATCCAGCAGCCAGAAGCCGGTATCGTGCAAATTGGCGAAATCCTCGCCACCGTAAAAAGTTCCTGCAGCCCCTGCCGTCACCGTGGTAAAGCCGGTATCCGTATCCATGGTCTTGGCCGTGGCAGAATGGAACAGGGTACCATAGGTATCATCCTTGTTGTAGGATACCTCGATGATCTGTGTCTCCAGACGGATCTGCGTTGGATTCTGTATCTGCAGGAGATCCACCACATTGGCATAGGTACGGGCCGAACGGTAGGCGAGATCGTACTCGAAGCCGCCGTCATCATTGCCGTATTTCGTCTCCGTCGTTTCATTGTCGCCGCTGTAGAGACTTGCAATCTTCACAGCACGGTCATGCTCCACCTGGTCTTTCACCGTGCCCTCCAGAAGGATGCGGGGGTTTTCCCCGCTCATGATCACACGGACCTTGACATGAGGCAGCCCGATGGCCTGCTGGATGATATAGCTCTGTCCGGCGTCATCCAGGCTGACACCGATAACGTACTCTTCCAGAAGCCCGTTCTCATACCAAACCAGAAGGGTTGTGGTTCCCGCCTTTTTCCCAACAATCAGGAATTCCGTGTCGTCCGACAAGAGCGTGACATCCGCAACCTCCGGATTACCCACGGCAATCCGGCTGACAACGCCATGTGCCGCGAAATGGAAGTATTCGTTCATTCCTATGCTCAGAGTCGTTGCGGCCATTGCCACCGGCGTGGCACAAACCAGGGCTCCTGCAAGAAGGCCTGCCCGTATTCCCCATGAATTCATGATTTCTCGCTCGCTTTCGCTTTGGAATCGTTACTTTGAGAACTGTGTCCCCCGAATGACTTCTATGCTGCTCCCACCCGCATAAGATGCGTCATAGGAACCGCTGTATGACTCTGCCGGCGGGGTATATGCCGGTGCAGGCGCCGATACCGGTGCAGATACCGGCATCGGTGCTGCAGGGGCCGTCTCTGCCTTTTTGCCCTGGTTCAGGGTAATGGTGTAGTTCGTATCGATGATGTAGGGCTCGGCCGGGCGGAAGGGACGCAGAACCAGATAGACCTTCCCTGTCTGGGAGGCCACCATCAGCCGAAGGGCTTCCTCCGGCAGCACCGCCAGGGTTGCAGTGGCAAGGGAATCAACCGCCTGAACCTTGCCCCCTTCTTTGCTGTCTTTGCCCTTTTCTCCGCCGGCATTTGCCGCATCGGTAATCTTGTTGATGCTGAGAAGCAATACATTCTGCAGGAGGATCTCTCCCGTCACCTTGCCGTCCTTGACCTTGTCCGAGACCGTCATGACATCCACATAATCCCCCGGAAGAGCAAAGCCCGCCACACCTGTGACATCGTCAATGGCGAGGGAAATGGCGCGGCAATTCGCGGGAATCGTCCCGGTAAAGCCCGCTTCTTTCTGGTCGGGGAACAATTTGCGTGCCGTGAGGATATCGCCGCTGAAAATCATGGACCGGACAGGCTTGCCCAGAACAACGTTGATATCCTTTATGGCGTCCTCCGGAACAGCGGACTTTGGCATTTCAATGACTTGAAGCATTTCCTCCTTGAGTTCCGTCCGTACCGGAATGTCCCGTTTGACCGTGACGACCTTCACCATGGCCATGTCCGGCCGGTTTTCCGGGCCCTTGTCCGGCATGATGCTGGACAGCACCAGGAAAAAGAGCCCAAAGGCCAGCAGCCCTGCCACGGCAGACAAAAGCAACAGTCCTCGCGGTGTCATGCCTTCAATGAACTCCATGATGGATTCCGCGACTTTTGGCAGTTTCACCGAAGCGTCCCTCCCCTATAGTTGGATAAATATCTGAATAAATTTAAGAATACATCCTTACCTTGTTACTTCTACAAATCTTCCCAAATACCTTGGGAGGAAAGTCCTATTTTTTTAAATCTGCTTTATAGGAGGAAATGACTGTGTTTTCGATTCCTGTTTGTGCTATACTAAGGAACCTAAAATTTTTTTCCTGCCGCACCGTCTTCCTCCCGCACAATCTCGAACAAGCGACAAAGCACATTGCCCGCCTCATCCTTCTGCTCATAGATCAGGCGAAAGCCGTCGTCATAGGGCAGCATCGCATGCACAACTCCATCGGCCTCCACCGTCAGTACATGGGTAAAATGATACTGATGGAAAAAATCCCGGTAATATATCTTCCCGTCCACCAAATCATAATATTCTTTAATTATATTATGCTCCTGGTGACTGTTGGAGGGCAGGAATATTTCCGGGCGGGCATCCACATAGCAACGGATGCCGCGAAATTCAGGATATGCCCCCGTATTGAAGCCAGTCCAAAGGACGATATCCGACGCAGCTTGCTTCTCCAGCAAAAAATCAACCGTTGGTTCATATTGTGCCCCAAAATCCTCGCCATGCAAATTCGGATAGTAGATGATGAACCCTAAAAATGCAGACAGGGACAGAAGAATTGCCCCACACTTCAACCGCAGCATGGGAACTTTGAAACTGAACCTCCGCCCCTCTTCCGTATAGCAAAAAACGTAACACACGAGGCAAAGTGCCAGAATAATGAACAGGAAAAGCACGATGGGGGGCAGTCCTGCCATAGTGCCCTCCACAAGCGCCCGGTGTCCCAACAGGAGGCATAGGATCACAAAGGGCAAAAGCCGCAAAGGGCTTCCCATGCCCTGTCTGCCGGAAAGCAAGACGGATTTCCATTCCCGCGCTGCATAGGCCAAAGGAAAGGTGCCGAGGAAGAAAAACAGAAAGGCATTCCTCTGGGCACACAGCCCCATCAGCGCCGTGCCAAAAGTCAGCAGAATGTAGTGCAGGGGCATTGCATGCCGTCCCTGGATGATGGTCAGCAAGAGAATCCAGCCGAAAAAGAATTTTCCAAAAAAGCCTTGTATTGTTGCGGGATGAATCTCACCAATGCGCCCGTGAATCTCCGGATCATAGGAGTAAAAAACAAAGGACATGGCCTCCCACCCATAGGGATTGCAAAAACCTGCCCCAAATATGCCCAGGGCAGCCAGAGCAAAGGGGAGCACTGGAAACTTGCCATGGTATTCCCTTGGCAGCACGTCCAGCTTGCCCACACCCCAGGAAGCGAAAAAGGGAAGGAGCAGAATGAGCAGCATGGGCCAAAGGGCCGCATGAAGATTGACGAGAAGCAGAGAGAGCAACGGGAGAGGCAGGAGCCACCTCCATTGGTTTCTGCGGGCATATTGTTCCAGCAAAAACACTTCTGACACAAAGAGCAGTGTGGAAATGACCTGAGGCCGTGTCACAAAAAAGAATGGGGCGGCCACGATACCAACGACCATAGCCATCAGTGTTGCCACCTGCCGATTCCCATTGCTCACCAAAAGGCACAGGCGATAGTATGCATAGATCAGGACGCAACAGATGACAAAGACCATCTGCAAGAGTCCCATGGGGCCAAAGCTGTCGTATACATTCCAGAAAAGAACCCCCGTCAGCCATTGTTCCAAGACAAAATGCAGTCCCTCATGCATCGTGAAGGGTTCTTCATGGGGAATGCCATGTTCCATGACATAACGGCCACCGTTCAGGATGAACCATGCGTCAAAATCAAGATCCCACCTTTGAATCAGGACACCAACAAAAAGCAGCAAAAAGGCAACGCCTCGTTTTCCCCACTCCCCCAGTATCTGCATCATATGACTCATCCTTCCCTCAAATGTTCTTGATTCATCCGGCAAATAATCTTGCCAGGGATTGCCTGTACATCCATTCCCGGTCTGTGCTACAATTCAAGGGAACATTTTGCAAAAAGGAGGCTTCATCCATGTCATCTCTCTCTCTCCTGCCCATTTGCGCTGCACTGCTTCTCATCCTTGCCCTCGTTTCCTTCGGCTCTGCCTGGATCGATACCCTCTATGCCGGTTCCAGGGGCATATTGAGCTTTCCCGAAGGCATAAGGCAGCGTGCCCGCCATCGGCGCCTTTGGCTTTCCCTGCTCGGCGCGTCTTGCGGTTTTCATCTGGCGGGATTCCTGCAGGGCGAGGCGCTTTTCTGGGGGCTTCTCGCCTTGTTTTTCCTGCTCCTCATTACCTGCACGGATTTCGAGCAATATGTGATCTTCGATGCCATGTTGCTTCCCTTTGCCCTTGCAGGCCTTGCAGCAACTCTTTTGCTGGGGATGCCTGTCCTTGACCACTTGCTGTCGGGCTTCCTCGGGGGCCTGGCATTCTTGCTTCTCGCCATTTTGACGCGGGGAGGGATTGGCGGCGGCGATGTGAAGCTCATCGCCGTCCTTGGACTGTGGTTCGGTTCCGAACGCCTCCCAAGCATTGTCGTTCTCGGGCTCCTGCTCGGCGGCCTGGCTGCGCTTTTCCTGCTGCTCTCAAAGAAGAAAAAACGTCAGGAGGCCTTTGCTTACGGCCCATACTTCTGCCTTGCCGCAATCTTCTTCCTCCTGACGGAAGGCACGTAAGGAACGGTTCATCATTTCTCCAGGATGACCAAGGCACTGCCCACGCTGCGTTCCTCGCCATCCGAGGGCGAGTTCTGGAGCTGGCCGCCAATGACGAGGGCGCTGGAGCCGCCGCCATCGAAATTCAGGGCATTCACGCAGCCGTACTGCTTCAGGAGCTCCGCCCATTCCGTCAAAGTGCATCCATGGCTTTGGGACTGGCGGCCATCCACCACGGCGAGGACATAATTGCCGTCCTTCGTCACGCCAAAGGCACTGCGCGGCGCCCTTCCGTAGCGGATATCTGAGGGAAATTGCTCCTCGCCTGCGGTCACCTGGATCTTCCCGTTTGCCAGAAGGCGGGGACCGGCACCGATCACCTGATTCACCCGGTTCCACTCATTGCCCATATCCTCCTGGATATCTGCGGCATCACCGACGCGAACCCCTTGAAAGGCAGCCATGGCCGTCCCATGCACGGAAACGACCACACCGTTTGACGGTATGGGGGTATTCCCGGTCCGGATATCCGTGACCTTTCCGTTTTTCACAACAAACTCCAGGCCGTATTCATTCGTCCGCGTCGAGGGCCCATACCAGTGATTGTAGAGCACAAGGCTGTCTGCGCCGCGCTCCGCATTCACGCCTCCCACGGGCCAGGATCGATTGCCCAGGGTCACCAGGCCGCTGTAAGTCGGGCGGCCGAAGATCACAGAGCCGTCATCTTCGATTCCCATGGCAGTGCGTTCCATATAGGTCGTGCCGACGACAGTCCCGTCGATCTTCAGGTCTCCCAGGATATCCCCATTCCATGCGAAATAGGAGGCATTGACCGCCGCCACTGCATCCTGCTCATCAGAGATCCTGCTCACGCTCTCCCTGCCGATTACCTGGTTGCCATCCAGGGCAGGCTTGATGCGATAACGGGATTTGTCCGCCTCAATGAAGAATGCCTTCACCGGTCCATCGCTGTCCCATCTGGAATAGATGGTCTTTTTGAGGCCGGGGGCCAATTGGATTTCCGTGAAATCCCTCGTGGGGCCGGCAGTTCCCTTTGGCTCGCCTGAACCCTGCAAGGCCGTGGTTCCCGGCTTGTCGGATGTCTGTGGCTTTACGGGCTCCTGCTTGTCGGGAAGGACATCCACAAATACCCGTGCGGGGGACTGGAGCTTGTCAACCTTGTATTTCAAGGGGCGGTTCAGGAAAATCTTCACCAGGAAACGTCCATTTTTTTCCTCATAGGAAATCTTCTTCACCAGAGCACCGGATATTTCCGGCTTTTTCCATCCTTTGCCGGGAAGTCCCCGAAAGGTCAGGGTGATGCACTTGCCATCGTCCGATGAATTCACCTGATAGCCGGGCATCGCGTTCCAGTCAAACACGATACGGTCATGCTCGCTGCCGCTGTGGAAGCGCACACCGGAAAGAGAAGATGCGGGGGCAGCCCATACGACTGCCTGAAATGCTATGCCGAAAACTGCCGCCAAACAAGCGGACCTGCGTGGAAAGAACCTCATGAAACAAAAACCTCCAAAAAACTCCAAAAGAAAAAGATGATATTGTACCATATCATAGCACAAAACTCGCAAAAAAGAAATTGCAGGATGCCCTGGCATCCTGCAATTTTACATTTATTTTATGCCCTGCTCGTGTTCCAAAGCCTCCTGCCTGAGAACTGAGGGAGCAAGCTGTTTGTAGATGATATCGGCGAGGCCGATGCCACCCGCTTCCGCTGTCGCCTTCATGAGCTCCGTGTCGCGCATGTCCTCGAAGATATCCATGGCATTGGACTTGCCGAACATGGGATCCTCCGGAACCGTCTTGCGCATTTCCCGGTACATCATCTGAAGGAACATGGTCTCGAAGCCCTTGCAGGCCTCCTTGAGTTCCTTGTCCCTGGCACTGATGTCCTCGCTGTTCACCACATGCCCCGCGCCATAGCCCTTCATGGCCTTGCGCTCCGCCTCCTTGAGCTGTTGGGAGAACTGTGCCTCACCTGCTGCATAGTTCGCGGAACCATAGGTATTGTTCGGTTTCAGCCCTGTACTGGACAGAGGATCTATCTGCACTTGAACCACATCCTTTAAATGATTTCCACATCCGCATGGATTGCTCCTGCCGCCTTCATTGACTGGATAATGGAGATGATATCTCTCGGCGTCGCGCCAACGGAGTTCAATGCACCGACAATGTCGCTGATATTTGCCGTTGCCTGCAGGACAATGGTTTTCGCCTTGTCCTCCGTCGCTTCCACATCCGTTTCCTTGGTCACCACCGTGGTGCCGTAGGAATAGGGAAGGGGCTGGGATGCATCCGTGGAGCCTTCCACATGAATGGTGATGCCGCCCTGGGTGATGGCGCATTCATCGACGGCCACATTGCCGCCCATGACAATGGTTCCGGTGCGTTCATTGAGAACCACCTTTGCAACGTTGTCCGGCATGATGGGAAGTTCTTCGATGCTGGCCACGAAGCCCACCACATTCCCCCGATAATAGGAGGGAATCTTGATGTCCACGCGTCCCGGGTTCGCTGCGCGGGCAATGTTCCCGTACTGGGAGTTCACTGCTGCCGCAACTCGTGCCGCTGTCGTGAAATCCGCTTTGGCAAGGGAAAGGCTGATGTTCCCGTTGGCACCGAGGTCATCCTCTACCGTGCGTTCCACGATGGCACCGTTCGGCGTGATCCCCACGGTGGGGAAATTCTTCTGCACGCCGGAGCCGCCATTCCCCGCCATGAAGCCGCCCGTGGAAACCGCCCCCTGAGCCACGGCATAGACATTCCCATTGCCCGCCCGGAGGGGAGTCTGAAGAAGGGTGCCTCCCTGGATGCTCTTGGCATCTCCCATGGAAGAGACCGTCACGTCCAGGGTATCTCCCTCCCGGACAAAGGGAGGCAAAGTTGCCGTGACCATGACCGCAGCCACGTTTTTCGGCTTCAGGGAAGAAGCGCTGATGGTCACGCCATAGCTCCTGAGCATGTTCACCACGGACTGGATGGTTTCTGTCGACTTGTTGGAGTCCCCTGTACCGTTGAGCCCCACCACAAGACTGTAGCCCATGAGCTGGTTGGAGCGCACGCCCTGTACCTTGGAGATATCCTTGAGGCGCGTAACCGCTGAGTCCGCAGACACCGATGCCATATTCGTTCCCATAAGGAGCGAGGCCGCCAATGCCATGGCGATGAATTTTTTCATAACCAACACCTCATCAGAACAGGATATTGAAAATCTGCGTCAGAATGCCCTGCCGCTGCTTCGCATTGAGCGGGCCCTTTCCATCGAACTTGACCACCGCATTGGCCACCTTGGTGGATGGAACCGTATTCGCCGCCGTCACATCATCCGGCCGTACCAGTCCCCGCAACGTGATCTTGTTCTCATCCTTGTTGTGCCAGATGGACTGTACGCCCTCCACCACAAGATTGCCGTTGGGCTGCTTCTCCACCACGGTGACCGTGATATTGCCCGTCACGCGGTTCGTGTCCGTGGCCGAGCCTTTTGCCGAGAAGGAATCCGATCCGCTGATGGATGCCGCCCGGATGAAGTCGAAGACACCGACTCCCCCCTCCAGGCTCTGGCTGCCCGACTTGCTGTTGGAGGTCGCTTTCTGTGACTGCAACGTGGTCCGCTCGCTGATGACGATGGTCAGGATGTCACCCACATTATGCGCCTTGTGATCCCCGAAGACACCCCAGTCATTGCCCCCCTCGTCCGACCAAAGGGACTGTGCGCCCGCCACGGGGGCAGCCGCAATGGAACAGGCCAGTGCTATGGCAAGCATACAGCTCATCTTTTTCTTCATTCCACTCACCTCAAATAATTTCCACGGTATTTGCATCCAGAACGCGTCCTCTGAGGACCTTGCGGGATTTTGCGTTCCGCACGCGAATGATCTTTCCGATGCGGCCACGCTCCATGGCGACCCCCTCGGCCTTCACCTGAATGCCGTTATGTGTTGCCATGAGAGTAATGGCAGCGCCTGCATCCATGACGATGGGACTTTGCAGCATTCGGTCCGTTATGGCCGTGCCTTCCTTGATGACACGGGCGGGAACCCTGCCCGATACGTCCGCAGGATCTGTAAGGTATTCGTCCGCCCGGCTCTCGATCTCCCGCTCCTCCAACCGCACATCTGTCGGCTGGATCTTGTGCTCCAGGGGCAGGTCCCGCGCCGCCACCAGCACCCTGTCATAGACCACGACGCGGTAGTAGCAGGTCGCCCGCCGATAAAATTTTCCATCGATATAGACGGACAGGTAAACAGGAATTGTCGTATTGTAGCGAATCTGTTTGGGAAGTGTCGCCTCGCAGATAATCTCCCCCGGTGGGCAGTGCATCGTCTGTGGGCCCCGCAGGAGCTTGAGCTCATGCCGCCGCGTCTCCCCCTGTTCCTCTAGCACTGCCTCCAGCTTTTCGGCAGCGAGGACAGGGAACTGCTCCGACGGGATCACCTGGGGGTACCGCTCCATCTGCAAGCCAGGCCCGTAAGCGCAGGATGCCACAGGCAGGAAAAAAAAGCCACTCCAGAACAAGCAAAGAATGGCCGCAAAAAGAATCTTCAATTTCATCAACGCTTCAATCCATTAGCAACTTCCAGCATGGAATCCGAGGTAATGACCGCCTTGGAATTGGACTCGTAGGCGCGCTGGGCGATGATCATCTCCACCATCTCCTCAACGATCTGCACCGTGGACATCTCCAGTGTCCCCTGGGTCAAGGTTCCTGCGCCGTCCTCACCGGGATTCCCCTCAATGGGATCGCCGGAGGCTGCCGAGACGATGAAGAGGTTCTTGCCAATGGCCGTGAGGCCTGCCGGATTTACAAACCGTGCCAGGGTAATCTGTCCCACCGCCTGCTGCTCACCGCCCGCAGGCGTACAGGAAACCTGCCCGTCCCCTGCAATGACAATGCTGTCACTGGGCGCCGTCTCATCAATGGTGATGCCATCTGCCAAGGGATAGCCGTCCGTCGTTACCATGCGGCGATTGGCATCTAGCTTGAACGTGCCATCTCGGGTATAGCCAATGGTGCCGTCCGGCAGTTCGATGCGGAAGAAGCCCTCGCCCTGGATTCCGATGTCCGTCGGATTGTCCGTGGTCTGAAGCGCTCCCTGCACGAACACACGCTGGGTTGCCGCCACTCTCGTGCCAAGTCCGATGGCCAGCCCCGTGGGATACTGGGAATCCGCACCGCTGTCCGCACCGGCATCGCGAAGATTCTGGTAAATCAGGTCCTGGAACTCTGTCCGGACCTTCTTGCCGCCATAGGTATTGACATTGGCTATATTGTGGGACAGAACGTCCATATGCTTCTGCTGGCCGATCATGCCTGAGGCCGATGACCACAACGATCTCATCATAAAGCAGTTCCTCCAAACAAGATAATGTAGAATCTCCCTGTTCTGTATATCGAAGAAACCGGAAAAAAACTTAAGCACTTCTCTAAAAAATTAAAATCTATTTTCCTATCAGGTCACGCGCCCAACTTCGGTCACGGCCTTTTCCAGCATGGTGTCCTGCGTCGTCACGGCCTTGGCCCCAGCCTCGTAAATGCGCTGATTGTTGATGAGTTCCACCATATCCATGACGACATTCGCATTCGATGCCTCCAGGCAGCCTTGCTGGATTTCCCCCTCAGCCGGCTCGGGAACTGCGCCTTCCCGTGGATTCCAGAGATTGTCGCCCTGCTTGAGGATCGCACGTCGGTCAGGCCCAAAGGAGACGAACATGAGCTGGTCCACCCGCTGGTATGTCATATCATTCTGGGGATTGCCCACGGCAATCTCTCCCCGTGCTCCTATGATGATATGCGAGGCATCCCCCGGAATCGTGATGGGGCGTCCTTGTGCATTCAACACAGGCTGCCCCTTCATGTTCTGGAGCTGGCCGGTAGAGGAACGGACGAAAGCCCCGTCACGGGTGTAACGCACCCCCTGGTCTGTTTGCACGGCAAAGAAACCGTCCCCTGCAATCGCCACATCCAGGGGATTCCCTGTGGTCTTCATCGCTCCCTGCTCACGGTCTGTCGCAATCTCCGCAATGCTGGCTCCCACCCCCAGGGTACCGACACGCGGGGGCCGTCCATTCAAGGAAAATCCCTTGAAAGAAGTCACTTTCGTCCTGGGATCGTAGTCGTTGATGCGTCGGATGAACATCGGTTCGAATTCCTTGCTCACCGCCACATCCTTCTTGAAACCGTTCGTGTCCGCATTCGCCAGGTTATTTGCAATCGTATCTGTGCGCTTCGTTTCCGTAATCATGCCCGAAGCCGCTGCATAGAGCCCACGCCACATATCCTTTCACCTCAAACTCCGTGCGAAACAGTGTTTCGCACTACGCCCTTACACGAAATCCAACCGATTCTGCGCCCTTCGGGCTTGACTCGCTAAGATTTCATAGTAAATTCACGATTCATAGTTCATGTACTTATTCGCCACAAAAAAGGAAATACCTTCCTCACTCTTTGAATTTCGTATTGGTTGCCTTTCCATCGAATTTCGCGAAGGCATCCAATGCCTTGCCGCATCCCAGGGCAACGCAGGAAAGAGCATCGTCTGCAAGGGCTGTGGGAATTTCCGTTTCGCGGCGGATGAGCTCATCCAGGCCGTAAAGCATGGCGCCGCCGCCGGTGAGGATGATTCCACGGTCCATGATATCTGCGGCAAGCTCCGGGGGAGTGTCTTCCAGCACCTTTTTCACATGTTCCACGATGCTGGTCACGGACTGCTCCATTGCTGCCGCTGCCTGGGCCGTGGTGATGGAGATGTTCTTCGGCAGACCCGAGAGCAGGTCCCTGCCCCGGATGTCCATGGTCTCATTGCGCGCCGATGCAAAGGCGGCTCCCACATTCACCTTTACGTCCTCTGAGGTGCGCTCGCCGATCATCATATTGAATTCCTTTTTCACATAGTCGATGATATCCGAATCGAATTTATCGCCGGCAATGCGCAGACTGTCACTTGTGACGATGCCCCCAAGGCTGATGACGGCAATATCCGTCGTGCCACCGCCGATATCCACCACCATGGACCCGCAGGGCTCCGAGATATCAAGGCCGGCTCCGAGCGCTGCGGCCAAGGGCTCCTCGATGAGCTGTGTATGACGTGCTCCCGCCTGTTCCGCCGCTTCCTGCACTGCGCGCTGTTCCACCATGGTGACGCCGGAGGGAATGCAAATCATGATGCGGGGGCGGAAAACGAAACTCCTGCCAACGACCTTCTCAATGAAATGGCGCAACATGCGCTCCGTGATGTCATAGTCGGCAATGACCCCTTCCCGCAAGGGGCGGATTGCCACAATATTTCCGGGAGTACGCCCGATCATGCGACGGGCCTCCTCACCAATGGCCAGCACCCGGTTTGTGTCCTTGTCCACGGCAACCACCGACGGCTCCCGAAGGACGATCCCTTTTCCCTTCACATAAACGAGCACATTTGCCGTGCCCAAATCTATTCCTATATCCATTGTCATTCCAAACATAGAATAAAAAGCTCCTTCCAAAACACCCTATTGCAATCCTGAATCCATACAAATATACAATACTCTTTCCCATTTGACAATACAACAATTTTTTGCAAAATGAATGGAAGCCTCTATAAATATTTGAAGTGGTTCATGGACAACAAATCGCCTTGAAAAGGGCGTCGTCCAATAAAGGCAGGATTCCCTGTGCAGGAACCCCGCCTTGTTGATTCACGGAACTTATTTCTGGCCAGTCTTTTTCCCTTTTTTCACATGTGTTTCCCCGTCCTCTGATGCGGTAAACATCCCCTTGATCCGGGTTTCCTCCTTTGCCTGCTTGATCTGGAGTTCTTTCGTTGCCTTCTGGATCCTGTTGTGGAGCTTCGCCAGGCAATCCTGGCAGAGTTTCCCCGTGATGATCGATCTGCCGCAACGGGCGCAGGGATAATCGATCTTGAAGTTCTCGTCCACGAAGCGGCCTTCCCGTATCATCCTGCGGATAACGGAGGCTGGCACTCCTGTGGCTTCCATGACTTCCTCGCCTGTCGCCTTGGGGTGCTCCCGGACATAATGGATGACCTCAAGTTCCATCTTTTCTTCTTTTTCATAGCATTCCCGGCACATCTTCCGTCCCATTTCCACATAAGGACGTCCGCAGATAGGACAGCTCTTGATCTGGGGACGTTTTGCCATATTTGTTTTGGCCGACCCGCCCGACCTTCGCGATCCACGCATGTATATCACCGCCTTCAAAACACCTGCATTTCCATATTTTAGCTTCTATTCGCCAAACAGAGGCAAGTTTCCTGCAAAAGTATATTTTGCCTTTGGCAAAATTTGAATCCCCTCCGGGGACTAACTCCGCTTCGCTTCTTTGCCTTTGGCAAAATTTGAATCCCCTCCGGGGACTAACTCCGCTTCGCTTCGTGTCGCAACATCAATAGGAATATTTTGCCTTTGGCAAAATTTGAACAAAGCGTTATAATATAAAGGATTTTTTCGTTGACAAGCATGGTTTCTCATGATACTATGTAAAACATATAAAATTACTAGGAATTAAGGAGTCACGGCTTTATGATAAAGCTATCCAACATAGAGAAAATTTATGACAGCCCTTCGGGTCCCGTAAAGGCACTCAAGAATATCAGCCTGGAAATCGGACGTGGGGAGATTTACGGCATCATCGGGCTCAGCGGCGCGGGAAAATCCACGTTGATTCGCTGCATCAACATGCTGGAGCGCCCGACCTCCGGGCAGGTCATCGTGGATTCCAAGGATCTCACGGCTATGAGCGAGGGAGAGCTTCGCGAGGCACGCAAGGACATCGGCATGATTTTCCAGCACTTCAACCTGCTTTCCTCGGCCACGGTCTATGACAATATCGCCTTTCCCCTGCGGCTTTCCGGCACAGGGGAAAAGGAAATCAAAGAAAAGGTGGAGCCTCTTTTGAATCTCGTCGGACTCTCCGACAAGGCGAACCAGTATCCCTCCCAGCTCTCCGGCGGACAGAAACAGCGCGTGGGCATTGCAAGGGCGTTGGCAAGCAGCCCGAAGGTGCTTCTCTGCGACGAGGCGACCAGCGCCCTGGATCCCCAGACCACAAAATCCATTCTGGAACTGATCCGGGACATCAACCAGAAGCTCGCCCTGACCGTCGTGGTCATCACCCATGAGATGCAGGTCATCAAGGACATCTGTGACAAGGTGGCTGTCATCGAGAACGGCGTCATCGCAGAGCAGGGAACGGTGATGGAGGTTTTCACCAATCCACAGAAACCCATCACGAAGGAGTTTATCAGCGTCCTTCTCTCCAACGACCTTCCCACCGCCTTTCGCGGCAATGCCATCTCCCACGAGCCCGTTCCCGGCAGCTATCTGCTGCTTCGCCTGATCTTCCTCGGGGAATCCGCCGACGATCCCGTCATTGCGGGGATGATACGTTCCTGCAACATCGAGTGCACCATGCTTTTCGGCAATCTCGACCAGATCAAGTCCACGCCCTTTGGCCGTATGATCATCGGCATTACCGGCGAGGATGCGGAGATAGAAAAGGCATTGGACTATCTGAGAAACCACGATCTCAAAATGGAGGTGATCGGCTATGTCAAGCGACATGCTTCCACTTCTGACTAAGGCTCTCGGAGAGACCATTTACATGGTGGCTGTCTCCATGGCCATCGCCACCGTCCTTGGAATCCCTCTCGGGGTCCTCCTTCATACCACAAGCAAGGGGCAGATATTGGAAAGCCCGGCGCTCAATCGCGTCATCGGCGGCATCGTCAATGCCATACGTTCCATCCCCTTCATCATCCTCATGGTTGCCATCATACCCTTTACGCGCCTTCTGGTTGGGAGCGCCATCGGAACGACGGCTGCCATGGTGCCCCTGGTCATCGCGTCGGTTCCCTTCATCGGCCGGCAGGTGGAAACCTCGCTGAAAGAGGTCCCTTACGGCATTGTGGAGGCAGCCCTTTCCATGGGGGCAACGCCCGCGCAGATCATCTGCCGGGTGCTTCTTCCGGAGGCCATGCCCAGCATCACGGCACAGCTCACCACGGTCATCATCGCCCTCGTTGGCGAGTCTGCCATGGCGGGTGCCATCGGCGGCGGCGGACTTGGCGACCTTGCCATCCGCTACGGCTACCAGAGGTTCCGTCCCGATGTCATGATTGCCACGGTGGTCATCCTCATCGTTCTTGTTCAACTGGTTCAATTTGCCGGCAACACATTGGCCAGGCATTTGAATAAAAAGTGACTTTCTAAAGGAGGTATTCTTATGAAAAAACTGTTCGCACTCATCGCAACGCTCATGGTTGCTGCCCTTGCCCTCACAGGCTGCGGCGGCGATCAGGCAAAATCTTCCGGTTCCGGCTCGGGGGCAGCGTCCTCTTCCGGGGCAAAGGTGCTCAAGGTTGGCGCCACTGCCGTTCCTCATGCCGAGATCCTGGAGACCATCAAGCCGATTCTCAAGGAGCAGGGCATTGAGCTCGACATCATCGAGTTCAGCGACTATGTGCAGCCGAATCTCGCCCTCAACGACAAGGAACTGGATGCCAACTTCTTCCAGCACGCTCCCTATCTTGAGAACTTCATCAGCGAGCACAAGGAATGCAAGCTCGCCAATGCAGCCGGCATCCATATTGAGCCCATGGGTGTCTACTCGAAGAAGCTGAAAGACCTCAAGGAACTCAAGGACGGCGCATCCATTGCTGTTCCCAACGACCCCACCAATGAGGGCCGCGCCCTGCTTCTTCTGGAGAAGGCCGGCGTCCTGAAGCTCAAGGACGGGGTTGCCGAGAAGGCCACCATCCAGGATATCGTCGAGAATCCCAAGAACATCAAGTTCCAGGAAGTGGAGGCCGCCCAGGTTCCCCGCACCCTGGAGGATGTTGATGCTGCTGTCATCAACACCAACTATGCCATGCAGGTCAATCTCGTTCCCACGAAGGATGCCCTCTTCATCGAGGACAGCACCTCTCCCTATGTGAACATCATCGCCGTCCGCCAGGGTGACGAGAAGCGCCCCGAGATCGAGGCGCTCATCAAGGCACTCAAGACGGACAAGGTGAAGGCGTTCATCAACGACAAGTACAAGGGAGCCGTCGTTCCTGCGTTCTAAACACACCTATTTGCCAGAAAAGCTGTTGCCAATAAATCCGGCAACAGCTTTTTTCATGATTACGGCTCCAACAGAAGACTGGCCTTTTCCCAATCCAGCTTTTCCAGTGCTGGCCGGATATCCTCAAATCCCTGCTGCATGCGGTGTCCCTTCACCATTTTCCACCGACTCCAGGGACATTGGCAGGATTCAGCCGCGCCGGGGTCGAATTTGATAGTGTTGAGGAACTATGAAACTGAGAGGTGTTGATCATGAAAAAACTAACGACGATATTCACGGTACTGTTCCTGCTTGCCATGACCCTTCCGGCGATGGCGGCATCCGTCGTGAACAAGGACGGCTACTACAAAGGCATCAAGCTGTGCGGCAGGGTCAAGGTCGTGGAGCATTTTGCCGACATCAAGGTCAAAGTGGTGAATGCCTTCCCCGACCTGCGGGTGAAGGTCGTTGACGCCTTCCCCGATGATATCGGCGAATGGAAATTCGTGGAATACGGCGAGGACTTCACGATACAATTCGTGGACAGCTTCCCTGACATCAAGATCAAGTATGTCAACGCATTTCCGGGGGTGGAATAGCTATTTTGATTCGTTTTATGACAATTCCTTCTCCCATTCTTTTTCCTTAAATCCTACGAGAACAGCATCTTCACTGATCAATATGGGACGTTTTACGAGCATGCCGTCCGTGGCAAGAAGGGCATACTGCTCGTCCTCGCTCATGGCAGCAAGCTTGTCCTTCAGTTCCAGCTCCCTGTACTTCTGGCCGCTGGTATTGAAGAATCTTTTGAGCGGCAGACCGCTCTTTTCATGCCATGAGCGGAGTTCCTGCTTTGTGGGATTGTTTTCCTTGATGTCCCGCACCTGCACGGTTATCCCGTGATCTGCCAGCCACTTTTCCGCCTTCTTGCAGGTAGTGCACCGGGGATAGCATACGAAAACTGTCTCACTCATTTTTTGACCTTCTTTCTGGTTTGAGTTCCTTTGGGGAAATCCTGCCGTCCCATCCCCATGGTCATTCATGCTCTTCCTCCGGGTAACGCATGCCCCATTCCCGGCGGATCTGTGTCATGAGGTCCATGACATCGATGGTGTAGTCCAAATGCATGTCGTTCCTCTCCCCGCTGACGGCGGCTTCCATGTCCATGACCTCGTAGGAAAGCGCATCCAATGTGCTGCCGGCGGCAATCTCCTCTTTCCTGCCATCCTCTGTCCATGTGATGATTGCCTTCTCCCCGCGCGGATATTCGAACAGTTCCACATACCCCTTGTCGAAGGAAATCGTGCCGCGCTTGGGCTGCTTGGCGTGAAGGGACAGCAGGATCGTCGCCATTTCTTCTTCCTTGTTCTTCAGGAGGATTCCCACCTGCTCATCGACTCCCGTCGGCGCATATTTGACCTGGGAAAGCACCTGGTCCGGCTGTGAGGACAGGAACCAGCGGACGAAGGACAGGGCATAGACGCCGATATCCAGCATCGCCCCGCCAGCCAGATTGCGATTGAAGAAACGATTTTTCATATCGTATTCCTTGTAGCTGCCGAAATTCATCTGTATGACCTTGAGTTCTCCCAGGGAGCCCGAGCGAATCAGCTCATTGAGCTTCCTATAGATGGGCATATGGTAAATCGTCATGGCCTCTGCCAATACCACGCCATGCTCTTTGGCGCATGCGACCGCTTTTGCCAGTTCGTCGGAGTTCAGGGTGATGGACTTCTCGCAAAGCACGTGCTTTCCACTGGAAAGTGCAGGCAAGAGATAGTTGATGTGCGTGTTGTGGGGCGTGGAAATGTAGACAATGTCCACATTCTCATCGGAAAATATATCCTCCGGACGGTCATACACCTTGGAAATCCCGTATTTCTCCGCAAAGGCTTCTGCCTTTGATTTTGTACGGTTCCCCACGGCATAGAGCGACCCTCCCAGCTTTTCCATCGCCTCTGCCAGTTGATGCCCGATGACACCGCATCCAAGGGATGCCCAACGATACCTTGTGCCAGTCATTTCAATTCCCCCACTTTCGCATTTTCTTGACAGAAATTTCAAATTCATCACTCGTGACGAAGTCCTGCTTCCGAAGAATCATGTCTACCATAGTTATTCTTCGCTATGGAAGATTTTTCCTGCCCTTGTTCGCTTCTATGCCAAATTCCATGAACAAGAGAATATCGGTTGAATGGACTTTCCTGCTATGGTAAAATAGTAAGTCGGTACAACACGGATAGGAGGATTGTCTTGGCGAAAGAACGATTTTTTGAGATTTTTCGGTTTTGCATCGTGGGTGGCCTGTCCTTCCTTCTGGACTACGGGCTTCTCTACGTCCTGACGGAGTATGCGGGAATCTACTATCTCTACTCCTCCGGGATATCCTTTACCGTGTCGGTGATCTTCAACTATTGGCTTTGCGTGGTCTATGTATTTCATGCCGGCCGCCACCAGACAGCGCGACAGGCAACGCTCTTCATCGGATCCAGCATTGCGGGGCTTGGGCTCAACCAGCTTTGCATGTGGATCCTCGTGGATTGTTTCGCAATGCACTACATGCTTGCCAAGATCGTGGCCACTGCCGTGGTGACCTTCTGGAACTATGTCATGAAAAGGAAGGCATTGCAAGGATAACGAGGAAGTGAATGCACATTGAATGGAATTGGAGCTGGTGCCATGCTGCAAAAAGGGGTTCTCGTCACTCACGGGCAGGCGCTGAGGGAGGGCGTGCGGGACGGGATGCCCATCGCCCTGGGCTATTTTGTCGTCTCCTTCACCTTGGGAATCGCGGCGAAGAATGCGGGGCTTACTCCCTTTCAGGGATTTCTGGCGAGTTTCTTCAACAATGCTTCCGCCGGGGAATACGCGGGCTTCACTACCATTGCCGCGGATGCGGCCTATCTGGAAATCGCCCTGATTACCCTTGTGGCAAATGCCCGCTACCTCTTGATGAGCTGCGTTTTGAGCCAGAAATTCTCCCCGGATGCCTCCATCTGGCACCGCATCTTTGTCGGTTTCGATGTGACGGACGAGATTTTTGGCATCACTGTGGCGAGACCGGGGCGCCTTGACCCCTACTATAACTATGGCGCCATGCTGGTGGCCTTGCCGGGATGGTCTGTGGGAACAGCAGTCGGAGTCGCTGCGGGGAACATCCTCCCCATAGAGGCGGTCAGTGCCCTGAGTGTTGCCCTCTATGGCATGTTCCTCGCCGTCATCATCCCTCCTGCCCGTCAGGACAAGATCGTAGGGGCGCTCGTCCTTTTGAGCTTTCTGGCCAGCTTTGTCGCTGTCCACCTGCCAGGACTTATGGAGCTTTCCGGCGGAACCCGCACCATCATCCTCACGGTGCTTCTCTCCGGCCTTGCCGCCTATTTCTTCCCCGTAAAGGAGGATGCGTCCCATGGAGCATGAAATCTACGTCTATCTCTTCATCATGTCTGCGGTGACCCTTGCCATCCGTATCCTGCCCCTGACGCTCATCCGAAGGCAGATCAAGAACCGCTTTCTGCGTTCCTTCCTATATTATGTTCCCTATGTGACCCTGGCAGTCATGACCTTTCCTGCCATCCTCGATGCCACCCGTACTCCGGCAGCAGGCGGCCTTGCCCTGGTCTTCGGCATCGCCCTGGCCTGGTGGGGAGCAAGCCTCTTCAAGGTGGCTGCCTCCTGCTGTGTTGTGGTCTTTTTGACGGAAATGGTTTTACTATGAAATCTTAGCGAGTCAAACCCGAAGGGCTCAGAATCGGTTAGATTTCGTGTAAGGGCGTAGTGCGAAACACCGTTTCGCACGGAGTTTGTGTTGATTCCCATCATGCAAGGAGTTGATTCCATGAAATTCGCAATCGTCGGCACCGGCGGAACGGGAGGAACCATTGGGGCTTACCTCGCGCTTGCCGGAAATGATGTGACCTTCATCGCCCGCGGCAGACATCTCGCCGCCATCCGCGAGAAGGGACTCGCCATCCGCACGGCCCATCGGGGGGATATCCTCATCCAGCCCGCCAAGGCATGCACCATGGAGGAATATCAGGACACACCGGATGTCATGTTCATCTGCGTGAAATACTATGGGCTGGAAGATGCCATTGCCCTTGCGCGGCGCACGGCAGGCCCGGATACCCTCATCCTTCCCATCCTCAATGTCTTCGGCACGGGGGAGGTCATGCAGGAGAGGCTGCCGGACTTGACCTGTCTGGATGGATGCATGTATATCTTCGCCAAGATTTTGGAGCCGGGGGTCATCGAACAGCCGGAAAAGATCCTGCGCATCATCTTCGGGTTCCGCCCGGGACAGGACAACCGTCTTGCCCCCAAGGCCAGGGAACTGGAAGAGATTCTTCGCGCCGCGGATATCCGGGGACATTTCTCCGACAATATCCGCAGGGATGCCTTGCAGAAATTTGCCTTTGTCTCCCCCATGGGAGCGGCAGGTCTCTATTTCGATGCCGTCAGCGATGATTTCCAGCAGGAGGGGCCGGAACGCGAGATGTTCATCGGTCTCATCAAGGAGGTCGTTGCCCTTGGGAGTGCCATGGGACTTGTCTTTGAGAAGGATCTGGTGGAGACAGGGCTGAAACTCATCGATGCCTTCAAGCCCGGCTTGCGCACATCCATGCAGCGGGATGTGCTGGCAAAGGGGCCGTCGGAATTCGATGGATTGGTCAACCGCATCGTGGAATTGGGAAAACACTATCATGTTCCTGTCCCTCTTTATACAAAAATCAGTGAATGGGGCAAGGAAAAAGGTATTCAATAACTTTATAAAGTTATTGAATATGCAGATATTTCCTGCCTTGGAAGGAGAATCGGAAAATGCCTGTTATGGATTATCTGGAGCGCAATGCGGAACTGTATGGCGACGAAGTGGCGCTGGTGGAACTGAATCCGGCAGAGCCGGACAACCGCCGCATGAGCTGGAAGGAATACAGTCTCATCGAGTCGAATTCCTTTGCGCCCTACCGTCGGGAGATTACCTGGAGCGTCTTTGAAGAGAAGGCCAACCGTTGCGCGAATCTGCTCCTGCAAAGGGGCGTGCGCAAGGGAGACAAGGTCGCCATCCTCATGTACAACTGCCTGGAATGGCTGCCGATCTATTTTGGCATCCTGAAGACAGGGGCCATTGCCGTTCCCTTCAATTTCCGCTATGACGCAAAGGAAATCCTCTACTGCGCCGAGCTTGCCGAGGTTCAGATCATCATCTTCGGCCCGGAGTTCATCGGCCGAATTGAGGCGAATGCGGAACGCCTCTCAAAGGGACGCCTCCTTCTCTACGCAGGGGATAACTGCCCCAGCTTCGCGGAGAGCTATCACATGCTGGTGGCGGACTGTCCCAGCACAAAGCCGAATGTGGAGACCATCACCGACGATGATTTCGGAGCAATCTACTTCTCCTCCGGTACCACGGGATTCCCCAAAGCCATTCTGCACAAGCACCAGAGCCTCACGCAGGCAGCGCAGATGGAACAGAAGCATCACCGGACCACCCACGACGATGTCTTCCTCTGCATTCCTCCTCTCTACCATACCGGGGCGAAGTTCCATTGGATGGGAAGCCTTGTGGTGGGAGGCCGTGCGGTTCTCCTGAAGGGCACAAAACCGGACATCATCCTGGATGCGGTGTCCCAAGAGAAATGCACCATTGTCTGGCTGCTGGTTCCCTGGGCGCAGGATCTTCTGGATGCGGTGGATCGCGGGAATATCAAGCTGGAGGCCTATGAGCTGGACCAGTGGCGGCTCATGCACATCGGGGCACAGCCCGTGCCGCCGAGCCTCATCCGCCATTGGAAGGAATATTTCCCCCATCATGATTACGACACGAACTACGGCCTGTCGGAGTCCACGGGCCCCGGCTGCGTCCATCTCGGACTGGAGAACATCCACAAGGTGGGTGCCATTGGTGTGCCGGGATATCGCTGGCAGTGCAAGATCATCGACGAAAATGGGAACGAAGTGAAGCAGGGCAGCATCGGGGAGCTTTGCGTCAAGGGCCCCGGCGTCATGACCTGCTATTACAACGATGAAAAGGCAACCGCGGAAGTCCTGAAGGACGGCTGGCTGCTGACCGGGGACATGGCAAAACAGGACGAGGAAGGCTTCTACTATCTTGTGGACCGCAAGAAGGATGTCATCGTCAGCGGCGGCGAAAACATCTATCCCGTCCAGATCGAGGATTTCCTGCATAAGTTCGAGAAGATCAAGGATGTGGCTGTCATCGGGCTGCCGGACCGTCGTCTGGGCGAGATCAGCACGGCCATCATTGAGATCAAGGAAGGCATGACCTGCACCGAAGAGGAAATCAACGAATACTGCATGGAACTGCCGCGCTACAAACGGCCCAAGAAGATCATCTTTGAACCGGTGCCCCGAAATGCCACGGGCAAGATCGAGAAACCTGTGCTCCGGAAGCGGTACGGCATCGAAAACCTGGTGGCGAAGGAAACCCAGAGATAAAGACAACGGTATATAGCGGCATACAAGAACCCCCATGCAGGATTGATTTTCTGCATGGGGGTTTTCAATATACCCTATTTGAACAGCTCGGAAAAATTCCGAAGGAGTTCGTCTTTGTGTGAAAGCACCTCAGCATAATTGACGTGGATTCCGTTCTTCAATGCATCCTCCGGATTTGGAAGGTGGTACTGCTCCGGCATTTGGATATTCTTGCGGACGGGGACGGTGCCGGCCTCGGCAACCTTTTGCTGGGCTTCGTGGCTCAATACATAGTCCACAAAGGCCTTGGCGGCATCCACATTGTCCGATTCCTTGAAAATCGCAATGGGGCTGGGCACCATGAGAAGTTCCTTCGGATAGACCATCATGAGAGGCGCGTCCTTGTCGATGCGGCTTGCGGTGATGTAATCCACCCCGAGGCAGGCAGCCAGCGCGCCGGAAGCCGTATTGTCGATCACCTGGCCGGAGCCTTTGCCTTTGCTGGCTCCGTTGTTCCGCAAACGAACGATGTAGTCCCATCCGAATTGCTTTTCCAGAAGGGCAATGCTCATGAAGGCAGTCCCGGAAAGGGTGGGATCTGCAATGCCAAAGGCATTCTTGTAAACCTCTTGGGAAGCGAGGTCCTCCCAGGAGGTCGGAGGCTCCGAGACCCTGTCCTTGTTGATGACGATGCCCAGGGTTCCCAGACGGGCAGCGGTGAAGGATCCATCGTAATCGTCAAAGGGATTCAGGAGTTCATTGAATTCGGTGGGCCGGAAGGGTTCCAGCAGGCCTTCCTGTTTCATCCAGTAGAAATCGGACACCTCGCTGGTCCAGATGACATCGGCCTGGATGTGGCCGCTTTGGCGCTCGGCGGCAATCCTTTCCATGAGCACGCCCGCTCCCGCAGAATGGAAATCCACGGCGATGTCCGGATGCTTCTGCCGGAAGCCGTTCACGATGCCGCCAATCAGGGATTCCTTCATGGATGTGTAGATGATCAGCCTCTTGCCGGAATTTTTCGCAGAGGAGCTGCCATCTGTCTGCGAATTGCCGCCACAGCCGACGATTCCTGCTCCTATAGCGAAAAGTGCCATAACAGCCAGCAAGAGCCATGCAATGCTCTTCTTTCTCATGCAAAGCACCTCTTTTCCCAAAAGATTCCAGAATATGGGTCAATCCAAATCCGATGCCTTGCCCTTGTACTGAGGTGGGCGCTTCTCCAGGAAGGAGTGGATGCCCTCTTTGTAGTCCTCTCCTGCAAACACCTTGGCACGATAGGCATTGATGCGCTCGAAGTTCTCTGCGCTGATGACAGTGGATGCGCGGGAGAGGATGCGGAACTGCCTCTTGATGGCGCTGATGGACAGCACGCTGTTGCGGCGCAGCGGCGCAAGGAACTGCTCCTCCAGCATGTTCTCCAGTTCTTCCTCTTCAGACACGCGGTTGATGAGGCCCACGTTCAGGGCATCTTCCGCAGTGATGGGGGTGCCCAGGAAGAACATCTCCCGGGCCTTGTTCATGCCCAGCTGGTTTATGAAATGCAGGATGCCCGAGGCATTGTACGGGATGCCAATCTTTGCCGGAGTGATGGCGAAGGTGGCGTTCCTGGAGCTTACAATCATGTCGCAGGACAGGCAGAGGTCACAGGCCCCGCCCCATACGGTGCCGTTCACACAGGCAATGACCGGTATGGGAGTATCCTGCACCTTCCGCAGAAGCTGTTCCATGGGAACGCTGAAGGCAAGGGGGTCGCTGCCGTCCTGCGGCAGCTCATTGATATCATGCCCCGCGCTCCATACGCCTCGCCTGGTCTGTGCCTTCAGCACGATGCCCACGCACTCATCGGCATATCCCTTTTCCAAAGCATCCATCAATTCCCTGCACATCTCTTCGCTCAAGCAATTGAAATGATCGGCAT
Source organism: uncultured Veillonellaceae bacterium (assembly GCA_902801565.1). GTDB lineage: Bacteria > Bacillota > Negativicutes > Selenomonadales > Selenomonadaceae > UBA3796. The sequence continues at coordinate 29,326 of CADCIX010000013.1, read as the reverse complement.
GCTGCATCTCAACATAGCAGATGCGGTCTTTTATAACGACACTTGTCAACATGGCGGTTGCCTCCTGATTTATCGGTATGTAGTATCTGTGCGAGATCTGTTCTCCATAAGAAACGAAAAGACTCCTTTTATTTTATTCTACCATTGTAGCCACCACTCCTGCAAACAGGCAAAAAAATCCGCATCCATGAAAATACCTGACCTCCTCATGCCAATCAGCAAAAAAATAAGCCGCCCGTGACCGGACGGCTTGAAACTTTCCCATCGACAAAATCGATATCCTATTCTGCTGTGACGCGGGCTGCCTGCTCCTTGCCGCCGGCAAGTTCCTTTCCGCAATGCTGCACCACCAGCACCGCCAAGGTCATGAGGGCAAGGGCGAGAACCAGCTGCAGGCCGTCCACCATGGGAACAAAGTTCCCCGTGCCCAATTTCGTCACGATGCCATAGGCGCTCATGACAAGGGCCGTCATGGTGACAACGAACATGAAGGTCATGGGCACATAAAGCATCCATCCCTTGCGTCCCGTGGTGCGCAGGAAAACAGCCAGGGAAATGAGCACCAAAGAGGAAAGGAGCTGGTTGGCTGCGCCGAAGAGGGGCCAGATGTTCATGTATCCGGCGAGACAGAGGATATAAGCCAGAACCAGCGTAACAACCGTGGAGAAATAGCGATCCATGCAGAGTCTGGCAATCGGCCCTGCCTCTTCCCCCTCACTGGGGGTAAAGAGTTCCTGGAAACTCATGCGGCCGATACGGGCCACAGAGTCGATGGTGGTCATGGCCAGCGCCGAGACACACATGGTGATGACACAGGCAGACACACCTGCGGGCAGGCCGAACATCTGGAAGAATCCGCTGATGGCACCGGCGAAAATCTGGAAGGGCGTTCCCTGGGGGAGCACTCCGCCGGAGGCCGCACCGCAGGCGATGACAAGGGCAACCACGCCCAGAAGGGATTCGATGAGCATGGCCCCATAGCCGATGCTGAGCATGTCCTTCTCATTGTTTACCGTCTTCGATGAAGTGCCCGAAGAGACGAGACTGTGGAAACCGGAAACAGCGCCGCAGGCAATGGTGATGAAAAGAATCGGGAACAGGCTCTTGCCGTTCACCTCAAAGCCCACAAACACCGGCATGTTGAGAACAGGGTTTGCGACGAGCACGCCCACAACACCGCCAACGACCATGCCAAGAAGCAGGAATACGCTGAGATAGTCCCTGGGCTCCATGAGCAGCCACATGGGAAGAACCGATGCGATAAAGCAGTAGCCAAAGGTCACATAGCGCCAGGTCTGCGCATCGAAATAAAGAGGGAACTCCATGCCGACGGCAAACATCCCAATGACGAGAACCACTGCCGCCAGGAACTTCACGATACCGGAAGGATTGACCTTGCGGATGAAGCAGCCAAAGCCCATGGCAACGAAAATATAGAGCATGGAAATCATTGCAGCCTGGGCGCCGGGAACATTGGGCTCCCCCGCCTTCGTCATGCCGTTGAAGGTATTGGCGATGATGTCCGCAAAAGCCGCCAGCACCAAAAGGGTGAAGAGCCAGCAAAAGAGCAGGAACATCCTGCGCCCTGCCTTGCCCACATACTGCTCAATGAGCATTCCCATGGACTTTCCCTCGTTCTTCACCGAGGCGTAGAGCGCCGTGAAATCCTGCACCGCACCGAAGAAGATGCCTCCCAGGATAAGCCATGCAAGAGCCGGCCCCCATCCAAACATCGCCGCGATGATGGGCCCCGTCACAGGCCCTGCGCCGGTAATGGAAGAAAACTGGTGGGAAAACACCGTAAAGCGGGATGCCGGAGCGAAATCCTGTCCATCCTCGAACCGATGCGCCGGCGTCACAGCCTTCTCATCGATGCCCCAGGTTTTCACCAGCCATCGGCCGTAGCCGAGATAAGCGGCAAGGAACACGACAATGGACACACATACAACTGTCAGACCATTCATGATATAAATGCCTTCTTTCTATAAATACATGGTGACAATGTTACTACCCGGAAGGACATATGTCAACCCTCCGTGTCCATGCTGGAAGGACATCTTGAAAAGAAAGTTTCTTCTATATATTTATGCGTTATATTTATGCGTTATTTTTGCCACATTTGCAGGAGTGGCGGAAAGGATGGTAGAATATAGAAAGGTCAAGCAAAATGGGAGATGCTTGGATACGTGAGTATACAACTATAACGAAAGAGGAAGATGAGCATGAAAGAATTGATGTTGGGAAACAAGGCGATTGCCCGCGGGCTCTATGAGGCCGGGGTCTGCTTTGTTTCGAGCTATCCCGGTACGCCCAGTACCGAGATCACCGAGGAAGCCGTCAAGTATGACGAGATTTACTGCGAATGGGCACCCAATGAGAAGGTGGCGATGGAGTCGGCCTTTGGCGCATCCCTGGCGGGACGGCGCTCTTTTTGCGCCCAGAAGCACGTGGGGCTCAACGTGGCAGCAGACCCGCTTTTCACCATGTCCTATACAGGCGTGAATGCCGGCATGGTGATCGTGGTGGCGGATGATGCGGGAATGCACTCCTCCCAGAACGAGCAGGACAGCCGCCATCATGCCATCGCGGCAAAGGTTCCCATGCTGGAGCCGTCGGATTCCTCGGAGGCCCTGGCCTTCACGAAGATGGCCTACGATCTGTCGGAGCAGTTCGATACCCCGGTGCTCATGAAAATGTGCACCCGTGTCGCCCACTCCCAGTCGGTGGTGGAAACGGGAGAGCGCGTCGAGCACCAGAAGCCCTACGAAAAGAACATCCCGAAATACGTCATGATGCCGGGAAATGCGAAGAAGCGCCACCCCATCGTGGAGGAACGCACGAGAAAGCTGCGGGAGTACGCAGAGACAGCATCCTTCAACCGCGTGGAGATGGGCGGCACGGAACTCGGCATCATCACCGCCTCCACCTCCTACCAATACGTCAAGGAGGTTTTCGGCGACAGCGCCAGCGTCCTGAAACTGGGCATGACGAATCCCCTGCCGGAAAAGCTCATCAAGGACTTTGCCGCCAAGGTGAAGAAACTTGTGGTGGTAGAGGAATTGGATGACATCATCGAGCAGCAGGTGCGGGCCATGGGGCTGGAGGTCTCCGGCCGCGATGTCCTGCCGGGAATCGATGAGTTCTCCCAGAACATGGTAGCGAAGGCCTTCGGCAAAGAGACGCAGGAAGGAACGAAACTTTCCGATGCGATTCCTCCCCGTCCTCCGGTGATGTGCGCCGGATGCCCCCATCGCGGCATGTTCTACTCCCTCAAAAAGAGGAACTGCACGGTGTTGGGAGATATCGGCTGCTATACCCTGGGCGCAGTGCCGCCCCTCGGCGCCATTGAGATGACCCTTTGCATGGGGGCATCCATCAGCGCGACCCACGGCTTCAACAAGATGCTCGGCAAGGAAAGCGAAGGAAAGACCGTGGCGGTCATCGGCGATTCCACCTTCATGCATTCCGGCATGACCGGGCTGGCAAATGTCGCCTACAACCAGTCGAATTCCACCATCATCATCCTGGACAACAGCATCACGGGCATGACGGGGCATCAGCAGAACCCCACCACGGGCTTCAACATCAAGGGCGACCCTGCAGGGAAAATCGATCTGGAAGCCCTTTGCCGCGCCATGGGCTTCCGGCGCGTCCGGGTGGTTGACCCCTATGACCTCAAGGCCTGCGATGCGGCGATTGCCGAGGAACTGGCAGCGGAAGAGGCCTCCGTCATCATTTCCCGCCGTCCCTGCGCCCTGCTGAAAAAGGTGAAACACAAGGCACCCCTCGCCGTTGACAAGGAAAAATGCATCGGCTGCAAGTCCTGCATGCGGGTAGGCTGCCCGGCAATCTCCATGAAGGACGGCAAGGCCGTGGTCGATACAACGCAGTGCGTGGGATGCGGCATTTGCAGCCAGCTCTGCCCGAAACAGGCATTTTTCAGTACGGAGAAAGGTTGAGGAGGAAGCGCTATGGAGACGAAAAACATCATCATTGTAGGTGTTGGCGGCCAGGGCTCCCTTCTGGCCAGCAAGATCCTGGGGGATTTGCTCCTCCGCCAGGGCTATGACGTAAAGGTATCGGAGGTCCACGGCATGTCCCAGCGGGGCGGCAGCGTCATCACATACGTGCGCTTCGGCGACCGCGTGTATTCCCCCGTGGTGGACGAAGGAGAGGCAGACTACATCGTTTCCTTCGAGATTCTGGAAACGGCCCGCTGGCTTTCCTACCTGAAACCCGACGGGCAGATTGTCACAAACACCCAGCAGATCGACCCCATGCCCGTCATCACGGGGGCAGCAACATACCCTGAGGACCTGGTGTCCAAGATCAAGGCTGCGGGCGTCAAGATCGATGCCATGGACTGCCTTTCCCTTGCAAGGGAGGCAGGTTCCCCCAAGGCAGTGAACATCGTGCTTCTCGGGCGCCTCTCCCATTACTTCTCCATCAGCGAGGAGGCATGGCAGGAGGCTTTGGCTGCCAACGTACCACCAAAGTTCCTGGAACTGAACAAGAAGGCCTTTGCTCTTGGCAAAGACTTTCAAGGATGACACTATAAATATATTGTAACTATATTTATAACAGCATTTTATTATCATGCAAAAGAGGCTCCTGCGTTTTCTGAGCAGGAGCCTCTTTTCTTGTTACATTATTTCAAAAAACCATTGATGATCTGTTCTTCTGCCTCGGCCTCGCTCAAGCCCAAGGTCATGAGCTTGATCAACTGATCGCCGGCAATCTTGCCAATGGCAGCCTCATGGACCAGCATGGCATCCACGTTGTTTGCTTCCAGGGAGGGCACTGCCAGGATCTTCCCCTCATCCATGATGATGGAGTCGCATTCCGTATGCCCATGGCAGGGAGCATTGCCCACGATGCAGGCATCGAATTTCTGGTAGGACTTGTTCTTGGCCACGGAGCGCGACACCACATCGGCGCTTGCACCTTCGCCGTTCAGCTCCACCTTGTAGCCGCTGGTTGCCGTCTGCGTTCCATGGGTCATCAGCCGTTCCCGGACCACCAGGCTCGCCCCCGCCTTGAGATTGGCGGTGGTCATGCGGTCAGTGGAATCCACGCCCTTGATCTGCACCATCTCCATCTCCATGGTGCTGCCCTCTTCCATGGTGACTTCCGTGACAGGGTTCAGTATGCGCTTTCCCGTGCCATCACCGGAGCCATAGTGCTTTTCCACGTACTTGACCTTGCTGTTCTTTCCAACAAAAAAGCGATGCACCCCATCGTGCTGGGAGTCCTGTGTGCCGCAGTTGTCTATGCCGCAACCCGCCACGATCACCACGTCGGAATTCTCCCCTACGTAAAAATCATTGTAGACGACTTCCTTGTGGCCGCTGGCACTGAGCACCACCGGTATATGCACGCTCTCGTTCACGGTACCCGGCTTGATATGGATGTCTATGCCTGTGCCGTCCGCCTTGGATACAATGTCAATATTCGCCGTGGTATGCCGTCCCGCCAGTTCCCCGTTGGCACGGAAATTATAGGCACCTGCGGGGACTTCGTGCAAGTCTGCAACCTCGGCCATCAATCTCTTCTGTATGCTGTCCATCTGCACCATATCGATATCCCTTCCCTTTCCACGTCAGTTGCACTTGAGCCGCTCGCACATGCCCATGGCGGATTCTGTCTCAAGGATTTCCGGCAGTATTTCCTGGCTCGTTCCCCGCTTCTCCACCCGGCCTGCGGCCAGGACAATGATCTCATCCGCAATGCTCAGGATACGTTCCTGATGCGAAATGACAAGGATGGTGCTGCCCTTGATCTCCTTCTGCATCTTCTCAAAGATCCGCGTCAGGTTCTGGAAGCTCCAGAGATCGATGCCGGCCTCCGGCTCGTCGAAGAGCGACAGCTTCGTCTTGCGCGCCAGCACCGTGGCGATCTCGATGCGTTTCAGCTCGCCCCCCGACAGGGAAGCATTGACCTCACGATTGATGTAATCCTTGGCGCAGAGCCCCACCTCGGACAGGTAGTCGCAGGCCTCCTCCACCGTCAATTCCTTGCCCACGGCAAGGCGCAGCAGATCAAAGACCTCCAGCCCCTTGAACCGCACGGGCTGCTGGAAGGCGAAGCCGATGCCCATACGCGCCCGCTCGGTAATGCTCTTGTCCGTGATTTCCTGGCCGTCCAGGAAAATCTTTCCCGACGTGGGCTGTTCAATGCCTGCGATGATTCGGGCCAAAGTGGATTTTCCGCTGCCATTCGGCCCCGTAATCACGATGAATTTCCCGTTGTCCAGCTCAAGGCTCAAATCACGGATGATATCAACCTGCTTTCCTTCCTCCATGACCGAAAAAGAAATATTCTCCAACGTTAACATAGTCGCTCTCCCCCCGGTGTCTGCCCGGCTGCTCCCAGGCTCATTTCTGCTGCCATTTTATGGTCATTCACATAGAATCGCTTTGCCACACCTGCCGTGTGAGAACATCAATGCAGGAAATTTTCCCCTGGGGCAGGAAGGACCCCGTGTCCAGGAGAATGATGTTCCCAAAGAAAATCGGCGTTGTATGCCCGCTATCGAAATACTCTGTGGGCGTATGCCCCACCACGGCAATGGCATCCCCTTCATAATGCCGGTAGAACTCGCTGCGTATCCAGAGCAAAGTCTCCTCGTTCTGCTCCTCCAAAGGTACTCCCGGCTTCCATCCCGCGTGGCAAAAGATGTACTCCTGCCCATCCACCTCGAGCCGATGATACAGGGGACGGGCGAGAATGAAGTCCAGGACTCTCCTCAATGCCCCGGGATCCCGCTTCATCCAGGCATCCATTTCACGTTTCGTGGCACTCCCGCCATTGGGCAGCCATATATCACTGTACTCCCCCTTCAGGGCGTAGTATTCCAGCATCATCTGCTCATGGTTGCCCCGCAGGGCGATGACATTCTCCTTCTCGCTCATCTCCATGGCCCAGCGCAGACAGCGCAGATTCTCGGAACCGCGGTCGATATAGTCCCCCAGCAGAATCAGCAGATCCTTCTCCGGACGAAACTGCACCTTGTGGAAAACCGACAACAGCCTGTCGAAGTTCCCGTGCATATCGCCGATTGCCAGAATCCGCTCATATCCCATGGCTCTTCCCTCCCCCGTTGCTGCAACATATCGTCCATGTCACAGGAACATATGCAATATATCCACAAGGCCGCGCCGCCAAATGCCACATTATCCCCAAGATTCACAGGTTATCCACAAAAATCCTGTGGGTAACTCAATCCCAACTGTGGATAAGTCCATCTCCCGTGGAAAAATTTTACTCGATTTTCCCCACGACAAAGAAGGTTCCCCTTGCCTGTGCGCAAAGATGGTTCTCCTCGTCGAAGATATCACATGCACAGGACAGGGTGCGCGCCCCATTGTGGAGGCAGGTCGCCACACAGCGCAGATGACGGCCCACCGGGGCACGCTTCAGGTAGCTGATGTTCGCCTCCAGGGTAACGACCTTCTTGTTATAGGCAAAGCAGACCGCCCCCATGGACGAGTCCGCCAGCGTCATGAATGCCCCCCCATGACAGATGCGGTAGCCATTCGTCGTATGGATGGCCACATCCATGGAAAGCACAACCTTCCCCTCCTCAACGCTGTCCATCTTCACGCCGAGGTGGTCCACCATGGCTGCCTGCTTTATGATATGGTCCTCAACCTTCCGCTTGAATTCCTCCGTCAACATCCCCGCCTTGACGTTTCAACGAGGCGGAAGATATTGGCTCGCCGCCTGTTATTTGCATCCATCCCCCCACCTACAGAGGTTGGGGGACATCTCTTGCCTCGTTATACCATATTTTTTCCATCACATAAAGAAAAACAAACCGCCCGGCAACCATCGCAGGCAGTTTGTTCTCCAATAAAATATATTCTTATTTCTGCGTCTTCTTCGCAGCCTTGTCCTTGTTGTAGTTCTCGGAAAGGATGCGCTTGGCAATCTTTCCGGTGGAAGTGCGGGGAAGAGCCTCCATCTCGTAGAATTCCCTGGGAATCTTGTAGAGGGCCAGATTCTGCTGCAGGAACTTCTTGAGGTCCCTGGCCTTGAAGCCCTCCGTGCCCTCCTGCAGTGCATAGAAGCAGACACCCGCCTGGCCGCGGAGCTTGTCCTCCACACCCACCACGGCAGCCTCATAGATACCGGGATACTGGTAGATGAGCTCCTCCACCTCACGGGGATAGATGTTCTCTCCCATGCTGATGATCATGTCCTTGAGGCGGTCCACGATGAAGATGTACCCATCCTCATCCGCGCGGGCAACATCCCCGGTATGGAGCCAGCCGCCCCGCAGGGCCTCTTCCGTGGCATCGGGAAGGTTCCAGTAGCCCAGCATGACATTGGGGCCCTTGATGATGAGTTCCCCTGCCTCGCCCCGGTGCACGTCATTGCCCTCCGCATCCACAAGGCGCCATTGTATGCCGGGAATGACCGGCCCGATGGAGCCGATTTTCTCTTTCCCTGCGGGATTCATGGTGACCACCGGGCTGGCCTCGGAAAGGCCGTAGCCCTCGCAGATGGAAACGCCAAACTTCGCGATGAAATCCTCCTCGATCTTGAGGGGAAGGGTTGTTCCGCCGCTGACCACGAGGCGCAGGGTCTTCATGTCCTCTGCGGTGGCCAGCTTGGTGAGCAGGCTGCAGATGGAAGGAACAACGTACATATCCGTAACCTTTTCCGTGCGGATGGTCTCGATGGTCTCCTTCGGCGTGAAGGCATCAAGGATGACGACGGATGCGCCGGAATAGAAGGGATAGAGCACCGAGCAGGTCCAGCCGAAGCAATGGTACATGGGAAGCACGCAGAGCACCACATGCTCCTTCTTGCAGCCCATCCACGTCATCTGCTCCGCATTGCTCACGAGATTGCGGTGGGAGAGCACCGCGCCCTTGGGCAGTCCCGTGGTGCCGGAGGTGTAGATGATGACGGCAGGGCTCGTCTCCTCGAAGTCATGGGGAAGGTCCGGCGCAGCCGTCCAGGAAGGCTCCGCCTCCATAAAGGCCGCGATGTCATGCTGGACAATCTTCGTGTCACAGCCCAGGGAAGCCAATGCATTATCCAAATGAAGCGGCTCATAGGTCAGGATATGCTGGATTCCGGCATCTTTAATAATGTAGGCAACCTCACGGCTCTTGAGCTGGAAGTTGATGGGAACGACAATGGCCCCCAGGGAGACAATGCCCATATAGGCAAAGACGAACTCGGCGCTGTTGCGCGAGAAAAGCCCCACACGGTCTCCAAGACGAACCCCCGAGGCGTACAGGCTGTTGCGGCAGAACTTGATCTTCGCGGCAAACTCATCATAGGTGAAACGACGGCCATGATCCACGATGGCAATATCGTTGGGACGGCCCTTGCGGGTAAGCTCATGCAAAAACATCTTGCGCACCATTCCTTCCAGTTCCTAACATATATGTATATCTGTATTCCTTTGATTTTATCCCAGGAAGCAAGGAATGTCAAAGGGAAAATGGAGGTTGTATGGCTCGTTTTCACATGGCTTATTGCCTGCTGTACTTGGTTCCTCTCCCATTTCCATGAATAGTGACACAACCCTTATCCACCAAGCACTTTAGAAGCATTGCAACTTTGGATCTCCCAAAGGGAACGGCACCGGTGATTTCACCGGCAGATTTCGGTGTTATGCGGCTCAAAGCGCCATAGACGATTTTTTCATCTTCGGTCAACTCAAGGCTGTCCATCACAGGAAGCACTACCTTAATGCAATTATCAGAAACCTCAAACATGGGGTGCTTTCCGCTGTTGCGATAAGCCCCGCGAATCCGCAGGATTCCCGTTCCCAAAATCTCCACCATATGCAAACGATAAAAGATATTGCCCAGTATGGGGTTCCTGAGCATGGAAACGCTGCCTCTGAGATATTCCTCCTTGGTCATGCCGCTGGGCAATCCGCCGGGGGAGATAATTTCTATGCGGTCATCAAACATCAACACACGAATATGTGCGCTCACATCCCATGTACGGTGAATAAGGGCATTGGCCAAGGCTTCACGAAATGCCACCTCCGGAACCTGTTCCACCGTTGCGCGCTCCACTCCCTTAATGGCCTCGTATTGGTAATAGTCACGATAGATCTGCACAGTCTGCTCAAATGCGTCAAGAACAGACATATGCTCATATGTCACGCGTTTCAGAATAATATTAATGGAATTGCCAAACCTAGCTATATCTATGCCGGGAAAGGAATTTCTGTCCGCCAACAGTTCAGCCGCATGATTAAACCCCTCTGTACCAGAATATAAATCCAGCGTCTTCAGAACATCATGATTGAGCCGGCTGATCCCTATTTCCCTTATGGCTTTTTGCTCCAACGAGTGGAAACTCAAGTCTTGCTCTTTGGCAGCCAGCTGCTCATAGTTCAAATTACGGCCTTGCAAAATCAACCTGGTCAATTCCGTCTTGTCCACTTCAATGGTTGCACTATCATTTCTGCGATACGCCTTGGATTTGTACATATATGGTTTTTCCAGCCCCGCATGGACTGTCAAGGTCACTGTTTTCCTCTCATATTGCACGGTCAATTCGTAATCCGGCTGAGGGTGTATCGTGTCATTAATCTTATTTTCAATATCCAGACAGGCTTGTTCTGGATTGGACAGCCCTGCCACGCTGCCATCATCACGAATCCCAAAAACAATGCTGCCCCCTCCATAGTTGGAAAAGGCACTTACAGTCTTCAGAAAGGAATTCGTTATTTCCTCTTTGAATTCCAAGGTCCGGCTTTCCTTCACGCGCAAATCACCGTCCGTTTCAATGCGATATCTATTCCATTGTACAACCTAAACATCATATTTTCAACTGTATTTCCATTATATCCTCGTTTTTCAATTGATTTTCAATTGTATTTCAACTGTATTTTTTATCAGTTGAAATACATCCAGTAGCAGTTTTTATGTTGAAGTTATATTGAAGTTATTTTGAAGCAATATAGCTGCATATTTAGACATCAGTAATTCCAGTTACTTGCGCAACAAGGTACTCAATAACTTGATTGAACAAGGATATTTGCTGGTAAGCCAACAATCCAAAGCAAGATTTTACAAAACTAATAATGAAATCGTTGTATTGAATTGAATTGAATTAAAAAAATCAAATGGAATCTGTTCCATGAACATCTGCTCCAAAGCGGCGTTCCTTCCGAAAACATCCTTCACATGAACCTTGAATCCCTGCAGTACAGCGATTTAACAGATCATCTTTCTTTCTATAAATATATAATGGAACGACTGGGAAAGAAAGAACAGACCTATGGGCAAACCAGGACACACTGGAAAAAATCATTCGCTTCCTCTGTTCCAACGTAGGAAATGCAACCTCTCCCAACAAGATGTGAAATATTCTGACAGCAGAGGGGTGATCTAAAAGAGCAACGCAAGGGGCAGTCCATTGCCGGCCATGCCGTCGCCAAATACATCCGTGCCTTGCAGGATGCCTTTGTTTTTTACCATGCAGAACGCTATGACATCAGAGGAAAGCAGCACCTCAAAACACTCGGAAAGGAATATCTGGTGGACATGGGCTTCCGAAATATGTTGTTAGGATATCGGGACATGGGCCGAGGGCATATCCTGGAAAATCTCGTCTATCTGGAACTTCTAAGACGGGACTACCATGTCTTCATTGGAAAGATGGGCGAAACCGAAATAGGATGGTTCCCGCAAGCATATTATAATTTCTTTCATTTGACTCTGGGTAACATATTGCTATGCCCCATTCACCGTAATATTCATCTGTCACAAAAGCACGATGAATTTGTCCGGTGTGTAGACAGGAAGGGACGCCGTGGCGAAGTGACGTTCGTTTCCGGTCACGATTCCATCCAAATGTTCCCTCAAGGCAGCGGCAATCATCATGGCATCCTCGTAATCACCGTTCTGAATGCCGAGGGCAGCACGGCAGTCACTTCCCGTCGTGTCAATGACTTCGAACAGTGCAAGGAGTTTGGCAATGATGCCCCGCGCTTTTTCATCTACGTTTTCCTGCCCCCGGAATTGCTTGCGGGCAAAGAAATGAAGATCAGCGACTTCTTTGGCAGTGATGCATCCTACAAACTGTTGCCGGGCAGCAGCGAGGAAGATTTTCCTTCCATGTTCGGCCATCGGTTCCCTGTTTTGCAGGACATCAACAACAACATTGGTATCAATAAGGAATCTCATACTTCACGTTCCCCCATGGCTTCCTCCAAGGTAGTTGCCTGGGGCAGGGATCCAAACAGGGACTCAGCTATTTCTACGCGATCCTGAAATGGGTTGGTGAGCTTTGCAACAACTTTCCCATACTGGGTGATAAAAATATCCTCTGTTGCAGCCATGAGCAGATATTTCCCAAGGTTGGCCTTAAATTCAGTGGCAGTGATGGACATGATACCCCCTCCAATCATTTTCTCTATTATAACAGAATCGTCCGATTAGTTCAATGAAATCGGATGATTTGGCCTGGCAGACTGCAAAGACCGCCGTTGCGAGTATCATCAAGATACCGCAACGGCGGCCTTTTTTGGTTATGTTCGGTTTACAATCAGAGCTTGAATTTCTGCACTTCCTGCTTGAGTTCCGATGCCATATGGGCAAGGTTCTGGCTGGCGTTGGCGATTTCCTGCACAGAAGCTGACTGCTCCTCGGTGGCGGCGGATACCGTTTCCGCTTCCTCGGCGGCCGTACGGCTGGTGGTGCCGATGGTGCGGATGTGCCCCACAATCTCCCTGCCGTTCTCCGCCATGCCGCCAAGGGCCTTGGAAATCCCCTGGATTTCCGCAGATACTTGTTCCACGATGTCGATGATCTTGCGGAAGGCCTCGCCCATGGAAACGATGTTCTGCGTCCCCACGCGGACTTCCTCGCTTCCGGCCTGCATACCCTTCACGGCATCGTCCGTGTCCTTCTGGGTGGCCTGGATGAGATTCGCAATCTGCTGCGCCGCTTCATGGGAGGACTCGGCGAGCTTCCTCACCTCATCCGCCACCACGGCAAACCCGCGGCCCTGCTCCCCTGCCCGCGCCGCCTCAATGGCTGCATTGAGGGCCAGCAGGTTCGTCTGCTCCGCAATGCCGGAAATCGTTCCGACAATCTGGCCGATCTCCTTGGAGCGCTCCCCAAGGGATGTCACCACTTCGGTGGACTGGATGGTGGACTGCTCGATGTGCTGGATCTGCTGGATGGCCTGTTCCAGAGTCTTCCCGCCATCCCGCGCCACATCCGCCGCCTCCCGTCCCTGTGTCGCGGCATTGTCTGCCTGGGAGGAAACGCGCTGGATGGTCTCGTTGAGACGCTCGATGGCCTCCGTGGTTCCCCCTACGGCATCCAGCTGCTCCGAGGTTCCCTGAGCCACATTCACGATGGAGCTGGCGACCTGGTTCGATGCCTCCGCGGACTGCTCCGTGGTGGCATTGAGCTCCTCTGCAGAGGCGGAAAGGCTCTCCGAGGAATCGTAGACGGACTTCAAGACCTTGTTGACACCCTTCCGCATATCCCGCACGGCCGCGGCCAGAACTCCCAGCTCATTGCTGGTGGACACGCGAGAGGGACGATCCCGGAAATCTCCCTCTGCCAGCAGATGGAGTTCATCCATCATCGCCTTCAAGGGATTCATGGCCCGGTTCACGGTCATGAGAATGCCCAGGGAAATGAGCACGAGAAGCACAAGGGAAATCGCCACCATGATCTTGAGAGCATTATTGACGGGTGCGAAAAGTTCGTCCTCATAGGCAACGGTTGCCATGCCCCATCCGGTGGCGGGGATGAAGCTGTAGAAGGCGAGCATCTCCTTGCCGTCCTTGTTCGTGTAGCGATACACGCCATCCTCTCCCGAGAGCATCTTTTCTCCCAGTGCGCGGACAGCAGGGTCCTCGTCCTCAGAAATCTTTTTCTTCATGACCGCCGTATCATCGGGATTCACGATATAGGTGCCTTCCTTGGAAACGAGAAGGCTGTAGCCGTCCTCGCCGAGCTTCAGGGATTCCACCTTCTTCGTGACGGATTCCACATAGATGGCGGCCAGCACCATGCCCACATTCTTGTCTTCCGCATCCTTCGACAGGGCGATGGCGTTCACGATGATCTTTCCCGTGGCCTGGGAGATGACCGGGGAGGACATGAAGTAATCCTTCGCCCCCGTCATGGTTTCCTTGTACCATGCCTTGTCCTTGTTTTGCATCTCCTTGAAGCCGCTCTTCGTCTCCCCATAGAGTACGCCGGAACCATCAAAGGGGCCCCAGCTCACGCTGTCATAGACACCGGGGTATGCCGTTTCCATGAGCTCCATACGATACTCGTTGGTCCGGTTGAGCAGTTCGGGGTCCAGCACCCGTGCCGCAGGCTGGGCGGCCACCAGTCGGGTCTCCAGCATGCGCTTGTCCAGCCACGCGGAAACTCCCTCGCTGACCTCCTTGGAATTGCTCAAGGCGCTCGACACGAGCTGTTCCTCAAATGACGCCCCCATGTATTTGAATATGACGGCGGTCAATATAATGAGACCAATGGCAACGATCGGCAAGACGAACAACAGGATTTCCGTCTTGACCGTACGGGCCTTGGAAGAACTGCTTCCTTCCATGCTTGACATATCCATACATCCTTTCCTTCCGGCGCATTCCGTACACGCCTCGTTTTTTAGAGGATACCTGTTTTCTTTATTCGCACTGCTCCGGCAAAATTCCTGCCGCCAGAAAATGTTTATTTCTTCTTTATAACGCATTGTTCAAATTTTGCCAACGGCAAAATCTTCCAATTGACGTTTCAACGAGGCGGAAAATATTGGTTCGCCGCCTGTTATTTGCATCCATCCCCCCACCTACAGAGGTTGGGGGACATCTCTTGTCTCGTTATAAAATCAAGGAAGGCAGCGGCATCGCGGTTGATGACGAGTTCCTCCGGGAAACCTGCCGCCTCAATGACCTCCCGGGAACTGGCGTGGTTGCCCACGTCCAGGTCAATGTGGGCATCGCTGCCCATGATGACCATCGTGCCGCAGCGCTTGCAGGCGGCGAGAAGTTCCGCCGCCTTTTCGCGGGAGCCCGCCCTGCTTCCCGTCGATACATAGGAGCTGTTGTTTGCCTCCAGCAGCACATGGTTCTCCTTCGCAGCCCTGGCAATGACATCGAAGTCCACAGGATACTGCGGGTTATCGGGATGGCCGATGATCTTCACGTAGGGATTCCGCATGGCGCCGATGATGGCAGCGGTATTCTGCTCCACCGTGCCGGGGGTGATGCAGAGATCATGAAGGCTGGCAATGGCGTAATCCAGACGCTTGATGGTGTCTTCCCGAAGATCGGTGCTGCCGCTGAAATCCATGATGTTGAGCTCCACACCCATGACCACACCGATGCCGAAATCCTTGTCGCGTATGACCTTGAAATTGCGGAAGTACATCTCATGGATGGAACCGGGCAGCGCCGGCCCATGGTCGGAAATGCCCACAAGCACCAGCCCCCGCTCTTTCGCGGCAGCAATGGATTCCCGAATGGTGCTGTAGGCATGGATGCTGGCAATGGTATGGATATGTACATCAAGCAAGTCTTTCATGATAACCTCCAAAATTGCTTTTCCGGGAAAATTTACTCTTTTGGCTCTATGAAGTATAGCAAATATGCCCTGATTTTTCAAGAATAGACTTTTTGACTTTTAAAGTATGAAATAATCTAGCGGGATTATGTGATTTTTATTATATCATACTGCCCTATTTTTAAATTCTATAAATAAAAATGCATCATACTGCCTTATTATGTGATATACTTTTAAGCGGAGGCGAGGATATGGAGCGCAAAAATTATCGGGAAAAATTGCAGGAACTCAGCCACAGCACGGGCATCAAGGTTCTCACGGGGCTGCGGAGAAGCGGAAAATCGGCACTTCTGGCCATGTTTGCCGAGGATCTGCACAGCGAGGGAGTCCCACCGGAGCATATCATAGCCATTGACTTCGACGAGCTTCATTATGAGGAATCCCTAGACTATGGCGCATTGCATGATTACATCGGGGAATGCCTGAAGCAGGGCAAAAAAATCTATCTCTTCCTGGACGAACTGGCAAGTGCCGCAGACTTCGAGCGAATTGTGGGAAGCCTCTACCTCAACCGTCGGCTGGACATCTATATTGCAACGTCACAGGCGGGGCTGGTCAAGCGGGAACTTGCCACGGTGCTCTCCGGCGGCTATGAGGAACTCCATGTGCTTCCCCTGTCACTGGCAGAGTATGTCCAAGAAAGCACGGGAGCACTCGAAGACAAAGAGAACATGGCCGACCAATGTGAAAGCTATATCCACCAGAGTGGCCTGCCGGGAGCAATCTGCCTGTCGGGAGAGGAAAATGCACGCCTGCGGAGGGAATATCTGGAGGGCTGCCTGTCAACGACTCTGCTTTGGGATGTGGCGGCCCGCTGGCAGTTCCGGGACATGAACCTCCTGAAGGCCATGCTCTGCTTTCTCTACAGTCATCTTGGGGAAGCCCTTTCCCCCGCGAAAATCGCCGCTGCCATGAAGGAGAAGGGTATCGTCAAAAGTCTCAGCGCCCATACTGTCAGCGATTATCTCCGGGCATTGGAAGAAGCCTACCTCATCTATCGGGTGCCCCGCTGCGATGTGCGCACACGACAGGTGCTCCAGTCCACGGAAAAATGCTATGCCGCAGACCTTGGGCTTTGCGAACTGCTTCTTGGAAAACGGGAACTTTCCGAGGGCATACTGGAAAACCTCGTCTACCTGGAACTGCGCCGCCGAGGATTCCAGGTCTGCATCGGGCGGGCAGGAACAAAGGAAATCAGTTTTCTTGCCGTAAAAAAGGATCCCATCTACATCCAGGTGTCGGCAAACCGCCTGCTGGCAAAGAAACTGCATCCCCTGCAGCAGATCCGCGACCAGTATCCCAAATACGTCCTCACCCTGGAGGAAGCGGAGGAAACGAATTATGAGGGCATCCACATCATAAGCGTCATGGATTTCCTCCTGCGCACGTAAAAAAGCGGCTGCCCGCCCATGGCGCACAGCCACAGGAGGACAACCGCTTCCTCATATTTCATATTTTATTTGCTTATTTCTCATCCCATGCATGGATTCCCGTCTGGTTCGGCAGGATAGAGGGAGCGAATTCCGGCTCCTCCACACCCGAACGCTTCTGCTGCACATAATCGTCAAGGGCAAGGAAAGCATACTTCCCAAGCCGTGCGATGGCGTAGAGGTTCGTCAGGCACAGGAAGCCCATGAAGAGGTCTGCCGCATCCCAAACGAAGGAAAGCTCTGCAAAGCTGCCAAAGACCACCATGAAAATGACAAGGCCGCGGAAGATCAGAAGAGCATTCTTCGCGATCACACTGGGAATGGTGCCGGACTCATCACCCTCGAAGAAGGCCATATTGACCTCACCGTAATAATAGTTCCCCACAATCGAGCTGAAGGCAAACATGAAGACGATGACGGAAAGGAGCGGCGAGGCGATATCTCCGAAGACACTGGAAAGGGACTGCTGCGCAAGGGCGATGCCCGTAAGCTTTCCGCCGATGTCATACTGCCCCGTCAAAAGGATGGTAAACGCCGTTGCCGAGCAGACAAAGAAGGTATCCACGTAGACACCGAAAGACTGTATGAGTCCCTGACGGGCAGGATGCTTGCCACTGGCTGTTGCCGCGGCATTCGGCACGCTGCCCTCGCCGGCCTCGTTGGAGAAAAGCCCGCGGCGGACGCCTGTCATGAAGACGGTTCCAAGACCACCGCCAACAGCCGCCTGGGGACTGAAGGCATCATGCAGGATCAGGGCGAACATGGAGGGCACCTGATCGATATTCATCACGATAATGGCCAGGGCTGCGAGAAGATAGATGCCCGCCATGACGGGAACAAGCAGTTCCGTGACCTTGGCGATACGGTGCATGCCACCGAAGATGACAAGCGCCGTAAGGATGGCAAGGATTGGAGCGGTAATCGTGTTCGCGACACCAAAGGCGGTTTCCACGGAAAGGACGATGGTATTGGCCTGCACCGAGTTATAAATCAGCCCGAAGGTCACGGAAATCAGGATGGCAAACCACTTCGCAAGCCCCGGCTGACCGAGGGCATTCTTGATATAATAGGCAGGGCCGCCGTGGAACTTCCCGTTGCCCCGGGGCAGCTTGTAAATCTGTGCCAGGGTACTCTCCACAAAACCCGTGGCGCAACCGATAAAGGCGATGAGCCACATCCAGAAGACTGCCCCCGGGCCGCCCGTCACAATGGCGATGGCGACGCCCGCGATATTCCCGACGCCGACACGGGAAGCCGTGCTGACGCAAAAGGCCTGGAAACCGCTGATCTCATTGCCGACGGTCTTGGTTCCCGCCGTCCCCAGAATAAGCTTCACCATCTCGCCAAGCAGCCGGAGCTGGACGAACCCCGTCCGCAGGGTAAAGAAGATACCCAGCCCTATCAGCGCCCAAATGATGACATAAGTCCAAATGAACCCATTGATATCATTGATGATTCCATGCAAGAATTCCATAGCGAAACCCTCCTTTGAATTGTATGCTTTCAAAAGCATACCTACTATAGCATACCAACCATATCATATCGCGATTTCCTGCAGGATGCAAGCCATAAAAATCTCAATTTCCCCATTGACAAACCATCAGGTGTGCCGTATAATAGTTCTTGTCGTTCAGACAGGGGGTTATAGCTCAGTTGGTTAGAGTGTCTCGTTGACATCGAGGAGGTCACAGGTTCGAATCCTGTTAACCCCACCATATGGAATTCAAAGCCTTTGCGTAATGCAAAGGCTTTTTTGTTTGCCAGGATCTATCAACAATAATCCATAAAATAATTAAGAGGAATCACGTTTTATCGTTTAAAATCAACTATTCGACACGATTCCTCTTTATATTTACTGTTATATTTCAAAACTATCTGTTCTTGATTGCAGTGCCTTGACGGTCCCTGAGAGATCCTTGGAAAGCCTTTCCAATTTCTCCAGGGATTGGGACTGCTCCTGCACGGCCTTGGCAACGGCTCCCGCTGCATCCGCGGATTTTCTCGTTCCCCATTCCACCTGCTCGGCAGCCGCCTTGGTGCGTTTCCCGCTTCCGTCAAGGGACTGGATGGCAGCGAAAGCTCCTTCCAGAATCTTGTCGATATGCTCCAACTGTCCCTCCAGCCGCCGGAACTCCTCCGTTCTCTGCCTGACACACTCCTTGCCGAAGCGGACGGCCTCCTCCGTATCCTTCACAGCAGCCGACGCCTGCTGTGCTTCCTGCTGCAGGGCACTGATGACAAGGGAAGCCTTCCGCGCCGCCTTCGAGGACTGCTCCGAGAGCTGCCGGACCTCCTCCGCAACTGCCGTGAACTTGTTCCGTTCCTTGCCGCTGCCCACACGCGCTGACTCCACAGCGGCATTCAGTGCCAGGAGATTCAGCTGTTCCGCCATCTCCCCGATGGACTTGACCATTTCCGTCGCCTGCACAGCCTTCTTGTCCAGGGCTTCTGCCGCAGTACTCGTGGATGCGATGCGCTTCTGCGCCTCTGACAGCCCCTGGGAGGCCTTCTGCATCTCTTCCTGCCCATCCGATGCCGTCCGGCCTAGCTGGTGCGTCACCTTTCCGATTTCCTTCATGCCATCCGAGGCACGCTCCAGGCTCTCTGCCAGTCCATCAAGCTGCCCTGCCACCTCGCCTACCGTCTTTCCCTGCGCTTCCTCGGCAGACGTCATGGCAGACGCTTTTCCTGCAACCTCCTCTGCCGACTTGCGGCAGGATGCCACTTCCTCCGTCAACTGCCCGAAGGCAGCGGCAAGCTTCCCTGCATCCGCCTTTATCCCTTCCAACCGGCCGCGAAGCTGCCCTGCCATTTCCTGAAAGGCCAGTGAGAGCCGCCCGACCTCATCATCGGACTCTGCCAATTCCCCGGCCTCCCGGAGCCTTCCCGCACCAATGGCCTCTGCCTTTTCTTCCATGGCACGGAAGGGAGCCGTAATCCGCACCGCCAGCCACCGGCTGCCGAGCACGCTCATCACCACCGCTGCCAGGAGCAGCAGGGCAAGGGCTATCCGCACATTCCCCACGCCCGCCATGACCTCGTCCGCATCCAGCAGTTTGATGTACTTAAGCCCCGTCGTTTCCGAGGTATAAATGACCGCATACTTTTCCTCACGGTCCAGCATGACCCGATGAATCCCCTCATCCTTTTGGCCGGTCAGGGAAATATCCCCCAAATCGGCATCCGCAATCTTTCGGAACACTGCATCGGGATGATTTTCGTCGATCAGGATGGTATTCTCCTTGTCAAGAACCATCAACCCATCCTTGCCCGTTTCCTCCGGCACCGTCATGCCAAGCAGGGACGCAAGATCAAGCTGGAATCCAAGAACCCCTGCCGGTTCATCCCCAGGGTTCCAGACAAGGGAATAAAACCCTATGACAGGTTTCCCATGGGAGCCCTGAAAGGGCTGCGAAACGTAAAGAAGGCCGCTTTCCCCCGCTGCCATTCCGTCACGGTACCAGTAGGTATTGCGCGGGTCGTAGTTGTTCTCCCGTGTCACCGCCGGATACTGCACATATCCTCCGTCCTGCATCCCATAGGTAACCGCCGCCGTGACTTTCTCATAGCTCTTGGCAAAATCCTGAAAAATATGATAGGCCCTTTCCTCAAAGCCGCCTTTTCCTTCCGGATTCATCTCCAGAATGCCGTTCTCATTTCCCTCCATCTGGCTGTAGACCGTCAGGCCGGCTCCCTGACGGATCTCACTATTCTGCGAAAGCCGCATGAAATCCGTCTTGAGCAGCCGTTCCAGGCTCACCAGAGAAACATCCATCTGCTTCATCTGCCGGACAGCCGAAACCTGCGCCTGTTCCAGGGCATGGCCGGAAATCATCCGGCTCAGCACAATGCCAAGAACAAGCAGACAGAGCAGGAATCCCAGGGAAAAACATGCCATGATTTTCTGTCGTATGTTCAGTCGGTCAAGCCAATCTCCCACAATACCATCCTCTCCATCGCCCATCCGGCCTATTCCTTGTCCTCTTCATGGGAAGGCTGCTGATCGTCCACCTCGTCATTGGAACGCAGCTTATAATCCACATCCGCATCAATAATGCCAAGCATGATGTTCGCAAAGCGGGGATCGAACTGCGTCCCCCGCCCCCGCTCAATTTCCCGCCGTACCCGTTCCTGCGGCATAACATCACGATAGCTGCGACGGGAGGTCATGGCATCGTAGGCATCTGCAACAGCAATCGCCCGTGCCTCCAGAGGAATATCCTCCCCACCAATTCCATCGGGATATCCTTTTCCATCCCAGCGTTCATGATGGGAACGGGCACCAATGGCAAGCTCCGGAAATCTCGCGATGCTCTTGAGGATATCCGCGCCAATGGTCGTATGGGCCTTGACCTTCTTGTATTCCTCATCCGTCAGGCCGGAAGGCTTGTTGAGGATGGCGCTTGAAACACCGATCTTCCCGATATCATGCAGGAGTCCCATGCAATAGACCTTGCGCTGTTTTTTCGGCGATACCCCGGCCACCTTGAAAATCTGCCGGGCATATTCCGCCACCCGCTGGGAATGGCCCTGGGTATATTCGCCCTTTGCGTCGATGGTCCTGGCAAGAGCCTGCGCCATTTGCTCAAAACGCTCCTCGCTGACAGCCAGTTGTTCCTCTACCCGACGCACCTGACGCGCCGCCTCCCGCCGCATATTCTTCTTGAAATACTCATTCTCCACCACCCGCCAGACACGCGTCTGCAGTGCCATGGGGACAAAGGGCTTGCGAATGAAGTCAACAGCCCCGAATCGGAAGACCTCTGTTTCCAGTTCCATATTAGCATCCGCTGTCAGGATAATGACCGGAACATTCTTCGTCTCTTCCCTCTGCTTCATGCATTTCAGGACCTCAATGCCATTCATGTCCGGCATCTTGTAATCCAGCAGCACCAAATCCACGCTGGAATGGGACAGAAACTCCAAAGCATCCATTCCGCTGCGCTTCTTGACGACTTCCACCATATCCCCCAGGATTTTTTCCACCATGTGCAACGTCACCTGGTCATCATCCACCGTAAGGATAAGGGGTTTTAATCTCTCATTTCCAGTATCCATGCCACGCACTCCTAAAAAATATTTTATACCTATATTTTAGAGAAATTGCACTTAAAATACAATAGGAGGAAATAAAAAGAGGGAACCGATTTTTCGATTCCCTTTTGTGGTTGACTCTGTCAACTTACTACTGTTTTCAGGTATTCTTCGCAATAACAGCGCCAATGACCGCCCCGACAATCGCTGCCGTATTCACCTCACCCTGGGAATGTCCCCTGTTGGACCTGTGCTCCCTTTCATGGCGTTCCCGCTCATGGCGCTCTCTTTCACGGCGTTCCCGCTCGCGACGCTCCCGCTCACGCCGTTCCTCTTCCCTCCGCTGTCTCTCGCGAAACTCCCTGTCTCTCCTTTGGTGGGAGTTCATCCGCTCCAGCCCCTTGTCCCTGTCACCATAGCTAACACTATGGCGCGATGCCGCCGAGGCCGGCTCCATCATAGCCGTACTGACCACGCCAAAGCTCAGGATGCTGCACAGAGCAACAGCCACCGCCTTCCTGCAAGTTCCTTTTATCACTGTGAACATCCCCTTTTCTTTTCCGCCTATTGAATCGACACTACCAGGCTTCTGCCTATCGTGTGACATCTCCCTCCTGCTATGCCATTAGTTTACTAAATCAACTTTTAAAAACCATTAGAAGCAGATTGGATTTTGATTAAAAATACGAAGGGAATGTGCTGACAATATATAAATACGTAGTATAACAGATATTATAATAATTATTTCAAAAACTTTCTTTTCATCCAAGGAAATTCGCGATATAATTGTTATATCAATAAATATTTTCGCCATATTTCTTAGGAAAGGATGTACTGTATATGGAAGCTCGTGACCAATTCCTGCTGCACATGGGCGACATCAATGCCGAGACCCGTCCCAAACTGGCGGATATGCTCTCCATCGCGGAAGGCTCCGCCTATCTCCTCTCCACAGAAATCCTATCAGCAACGCCCGGGGATGAGCGTCTTGTTGTCCTCATCATGGGCAGCGGCTCCTGGGGGCTCATCGAGGACATCCCCGCCAGCCCGGACGGGACTGTGCCGGAACAGTACCACGCCATCATACTGGACGAGATTGCCTCAGAGGCCATGCGCTCCCTCATTGCCCCGCCCGCAAAGGTGCGCAAGGAATCCACAGGCCGCCCGCCGAAGTACAGCATTGCAGAGGAAGGCGCAGACATCCTCATCCAGCACATCTATGAAGGCCAGTCCATCAAGGCGATTGCCAGGGAGCACAACATGAGCCCCACCACCGTGCAGAAGCTCCTGAACAAGACCCGCCTGCAGGCCGCCGACAACTTCCTGAACGGCACCTGGACGCTCTCGCGCAACTCCATGAACTGGGAAAAGAACCTGAAGATCCTGCAATGGGCCATCGACCACAGCTCCGGCATCAAACGCCAGAAGTACGAGCAGCTGATGTTCCGGCTGCTGAGCAGCGAAGAATGAAGACAAAAAAGCCTTCCCTATAGAGGGAAGGCTTCTTTCATCAGAGCTCATGATGTACCTGCTCATCTGTCCCAATGCAGTAGCCGTCACGTCCCTGGTTCTTTACCTTGTAGAGGCACCGGTCCGCTGCGGCAAAAAGTTCCTCGTAGCTGCTTCCCTGAAGGGGAGCAAGGGAAATGCCAATGCTGGAAGTGATGCCGGCCTTCCGCCCGTCTGCCTCAAGCTCCCGCGCAGCCTTCAAGAGCTGTTTTGCCTTCTGCTCGGCAATCTCCCTGTCAGGAAGCCCCGAAATGGCCATCCCGGCGGACGAAAAAGACATGGCCGGTCTGTCCGACGCGAACGCCCTGGATATACTCCTCCAGCTCGCTCATGCCAACATCCAGAGTAACGCAGCCTTCAAAACGCCTCTCCTTCCAAAGGCCGCAGGTTGCCGTCAGCATGGGCACGCCTGTCACCTCATCACGGTAAGGCCCAGTCCATGAGGCCTTTTTTACATGCCATTGCCCGCTGTGATACCATCCCGTCTCCGTGTAGTCATAGTTCCCGCCCACATAGCCTTCTGCAATGCGGATGCCGCCATTCCCGTCCCTCTCGGAATAACCGCAGACAAACCGCCGCTGAGAATCGTAAACATAGGGGGCGAACCAAAATCCGCCCCCCACAATCATGGGATCCGATTCAATATGGGTGTTCAGCATGCGGTAAAGCGGGCCTTCCTCGTAAACGGGAAGGCTCGTCGCCGCAAGAGCAAATCCCTCCGCCTTGAGCCGGAAGGTCAAAAGTCGCTGGTTGATTTCCCCCGCAATGGCCTCCGCGCGGGATTCAAGATTTTCTTCGACCTGTGCCTCCATGCTTTCCTTGATCTGAAAAGCAGCAATCACTGCCTGCAATAACAGCAGCACGCCAAGAAGTATGAGCACATTTCTCAAAAAAAGGTGCTGAATGCTTTCTTTCGGTTTTTCCATGGATATCTCTCATCCTTCATCCCAGAACTTCAGCCCTCAATGCAGATAAGTGACCGGGTTCACGGCCTGACCATCAATGCGGACTTCGTAGTGGACATGGGGGCCTGTGCTGAATCCCGTGCTGCCCATGTAGGCGATGAGCTGACCGCGGCGCACATGCTGTCCCGCAGTGACCACAACCTGGGAGGCATGGGCATAACGCGTCATGATGCCACTCCCGTGGTCAATGTCCACCATATTGCCATAGCCGCCGGAATTCCATCCGGCCTCAATGACAACACCGTCTGCCGTCGCCACGATGGGCGTACCCATATCATTGGCAATATCGATGCCCGGATGGAAATCCGAGCCGTTCCAGCGAAGTCCATAGGGGGAGCTCACCACACCATCCGTCGGCCAGATGGAAGGTGTCGTCGCGCCCACGCCGGGAATCACGATTCCTGCGAAGCCAAAAGGCCCAACCTGTGCCTGCCGCTCCTTGAGCTGATTCCGAAGCTGCGTCAGGCTCGCCCTGCGCTTTTCCAGTTCCTTTTCCACCTGGTCAAGGGCAAGCCCCACATTCCGCACATCGGGCTGGATATAAGGCCCTCCCTGTCCCGCATGCTCACCGTCGCCTTCCATCGTAACAGAAGGCGGTGCCTCCTCGCTCGGGGCAATTCCCGAAAGCCGCCTGAGCTCATTCTCCATCTGGGCAAGCTGTTCTATCTGGTCCTGCAGGGAATTTGCCTTTCGGGCAAGCTGCAGGAGCTGCTCCTGCTGGATGCTGTTCACCTGCCGAAGTTCCCCGATTTCCGTCGCATTGTTCCGTGAGATGAACGTACTGTATACCGCATAGCTGAAGGCTCCCACAAAAAGCAGAGCCCCGATTGCCATGGATGCCAGTCCATACTGAAAGAGGCGGGCAGGCAGACGGACGCTGTGCACCGTCCCATTTCCACTGGGTATGAACTTGATGGTATATTCTTTCTTTCCTGACATTGCCATTTACCCCTTCCGCACGGCATCCCTCAATGCCTGCTCTTCTTCCTGGGTGAGCTTGTATTTGGATGTCCCTGCCTCAATCGGCTTTACATAGCTGCGGGAATCATCCCTGCCAAAGATGCTGGAAAGGACTACCCCATTATTCTCGGCATCCAGCAGAGCAACCGCATAGCTCAAATCGCTCCCCATGCCCTCAAAGGCACTGAACCTCACAACACCCACGCGGGTAATCGCCTTCTGGAGCAATGCCCCAATCCGCCGGTTCTCCTCATCAATGCGCCGGTTCTCCTCCACAACTGCCTTCGTCTCATCAATGTGGCCGATCAGCATCCGCTCCATGTTCGCGCCATCGACCCCTGTCATCATCTTGCGATATCTTTTCTTGAGATAGGACAGGTTGTAATAAACATTTCCCAAGACAATCAGCAAGATGACCACCAGAACAGACAAACCAACCATAATGTAAAAAAGATGGTTCATCATCGTGCTGTTAAGTGCTTGTATATCCATGAAATCTCTGACATCCCCCTTTTTCGCCCTTTTCCGGCCGTGTTGATATATTGCATTACACTGTGAAATTCTGTGCCAGGGAAACCTTCCTCAGTGCCTCAATCTTTTCCTGCTTCGCGCTATCATCCTGCGTCTGCGTCATGCTTTGAAGGATGCGCTCCAGATCCTCCTCGGAATAGAACTCGATCTCTATGCGGTTCTTCTTCTTGCCGCTGAGGATCTTCACCTGGGTTCCCAACAGCTGCCGCAATTTCTCCTCCGCATCCCGCACATAGACCGCCTGCTCCTTTACAGCCGGTGAGGATTTCTTCGGAGCGACGTCCTCCCCCGCCTGTATCCGTTTCACCAGTGCTTCCGCCTGACGCGCCGAAAGATCCTGTTCCTGTATCGTGTCTGCCGTCGAGCATTGAAGCTCCTCGTCCTCAAGGGCCAGGAGAGGACGTGCCTGCCCCATGGAAAGGGTCCCATTGGAAACATAGTCCTGAACCTTTGGCGCAAGCTTCAGCAAACGAAGCGTATTGGCGATATGGGAACGGCTGCGCCCCAATTTGCCCGCCATGGCCTCCTGCGTCAGCTGGAATTCCTTCATCAGACGGTCATAGGCATGGGCTTCCTCAATGACGTTGAGATCTTCCCTCTGGATGTTCTCAATCAGGGCGATCTCACTGATTTCTGCGTCATTGTATTCCTTTACCATGGCAGGGATTTCCTCCACCCCTGCCAGCTTTGCCGCCCGCAGACGGCGTTCCCCGGCCACCAGTTCATAGCCCCCGTCCGGCAATTTGCGCACCAGGACAGGCTGCAGCACGCCATAGCTCTTGATGGACTCCTTGAGTTCCTCCATGGCACCCTCATCGAAATCCTGGCGCGGCTGGTAACGGTTCGCCCGAATGTCAGATACCTTGATTTCCTGAACCTTCTCTCCCGGAGGAACAGAAGCCACCGGCGTACTCTGGAGCAACGCGCCAAGCCCCTTTCCCAAGCCGCCATGTACCTTGCTAGCCACGCTTGATTACCTCCTTCGCAAGATTCATGTATTCCTCCGCACCCTTGGACTTGCCATCGTAGACGATGATGGGCTCCCCATAGGAAGGTGCCTCGGAAAGCCGCACATTGCGCGGAATCATGGATTTGTAGACCGCATCGCCAAAATTCTTCCGAACTTCATGGACGACCTGCATGGAAAGATTGGTGCGGGCATCGTACATCGTCATCAGCACGCCCTCAATCTTCAAATCGGGATTGAGATTGTTCTGGATCAGCTGGATCGTGTTCATGAGCTGGGACACGCCCTCCAGGGCATAGAATTCGCACTGGATGGGCATGAGGACAGAATCCGCCGCCGCCAAGGAATTGAGAGTCAAAAGTCCCAGAGAAGGAGGACAGTCAATAAAGATATAGTCATACTCCTCCAGCACCGGAGACAATGCCTTCTTCAGACGGGTCTCCCTGGAAATCGCTGCCACAAGCTCGATCTCCGCACCCGCCAGCTCGATGTTCGATGGCAGGAGGTCCACCTTGTATTCCGTCGCCTTGATTGCCTCATGGATGTCCTTGTTGTTGATCAGCACATCATATACCGTCGCCTCCAGCTCCGACTTGTTGATGCCGAAGCCACTGGTAGCATTCCCCTGGGGATCGCAGTCCACCAGCAGCACCTTTTTCTTCAAAGCCGCAAGACAGGCGCAGAGGTTCACCGCCGTCGTGGTCTTGCCCACGCCGCCCTTCTGGTTTGCAATCGCTATCGTCCTAGCCAAATATCACCATCTCTTTTCCAAATCAACGTCCATTTCAAACACCATATTATTATAACGCATAGTTCAAATTTTGCCAAAGGCAAAATATACATATTGACGTTTCGACGAAACTATGTTTCGTCATAACGCATAGCGACGCGAAGCTAGTCCCCGGAGGGGATTCAAATTTTGCCAAAGGCAAAATTTGTTTCACGTGAAACAAATAGGGCCGACAGAAGATTGCCGGCCCCAAAATACATTCTCTTATCCACTTATCACTTGATGCTGTTCAGCCTTTCCGCCAGAACCTCAGCAGACTCATCGCCCTCCACCGGAGTGAGGATGGGCTGCAGTCCAAGCATGACGGTTCCATTCTCCACATGGGCATCCCCTTTGTTCTGACCATGATTGTATGCAGCGGCAAGATTCCCGAAAACGAAATAGGAACGCTCCATGGCACTCATGCCACCGGCAGGAGCCGGAGCAACGAAGTCCTTGCCATTCACCATGACCTTTCCATTCTTGGCAGTAACATGTTTGCCGCTGTATTCCGAAAGCTTCTCGGCATACTTGTCCCTCCGTGCCTCGCTGTTGGGATGGTCCGATGGATTGAGCAGCATCTCGCCAAAATTCTGCTTCTGAGGTCCCATGAGATCAATGAATTTCTGCATGACAGCAGCACAGGCACCGGGATTGTAATTCGTATGCACGATGTACTCAAAGGCAAGGCCATCGGCTTCCCACTCCTTGCGTTTGTCCGCATGGACAATGGACTGGTTCAAGGTAAGGCTGCCAAGAACATTCGCCAAAGCAGTGCCCCCTGTGGCAGCCACCGCAATACTTGCCAGCAAGGTCTTGTCCATGTTGGAGGAAAGGCTCTTGATCATATGGTCTTTCTGCCCATGTCCCATCTCATGTCCAACAATAGCAGCAAGCTCATCATCGTTCATATAACGGAATGTGCCGGTATTCACCATCATCACATGCCCCATGCCACATGCTGCATTGATGCTGTTATCCTGGCTGATGAAATACTTATAGGGACGTTCCTTGATGCTCGGGTCAACCTCCGCCACAGCAGCGGACAGATTCGCCATGATCGTGTCAAACCTCTGGCATAATTCATAATCATCATTGACACCATAGTCATTCTGAAATTTCCGGAAAAGCATTTCACGCCCTTCCTCATCCGTATTGAGGTACCTATATTCCTTCATTACCTGTTCTTTTTGCTGCGCTGCTTGTGCCGCCCCAATGCCAATGCCAACAACATCCCCAAGGCCAATAGCGGAGGCTTCCGGCATGGAAACGGCAGAAAAACTCAAGGACAGGCCAAGCACAGCAGACAATGCCGCTGCAGAGATCTTCTTTACGGTTTTCTTGCAAAACATCTTATCCCTCTCCCATAATTTCAAAAATTCTATACACGGAATATTATATCATTTTCGGTTGCATTTTTCAATACAGCGGGGCTTCCAATCTGTCTCCTCAAAGGTTCCTGACAGGATGCCTTTTTACTGCATCCTCTGAAGGTAATTGTTCACTAGCATGCACCACAGATGGCTTCCCTGGCTCTGCCTGAGAATGCCAGCCGTAGAGCCACGATTACGTTCGTGCCGTGTTTTTTTGCA
>CADCIX010000012.1 GCA_902801565.1 uncultured Veillonellaceae bacterium | reverse complement strand
CCCAGTAGTCGTGCCGCCAAAACCGCCAAATGGCTGATGAAAGGCAATGGGCACACCACCCATTGCCTTGAGCAATTCCTCATCCTCTACCCATACGGGGAGGACTGCGCCGGTATCCAGCATAGCATCCAATTGAAAAAACTCTGCCAAAAAGACAATAGGACGTTGCGCCCTTTTCCGCATCTTCAATGTAAATTGTTTCATCGTTCACCGCCTACCAAAACACCCAACGGGCATAGGTTATTAGGGGTGGTATAAGTGGTGTACATATCTTCTCCGGCAATCTGACGCCGCAAGGCATCCCCACCTGAGTCACCAACGTACTCGACAACGGCAGAACGGACATTAGGAGGGTTTTCATCCCATTCAACTTTAGACAGCCCTACCCACTTATCGGGGTATGTCTTTTCTATCTCATCCCAAGTCATGCGCTTGTCCATAACTGCACCTCCATAATAACCATGGTATGTTGGCTTCATTATAGCATTTTTTATGATGAGGAAATAGGATTTTTTCAGAAATATTTTTCAAATGATACTTCACTATAAATGGTAGTTATGGTAATATCACTGACTAATACCGCAAAGCCAGCAAACTACCGCCACACACCAGCACACTGCCCAGTCACAGCAACCAGATGCAGGGTTTGACACTGACGCTGGTCATGATGGGCTGGCTGCTTTCCTCGGTTATGGACGGCAGGATTTCCAGGCGGTTATTCTCCTTCCCCGGCATGGGCGCCAGATATACATCGTCCCCAAGCCCTTTGTTAATGGCCGGTTCCCGGGCCGCATCCGTGCCGTTGGCATGAAGCTTGGTCAAAGCCCGCACCTCCCTGCCATCCACGGTGTAGACGGTACATTTTTTATTTGGCATTTTCTCCCACGCAAAGAATGTGTAGCTTTCCGTTCTTGTCCTCGACGGTCAATTTGCGGACATGGGATTCATGGTCGGGGATGGTCACGTTAAATCTGTGATTACAGTCATCCACCTCGTAAATGAGACCGCTGAACATGGTAGCCGAAAGGAGCATTTGGCACGGCAAGTCAATATGAGCAGCGATGATGGGGAACTCCGGGTACATCCCCAGTAGTCGTGCCGCCAAAACCGCCAAATGGCTGATGAAAGGCAATGGGCACACCACCCATTGCCTTGAGCAATTCCTCATCCTCTACCCATACGGGAAGGACCGCGCCGGTATCCAGCATGGCATCCAAGAAGAAAAAATTATCCAATATGATGATAGGGCGCTGTACAAACTCTTTGGTGTGAAGTGTAAACTGTTTCATCGCCCACCTACCAATATCCCCAAAGGACACAAATTGTCCGGAGTAGTATAGGTAGTGTACATATCTTCGCCAGCAATCTGCCGTCGCAAAGCATCCCCGCCGCAGTCACCCACGTACTCAACCACAGCAGAGCGCACATTGGCACTATTTTTCCACTCAACCTTCGATAGTCCCACCCATTTATCAGGGTAAGTTGCCTTAATCTCCTCCCAAGTCATGCGCTTGTCCATAACTGCACCTCCATAATAACCATGGTATGTTGGCTTCATTATAGCATTTTTTATGATGAGGAAACAGGATTTTTTCAGAAATATTTTTCAAATGATACTTCACTATAAATGGTAGTTATGGTAATATCAGTGACTAATACCGCAAGGCCAGCAAACTACCGCCACACACCAGCACACTGCCCAGCCACAGCAGCCAGATGCAGGGTTTGACACTGACGCTGGTCATGATGGGCTGGCTGCTTTCCTCGGTTATGGACGGCAGGATCTCCAGGCGGATCTGCTTCTGGTTCTGGGCAACACCGGTGAGGCGCAGACGCTTTTGCCCGCCGAGAACCTCCACGGGCTGGGAGGTTCCCCCGTCCGCATTGGCTGTCATGACCAGGCTGGCCTGCTCCACCTTTTCGCCGTCGGTCACAGCAACCTCAGCAGTTATCAGCAGCCTGCCGCCCTCCTGCTGATCGATGCTGACACCGTCAAAACGATAGGCAAGGTCGTCATCCATGTCCATGCGGCCCTGCTTCAAGACCATTTCCAGGCGGTTATTCTCCTTCCCCGGCATGGGTGCCAGATACACATCGCCCCCAATCCCCTTGTCAATAGCCGGTTCCCGGGCCGCATCCGTGCCGTTGGCATGAAGCTTGGTCAAAGCCCGCACCTCCCTGCCATCCACGGTGTAGACATAATATTTTTCCTTGAGCCCTTCGGCAAATTCCTGTCCCCGAAAGACGATTTCGTGGCCGAAAACATCATAGCTCTCCCCAACCGCCATTTCCTGCGTATGGGACTGGCTGCCGGAACCTGCCAGCACGATGGCAAAAATGGCCAGCCCAAGCCCCAGATGGGCAATCATGCCGCCGTTCCGGATGCCGTTCCTGCACTTGGCAAGTACAGCGGCTCCCGCGGCCATCAGGGCTGCTGCCGCCAACAGCAGGGGCAGCATCTGCCTCACGCCCGCAGCATAACCACATGCGGTGCCGATAACTCCCAAAACCAGCAGAGGCATGCCGTTCGCCAAGACCTTTCCCTGTCCATACCCCCGGAGCAGGGCGCAGGAAACCGCCAGCAGCATGACAATGGCCAGCGGCATGACAGTACGCACATAAAAGTCCGTATCCACCGCCGCCGGCCTTCCCATGAGCTGGGTGAGAAGGGGCATGGACATGCCCAAAAAGACCACGGAACCGATAAACGCCATCAGCAAGGCACCCAGCAGCATGATGAATTCCCGGCTGTCATAGCCAAGATAATACTCGCCCTGAGGAAGCTGTTTGGCCTTCGCCGCCAGAAGCAAGAGGCCCGACACCAGCACGATGGCATTCACCACCGCAATGGTTATTCCAATACTGGTGCCTGCAAAGGAATGCACGGAAAAATCACCCAGAATGCCGCTGCGGGTGAGAAAGGTGCCATAGAGCACCAAGGCATAGGCGAAAATGCCCGACAGATGCACCATGGTGATGACGGCCTGCCGGATCTGTGCCACCTTCAGCACATGAACGAAGATGCCCGCCACCAGCCAGGGCACCAGAGAGGAATTTTCCACAGGGTCCCATCCCCAGAAACCGCCCCAGCCCAATACCTTATAGGCCCAGTAGCCGCCGATGAAGATGCCGGCACCCAAAAAGCTCCAGCCCACCAGCGCCCAGCGGCGGGCAGCGGGCAGCCATTCCTGCGCCTTCTGTCCCGCAAGCAAAGCTCCTGCGCTGTAAGCCAGCGGCACCGCCAAAAGGGCATAGCCCAGGAAGATGATGGGGGGATGCACCGCCATCCAGGGATCCTGCAGCAAGGGATTCAGCCCCACACCATTCTGCACTGTCACCTCATTGGGCACAAAAGGGCTCTTGGCCAGCACCAGCACTGCCAGAAGGGACTGCAATCCCATGTAGACAGCCATACCCGCACCGGGCAATGCTTTTTTTATCGCAAGATAAAAGCCCGCCGCTCCATGAATCAGGAGCCACAGCAAAAAGGAGCCCTGCTGTCCTGCCCAGAAGGCAGAGACTTTATAGATTACCGGCAATTCCACCGCCGAATAACCGGCCACATAGGCGATATCGAAACGATTGTTGAAGATGAGCACCAGCAGATAAACACTGGCCGCAAGCACAGCGGCAAAGGAAAGCGTCGCCAGCCGCCGCCCCCATTTTTCCGCCCCCTCGTTCCGCACAGCAAAGCACAGCACCGCCGCCAGCGATAAAAGCAGGGTCAGCGCCAAAGATATAACACCCAACAAAAAGGTCCCCCCCTCATCACCCGTCACTTCTGCTGTTCATACTTGGAAGGGCATTTTATCAAAAGCTTGTCTGCCCCGAAAACCCCGTCCTGAAAATGCCCGATGGCCACAATATGATGGGCCTGGTCGAACTGGTCGGGCTTGGCACCATGATAACGCACGGGCATGGTCTCTCCCGTATCCTCATCCTGCAGGGTAAAGACAAAATCATCCCCCTCCATATGGGGGGCAGGCGCACTCTTGTCCAGCAGGCCCTTCACCTGAACGTTGCCGGTGCTTTTCCGTGCCTCGTCAATACCCACATAGGGGGTAACCGAATCGACAAAGGTCCAGCCCGCATAAGCTGCAAATGCCAAGAGCAGCAAGCCCAGCAATATCTTCCGATTCATTCCTTTTCCTCCCGCAAAATCCTTGTCCGCTGTTTCCGATACAGCCAGTAGAAAATTCCCGTCACATCAACGAGCGCCGTCAGCAACACTGCCAGCATAACGCTGTCCATGGCCAGTCCCGTGCCATTGATCACCGGCGAAGGATGCAGGGAGAAGTACAGCCGTGGAAGGATAAATACCAGAAACGGCACTGTCAAGAAGGAAAACATGGCATACACCGCCGCCGTCTTCGCCCGCCTATGCCCCGCCGGCATGGCTCCCCGCAGTGTCAGATAGGCCCCGTAGATCAACAGCAGCACAAAGATCGTCGTCTGCCGTGGGTCCCAGTTCCAATAAGCCCCCCATGTGAGCTTGGAGAAAACCGCCCCGCTGATGGTGGCCAGAAGGACAAAAGCAAAACCAATCCTGGCCGCCGCCGCGCTTCCGGCATCCGCGGCCATCTCCTGGGAACGCAGATATTTCGCCCCCTGAAATGCGCTGACCAAAAAGGCAATCACCGCCGCCCAGGCCACGGGAATATGGAAAAAGGCCAGCCGCACATAGTACCCCAGCCCCTCTGCCGGTGGCACCACGAAGAACACCAGAGCGACAACGGCAAGTGTAAGGCCGCCCAATACAGCCCCCATAAAACCCCTCCTAATCTTCATACCAAAGATAATCAAAGAGCACGGAAGCTCCCACGGCCAGAAGGCCGTCATAAAGAGCCATGCCTCCAAGATAATTGAGCGAGAGACTTCCTCCCCCCAGGGCCTCTGCTGTCAAGAAGATGGCGGGCAGGAACACCGGCAGGATCACCGGCAGCATCAATACCGCAAAGAGGCCGTTTTTCACCCGCGCCCCGACCGCCAGTGCCGCCAGCAATGTGCCTGCCGCCGCAATGCCCGCCACGCCCAGAAGCAAGGTCAGGACAAACACGCCGGGAAAGACAGCCTCTGCCCCCATCAGCACAAAAAACAAGGGGGCAATAAAGAGAACCAGCATCGCCAGAAGGAAAAAGCTATAGAGCATTTTTCCAAAGAGCACCGGCTGGGCGCTGCCGTAAAGCTTCAGCACCATCAAAGTCCCTGCCGCATCCTCGTCGGCAAAGCCCCGATCCGCCCCCACCATAGAGGCAAAGAAGATAATCATCCACAGCAGGGCAGCCGCCATTTTCGGCTCCAGCTGCCCACCCTGCATGGCCAGGCTCACGCATGCCAGAGTGGTCAGGGCAAACATGAACATGGAAGCCCAGGCCGCCTTGAAGCGCAGACCCATGGTCAATTCCTTGCAAAGCACCAGCTTAATGCCCGTCCAAAGGGATGAATTCATCCGCCAGCGCCTCCTCTCCCGGAGCATTGGTGGCTATGGCCACCAGCACGCCACGCTCTGCCGCCGCTCTCGCTTCCCGTGCCACCATGGCCTGCCCGTCTGCATCCAGATTGGCACCCGGCTCGTCCAGCAGCCAGATCTCCGCCTCCGCCGCCAATAGTGCCGCCATCTTCAGCCGCTGCCCCATGCCCGTGGAAAACTCCCCGGCATAGCTGCGGCTGACGGCCTTGGGCGAAAGCCCTACCTGGTCAAGCAGCGCGCCGTATTCCTCATCATCCAGCCGCCTGCCCCGAAGCCCCAGCAGAAAATCCAGATTCTCCCGGGCCGTGAGCCTGTCATAGAAGCGCAGCTCCGGCATCACCATGGCAATACGACGCCGCAACACCTCTCCCCGCATCTCCATCCCGTCCGATGTCACCGTGACTTTCCCGGAACTGGGCATCAGAAAATGCCCTGCCAGCTTCAGAAAGGTAGACTTGCCGATGCCGTTCCTTCCGGTAACCGCCGTAATCCTTCCACCGCACAGGCCGCAGTCCAAAGGGCCGAGAATCTTCCGTCCGTGAAAGCACTGGCTCACCGCCGCAAACTTTATCTCGATCATGATTCAACCCATCCCGGCCACCTTTTCCGCATCCAGCTCCATCCAATCCTCTCCCATGGAGAGCAGGCCCTCGCTTTGCATGGCACTTATCTCCCGGGTCAGCGCACTGCGGTTGCATTCCAGTTCCTTGGCCAGCTGCACGCGGCCCGGCACCTGTACCCTGCTCTTTCCCTGCCGCTGCTGGCGGTAGAGCAGATAGAGGATCAGCCGTTCCCGCAGGGTCTTCTGGGAGAGGATCTTGATCTTTTGCACCATCAGCACGTTCTTCCGGCAAAAGGCCTCCAGGATGTTCTTCATCACCATGCCATGAGTGCGTCCCAGCTTGGGGCCTGATGTCAACAGGGCCTTATAGGGTATCCAGAGCACCAGCACATCCGTGAGAGCCAGAATGGCTGTGTCATTGGGAATCTGGGGCATAATGGCCGAGGTGCTGCCCATCATGGCCCCCCGCTCCAGATTGTGGCTGACGGTCTCATTGCCAAAACGGTCTTCCGCCAGCACCTGAGCCTCTCCTTCCACGATAACGCCGATATCATGATTTTCCTCATAGGCTTCCAAGATCCGTATGCCCTTGCCCACCCTCTTGATAACCGCTCCCGTGGCGGCAATGAACCTGTCCACCTCCGCCGCCGGTACATCCTTGAACAGGGGCAGTTCCTGCAAATCCAGATGATAAACCTGCATGGCCTTCCCTCCTATAACTACTCATTTCCTTCATTATAGCAAGAATGCAGCTTTTCCTATGTTGCCATAGCAACCATATGATGCAATTATCCTATCATGGCCTTAAACTCCTGCATTGGAAATACAAAAACCGCCCCCAAAGGGAGGCGGTCTGAACCTATATGCTTTTACAGGCTGCCCTTGATCAAAGCATTGGCATCTTCGATGACCTGATGGCCGAGGTCAATGGCCTCGCCGCTGATGCGCATGCACTTGTCGGGATTATGGAAGCCGTTGCCGTTTTCGGCGGCTACCCAATCCCAATACCACTGGGCTTCACGGAGCTTCAGGCGGACAGGCGCCAGCTGCTCGTCGGTAGCTCCGGCCTCCATGGCAGCCTTCACAGCCAGATGCGCCTTGGCCACGGTCTGGCCGGCTATCCTCTGGAGCTTGAAGTTGTTGTCATGGATGGTCTTTACCCTGGCAATCAGGGTCTCCTGGCTCTCGTCATGGCACTTGAGACAGGAAGCTTCCACCGTCTTCAAGGGGCTGGTCATCCAATGGGAAGTATATTTCTGCCCATTTTCCCGCATGTAGGGCATGTGGCAGTCCACACAGGTAACGCCGGCATCGGCATGGACGCTGGTGGTCCAGATCTCAAAGTCAGGATGCTGCGCTTTCAGCATGGGAGTCTTGGAATCGGGATGGACCCAATCCTGCTTGAAGTTGCCCAGCTGCTCGCTCTGTGTCTGGTAGAACCTGAACTGTTCCTCCGGTTCCCAACCGGCGATAAAGGGATGGCGCACACGGCCGTCTTCGGCCATGAAGTAATACTCGTTGTGGCACTGTCCGCAGACATATCCCCTCATTTCATTGTGGGAAGCCTTGCTGATATCAATGCCCTTCATCGCCATGGATTCCACAAAGCCCTGCTGGTAAACCCGCAGTTCCATGGTGTCCGGGTCATGGCAGGAGGAGCATCCGAAGTACAGGTCCGTCCCCTCCACCGTATCCTTGTCGGTGTAAGGCGGCGTGGCATCGGCAAAGGGCATGGTGGCAAAATCCCAGCCGCTTTCCTTGTACCACTTGTCATACATCCAGGAGCTCTTGCAGACGATGCAGTTGCCCTTCTGGGGCGGGATGCGCTGGGAGTTTATCTGGTCAACCCCTGCCCAGGTATGTCCCCTTGCCACATCATACTGCACCGAGAACTTGTAGCCCTTGAAATTCTCCTTGATTTCCGGCTGCATTTCAATATAGGATTTTCCCGGATCACTGCCGCCGTAACCGGTGGGACTTTCCCCGCCCTGATTGTTCTTCATGAAGGAGTTGTATTCCAGGGGATAGGCATCCTTGTAGGCTGCTTTGCCCAAATGGGCGTAATTCTCATGGGAAATCTTCTGCAGCTTCACGCTGTCATCATTGGGGGCTGCACTCAGGCGAACCACCACGAAGCCAAAGAACAGCAGACAGGCTGCCGCAATTCCTGCCAGGATTTTCTGTAGCTTATTCAACTTTTATCCCCCCTTCGAGATGGTTCGATCCATGAACGATTCTGCTATGGCATTTCATGCAATCGGCCCCGGTGTCCAGGCTTTCTCCCACTGCCGCATGAACATTTTCCATGGTGTTTTCATGGCACCTCAGACAGTTGCTGTTCACGGTTTTACGGGCATCCTCCGACAGCTTGATGCGGGCCGGATAATCCCTGATTACCGCATGATAGGTGTCCACCATCCCGGTGCGCCCCTTCTCCACCATGTAGATTGCCATATTGTCATGGGGCAGATGGCATTCCGTGCACTCCTGCCTGCTGTGGCTTGATTTGGCAAAGGATGCCGCCTCCCCCTTCATGGCATGACAGGAGCCGCAAAATGCCGGTGAGCCGGAGAAGGACATCATCCCCGAACCGACGGCGCAGACCAGCAGGCCAATGGCAAATCCGCCCGCCAGGCAGCCCAGGGTATGCTTCGTAAAAAATTCTTTGAACTCCACTTCCGCTCCCCTCCTCTCAATTCTGCCCTCATTATATCATTGTTCTGAAAAATGCGACGTTGCTCCTGCAACGCCGCATTTCCATTTTCCTATTTTTTTATTGATTTCTTCCCCGCATCAGCGAGATTCCCGTGCCTATGCAGCAGATTATGACAAGCAGATGGAAGATTCCCTGAATCCCATGGGAAAGGGACTCCGTATAGCCGGCTCCCATCTCTTCCAGCACATAGGCCCTGAGCAGCAGAGTCACGATGGTCATGCTCATGGCCTGACCGAAAATGCGCGTAAAGGCCATGATGGAAGATGCAATGCCAAGTTGTTTCGGCTCCACGGAACTCATGATGGCATTACCGTTAGGGGAGGAAAACAGGGCAAACCCCACACCGACAACGACGAGTGCTCCCCCCACGAAAAGAAAGGGCGTATCCATCTGCAACAGGGACAAGAGGGAGATGCCCGCCGCTGTGATTCCCATGCCTATGCTCGCCACAATGCGCGGCTGGAACTTATCGGAAAGGGTCCCCGCCGCAGGGGAGAGCACTGCCATCATCACCGGCTGCAGGAGCAGGATGCTTCCCGCCGTCACCTCATCCAGACCGCGGACGAGCTGCAGGTACAGGGACAAAAGGAAACTGATGGAAAAGGTGGAACTATAATGAAGGAAAGATGCCAGATTCGACATGGCAAAGACCACATTCCGAAACAGGCTGACATCGAGAATCGGAGACTCTGCCCGCACCTGCCGCAAAAGGAACAGAACCGTCAGCAAAGCCCCAATGCCCAGCATCCATGGAGCATAAGACTTCGCCCCGTAAGCCGACAAACCTCCGAGCACCGCCAAGGTCCCAAGCATATACAGGATACATCCGCCCTGGTCCAGGCAGGCTCCTTTCTCCCCGTACCATTCTCCCTTGATTTTCCCCGAAAAGAACCAATTCACCAAAAGTACCATTGCCGTCAGAAAGAAGATCATCCGCCAGCCCAGGCACTGTGTGATGATGCCGCCGAGAAAAGGTCCCAGGGAAAGGCCGCTGTAAACCGCCGCTGACGTGTATCCCATGACCTTCCCCCGCTCCGACAGGGGATAAGCTGCAACCAGCACGGCCGCGCTCGTACTGAAGATCATGGCAATGGAGATTCCCTGCAAAAACCGAAGCAACACGAGAATGCGGGCATCGGGCGCCATTCCTGCTCCTGCGGTCGTCAGAAGCACACAGAAGATGCCGATGCGGAAGAGCTTCCTGCGCCCCAGGATATCCCCCAGTCTGCCAAAGGGAATCAGGACACAGGCCGCTCCCAGAAGAAAGGCTGTCACCACCCAGCTGAGCTGGGTGGGCTCCACCTGAAAATCCACCGCCATCGCGGGAATCGCCACATTGATGGAACTGGCGAGAAAAGGCGTGATAAAGGAAGAGATCATCACCGCGATCAGTATGTATTTCCTCTGTTCCATGCCCATTCCCCCAAAATTCATTGATTTGCATTGCCGTTCCCAACTTACCTCTATTCTAGAATCTTTTCCCCGCCATGACAAGAAAATCCTTTCCTTCAAGAAGGTGAATCATCCCCTTCTCTCGAAATAGGAAGGAGAGCAGTCCAGATTGGAAAATCATGGGCAAACTTCGTAGATATGAAAAGAGCAGCCTTTTGAGAAAAGAAAGGGGAATACAAATGAAGATGGTGGTATTGGACGGGTACACATTGAATCCCGGCGACCTTGACTGGGAGGGACTGCGTTCCCTGGGGGAATGCAGGATCTACGACCGCACTTCTCTGACCGATGAAGAGGAAATTGCCCACCGCATCGGCGATGCGGAAATCGTCATCACGAACAAGACACCGATTTCCCGCAGTCTCCTCCAGAAATGCCCCGGCATCAAGTTCATCGGCGTTCTGGCGACGGGATACAACATCGTGGACATCGAAGCCGCACGGGAAAGGAACATTCCCGTCAGCAACATTCCTGCCTATGGCACAGAAGCAGTGGCACAATTTGCCATTGCCCTGCTTCTTGAGATCTGCCATCACATCGGCCATCACGGACGTGCCGTGCAGGAAGGCCGATGGGAAAAATCCGCAGATTTCTGCTTCTGGGACCACCCTCTCATCGAACTGGCGGGAAAGACCATCGGCATCATCGGCTATGGACGCATCGGCCAGGCGGTCGGTAGGATTGCCAGGGCATTGGGCATGGAATTGATTGCCTATAGCGCCCACAGCACACCCGGGGCGAAAGAAGGGGAATGCCTTTTTGTCGAACTGGACGAGCTGTTCCGCAGGGCCGATGTCATTTCCCTCCATTGCCCCTTGTTCCCTGCAACACAGGGCATCATCAACAAGGAAAGCATCGCCAGGATGAAGGACGGGGTCATCATCATCAACACCAGCCGCGGCCCACTTATCGTGGAACAGGACCTGCGAGATGCCCTTGAAAGCGGGAAGGTCCGTGCTGCAGCAATGGATGTGGTTTCAACAGAGCCGATCCGGGGCGATAACCCCCTTCTCGGAGCAGAGAACTGCATCATCACCCCCCACATTGCCTGGGCCCCAAAGGAGACCAGACAGCGGCTGATGGGCATTGCCGTGGACAATGTAAAGGCATTCCTGGATGGCAGCCCGAAGAATGTAGTCAACCCCTGATTTCCGGTTTTGATAAAATCCATCGATCCAGTCAAGGGGAGTCACAAAAACTGCGTCATATACACCGGCACATACTCCACGCCTTCAGCTTGCTGATAGCCTTTCGTGTAAATAACATAGCTCATCCAAATACGGTCACGATATTTATTCCTGAACCTATCCAAGGAAGCATGCTGCTTATAACCTGAAGACTTTACTTCAATGGGGCAAATCTTGTTTTTCCTGGCTATAACAAAGTCAATTTCATTAGTATGATTAGAGGTTTCCGACGGAAAGGTATGGTAAAACAAGCTGTCACCTTTGGCGCACAAGATCTGTGCCACAATATTTTCGTACATATAGCCAAGATTGGTGGCTAATTTGTTATGAAACAGTTTTTCATAAATCACATTTTCTGTAAAATCCCTATCTTTGAAGGCCAGTGTGGCAAACAAGCCTGTATCGCATAGGAACATCTTGAACCGGTCAATATCCATATTCAAGGACATACCTACGCCAGGATCATTGACATGAAAAGAGCCCAATACAGTCATAGAATCCTGCAAATCTGCAAAAATCTCACGAATGTCATTGGCACGCTGCTTTTCCAGCACCTTGCTCACCTGATACCGCAGAGTATTCTTGCTTAGTTCTGAAGGAATGGCCTCAAACAGCTTGGAGGCTCTGCCAGAAATATCAATTTTGCGGAAATCATTTTCATAAAGCCGCAAAATATTCCTCTTCACCTTGTCTACCTTGCTGAAATTATTGGTCCTCAGATATGATTCAACGGCCTGCGGCATGCCACCAATCAGCATATACAGACGAAACTGCTGCATCTGTTTTCTGTGGGCTGCTTCACCCAAAGGTATTTTTTTGAGGAAACACTCCCGCAGCAGTGGTGTGGTGACCTCATCCCCCAAAGCCCAGAGAAATTCCTCATAGTCCATGGGATACATGTTGACAGACTCTTCCTCGCTTGGAATCAGAATATTCTTCGTATTCTTGCGAATAGAAATCAAGGAGCCGGTTTCCATGTAATCATAGCGATGATCAGCTACCAAATGCTTTATAGCCTGCCGCGCCTGTGGACAAAGCTGCACCTCGTCAAAGATTATCAGCGATTGCCGTTCCTTCAAGTTCACTTTATAAAGTAGCTGTAATTGCAGGAAAAAGTAATTCAAATCAGTCATATCCTGGAAGAGCACCAAAACTTCCGGCTTGACATTGGAAAAGTCAATCAAAATATAGCTCTCATACTCCTGTTTGGCAAACTCCTCCACTACTGTGGATTTGCCGATTCTTCTGGCTCCCTGGACCAGGAGAGCCGTCTGCCCGTCAGATTCTTTCTTCCAGTTCAACAAATGCTGATATATCTTACGTTTGAACAACATTATCCCTCCCCAGCTATAAATTATAACACGAAACCGCACTATCCCCAAATTTATTTTCCTATTTTTCTGCACTATCCCCATTTTTCTTTGTCAAAATCCTGCACTATCCCCAAATTCCTCGCAAAAAAGGCCCTACCACATGGCAGGGCCTCAATATGATTTATTTCTCAGTCTCTTCCTTTTACCCCAATGCCTTGAATCCCTGTTCAAGGTCATAAATGATATCGTCGATATGCTCCGTGCCGATGGAGAGGCGGATGGTGGACGGGGTGATGCCCGATGCCAGAAGCTCCTCCTCCGTCATCTGGGAGTGGGTCGTGCTGGCGGGATGGATGACGAGGGACTTCACGTCTGCCACATTCGCCAGAAGCGAGAAGACCTTGAGGTTGTCGATGAACTTCATCGCATCCTCCGCGCCGCCCTTGATCTCGAAGGTGAAGATGGAGATGCCGCCATTGGGGAAATACTTCTCATAGAGTGCA
The DNA here is from genome assembly GCA_902801565.1 of uncultured Veillonellaceae bacterium. Lineage (GTDB taxonomy): Bacteria > Bacillota > Negativicutes > Selenomonadales > Selenomonadaceae > UBA3796. The sequence continues at coordinate 89,952 of CADCIX010000012.1, read as the reverse complement.
TGGTCAGGATGGCTTGCCTGAGCCGGATGATTGACCTTCGACACCTTCGGGTGCTTCGCAAGATAGTCAACGACCTTCAATGCGTTCTCCACATGACGCTCCACCCGCAGGGAAAGGGTCTCCACCCCTTGCAGGAGAATGAAGGCATTGAAGGGGGAGATCGTCGCCCCCGTGTCGCGCAGGAGCAGGGCGCGGATATAGGTGACGAAAGCCGCCGCTCCCACATCCTTCGCAAAGCTGATGCCGTGGTAGCTGGCATTTGGCTCCACGAGCCAGGGGAAACGGCCCGACTTCACCCAATCGAATTTCCCGCTGTCCACGATGATGCCGCCCAGAGTCGTGCCATGGCCGCCGATGAACTTCGTGGCGGAATGGACAACGATGTCCGCGCCATGCTCAAAGGGACGGAGCTGGTAGGGCGTTGCAAAGGTGCTGTCCACCACCAGGGGGATATTATGCTTGTGGGCAATTTCTGCCACCGCATCAATGTCGATGAGATTCGCATTCGGGTTGCCCACGGACTCGATGTAGAGGAACTGGGTGTTCTCCTGGATGGCCTCCTCGAAAACCTGCACGCCCCTGGTGGGGTCCACAAAGGTGGTGGTGATGCCGAAATCCGGGAAGGTGTGCTCAAAAAGGTTGTAGGTGCCGCCATAGATGGTCGTTGCCGCCACGATATGCTGTCCCGCATGGGCAAGGGTCTGGGCTGCATAGGTGACTGCCGCCGCACCGGAAGCCAGAGCCAAGGCAGCAACACCGCCCTCCAATGCCGCGATGCGCTTCTCCAGGACATCCTCCGTCGGGTTCGTGAGACGCCCGTAGACATTGCCCGCATCCTTCAAGGCAAAGCGGTCCGCCGCGTGCTGCGCGTTGTGGAACACATAGGACGTCGTCTGGTAGATGGGGACGGCGCGGGCATCCGTTGTCGGATCTGCTTCCTCCTGCCCCACATGAAGCTGCAAGGTCTCGAATCTATATTTTCTTTCCTCACTCATTTTTCATACCCCTTTTCCATTTCAAAAACCTACATGTTTAATATGTTTATGATATTAACAGCATTGTTTCTGATTGTCAAGGGGAAAATGAAATTTAAACCTTCCCATAGTACTCCTCAAAGACTTCTTCCTTGCTCTTTCCCTTTGCCTCGGCAATATCTTCCGCCATCCTGTCGCAGACCTGTTCCATTTCCGCAAAGGTATTGATGATATGCTGGTATTTATTGATGATTCCATAGTTCGCCTCATGGTTCTTCATATCCGTGAGATCCTGCAAGGCGCGCTCAAATGCTTCTTTTCTCTTGTCCATGGGAATCCTCCTTCTCGCATTTGCTGTCGTTGTCCTTCCACAATTCTTAATTCCACCCGGACGCCTGCGTTTCCTTCCTGTCAACAGGAATATCCTCTATATTTTTTTGCGGAAAAGAAGGATTCCTTTTCCATCATGTCGAAATGAATTAAAGATAGTTCTATTCCAAATTGTTTGTAAATTTACTTGAGATGGGGGGGAAATGTTGCAATCAGCATCAATTGATTGCAATGAAATGTCATGGCAAACGGAAATCACATCGGCATCGTAGCACACGACTCATGGCTGGAGCCATACGAGGAAGCCATTCGGGGACGGCATGACCATGCACAGTGGATGATCAACCGGCTCACGCAGAACGGAAAGATGACTCTTCCCGAATTTGCCTCCGGCCACCTGTATTACGGCCTGCACAGGACAGAGAAAGGCTGGGTATTCCGCGAATGGGCACCCAATGCCATGTCCATTTACCTGATCGGCGATTTCAACGACTGGAAGGAAAACGAGACCTACCGCTGCAAGCACATCATGGGGACCGGCAACTGGGAGCTGAAGCTTCCCGCAGACAAGATAAAGCACGGCGACCTCTACAAGATGAAGGTTCACTGGTGGGGCGGCGAGGGAGAGCGCATCCCGGCCTGGTCCCAGAGAGTCGTGCAGGACGACCAGACAAAGATCTTCTCCGCCCAGGTCTGGGCACCCAGGCAGCCCTTCGTTTGGCATGATGACAATTTCAAGATCAAGACAGACCCCCTGCTCATCTATGAGTGCCATGTCGGCATGGGACAGGACGCGGAAAAAGTCGGGACCTACACCGAGTTCAAGGAAAATATCCTCCCCCGCATCATCAAGGACGGCTATAACTGCATCCAGATCATGGCCATCCAGGAACATCCCTACTATGGCAGCTTCGGCTATCATGTAAGCTCCTTCTTTGCCGCCAGCAGCCGCTACGGCACACCGGAAGAACTCAAAGATCTCATCGACACCGCCCACAGCCAGGGCATCGGTGTCATCATGGACATTGTCCACAGCCACGCGGTCAAGAACGAGGTCGAAGGGCTCGGCAATCTCTGCGGCGATCCCAACCAGTTCTTCTATCCCGGAGACCGCCATGAACACTCCGCATGGGACAGCCTTTGCTTCGACTACGGAAAGGACGATGTGCTCCATTTCCTCCTCTCCAATTGCAAGTACTGGCTGGAGGAGTACCACTTCGACGGGTTCCGCTTCGACGGTGTCACCTCCATGCTTTACTACAGCCACGGGCTTGGCGAGGCATTCACGAATTATGGCGATTACTTCAACGGGCATCAGGACGACAACGCCATCTGCTACCTGACCCTGGCCAACAAGCTCATCCACGAAGTGAAGCCCGGCGCCATCACCATCGCCGAGGAAGTCAGCGGCATGCCGGGGCTCGCCGCGAAGTTCGAGGACGGCGGCTACGGCTTTGACTACCGTCTGGCCATGAACATCCCGGACTACTGGATCAAGACCATCAAGGAGCAGCGTGACGAGGACTGGAAGCCCTCCAGCATCTTCTGGGAAGTGACCAACCGCCGCTCCGACGAGATGACCGTCTCCTATGCGGAAAGTCACGACCAGGCACTGGTGGGCGACAAGACCATCATCTTCCGCCTCATCGATGCGGATATGTACTGGCACTTCAGCAAGAATGACAGGAACGGGATGGTTGACCGCGGCATCGCCCTCCACAAGATGATCCGCCTGGTGACGGCCTCCACGATCAATGGCGGCTATCTCAACTTCATGGGCAATGAGTTCGGCCATCCGGAATGGATCGACTTCCCGCGGGAAGGCAATGGCTGGAGTTACAAATATGCCCGCAGGCAGTGGCATCTCGTCGATGACAAGAACCTCTGCTACCATTTCCTGGGCGACTTTGACCGCGAAATGCTCGCCATCATGAAGAGCATCCCGAACTACCAGCAGCTTCCTGTGGTGGAAATCTGGCACAACGACGGCGACCAGATTCTCGCCTACATGCGCGGCGATCTCGTCTTCGTCTTCAACTTCTCGCCCACCCGCTCCTTTACGGACTATGGATTCCTCGTTCCCCCGGGAGAGTACAATGTGGTGCTGAACACCGATGCTGTCCAGTTCGGCGGCAACGGCCTTGCCGATGACCAGGTGCCCCACATCACCAACTTCGATGCCCTCTATGAAGGGGAGAAGAAGGAATGGCTCAAGCTCTACATCCCCGCCCGCAGCGCAGTGGTGTTGCGCAAGAAAGCTTAAAAGCTATACAGTGCAAGAAAATCCGCGTCATAAGGCGCGGATTTTCTATCGCTTCCTATTCGGTTTTCCTCAATAGAAGAACTCAAACTGGAACTTGTAGGTATTGTCAATCTTCCCGCTCTTGAGGCCTGTGAGCCCGCGATTCTTGAAACGGAGATGCTGATATTCAAGGCTCATGATGACATTCTTCGTCACGACGTTCTGATAGGCAAGATAGATGGCATTCACATTGTCTGTGCCATGGGTGAATGCACTGTAGGGCTGGTTCGGATAAGAAACGCCCATCGTATCGAAGCCGCCCACCGGAACAGCGCCTGCATCGATGCTGCGGTAGGAGATCATCCAGGCATCCGTGTGGGGCTTGTTCCTGTCCACAATGGGAACTGCCAGGTAATAGACATTGGGGCCGACACCGTTTGTCAGCTCAATGGACCATCCCTTGGGATGATTGCCAAGACGCCCCTCATAGTCCGGATTCATGTTGCGGACATTCGTGAAGATATAATCTCCAAAGAGCCTGTACTTGCCGAACTTGTAATGAAACCCGATATCGAGGCCGTCAGCACGGTTGAACACCAGATCCGTGGCATTGCTGTTGCCCGCGATATTGAGATTTCCCATGCCTGCGCCCCGTGCGGTCCTTTCAATATCCGCCCAGTAATAGCCGAGGCTTGCACCGAAATCCTTCGAGAAATTATGCCCGATCTCAAAGGTGCCAAGTGTCTGGGTATTCGATGTGCTGGCATCGCCGTCCTGGGAAACATCTCCCACATATGCCTTGAGGGTCGTGTTGTCCCCTATGTTCTTCTGAAGCAGGAGGCCATCAACGCTGTCCGGCTTTCCGATCAGTCCATGGCCGATGGAATCGAGCTGGGAACGTCCCACGCGAATCTTGTCAAGACCGAACGTGTCCTTGCACTGGATGTAGCCAAGATCCATACGAACCTTATAGGTCCTGGAGTTCGCACCTTCGCCGAATTTCTGGTCCATGTTCAGACGACCGAGGAAATTTATCTTTGGATTGATATCTCCCTGCCAGGTAAGTCTCTGCCGGAAGTCGAACTTGTCGCCGCCCTTGAGCTTCTCCCCCACCTGCGGGCTGTTGCCGAAATAGCGGATGCGCGTCTCGCCGCTGAGCCAGCTGTTCGTGCGCTTCTCCACTTTCTCCATGCGCTTTCCCAGACGATTCAGCTCGCCGGCAAACTCCGCCGAGAGCTTGTCGATGAGCTCCTTGTCCGAATCGCTGGCTTCCATGTAATGGTCGATGGCCTTTGCCACCACCATGCTCATCTCATAGCGGGTGATCTGCCGATCCCCCTTGAACTCGCCGTCCGGGTATCCCGTCACAACGCCGCTGTCCACCAGTTTCTGTACAGATTCATAAGCCCAATGATCTTTCGGGACATCCTTGAAAGACTCCTCCGGGGAATTTGCAAAAGAAGTTCCCATGCATCCCATGAGCATCGCGCCGGTTAAAGCTGCTGCCCATTTCTTCATCCATTACCATCTCCTGAATCAATATTTTATTAGTATAATAACCTCTGAAATTGTACGACAGAAGTCTCTCCCTGTCAATGTCGCAACTCATCAAAAATACTGTCTTTTCTATGTTCTTTTTATTCTTTACTGTCATGCACCATAAAATAAATGCCCGTTCTATCGATCACCTTGTCCATACATTCTCCTGCAAGCACCCTCGCAAGTCCCCAATTCGAATACTCATTTCGGTAAAAGCGGGACTCCCGTTCTAAAAACGGCTTGTCCTTCCTGCGCTCATATCCCGCTAAAGATATTCTGACATCACTGTAAAGAATGCTCTCCCCATGCCAATGAAATCCCATGGAAATGTACTGGCTGTAATGCTCTATGACCGGACAGACCACCAAATCCGCATCGAGCCGTTCCGCCAAAGGCTTCATGGCATCCTTGAGCTTTGCCTTGCGATTGGTCCGTCGAAGCTCCGCCATGACATCATCCAGGGCCCTCATGCAGTCCTGTTCCGGAAGATACTCCACTTTCTGGAGCACCCCGTTAAGAGGAACGTGCAGAGCCCTGTCCACCTTTGTCTCCAATTCATCCACCGTTTCTGCAGACAGGTTGAAGCTTGACTGCACGATGATGGGAAGCCGGGCAATGCGAAGAGGCGCCGCTTTTTCGGCAGAAACAGGCACGGAAAGAAGCACCATGAGCAAAAACAAGAAGATTGCGCAATATTTCCTTGACATAGCAGCCACATCCTATCTCTATCTCAATGAATGGATTTCTTCTTGAACCGCCCGCCCACGATGTCGTGGACGGCATTGATGGTGACAAAGGCGCTCTCGTCCTTGTCCAGGACAATCTCCTTGAGCTTGTCCACCTCCAGGCGTGTCACCACGCAGTAGAGCACCTCCTTGCTTTCCCCCGTATAGCCGCCCGCCCCATGGAGCAGGGTAACGCCGCGGCCCAAACGGTCATTGAGGGCGGAAGTGATCTCTTCGTGCTCATTCGTCACGATCATCACGGCATAGGACTCATCCAATCCCTTAATGACCACATCGATCATCTTGGATATCACAAAATATGCCACCAGCGAGTACATCGCCTTGTCCCAGCCGAACAGCAGCCCTGCACTGGATAAGATGAAAAGATTGATGAACATGACGACTTCGCCCACGGAGAACACGGACTTCCTGTCCATGATGATAGCGACAATCTCCGTTCCGTCGAGGGAACCGCCCGCCCGTATGATGAGACCGACTCCCACACCGTCGATGATGCCGCCGAAAATCGCCGCCAGAAAGGGATCGTTGGTGAGGGGCGGGATGGGGACAAAAAGTCCGGACCATACAGAAAGAAGGCAGATGGCAATGAATGTAGCAATGGTAAAGCTCTTGCCGATCTGCTTGTACCCAAGGTACATGAACGGAAGGTTCAGAAGCACCAGAAACACGCCCAGCTGCATATCCGTGATGTAACTGGCCATGATGGAAAGTCCTACCACACCGCCATCGATGACATTGTTTGGGATGAGGAAAACCTCCAGCCCAATGGCAGCAATCATCGCCCCCAGGCAGATAATAAGATATTTCTTTATGTAAAAGGACATGGTCCGCGGAGGCCTTTGTTTTTTGGGCGGCTTCTTTTCTTCCGTTTTTGGCTCCACCTTCTCCTCTTGGGTCAATAGTTCCATTTCCTTTTCTTCCATAGGATTTCTCCTTTCATCTTGAACCTACTATAAATATATTATCCATCCAATCCATTTCTTCCTGCCATTCATGAATGAAAAAAGACCCTGCATAGCGACAACAGGGTCTTTTAGTTTTGTATATATCTTTATAAAGTTTTCTACACTAGAACACATAGGTATCGAAGGACTTGTCCCAGCCCCGCATCTCTTCCTGCAACACTTCCTCGAACAGTGATACCTTCTCATCCCAGAGAAGCAGGAGGCAGCTCAGGCCAATCTCGAAGAACTTTGCCAGGGGCTGAACACTGCGGTTCTCAAAGCAGAAAGGGTTGTAGACAAAAGTATAGTTGATGGAATCCTTGTTCATGTCGAAATACAAGGCGAGATCCGTCTCTCCCGCATCCCATGTATGCAGATCCACCAAACGGCAGCCCGGCTTGCTCCCCGTCTTGGAATAGGGCTGCTTGTCCGGCAGGAAACCGTGGAAGAACAGGAAGAGTGGAAAGGAATCCTCGGGTTCCCCCACCCTGTCCATCACACTCCGCATGGAGGCACAGGCGATGGACTTGGACATGAGGGTCTGGCGAAGCTGCCTTCCAACGAGCTCCTTCACCGTGGGATCGTCATCGATACTCAGGCGCACGGGAATCGGATAGACCTGTCCCGCCGTCTGGCTGCTGTTTTCCAGATTGAGCATATTATCGGACAAGATCAGGCAAACATAGGTATCCCTTCCGTAGTTCACCTGCTTCTGCATCATTCCCCATGCGGTATGAAGGATGCTCATAATCATATCCTTGTTGCCAAAGGACTTCGAAAGAAGCAGATTCCGCATTTCCTTGTCAATGCTGGCGTAATGCCACAGCTGCTTGCGGCGTCCCGGGTACTTGTTGAACCTCGGCAGGCGCGGCATGGTATGCATGCTGTCAAGAATGGATCCCCAATAGTCGCTGGCAGCAAAGGATGCCTCCTTTTTCTGCACGAGCTCCACGGGAGCAGCATGGGAGGAGATGCCGAAGGCATAGCGGAGAAAATCCTGCTCGTTCCACGCTTCGGCAATCAGGCGGGATTCCGTCAGCAGGATGGCGTACTCATCATCCCCCGTGCGAATCACGGAAATCCGCATCAGCACATCCTTCTCAAGGTCAAATCCCGCCTCGCGGTCATCCGCCATGTATTTGCGAAGGGCACGGTCAAGGTTCTCGCCGGAGAGAAAGTTCATGCTCTGGTACTTGATCAGTGGAAAACGCGTCTTGACGATGAGCTTGTATCTCTTCTGGTCCACCCCAAAGCGGAAATAGCTCACCCGAAGCTCCGGCGTGTCCATGAACATCTGCTTGATGTTCTGGCGGAACTCGTCCCGAATCAGGTCCAGCTCCACCTTGTAGAGAAGCTGGATGCAGAAATCCTTGGAAACGAAATCCGCGCTTCCAAAGATATCGCGCTCCGCCTTTGTCAGGGTCCTGATTTCCTCCACATTCCTGCTCCCGTACTTGGAGAGCAGCATATCCCTGTCACTCCTGTTCAGATCCTGGAGTTGCAGGACCTTGTAGCCCTCATCGTCCTCCTCTTCTTCCTCACGGGGGGTCTCATAAGGACTGTCCTCATAGCTTCCATAGTTGTCATCGTGTTCCTGAAGCAACGCCTTCCAGGTATCATAATCCATATCCACACCACCTTCAACCTTGGAAACTTCCCTGTTCCTGAATGGCTTGTGCCATCCCCATGGTCTGAGAGTGCAGCACAAACATCACTTTTATCTTTTAGCTCTTTGCATCCTCGACAGCTTTCGAGGCCTTCCTCATTTCCTTGATATCCTGCCAAATATCTCTGGCCTTCTCATAGATCTTCGGCGCAGAAACCCTCAAGCTTTGATCGCCGATGATCCGGCTCAGATGTTTCGTTGCCTCATCCAGCTGGTTCAGCATGAAATAGAGTACCCCTGTCAGATAGAGCGCCGTGTTGTCCGACATCTTCCCAACGGGATAGCGTTCCGTTTCCAGGGAAAGAGCATACAGTTCCGCCGCTCTCTGCATGGAACGCCGTTCCTTCTCCTTCTCCCCGATGTACCTGCAAATCCAGGCAATCTTGAGATGAAGTCCTGCCTGGCGGTTCGGGGAATTGTCCGTCAGCTCCGAATAAAGGATTGCCATCTCACAAAGGGATATGGCGTCTGCGGCGGACCGCTCTTCCTTGAACTCCATCGTCATGTCCACGCTCTCCAGGAACTCCTTCAATTTCTCCCGCGTCTTGTTCGGCATGTAGGCCAGGAACTTGCTTTCCTCTGCGGCAAAACCGCAATGCTCACAGGTCCAGACCGTGTAGAGATAGGGGTTGATGCCCTTGTAATGAACGCAAAGATCCAGGTCCTTTGTCTCTGCCACCATGCGGGACTTGCACTTGACCACACGGGTCTCCTGTTCGCACACAGGGCATTTCCTTTCAAGGACAATCGTATATTTTTCCTGGGAGGCACTCCCTGCCGGCTGGTATCCCGATGGAATATCCTGTTTTTCTCCGTCCTGCTGCACACGGTTCCTCAAAAGCTGCAATTTGCTGCTGAGATTGCCGGAATCCGCGCTGATTGCCGATTTCGGTTCCTCGACAGCGAGTCCTTCCGGCTCAGCCGCCGGGAATTCAAGAGCGGGCTCCTGTTCCGGAATCGCTGCAACATCCTCATCATTCGCCTGTTCGCTGTTCTTGCGGGCGATGGCGTTTCTCACCCTGTCCTTGAGAGCGGCAATCCTGTCCTGGTCCAGATACGCCTTGTTGTGGACATCCTTGGACGGTTTTTCGGCCGGTTTGCTTTTCGCTGCGACGGTCTTTTCAGACGAAGCCGCCGGAACAGGAGCCTTGGCTTGAACAACCGGCTTTCCACCATGCCTCACGATCTCGAAGATTTCCCGACAGACATCCGGATCATGCAGCAATTGAAGAAGTTCCTCTTTTTGCATCGACATCCCGTTCCCCCCTGGCCTTTTCTTTTCAACCCATAGAATTTCTCACACAGACATATTCCTTTCTTAATTTTATCGTATATCAAATAAAATATCAATCGGATTTAGGATTGTCGATTGAGAACTTTGTGAAAATTTTTGATTGACTTGAATAGAGATTTTATTGTATAGTTCGATTATACGCAATTATTTCGCAGAGGGGGAATGACTATGATTTACACTGTAACCTTCAATCCCGCCCTGGACTACATCGTCCGGCTGGATTCCTTCGCTGCCGGGGGAATCAACCGCGTGAACTACGAGCAGGTCCTCGGAGGAGGCAAGGGCATCAACGTGTCCATCGTTCTCGCGAACATGGGGATCAAGAGCACCGCCCTTGGTTTCATTGCCGGCTTCACAGGGGAGGAAATCAAACGACAGCTCATCACCCAGAATGTGGATTTTGACTTCGTCCAGCTTCCGGAGGGATTCACCCGCATCAATGTGAAGGTCAAGGCCGATGTGGAAACGGAGATCAACGGCCAGGGGCCGAATATCAGCGAGGCAAAGCAGCAGGAACTCTTCGATCAGCTCGACAAATTGCAGGAAGGAGATACACTCGTTCTGGCCGGCTCCATCCCAAACACCCTGCCGGACGACATCTACGAGCGCATCATGGGGCGCCTGCAGGGCAAGGGCATCCGCATCATCGTGGATGCCACGAAAAAACTCCTCATGAACGTGCTGAAATACAATCCCTTCCTCATCAAACCCAACAACCATGAGCTTGGTGAGATGTTCAACGTTACGTTGAAGACCGACGAAGAAATCATCACCCATGCAAAGAAATTGCAGGAACAGGGCGCACAGAATGTCCTGATCTCCATGGCGGGCGACGGCGCCATCCTCCTGACAGCAGAGGGAAAATCCTACAAGAGCCCGGCTCCCAAGGGCAAGCTGGTAAACTCCGTGGGGGCAGGGGATTCCATGGTGGCAGGCTTCATCACAGGCTACACGGAATCCAATGGCGATTTCAAGCAGGCGTTCTACATGGGAGTTGCCACAGGTTCTGCTTCCGCTTTCTCGGAAAACCTCGCCACACGCACCGAAGTGGAGGCTCTTTTAAAGACCATTAAATAATTTCTGTATTAATTTGTGTTTCATTATATTATAAATATATTTCTGAAAAGGGGGCAATTAAGTATGCGTATTACCGACCTGCTCAAGAACGAGTCCATCGTCCTCGGAGCAAAACCGGCAGACAAGAAATCGGCCATCCATGAGTTGGCCGGCCTCATGGATGCTTCTGGCAACCTCTCCAACAAGGAACAGTATGAAAAGGATGTTCTTGCCCGTGAGGCCTCGGGTACCACCGGCCTTGGCGATGGCATCGCCACACCCCATGCAAAGAGCTCCGGTGTAAAGAGGGCCGGCCTTGCTGCCATGACGGTTCCCTCCGGCATGGATTTCGAATCCATGGACGGCAAGCCTTCCCGCCTGTTCTTCATGATTGCCGCACCGGACTCCGCCGCAGATGAACATCTTTCCATCCTGAGCAAGCTGGCGACCATGATCATGGACCCGGACTTCAAGGAGGCCCTGATTGCCGCCACCACAAAGGAAGAATTCCTCAAGCTCATCGATGACAAGGAAGCCGGGAAGGTCAATATTTCCAAAGCAGAAGCACCTGCCGCACCTGCTTCCGGCCATATCCAGGTTCTCGCAGTGACGGCCTGCCCCACAGGCATCGCCCATACCTTCATGGCTGCGGAAAGCCTGGAACAGCATGCCAGGAAACGCGGCATCTCCATCAAAGTGGAGACCAACGGTTCGGAAGGCGCGAAGAATGTGCTGACCGCTGCGGAAATCGCTGCTGCAGATGCCATCATCATCGCCGCCGACAAGAATGTCTCCATGGCGCGTTTCAATGGAAAACCCGTGGTCATCAGTAAGGTGGCGGACGGCATCAACAAGGCCGATGACCTCCTTGACCGCGCACTTTCCGGCAGGACGCCGATCTATCATTCCTCCGGCGCGGACGAGGCCACAGGAGCAACAGATGCGGCAGACGAAAGCCTTGGACGCCAGATCTACAAGCACCTCATGAACGGCGTTTCCCATATGCTTCCCTTTGTCGTCGGAGGCGGTATCCTCATCGCCCTGGCCTTCCTCTTCGACGACTACTCCATCGACCCGTCGAAATTTGGTTCCAACACTCCTGTGGCACAGTTCTTCATGTCCATCGGAGGCGCAGCCTTCGGCTTCATGCTCCCGGTATTGGCAGGTTTCATCGCCATGTCCATCGCTGACCGTCCGGGCCTTGCCGTTGGTTTTGTCGGCGGCGCTCTCGCCGGTTCTACCGGTTCCGGCTTCCTCGGTGCCTTGATTGCAGGCTTTGTGGGTGGCTACACGGTCAACTTCCTCAAGAAGATCTTCAGCGGTCTGCCGGCTTCGCTGGATGGCGTCAAACCCGTCCTGCTCTATCCCTTCTTCGGGATTCTCATCATCGGGCTCATCAGCATGTTCATCATCGCACCGCCCGTCAGCGCCATCAACAGCTGGCTCGTTGACACCCTCAAGAACATGGATCCCAGCGCCCGTATCCTCATCGGCATTGTCGTCGCAGGCATGATGGCAATCGACATGGGCGGCCCCATCAACAAGGCAGCATATGTCACGGGCACGGGCCTTCTCGCCAGCGGCGAGTTCCATGTCATGGCAGCGGTCATGGCCGGCGGTATGGTTCCTCCTCTTGCCATCGCTCTCTGCACCACCCTCTTCAAGAACCGCTTCACGGAAAGCGAGCGCAAGGCCGGCGTGACCAACTACGTCATGGGCATGTCCTTCATCACCGAGGGCGCGATTCCCTTCGCGGCAGGCGATCCCCTCCGCGTGATTCCTGCCTGCGTCATCGGCTCTGCCACCGCAGGCGCCCTGAGCATGTTCTTCGATTGCACGCTGCGCGCCCCGCACGGCGGAATCTTCGTGGTTCCCACCATCGGCAACCCCGGCATGTACATTGCCTCCATCCTCATCGGCGCCCTGGTAGGCTGCCTGATCCTCTCCGTGCTCAAGAAACCTATCAATAAATAAGAAGATTTGTCAAATATACAGAACAGGCATAGGATAGATATTTCCTATGCCTGTTCTTTTTTCATCCGGGAAGAGCATTTGATGTTGCAATAAAAATACATTTTTAGTATACTAAACTTTAGTAATATAGAAATTACTAAAGTGTGGTGAATAAAATGTACAACACAGCTTTTGTGGGCAGAGAACGGGAATTAGCGAAGCTGAACAACATGTACAGCAGTCCAAAACAGAGTGTTGCGCTGATATATGGCCGTCGTCGTGTAGGAAAAAGTGAATTGATAAAGCAATCCATTCAGAATTACGACCGGGATGCCGTCTATTACGAATGCAAACAAACGACAGAACAGAACAACGTCAATTCCCTGTCCATGCTGATATCAGAGAAATTCTCCCTTCCACCCCTGGGGTTTCCGGATATGGAGAAGCTTCTGGAATTTGTGTTTCATCAGTCATGTGACAAGAAAATCATCCTGGTACTGGATGAATATCCCTACCTGCAGAAAACGACAACAGGATTGGATAGCATCTTGCAGTCCCTCATAGACCGATACATGAACCAATCACAAATGAAGCTTATCCTATGCGGCTCCTTTGTGGAAACGATGAAAAATCTGCTTTTGAGACATAATCCCCTATATGGGCGCGTTTCTTTGGTTTTGAACCTGAAGCCGATGAATTATCTGGAATCTTCGAGATTTTATCCATCATTTTCCCATGAAGATAAAGTAAGGCTTTACAGTGTTTTTGGCGGCATTCCTTATTATAATAGTCTTATAGATAAAGAAATGTCGGTAAAGGAAAACATCATGGAGCTTCTTACCCTGCCTGGTGCACGGTTGGAAGACGAAGTCTCCATGTACTTGAATGCTGAATTATCCAAGATTACCAATGCCAACGAGGTCTTTGAAGCTTTGACCAAAGGCTTTTCCCGATTCAGTGATATTTTGTCGCAATCACATATAGCAAACAGCCCTACTCTGGTCAAGGTGCTGGAAAAACTCATGCATATGGACATGGTGGAAAAAGAAGCTCCCATCAATGACGCAAATAATAAGAAAAAAGCCGGTTATTACATCAGCGACAATATGTCGAGATTCTACTACAAATATATATTCAGATATGCATCACAAAGACGTATCATGAACCCGGAAATATTCTATGAACGTTACATAGAAAAGGATTTCGAGCAATCCTATGTTCCTGACAGATTCGAGGATATCTGCAAGCAGTTCCTTATACTCAAAAATCAACAAGGAGATATGCCAGAACCATTTGAAGCCATAGGGAAATATTATTATGACTTGCCCAAAGAACACAAGAATGGCGAATTCGATGTAGTAACGAAAGATGACCGTGGCTATGCTTTTTATGAAGCAAAATTCAGGAATGCGCCGATTACCGCCTCTATGATTGAGCAAGAAATACGTCAGGTGAATGATACGGGGCTCTACTGTTATCAATATGGATTTTTTTCCAAGTCAGGATATGAGGAATTCACCCGTCCAGATGTTAGCAAATATACCTTGGATGATTTGTATTTTGAGTAATATTCAAGATGCTTCAACATTGTACAGCCAAGCAGTGTCATGCATCAGCATTTGCAGGATCATGTTTTGGTTGAGAAAACTTTGTCCTTCTGGCAGGACATCTGGCCGCTTTGTCGAAATTGCAATAATATGGGCTATTGCATGCCAAAGAGCATGACGCAGCCCTGAAATCATCAGATATCACAAATTGAGAGGGTAGTAGCATGAGATTCATTCATACGGCTGATTGGCACTTGGGGAAGACTCTGAAAGGCATGCCCCTTTTGGAGGACCAACAGTATATATTGCAGGAATTCTTGAGGCTTATAGAGGATTGCAAGCCTCAAGCTGTTGTCATTGCAGGGGATATCTACGACAGGGCTGTACCTCCAACGGATGCAGTGGAGCTCTTTGATGAGATCCTGACGAAACTGCTCCTGGAGCAGAAGGTGCCCGTACTCTATATTTCAGGCAACCATGACAGTGCGGTCCGGCTGCATTTTGGGAGCCGTCTGCTTTCTTCGTCTGGCCTCTTTGTCCGTGGCGAACTTTCAGAGGATCTTTCTCCTATCGCACTGGAAGATTCGAATGGGTCCATCTACTTTTCCCTGATTCCCTATTTGGAACCGGCGAAGGTCTGTTCCGTATTCCCTGTGGAAGAACGCCTGGATTTTGAGCAGGCTCACGCCCTGGTCCTGGAACATGCCAGGGCATTGATCCCCAAAGGAAAGCGCTCCGTTGCTGTGGCACATGCTTTCCTGGCAGGCAGTGCGACCTCAGAATCGGAACGCCCGCTTTCCGTGGGAGGTTCCGACCAGGTTTCCCCGAAGCTGTTCCGCGATTTTTGCTATACCGCATTGGGCCATCTGCACGGGCCGCAACGCGCCGGAGCTGAAACGATACGATACAGCGGCTCCCTGCTCAAATATTCTTTTGACGAGGCCTCCCAGAAAAAAG
This sequence comes from uncultured Veillonellaceae bacterium, assembly GCA_902801565.1. Classification (GTDB taxonomy): domain Bacteria; phylum Bacillota; class Negativicutes; order Selenomonadales; family Selenomonadaceae; genus UBA3796. The sequence goes on along the minus strand of CADCIX010000012.1, from coordinate 74,704 downwards.
GGGTAACTCTGGTGGAACTGGATGGCAGCGGAAAAGTGAGGACAGAACACCTCCCCTTGCATCCCAGGCGGGATGTGCGCATTCTTGAGGGAAATTTCGAGGAACTTCGCACAGACCGAGCAAAATTCCCAAAAACAGAAGACTATGTGCTGGTTCGCCTGAAAGATGATCATCCGGTGCTCAACCCCAAGGATCGGCTGGAGGAGGTCTTTCCGAATCTTCTGGTCGTGGAACGGACAGGACTCATAGGGCAAACTGAGCTCCGACAACCGGATGGGCGAAGGGAAAATAAATCAGAACTGATACTCTTTCAAGATTTTTATGAGGAAATGACCCATAGAAAGCTGGACGATACGCAGGAAAAAGTGCTGAAAGAGTGCATCCAGGAAGCACGCAGAAGGGATGGGGAGCAGGAATGAAACCACTGAAATTGGAGGTACACGCCTTCGGTCCGTATACGGAAAAGCTGGAGCTTGATTTTGAGCGGGGATTGGAGGAATCTCGTTTTTTCCTGATTCATGGGGCAACGGGCGCGGGCAAGACCAGCATTCTGGATGCCATTTGCTTTGCACTCTATGGAGGATCCAGTGGCGGAGAACGGAAAGACTCCATGTTTCGCGCAGAACAGGCATCTCCCAAACAGAAGACAGAGGTAACCTTTTCTTTTTCCCTGGGGGACCGGAAGTATCGTGTACGCAGAACCCCGAAATATGAACGAACCAAACTCCGGGGAGAAGGAACGACGAAAGAAGAGGCAACCGCAGAACTTTATCGCATAAAGGAAGATGAAGAAGAGCTTTTGGAAAGCGGCCCCAAAAACGTAACACCCTACATTGTAAACCTGCTCGGCTTTCAGAGCGATCAGTTCCGTCAGGTTGTCCTCCTGCCCCAAGGAGAGTTCAAACGATTCTTGATGGCGGGCTCAGTGGAACGACAGAACATCTTGAATGTATTGTTCAAAACGGGAATCTACCGTCATGTAGAAGAGGCCTTGAAAAGCCGTGCCAATCACCTGTCCGACCAAGTAAAGGAAAAGGCGCAGAAGCAGGAGTTCCTTCTTCAGCAAGCCCAGTCAGAAAATCTGGAAGACCTGCTGGAGCGGCTGGAAAAATTGCAGGAACAGGTGCGCCAGACAGACTTGGCCACAGAGGAGCAGGAACAGCGTCATCGGAAAACGCAGGAGATGCTGCAACAGGGAAAACGTCTGGCCGAACAGTTTGCAGCATTCGAGCAGGCAAAAGCGGCTTTGGCGAAGGATGAGGAACGCCTGGAATCGGCAGAAGAAAAGAAGAAGCATTTGGAGCGTGCAGATCGTGCGGCGGGATTGATAGACAAAGAAAATTTTGCAGATCGTGCGAAACGGGAACTGGAACATCGAAAACGTGCAGCAGAAGATGCCAAAAGGCAATTATCCGAAGTAGAAAAGCAACTGGGCATTTCCCGGAAGGAATATGAAAAACGGCAAAAAGAAGACGTGCTGCGAAAGGAAACGGAACAACTGCTCCAAAAGCTGACAGGATATCGGGAGGCCGCGCAGGAACTGCAGAAATCCATGGAAATGACCGCACAGTCCGTCAAAGAAGCGCAAAAGGCAAAGCAGGATTCAGAACATGCAAAGGCAAAATGGCAGGCAGTGCAGGAAAAGATCCGGAAACTGACAGAGGAAGAAAAGCAAGCCTCCCTTTTGGAAGGACGCGAACAAGCGGCCCAAATATGCGTAGAAAAAGCAGAACAGCGAAAAGCGATGCAGGAAAAGCTGAAGAAACTGGCACAACAGGAGGCGAAGAAAAAGGGACTGGCAGAAGAAGCCGCTCTCGAAGCAAAACAGCTGGCGGAACAAGTACAAAAGCAGAAAACCAAATGGGAGCGGCTGCGGCATCTGGCGCAAGAGGGCAGCGCGGCTTTTTTGGCCAGCGACCTGAAGGAAGGCGAACCATGCCCTGTATGCGGCTCCACAAAGCATCCCCATTTAGCCCATTCCGAGGCCATCATACCATCCCAGGAGGAATTGCTGTCGGCAGAAGAAGAAGTCAATCGTTTGGAAAAGTCGCAAAGGACAGCAGAAGAGAAAAAGGCGAAGGCACAGGAATCTCATGTAGAGATCATGGCCGAGCAGAAGACATTGAAACTCCAATGGGAACAGGAATTTTCCGATGTTTCAGAAGAGGAGGAACGCAAGGCAAGAAAGCAATTGAAAGAAATCGCTCAGGCAAAGGAACGGCTGGTGGAACTTCGGCAAGACCAGGCAAAAGCAGCAAAGGACGAATCCACCCTTGCCAAAGCGGTGGAAACTGCGCAGGCCAAGGAACGTGAAAGCGCAGAGAAGGTTGCCCGGATGAAAGGAATTTACGCAGAAAAACAGAAGCAGTTGCCGGAGATGTATCAAGACCAGAAAAAACTCCTGCAGGAAATCAAGGATACGGAAAACAAGCAAAAAAATTTGGAGCTGGCATGGCAGGAGGCAGAGAAGAGTTTTCATCAGCTGAAGCAGAAACAAGCTGCCCAGCAAAAAGCTGCAGAAACGGCAGAAGAATCCCTTCGGGAAGCAACCTTGCAGGAAAAGGAAGCCCGGGAAGATTTCCTTGGTTCCATCCAGAAAGCAGGTTTTTCGTCCCTGGAGGAATTCCAGAAAATCCTGGCAGGTCCTTGGAGAAAGGCAGAAAGCAGAGAGCATCTGAGAGAAAAAATCAGGGAATTTGAAATAGACTATGCCAAGCATCAAGAGACAAAACGACAGGCCGAGGCATTGGTTTCAGGAAAGGAGCCACCGGACCTGAAACAGCTTTCGGATACTGCCTCTTCCCAGGAAAAGGCATGGAAGGACGTGCTTGCCCGCAGGGAACAGGAACATATAAACGAGAAACGTCTGAGGAAGCTTTCAGAGGAACTGGAACAAGTCGCAAAGGAAGCCCATGAATTGGAAGCTGCCTATAACATTGCCGCATCTCTCTCTGAAGTGGCAAACGCAAGCGGAGCAGGCTATCAGGTGTCCTTTCAGCGCTATGTCCTGCGCTCCCTGTTCCAGGATGTCATTGACGCAGCAAATCTCAGGCTTGGGGTGATGAGCCAGAACCGCTATTCTCTCCAGAACGATGCAGGAGTCATAGATAAGCGGAAAGCGGGCGGACTGGATCTGAAGATCTTTGATGAATACTCCGGAACCTCACGTCCTACAGAAACCCTCTCCGGCGGCGAGTCCTTCCTGGCTTCCCTCTCATTGGCATTGGGACTTGCGGATGTCGTGCAGTGCTATGCAGGAGGAATCCGGCTGGATACCATCTTCATTGACGAGGGCTTTGGCACCCTGGACAGCGAAACCTTGGACCTGGCCCTCCGTTCCCTGCTGGAATTGCAGCAGGATGGACGCATTGTTGGCATCATTTCCCATGTGGACGAGCTCAAGCAGCGCATCCCTGTCCGCCTGGAGGTCACAAGGGGACGACATGGAAGCAAGGCAGAATTTATCGGGGTTTAGAATGAAAACAACGAATTCAAAATACATCTACTTCATCTCAGCCGGGCATATGACCACGGACCTTACACCAGGGGCACTCCCGGCCATTCTTCCATTTCTTGTGACGGAGCGCGGCATGTCCTATACGGAAGTGGCAGGGCTGATGTTTGCATCCTCCTTGCTGTCTTCGCTGCTCCAGCCAGTCTTTGGCTATCTGGCGGATCGTATTTCCAGCCGCTGGTTCATGGGGGCGGGAATCATGATCTCCGGGATTTCCCTTTCCGTGACGGGGCTTTTTGAGAATTATTGGCTTATCTTCGCTTTTGTTGCCCTAATGGGCATCGGGAATTCCATGTTCCACCCGGAGGCGGCGCGCCTGGTGAACCTGATTGCCGGACAGGGGCAGCGCGGACAGGGGATGGCAGCATTCTCCGTGGGGGGCAATGCAGGCTTTGCCATTGGCCCGATCCTGGCAGTGGCATTGGTGAGCCTTTGGGGGCTGAAGGGAATGGCAGCCTTCGGGCTGACCGGCCTTGCCATGGGAACTGCAACCCTGCTGCTGGTGCCGCGCATTGTCCAGAAGGCAAAAGCATTGCAACAGAAGGAACAGCAAGCCGTCATGGACAAGACATCCGTGAAAAGCGAGCCTGCCGCCAATGATTGGCCGGCCTTTCTGCGTCTGACCTTCGTTCTTTTGGGCCGTTCTGCCGTCTTCAATGGCATCATGGCATTCCTGCCGCTTTACTGCATTAAGACTCTAGGCGTCTCCAATGCCGTCGGCAGTTCCACACTCTCGGTCTTCGCCGTATGCGGTATTGCCATGACTCTTGTGGGAGGCTGGATGGCTGATAATTTCGGCATGATCCGCACGGCGCGCAGGACGACCCTGGTGCTGGTTCCCGTCCTTGCCATGCTCACCTTCGCGCCAAGCATATCCATCGTCTATGTGCTTCTCCTGCCCCTGTGCTTTGCAACCCACGGAATCTACTCTCCCATGGTGGTGCTGGGGCAGACCTACCTGGCAAAGAGCATCGGTTTTGCCTCCGGTGTGACACTGGGGCTTTCCACCAGTTTCGGAGGCATCATTTCACCTCTCATGGGCATGCTTGCCGACCGGGAGGGAATTGCCGCTGTCATGTATCTGCTGATCGGCATCGGTGCCATCTGCACCCTTGGTGCTTTCCTGCTGCCAAAACCGAGAAATGGGTGAAGGGCGAAATAAGAAGAAAGACATGTTTCAATAAAAAACAATGACAAACACGCGAAATCATGATATAATCCACAGGGTATGTTGAAAAACGAAAGGAGATGATCCCATACTTCCCGAAGAACGCCAAAACATGATTGTCCAGATCGTGAATGATACAGGCTCCGCCAGCGTCAAGGACCTGAGCCAGCGTTTCTCCATCACGGAGGACAGCATCCGCAAGGATCTCACCGCCCTGCAAAAGAGGGGGCTGCTCAAGAAGACCTACGGCGGCGCCCTCAAACTGGAAGAAGAGGAAATGGAACAGTATGTTTCCCAACGCAAGGGGAAATATATGCCCGACAAGCGGAAAATTGCCCAAAAGGCTCTTCGGCTGCTCAAGGACGATGATGTGCTGTTCCTTGACATCTCCACCACCAGCATTGAGATTGCCAAGCTCCTCAAGACCTCGGGGCTTTCCCTGACCGTTGTCACCAACATGATTGATGTCATGCTGGCCATGACCGGAGACGAATACAACCGGCTCATCTTCATCGGCGGCACCTTCAGCGAAGGCAAGGACGGCTTTGTTGGTTCCATTGCCAACCGTGAAATCTCCCGTTACCATTTCGACAAGGCATTTCTCGGCATCGTAGGAGCCGACATAGAGCGCAACGCCGCCATGACCTACACATCGGAGGACGCAGCCACCAAGGAAACGATACTGAAATGCAGCCGCAACTCCTATATGCTGCTGGAAACAAGGAAGTTCGACAAAACAGGGAACTTTATCTATGCGTCATTGAGTGATTTTTCCGGTGCTGTCCTGGACAAGCCGCTGGACATGAAACAAAAGACTTTCTTCGAGCAGCACGGGCTGGACTATATGTAAATATTCTTTTATTCATGAGAGGAGCATTTTGATGGCAAAGATATGTGGCGCGTGCGGCGCGCAAATGGATGATGGAACCAAGTTTTGCACGAATTGCGGCGCAAAAATGGACAACCAGGCATCGCAGGAAACGGCACCCCCTGCAGCATCTGCGCCCCCTGCACCACCTGTACGGCAAGGCGGAATCAATATGGGACAGGGGCATGCGGCGCAGGGGGCATCCCATCCGAATCCTGCCGCGCAGCAAGGCTCTTTCCGTCCGGGCGGTGCCATGCCGATGAATGGTGGTTATCCGGTCGGGGAGTATGTGCCCGACAAGGGTATAAAGGAAATGTTTTTCCGTTCTGACGGCAGGCTTAATCGCATGCGTTACTTCTTGAGATCGATGGTTCTGGGCATCATTATGCTCGTAATCGATTTTGTGGCCTATCTGATTGACCCGGATTTTGGAGCCATCGTGATTTCCTTGCTGCCTCTGGCTTTTATGCCTTCTTCGGTGATGCTGAATATTCGGCGTCTGCATGACCTGAACTATTCCGGCTGGTTTGCAATTATTGCGTTCATTCCGATTATAAATTTAGCCATAGGATTGATGCTGACCTTCATACCCGGTACACCCGGTCCGAACAAATACGGAGCAGATCCCTTGGGATGATTATGACAAGAAATTTCGATCTTCACAGTTCCTAAAAAGGGGAGCCGAAAAAGGCTCCCTTTTTTCTACGAGGAGTTTGATAGCCTCGCGAAATTCCCTGATGTCCTCCTCACGCATCTCGAACCGATCCTGCGCCTTTTTGAGTAGCGCCTCGAATTCTCTGTCCAGCCATATGCTGGAGGCAAAAATTCACGTCCACGAGGGGCATTTGGCAGGATTCAGCTACACCGGGGTCGAATCTAACAGTATTGGGAAATAAGAAATTCAAATCTGGGGACAATTGGGTATGAAATGTAAGGAGGATAGACATGTGGAACGCAGTCACCAAGCCTTTTCGTAACATTCATCGCATATTCCCTATCAAGCAACAAGCTGTCCTCGACCTTATAGAGGTGTGTCGTCAAGACAGCAATATCAAAAAAATCATCATTTTCGGCAGTAGCATTACAGCCGCCTGTAATCCTTGGAGCGATATCGATGTATATTTTGAAATGAAGAAAATGCCCAAGCATTACCCTGTTGTTGGCAATCCTACGCAGAGCTTTGATAAGTGGTGCAATTTTACTGTTTCAGATGAGCTTTTGGCAGAAATAAATAAAAAGGGCGTGGTGGTGTATGAATTTTGAAGATTTTCTAAAGGAAAATATGGGACGATTGACCAGTTACGTAACAAATGTAAACATCCATAACTATTTGGCATTTTTCATCGTGACGCCCTCGCCGCACAGCTTGGCAAAATCCTTCGTGAAAGCTTCTATTGCCATGTTTACACAATCGTTCTTGATGAGACCGTGGATGACATCCGGCGCAACCGTGGCCGCGCCTACGCCGTAAGCGCAAAGCTCCAGCACCTGCTGGGAGTTTTTGAAGCTGGCGGCGAGGATATCGGCGGACAAGTCATTGCGGCGGAAGATATCGTGGATGATCTTTGCTGTTTCAATGCCGTTGGCACCGAGATTATCGATGCGGTTCACATAGGGGGCGACGAAGTTCGCGCCGGCTTTGGCCGCGAGGAAGCCCTGCATGGCAGTGTAGACTGCCGTGGCGGTGATGCGGACCCCCTTGTCTTCCTTGCGCAGCGTCTTGATGGCGACAAGCCCTTCCTCGTTGACGGGAATCTTCACATAGGTATTCGCGCCCAGTTCCTTGCGGATGCGCTCCGCGTCCTCCATCATGGCATCAGCGGTCCACCCCACCACCTGCACATGAAGGTCCGCCTTTGTACCGATAAACTCCCGGATCTCCTTCAGGACATCGAAGGGCTGGCGGCCGCTGGCCGCGAGGATGGAAGGATTGGTGGATACCCCGTCCATGGGAAATACGCGATATACTTCTTTTATTTTCTGGATATCGGCATGGTCAACAAGAAATTTCATAATGATTGCTCCTCCTATTCATCTATAGAAATGTTTTTTATGCCCTTCCTGCAGGAAATTTCGGCAAAATGCTGCATCTCTTCCTTCGTAAAACGGTCAGGATTCTCTTTGAAGCAGTATTCCCTTCCTACCAGATGGTACTTGGCAGATGCCAGGGGATTGTAGTTCAGGAATTCATAGCGGACATCGGGATAGATTCCGGAAAGGAATGAGGAAATGTCCGCGATATTTTTCTCTGTGGCCGTATATCCGGGAATCATTGGGGTACGAATGACCACCTTGTCACGGCTTTCCGAGGTGAGGAGATAGTGGATATTTTCCAGGATGCGCCGATTGGAAACCCCGGCCGCCCGGATATGCTCCTCCTCATCGAACAACTTGCAATCTGCAAAGATGAGATCCAGATGGGGAAGAACCATGGCGAGGCTTCTTTCCGGCACCAGAAGCGCCGTTTCCATGGCAGTGTGGATGCCCTGCTCCTTCAGCAGTGCCAGCAAATTCGCTGCAAACCCCGGCTGTATCAAAGGCTCCCCACCGGATAAGGTAACCCCGCCGCCATGATGGAAAAACGGCTCGTCCTTCAAAACCTCACGAAACAGCTCCATCACATGGACTTCACGAGAATCCCAGGCAATCGCTCCCGTGGGGCAGATCTGCATGATCCTGTCCCAATCCTCCGGCCGGTCCGTTTTCAGAAGAATCTCCCCTTGCGCACCAAGCCCCACGCCGCCATGATTTGCGACCTTGATGCAGCTTCCGCAATGGATGCACTTTTTCTCAAAATAGAGGGGACGCCGCTTCCCGCTGATTCCTTCGGGATTATGGCACCAGACACAGGAAAGGGGACAGCCCTTGAAGAACACTGTTGTGCGGATGCCGTCGCCGTCATGGGTGGAAAAGCGGCGCACATCGAAGATAGTTCCACTGTCTGCGTCAGGATGCAACAGGTTTTCCACAACATCCACTCCCCCATCAAATATCGGCATAGCTGGTGCGGGCAATGATCTCGTCCTGCAACTCGTCGGCCAGTTCCGTAAAATAAGCGGTGTAGCCCGCGACACGCACGGTGAGGCTGCGATACTGCTCCGGATGCTTCTTCGCCGCAATGAGGTCTTCCTTCCTTACCACATTGAACTGGATATGAGGAATCTCCAAATCGACGAAGGTGCGCAGGAATTTTGCAAACTTGTCGATGCCCGTCTCCGTCCTGAAGAATTCCGGCAGGAACTTCATGTTGAGAAGCCCGCCATTGGTGGTAAGCTCCTTGTCGAGCCTGGAGACGGATTTCAGGACCGCTGTGGGCCCCGTGACATCGCGCCCATAGACGGGAGACATGCCTCCATCTGCCAACGGCTGCCCCGCCATGCGCCCGTCCGGGGAAGCCCCCACATTCTCTCCCATGGGAACATGCGCCGAAACCGTGTACATGCCCGTATGGTACTTGCCGCCGCGATAGTTCCTATAGGTTCCGATGCGCTCGCGGAAGTATCTTGCCCACTTCACGCCAATGGCATCCACCCACTCCACATCGTTTCCATACTTCGGCACCTTGTTCAGAAGGCGGGCGCGAAGAATGTCATGGCCCTCGAAATCCTTCCGCAGGGCATCCAGCAATTCCTCGCGGCTTACCATCTTCTCGTCATAGACCAGCTGCTTGATGGCGGCAAGACTGTCCGCCAGATTGGCCACCTGTATCATCTGTATGCCGGAAAGATTGTATCTCGCTCCCCCTGCCGTTACATCCGTTCCCCTTTCCATGCAGTCGTCGATGACCGCCGACAGGAAGGGCGTGGGCAGGATGTCGATATGCGCCCGTTCCACCTGCTCACAGGCCTTGATCATCTTCTCCATGAACTCGTCAATATAGCGGCGCAGCACCTCTTCCAGATCTTCGTAGGTTTCGTAGGTAGTGAGGTCACCATAGTCCGGCGCAAGGCGTTTCCCCGTCAGCAGACATTTGCCGCCGTTCAGGGCAAGTTCCAATGCCTTGTTCAGATTGAACATCGCCGCATCGCTCCAGCCGAGATTGTTGCCCTGGGTCGTCAGTTCCACACACCCAACAATAGCGTAATCCCTAGCATCCCGTTCGTCAATGCCCAGTTTGGCCAGCGCGGGAATGATGGCCTTGTCGTTGAAGAATTGCGGCATGCCGCTGCCCTTTGCCACCACGCGGACGGCCTCCTTCAAAAGCGCGTCTCCCGTATGCTCATGAAGCCTGACGGAAAGATTCGGCTGGGGAAGCCCCAGATGCTCCTGGGCCTTCAGGCAAAGGAAGGAAATCTCGTTGGCGTAGTCCTTTCCGTCGCCATCCTGCCCGCCGACAGCGATGTTGAAGCCAATGGGGAACCCTGCGAAGAATTTGGCACTGTTGGCGTTACGCATATAGACGATCTGATTGAACTTGAGCCAGAGGCACTCCATGATTTCCAGGGCATATTCCTCGGTCAGATGCCCCATCTCCCTGTCCTTCCGGTAGAAAGGAATCAGGATCTCATCCAGACGTCCCGGCGAGAAGGAGGAGGCATTGGATTCCATCTGGAGAATCACGAACAGGAACCAGAGGGACTGCACCGCCTCATGGAAGGTTTCGGGAGGACGCCCGGAAATCGCCGCGCAGTTTGCGGAAACCTGCCGAAGCTCATCCTTCTTCGTTTCGATGGATTCCCTGTCTGCCAGCTCCGCCAAAAGCTCCGCGTAACGCTGCATGAAATGCTGCGCCCCTGCCATGACGATGGAGACGGCCTCGTAGAAATCCTTTTTTGCTCCCTTGGCAGATTCCTTCTTTTCTTCTGCCTGGGCCCGAAGTTTCGCCGGTCCCAGCCTGAGCCAAAGGGAGCAGTTCGGACAGATATGCCCCTGGGCATGATCTGTCTGATTGATCTTGGCGACCTTGGAAATCTCGCTGATTTCCTTTCCGTAGCGTGCTTTCAGCACATCCTCCAGTGATTTTCCCGCCCAATAGGGTTTGATCTCCTCGCGAAATTCCCTGATATCCTCCTCACGCACCTCGAACCGGTCCTGCGCCCTTGTGGGAAGGGTCTCGAATTCCCTGTCCACCCAGGTGCTGCCGCTCTCCGGGAATACGACGCCAGCCCGTACTCCGGCGGTACGGTTGCCCACAATGAGTTCCCCGGGCTCCACGCGAATCTCCATCTGCTCCAAAGCCGCCTTGAGCGCCAGTGCCCGTTGCAGGATGCGCGGCTTTCCCTCATTGGCCTTGTAAGTATTCGTGATGATGCGGGCTTGCTCGATGGATGCATAGCGCGGCTCGGACAGCATTTTGTCCCGCAGGGCGCGAATACGCAAGCTCATTTCCATATTTTTCATATTTTCCCTCCTTTTTAAGAGTTTATTTTACAGATTACATTATTGTTTCCAACTTTTAATCATAAATTAACACACACTTTCAACCATGTCAAGGGAGAAATAGGAAAAATCTTGAAAAACAATAAAACAGCCGAAGATCCCTTTTCAAAAGGATTCTTCGGCTGCTGCCAACCGTTTCACGGTTTCAACTCATGCATATAGGTTTCAACATCCACACACTGCATCAGCCCGCTCATAATGCATGCGCCACTGGCTCCTGCAGCCGCTGCCTCGGCAATGTTTTGGGGCGAGATTCCGCCGATGGCATACACGGGAATCCGGACCCTTCCGCAAACCTCCTTCAGAAAGGGAATGCCTCGCGGGGAAAGTCCCTTCTTGCAGTCCGTGGCAAAGATATGCCCCAACGTGATGTAGCTGCACCCCATAGCCTCCGCCTCCTGCGCCTCTTCCATGGAATGGCAGGAAGTCCCCAGAACCTCAAACTCTTCCAAAAGGGATTTTCCCGTTACACGAAGAAGGGGCAGCGGCAAATGAAGAGCTCTGGATTGAAGTTCTCTTGCAACGTCAATGAAGCTATGCAGGATGCATGGCGTATGCTCCATGTCGCAAATTTCCATCACGGCCCTTGCAAGCTGCTCATATTCCCTTGGCGCCAGGTCCTTTTCGCGAAGCAGGATGGCATGGGGATGGCAACGGGCAATCCGACGGATCCTCTCCAGAAAATCGTCGGGACAGAGTTTCCTGTTGGTCACGCAGATGACCTTGGAATCAAAGGCTGACATAGTCATTCAACACAGGCTGCAGGCCCGCTCCCCGTATGTCGTTGTACATTGTGTCGAGGCTGCGGGTATCATTGATCTCGAACTGCTCATCGCCCTCCTTGCATTCCCCGCACTCCTCGCCATATTTTTCCGCATGGTCGCCAATCCCGGTGGAAACCCCGGCAGAAACCTTTGTCGCGGCAATGCGGACAATGCCGTTGCGGAAGGCAGAACTTTCCCGCGAGGAAACCGTGATGCCGGCAAAGGGAAGGAAAATGCGGTAGGCGCAGAGGATCTGGCAAAGCTGCCTCTCGCTGACCTTTTCGTAGCACAGATCCGTGCCGCCCACAATCGGCCGAATGCGGGGACAGGAAAGGGACATTTCGGCTCTCGGGTATTTCCGCTGCAGATAATAGACATGAAGCGCCGTCGCAAGGGCATCCCGCCGAAAATCCGAAAGCCCCAGCAATGCGGAGAAACCGACGCCCCGCATGCCCGCCATGAGTGCCCGTTCCTGCGTATGGAAACGATAGGGCCAAATGCGCTTGCGCCCGTCGAGATGAAGTTCCTCATAGCGGTCGCTGTTGTAGGTCTCCTGGAACACCGTCACATAATCCGCCCCGCACTCGTGGAAATAACGGTAGTCCTCCGTATTCACCGGGTAGACCTCAAGCCCCACCATGCGGAAATACTTCGCCGCGAGGCGGCATGCCTCCCCGATATAGCGGATGCTGCTGCTGCCCCTGCTCTCCCCGGTCAGCAGCAGGATCTCCTCCATGCCGCTCCTGGCGATGACATCCATCTCATGCTCAATCTCTTCCATGTTCAGTTTCAGCCGCCGGATCTTGTTGTAGCGGTTGAACCCGCAGTAGACGCAGTAGTTCTCGCAGTGATTGTCGATATAAAGGGGCGTAAAGATGTAAACGGTGTTGCCGAAATGGCGCGAAGTTTCCCTTTGTGCCCGCTGAGCCATTTCCTCAAGGAATGGTTCTGCCGCAGGGGACAGCAGTGCCTTGACATCCTCGATGGAGCAGTTCTCGTGTGAAAGGGCATTCCTGACATCCCTTGCCGTATAGCGTGAGGCATCATAGGAATTCATTTCCTCCAGAACCTTGTCGCAAATGTCCGACTCAATCACTTCCATATCCGGCAAGTATTCCATATGATTGATGCGGGAGGATGGGTCGTTCTCCAACTGGTATTTTCTGTCCATGACTACACCCTCCTAATCCCGCAGAAATCCCGTCAGCGGGTCCGAGGAAGCCGCCCCCCGCACGAGCACCCGGCCAAGCCCTGACAGGTACGCCTTGCGCCCCGCATCGATGGCCTGACGGAAGGCCGAGGCCATCATCGTAAGATTCCCAGCCGTTGCAAGGGCCGTGTTTGCCATGACCGCTGCCGCGCCCATTTCCATAGCCTCGCATGCCTGGGAAGGCTTTCCGATTCCCGCATCGACGATGACGGGAAGATCCAGCTCATCAATGAGCATCTGGATGAAGTCACGGGTGGCAAGTCCCCGGTTGGAGCCAATCGGCGCAGCAAGGGGCATGACTGCCGCCGCTCCCGCGCTCACAAGATCCCGCCCCACATTGAGGTCGGGGTACATATAGGGGAGCACGACAAAGCCTTCCTTCGCAAGGATTTCCGTCGCACGAATGGTTTCCGCGTTATCAGGCAGAAGATACTTCGTGTCGCGCATGATCTCGATCTTCACGAAATTGCTCCCGCACAATTCCCTCGCAAGATGGGCAATGCGGACAGCCTCATGGGCATCCCGCGCGCCGGATGTATTGGGAAGGAGCGTCACCCCCTCCGGGATATAACTCAAAATGTTCTCATGCTCTTTTGTCTGAGCACGGCGAACCGCCAGTGTGACAATCTCCGCACCTGCATCCCTGACAGCCGCCTCGATCAGCTGCAGGGAATATTTCCCCGAACCTAGGATAAACCTCGAATGGAACTCCTTCCCACCGAGAACCAGCGTATCTTTTTCATCTTTTTCCTGCATATGAAAATCTCCTCTCCTATTGTCCCATGTCTTCCGATATTCAACCGCCGCCCATGAAGCTGATGATTTCCACCACATCGCCGTCCTTGAGAATGGTCTCACCATACCGCTCCTTCGCAATGATTTCCTCATTGATTTCGACGACAATCTGCCTGGGCTCATAGTTTGCAGATGACAGGTATTCGCTGATGCTCTTTCCTGCAGCATCCGTCTCCTGCCCGTTGATCTTGAGCAACCACCTGCACCTCCCATCAAAAAAGGGATTGCCTGACAGCAATCCCAAGAAAAGTCAATATCCCTACGTTGGCATTACCCAAATCAGGTCTATGGGTCGAAAGGCGCACTTTCCTCTCAGCCTGTTTGCAAGCTCCCCATTCATATGCAATTGTCCAACCCTGTGCAGGGACATCTTTATTCTATCACTTTCTGAGAGATTTTCAAGAGTTTATGACCTCCATTTCTATTGATTGACAGGAATCGGAAAAAAAGCTATGATAGAGCTAGTGTCCCGCCTCGTTGTTGGCGTAGCCACCGCTACGCCGCCCTCCTCTTCCTAGCATCTGACTACATCTCGAACAATTATTTTTATGTTTCTGAACGAGGTGGGACACTAGGAAATGTGTGAATGTTTTGCGAAAGGAGCGCTGGTCATGGAAAAGCGGATGACATGGAAGGAGATTCAGGAAGCCTATCCCGACCAGTGGGTTGGGTTGACTGATTCCACGCTTGACAATGTGCCATTCATTTTCTCGAATTGGGCGGTAGATGCAAAATGAGACATTTGCGTGTTTTCTGCACTTCTGCCAAAGAACAAGGAAAATCCTGCCCAAAGGCAAAACCTTGATGGGCAGGATTTTTGTTTCAAATAAATACATCGTCAACATTTGGGAGGTATACATCATATGACAAGAATATGGTTCAACCATTGGTTCAGCACAGCGTATCATCTGATCCAGCTCATGCGGGATGGCACCGATGAGCCCCTTTGCATCATCGGGTCCAATCGAAACGAACATGCCATATACCGCCGTGCTTGCGAGGAATGGCATACAGAGCCGGAAATCCGGTCCGATGAGGAATATGTTTCCTTCTGCCTGGAATTCTGCAAGCAGCATAAGGTCGATATCTTTGTGCCACGTCATCGCATCACAGCCATTGCAAAGCAGGTGGATTCCTTCAAGGAGATTGGTGTTCTTGTCCTCTGCGGACGCAACGCGGAACTAATGCAGATTCTGGACAGCAAGCAGGAGACCTATGCCTTCTTCGCAGAACATGGACTGGCCGATTGCATCCCCGAATATCTGTCGACACATTCCTTCCCGGAATTTTGTACTGCATACGAGACACTTCACAGCAAAGGCTTCCGCGTCTGCTACAAGCTCGCAGAAGATGAAGGCGCCCTCACCTTCCGCGTCATTGACAACAATCTGGAGCAGCTGTCCGCACTCTATTCCAAGCCCAATACGAAAGTCACTCTTTCTGCGGCAAAAAGCATCCTGCAAGACTATGACTTCTCTGTGCCGATGCTTGTCATGCCATATCTGGACGGCCCGGAAATCAGTGTGGACTGCCTGAGGACCTCCCGGGGAAATATCGTCATCCCGCGCTATAAAACAAACACCCGCTATTCTGTCGTGAGGTTCGACGCACAAATCATGGCTCTCAGCAACCGGATTCTGGACATCCTGAACCTCAATGCGCCCCTCAACCTGCAGTTCCGCCTGCACCAGGGAAAAACCTTCCTGCTGGAAATCAACCCCCGCATGTCGGGAGGCCTGCAGCTCTCCTGTCTGGCCACAGGCATCAACCTGCCCGCCATCGCACTGCAGCAGCTCTTAGGAAAAGAGATGCCCTGGAACTATCCTGACCTGAAAGAGCAGCGTGTCGCCCATATCGAAACCCCGATCTGCCTGTCATGAACACTACTTTCACTCATGCTTTCCGATGATTTTCTCCATCCATATCATATTGTACCAGCGTCCAAACTTATGGCCGCATTTATGGAAGATCATATCCATGTACGTCCCCTCATTCCATGAAAATTTACCTGAAAAGTTCAAGGATCTGCTTTCCAATCAGCACTGTAGTCATAAGGATAAAAAGCGGCCGGACATAGCCGGTCCCTTTCTTTAATGCCATTTTTGCACCGCAGGTGGCTCCGAAGATCATGGCAATCCCCATGGGAATCGCATAGGAAAAATTCACTGCGCCAAAATAGCTGAAGATAAGCGCAGCGGCGATATTGCTGGCAAAATTCAGTGCCCGGGCATTGGCGGCGGCACCTAGAAAATCAAAGCCTGCCAGAAGAAAGGCAAAGAGCAGGAAAGAACCTGTCCCCGGACCGAAAAAGCCATCGTAGAATCCAAAAACGAATGCCACAGCCAGACTCAGGACAAACATCTTTCGTGTCATGCCGTGATAGACATTTTCCGTTCCCCAGTCCTTCTTTACGACGCTATAGACCGCCACCGCGATCAACATGACCAGGACCAGCGGCCGCAAGAAATCAGAGGGCATCTGGCGCACCAGCATGACTCCGGCAGCCGAGCCCAGGAAGGAAACAGGGAACAGCTTGCGGATAAGAGCCGTATCCATTTTCCCCGCACGGATAAAGGTCAGGAAACTGGAAAGGGCCCCCATCACCGAGGCCATCTTGTTCGTCCCCAGGACTTCCACCAAGGGGATTCCCGTGCACATGATGGAAGGAATGGTAATCAGTCCCCCGCCCCCTGCCACGGCATCAATAAAGGCAGCCAGAAAGCCCATCAGTATCAGGAACAGGATGGTGCCATCGGCAAAAAATTCCACATCATCACCTCACACGGTTCTTCGCCTAGGCCGGCGTCCCTATATCTCCAATGGCGCATGTCCCCCCCGGTATAAGTCCTGACTTCCGCATAGGCCTCCATAGGATTGGCCACGCCAAAAATTACGGTAAAAGCAGCACCTGTGCCAAGGGCTACCAATGGAATCTGATATCTGCTCTGCAAAACGGTCCCCTCCTGCGTTCTTCTCTTTGCAACCATGATAATCTTATTCTATGCTCGCGAACAGCAAAATTTGCATCTCATGGCTCATATCCCTGATATGCCCGTGGTTGCAGCAGGTTTCTCAGTTCATCAACAGTCGTAATGCTCTTTACATTGTGCAATTTTCAGCGAATCGCCAACAATTTTGTAAACAAGCCGGTTTGTTTCATCAATCCTGCGGCTGTACCACCCGGACAAATCATATTTCAATGGCTCTGGCTTTCCTATACCTTCCATAACACCATTTCTCATGATGTCCTTTATAAGAGCGTTAATGCGTTTGACGATTTTCTTGTCCTGGCTTTGCCACCATACATAGTCAGCCCATGCCTCACTGTCCCATGTTATCAACATCTACCAGGTCATGCTCCTCTCCCTCGCCATCCTCTAATCGTGCAATCGCTGCCCTTAAATGTTGCTGGTTTGCTTCACTGTAAAAACTATCCGCCTTGATTTCAAAAGGGATTGAGCCCGTACGGACGATGGCTTTCAACAGCATGGTGTATACTGTTGAGAGCGTCAGTCCCATCTGTTCGCATAAAAACTCTGCTTGTGCCTTGAGGTCAGGATTGACTCTGGTTGTAATAGATACTGTTTTCATAAAATCACCCTCCTCTTATGATTACATCATAGCATGAATAACATACAATGTAAATGCAAATCATAGCACTACACCTTGAAAAGGACTTTGCTCTAAATCCGCCTTATCCACTTCCACCCGGTCGATTTCCTGTCCGTCCGGCAGGAAGCATTGGATGAGGATGCGCTCTTTTGATACATCCATGGTGAGATAGTTATCCGTCTCCGGCTGGGGCGCCACTCTTTCATCCAGAGCATGGTCGATCCAGAGGCCCGGATAGCGCACGTTCCCCGCCACCCCCGTAAGGATATAGAGAGGGCCATTGCTGTCATGGCTCATGTCCCGGATATGCCCGCGGTTGCGGTAGGTATGAAGATGAGCCGTGAACACGATGTCAATGCCAAGTTCCTCAAAAAGGGGCATGAACACCTCCCCCACATCGGAAATTCCTTCCTGCCGTTCCGGGCGATTGTGGATGCGGTATTGCAGGACATCCCTGTGAATCAGCACGATCTTCCATTTCTTCTTGCTCTTGCGGACATCCTCCCGAAACCATTCCATCTGCTCCTCCATGAGGCCGGGCTTGAAGTCCTCCGTCTCCTCCCATTGGCTGTTCAGCACGATGAAATGCACCGCGCCATAGTCGAAGGAATAATAATACCGCGCAAAATCACGGCTCCCGTTTTCCGGCACAACGAAATAGCGCAGATACGCCTCGGGCAGGCGCACGTTCCAGTTTTGGTCATAGGTCTCATGATTCCCCATGACAGGAACGAAGGGAATGCTGTCCATGATGTTTTCCACCGCATGAAACCATGCCTGCCATTGGGTATGATCCTCCCCATTGTCCACGATGTCCCCCATATTGATGAAAAACGCCGCCTCCGGATTTCGCTTCGCGGCTTCCTGTGCCACCCTTTCCCAATCACTGTAATCGTTGGATTGGGAATCAGGGAAGATGAGGCATTGAAAACTGTCCTCCCCCGCTGTATGCAAAGGATGCCAATCGCTGGCAGAGGTTTCGGAAACCAGGCGGTACTCATAAGCCGTATCCGGTAAAAGCCCCGCAAGGCTGGCAGCATATTGATAGTTCGTCACGCCATCGTCCGTAAAGAAATCTTCGCTGGCAGAAACGGCTGCTGCTTCCTCCTGCCTCTTCTGGCGATACTCTATGCGGGGATTGGAAAGAGGAGCGGCAGACTGCCACATGAGCGTCCGGCTTGTAGACGGATCCGCAGCAATGATCTGCCGCAGATACTGTGCATCCAGATCACCGGCAAGTTCCCGCACTCCATTGGCCGCTTGCCGATACCACGCTCCCTTGCTGAGAAAAGCGCCGCCCCCCAACAGGAAAACGCCACCGACAAGAAATTTCAAGAAATTACGTCGATTCATCTGCTCCATCCACTCCCACCATGCATTAAACTCGCGGGACTTCTCCCCAATGAAATTATAACGCATTGTTCAAATTTTGCCGACGGCAAAATCTTCCAATTGACGTTTCCCCTGCGGGACTAGTGTCCCACCTCGTTCAGAAACATAAAAATAATTGTTCGAGACGTAGCAGGTGGCTGCATATCGGGCGATTCATATAAATGTGAACGAGGGTTTACACTAGTGTCCCACCTCGTTCAGAAACATAAAAATAATTGTTCGAGATGAGGGCGGCGTAGCGGTGGCTACGCCAACTGACGATGACAACGCAGATGACTGCATATCGGGCAATTATTATGGATATGAACGAGGCGGGACACTAGCGTTGCGTCGCAACGAGGCAGGAGAACATGGACTTGCAATACTTGCCCTCATCCATTTCTTCATGTTAAAATATTTGCAAATCTAAAAAGGGGAGCAAATACCATGAGACTTTTTCTTGCCATACCCATAGAGGGAGCCATGCAGGAATCCCTTCTCCATCTTCAGGAGCATTGGAAGGCCCTCGGTGTGAGGGGGCACTTCGTTCCTGCCGAAAACATGCACCTGACCCTCGCTTTTATCGGCGAGTACGGCAATCCCGATATCGTCATGGATGCCATATCCTCTGTCTCTTTCAAGTCCTTTTCCCTTCAGCTTGACGGGGCAGGAAACTTCCACGATACCCTTTGGGCAGGGATAGCGCCAAAGGATGCCCTCTCTGCCTGCGTCCGCCAACTGCGGAGAGCCCTTGCCGAACACGACATCCCCTATGACCGCAAAAGATTCGCTCCCCATATTACCCTGGTGCGAAGAGCAGACTTTCCCGGCAGCATGGAAAAACTGCTGATGAAGCTTCCGACAGACACCATGAAGGTGGCTGAGATTTCGCTCATGCGGTCAGACCGTGGGAAAAACGGCATGATCTACACAAGAATCGATAGCATGGAAGCTGGGGCATCATGAAAACAAGAAAAGAGCATTGAAAGGTTCACAAGATTGATGTCTATCAGACATACATATCCTGCAAAGTGATCAAACGATAAGAACTGGCATCCACATCTTCCGCGAACCCGCTGCGGGAGAAGAAGCCGAATCCATAGAAGTCAAGCCCAAGTTCCTTTGCCTTCCATTCTTCCTTATGGACAACCTTCATCCCCAAAGGAGCCTTCTTGTACTTGCACTCGTAGGAGAACAGTCCCTTAGCATCCTTCGTGACGACATCAAACTCCCCATTCTGCTTTTTGGCCTTGTCATGATAGACATATCTTCCAATTGCAGAAAATGGAGGGTTTATTTTACCAGCCCGATTCTGCCTCAACAGATACTCCCTTGCCGCTTGCTCAAATTTTCTCGGCAGGTAATCATTCTCAAGAGGTTCCTCTACATGGGCCTGGAAAAAGTCATCCGGCGACATGGCACTTCGCGCCGTTGTCTCCCGAAACAGGAACGTGTAATAGAAATCCAGAAGATTATCGCATATTACGTAACGATGCTGGCGCTTATTGGAGGAGGCATTCATCGGGGAATCTTTCTCAATAAGCCCCATCCCTTCCAGCTTTCCAAGGGTATGGCTAAGCCTGCCGCTGCTTCCGGAGAAGTCCCTGGATATGTCGCTATACTTGCAAACGCCGCTTGCAATCTTCTCCAGAACAAAATTGGCATTTTCTTCCTTGGAGAGTTCTGCTGTCAGCTGAAGCCTGATTTCGCTTTCCAAAACAGATCCCTCTGGAATCAGCAGTTTTTTGATATTCCCTGCCGGGGAAAGCCTGTCATCCAGCTGCATCAGATAAAATGGAACGCCACCGAAAACACTATAAAGAAGAAGCTTGTCCTCGTTGCTCCTGCCTGGGAAGAACTTGGCAACATCATAGTAGTCAAATGGCTTCAGCTTCAGCATTTCCGTAAATCTCCCGAAAAGCGGTGCCCTGCTGTCCACAAGCTTCTGCATGGTTTCCACATAGGAGCCGCAGAGTATGATCTTCAGGCATGCCCTGTGCTGCCATTTGTCTATGGCAATCTGGAACTCTGAATCAATGGCCTCGTCATCCCCACGCAGGAAAGGGTATTCATCGATGAAAAGAACTACCTTTTGCTGTGAGGCTTTGCCATAGGCATACTCCAGCAACTGGTCAATGGTCTCAAACCTGACAAACGGCTCCTGGAATGTTTTCGCGGCTTCCCGGCTCAATCCCTCCATGTTTCTTTGAAAGGAAGATTTTCTGCAAACATATTGTATGACAGGAAACTTCATGTCCTTCAAGGCTTCCATAATCAAGTGGCTTTTTCCGACACGCCTCCTGCCATACACAAGAACGGCTTCCGATTTGTCGCTGTCGATCCTTTCTCTTATTAAAGATAACTCTCGCTGCCTGCCCACAAACTGCATTGCTATCACCACTTGTACTTAATTCATTTTAACTTAAATCATATTAAGTTAATAATAATACAACATGAGAAATATATCAAGCCGAATACGATGGCCGGAATGCCACGGATTACCGCAATGCACTGAAAGAAATCCTTGGTGTGGCAGAGCTTTGAATTCAGGGCACAGAGATGATGCTGCCCTTCGCGATGTTTTCCCGCAGGATCTCATCCGTTGCCTGATACAGAACCTCTGAGCCCAACCGCGTCTTTTCCTGCCGTCCGTATACCTGCTTTGCTGTCACCTTATGCTCTCTCCAGTCGCCTCCATCGTTGCTGTGATTGAGCATGAGCGGCTGCAGGTTATCCATGGCATGGGCGAATTTCGCCTCTGCTGTAGTGTATGCATCGAATTCATCCACGATGCTCATGAGTTCCTTCTTCTGGTCCTCCGGCAACAGGGAATAGATTTTCTCCTTGGCGGCATTTTCCCGTTCTTTCTGGGTTTTGAGCCCTTCCGCATCATAGGCGTAGGTATCCCCTGCCTCGATTTCCACAATGTCGTGCAAGAGGCACATCAGCATGACCTTTGCAATGTCGACTTCCTCATTGGAATGTTCCCTCAGCAGATATGCCATGACCGCCATGTGCCAGGAATGCTCGGCATCGTTCTCCCTGCGCCCGTGGCCGGAAAGATGGGTCTGTCTGAAAATGTTCTTTGCCTTGTCGATTTCCAGGGCAAATGTCAGCTGTTTTTGTAAACGATTATCCATATTTCTCACTCCATAAAAATGTACAGCGAGAAAAGTCTCCCGCTGTACATTTGATAAGTTTTACTGATTTTCTTCCCTCATGCGCCTTCGCGCTGTCGGTTTCTCCCGTTCCACCAGATACAGGGGCCTGCGCTTGACTTCCTCGAAAATCCGCCCAATGTAGACACCAATGATTCCCAGGGTCATCAGCTGCACGCCTCCAAAAAAGACGATGCAGCCAATGATCGTGGGCCAGCCGCGTTCTGCATCTCCCCCGATATAGGTGACGTAGAGCACATGCAGGAAAATCAGGACGCTGATGCAGGCGCAGAGCATGCCCACATACAATCCGAAACGAAGGGGAAAGGAAGAATAGGCCAGCACCCCATCGACGGCAAGGCGGAACATCTTCTTCAGCGAGAATTTCGATTCCCCCGCAAAACGCGGCGGCGCCACGAACTCAATCGTCGTCTGGCGGTATCCCATCTCACTGATCATGCCCCGGATGAACCGGACGTGCTCGCGGTAATGACGGAAGGCACGGACGACCTTGGCATCCATCAGGCGAAAATCCGATCCTCCCTCAATGATATGGGTATCCGAAATATGATTGAGCAGCCAATAGAATCCATTGGACGAAAAATTCTTTGCCCAGGATACCCCTTCCGTTGTCTTTCGCACGGTCTGGACAATCTCAAATCCCTGCTCCCACTCATGAATCAGAACGGGAAGCAATTCCGGAGGGTGCTGCATATCGCCGTCCATGGTGATGACGGCATCTCCCTCCGCATAATCCATACCGCAGGTCAGGGCAAGTTGATGCCCCATGTTGCGCGAAAGCTGGATGGGCTGGACGCGGCTGTCGGACTGCTCCATTTCCTGCAAAATTTCCCAGCTCCTGTCCCTGGAGCCATCGTCCACGAACACCAATTCCCAGTCATAAGGCAATTCCTGCATCACTTTGCAGATTGCCTCGTAGAAATGTCGGATGTTGTCCTCTTCATTATAGACAGGAACCACTATTGAAATCAATTTCATCATAAATATCAAATATCCAGATTCTTCACAAGCTTTGCATTCTCCTCAATGAACTGGCGACGAGGCTCTACCTTGTCACCCATCAGGATGGTGAAAAGCTCATCAGCAAGTTCTGCATCCTCCATGTCCACCCGCAGCATGGTGCGCTCCGCAGGATCCATGGTCGTCTCCCAAAGCTGCTCCGGGTTCATCTCGCCAAGGCCCTTGTAGCGCTGAACGGTGCTGCCGTCCCTTCCGACCTCGTCGAGTTTCTTGGAAAGCTCCTCGTCACTATAAGTGTACCAATGCTTCTTCCCCTTGCGGATCTGGTAAAGGGGAGGTTGGGCAATGAACACATGGCCGTGCTCAATCAACGGCTTCATATAGCGATAGAAGAAGGTGAGAAGCAGAGTACGGATATGGGCGCCATCCACATCGGCATCCGTCATGATAATGATTTTGCCATAACGGCGCTTGGAGAGATCGAACTCATCGCTGATCCCCGTTCCAAAGGCCGTGATCATGGTGCGGATCTCCGCATTGGCAAAAATCTTGTCGAGACGGGCCTTTTCCACGTTGAGTATCTTGCCCCGCAGGGGAAGGATGGCCTGAAAACGGCGGTCACGTCCCTGCTTCGCGCTGCCGCCTGCGGAATCGCCCTCGACAATGTAGATCTCTGCCTGTTCCGGATCCTTTACGCTGCAGTCCGCCAATTTTCCGGGCAGGCTGGAAACCTCCAGGGCATTCTTGCGGCGGGTAAGCTCCCTGGCCTTGCGTGCCGCCTCTCTTGCCCTGGCCGCCATGATGGCCTTGTCGATGATCTTCTTCGTGATGGAAGGATTTTCCTCGAAGTACTCGGAAAGCCCTTCCGTGACAATGGAGTCCACAATGCCGCGAATCTCGGAATTCCCGAGTTTCGTCTTGGTCTGTCCCTCGAACTGCGGCTCGCGGATCTTGAGACTGATAACGCAGGTGAGCCCCTCACGCACGTCCTCACCGGAAAGATTGCTGTCATTTGCCTTTAAAATATTCTGCTTGCGGGCAAAATCATTCGCCGCTCTCGTAAGGGCCAGCTTGAATCCGGCAAGATGGGTGCCGCCTTCCTCCGTGTTGATATTATTGACAAAGCTGTAGATATTCTCCTGATAGCTGTCGTTGTACTGGAGGGCAATCTCCACCACCGTATCATCCTTGACCCCATTGAAATAGATGGGCTCCGGGTTCAATTTCTCCTTCTTGCGGTTGAGGTGTTCCACAAAGGAACTGATGCCTCCCTCGAAATGGAAGCTCTCCTTCTTGCCCTCCTCACGCTCATCCTTCAGGTTAATAGTAATGCCACGGTTCAGGAAGGCCAGTTCCCTCAGGCGATGGCGCAGTGTGTCGTAGCTGTAGGTCGTGACGGTGAAGATCTCCGGGTCCGGCTGAAAATGCACCCAGGTCCCTGTCTCCTCGGTATCCCCAAGGATGGTCAGGGGACTGGTGGTAACACCGCGGGAAAAAGAGATATCATGGATTTTCCCGTCGCGCTTCACCTTCACCTCCATGGAGGTGGAAAGTGCATTGACCACGGAAACACCCACACCATGGAGACCGCCGGAAACCTTGTAGCCATCGCCGCCAAACTTGCCGCCGGCATGAAGTACCGTCAGCACGACCTCCACCGCCGGCATGCCGCTTTCATGCATGTCCACGGGGATGCCTCGCCCATTGTCCTGCACGATGATGCTGTTGTCCTGACAGATGGTCACGTCGATATGGTCGCAGTATCCCGCCAACGCCTCATCAATAGAGTTGTCCACCACCTCATAGACGAGATGATGGAGTCCCCTTTCCGATGTGCTGCCGATATACATGCCGGGACGCTTGCGCACGGCCTCCAGACCTTCCAGTATCTGGATCTGCTCTGCGCCATAGTCTCCATCAACGGCTGTCACCTCTGCAGCGTCGCCGTCCATATGGATCTCCACGCCGGTCGTGTCGGGTTCCCTTTCGAGAAGTTCCTCAATGACCTCGCGGCCATCCACGGCCTGCTCATTCTTATCGTTCTTATCGTTTTCATTCAAGATGTCCATGAAAATATTACGCTCCTATCCCTGAATCCTGATCGCTCTCTATCCCAATCATCATGGCTGACCGCCGTTTCAAGGCCAGCGGCGATATGACAGACACATAGATGCATTCTCTTGTAATAACCAATGATTTCTCCTGCTGCCCTTTCCCCACAGCAAGAACAAGACGTCCTTCCTGTTTCGCCTTTTCCAGGCACTTCCTGTTGGGGCCGGACTTGAAAATCTCATAGTCATGGATGGCAATGATGTCCTTGAGACGAATGGAAATATCATTTCCCAGATGGAGAAACACTTGTTCCACCCGCCTTCCTTCTTCCTCGCGGAATGTAATCATAACGCTTCACAGTCTTGAACTCCCGGGGTTTGGAAAGATCCTTCCTTAGATAGTAAAGCGTCCTTCGCATGACCTCCTCCGTAAGCTGTTCAGGAGGCAGGCAACAATGAAGCATCACCAGCCGCTTTGCCGCCATGCTCTCAAAATCCCCGAAGTTCACCGTCTTTGCCATCTCCTGCACCATGGAAGCCCTCAGGCTGTTGACCATGTAAGGCGTGCTCTCCTGTACCTGTTTCCGGATCTCCCCATAGCGCATCCATGGAATCTCCTGAAGGATATGGCGCACTTTCGCCCGCACCTCGCTTCTATGGCGCCGGTCACAGACATTGCATCTCTCTTCCTCCCTTGGGCAGAGAGTCCCACAATCAAGGCACGGATGCCAGGACTGGCTTTCCTTCCACTTCATGAGCTTCTTCTGACGAATCATCAAATGGTACAGATGTCCTGCAATTTCCTCATCTTCCACAGAGGAACATTCCTTTTTCATGCATTCCATCTCGTCATCCGTGAGATTTTCTTTTATAACATTTCTTTTTAAAGTCTCTTCATTATATTCTTTATCCCGCACTATTCCTTGCAATTCCGGCTTTTCCCATTTCCTTCCGAAACGCATCTCAGTAACCAGACACTCCCCTGCATATCGGTTGACCTTCTGCAGGATTTCCGTCTGCATCATCTGGATCTCGTTGCGCCAGCTGGAGTCCATGGAATAGAGCCAGAGCCTTCCCTGCTCGATTCCCATGGGATGCACATGGGCAGCGATGGTCTCACCTACGATATGGGACCAGTGCCAGAGGACAAAATGGCGCCGATACAGCTTTTCCACCTTCGGTCCAAGGGCATGGATGCTCTTGGGAAGGATGGTATTCACCTGCTCGATTCCCGGCGTGCGTTTTGCCATGAGACCACCTTCCTCATCATCGCTTTGACACAGTTCCCTCTCTGACATCGTAACAGGTGCCGATAGACTCCTGTGGGAAATAGGCTTCCTCCGTCGCGGCAACGAGCGTCTGGATGCGTTCCCGCCGAATAAAGTCCAGAAGCTGATTCCTTCTTGCGGCGTCCAGTTCGCTCATGACATCATCCAAAAGAAGTACAGGATACTCACCTGTCCCGGAGCGAAGGAATTCCAGCTCGGCGAGTTTCAGGGCAAGTATGCCGGTGCGCTGCTGTCCCTGGGAGCCAAAGGAACGCAAGTTGATGCCGTTCACCTCGAGAATCACATCGTCATGATGCGGCCCGATTCCCGTGGAGCCACGAAAAACATCCTGCTCTCTCGATTCCTCCATCTTTTTATTATACCATGTTTTCAGGTCATTTGTCATTTCTCCGGACTTTTGTCCATGGATTTCATAAGAAACCGAAAGATTCTCCCGGTTTCCTGAAATGCGCCGGTGCATGAGATTTGCCAGCATGTTGAGTTTCTTGATAGCCTCCAGACGCTTGGAAGTGATCTTTTCTGCGCTTTCTGCCAGCTGGATATCCCAAGGCTCCAGCATCTCTAGCCTTGCCTTGTGCTCCCGCACGCGTTTGAGGAGGGTATTGCGCTGCACGAGAATCTTGTTGTACCGCAGGAGTTCCTGATAATAAGACGGGCTGGCCTGTGATATCTCCCCGTCCAGGAAACGGCGCCTCCCCGCCGGTGCTCCCTTGACCAGCAGAAGATCCTCAGGGGAGAACAGGACGGTGTTCAGGTTGCCGATCAGTTCTCGTGGACGGATGGGATGCCCGTTGAAGAGGATATTGCGGCGTTTTTCCCGGTGAAAGAGGAACTCAAGGACATTGGGAACTCCCATGCGCTCGAAATCGATCCTGAGGGTTCCTTCCCTCTCTTCCCATAGGATAAGCTCTGCATCCGTCCTTGTGCGGTGGGAGTGTCCAAAGGATGCATAGTATATGGCTTCTATGAGGTTTGTCTTTCCTTGGGCATTGGCTCCCAGAAGAATATTGATATTGGGAGAAAGCTGGAGATCCAATGCAGCATAGTTCCTGTAATTTTTTAGGGACAAAGAATGGACAATCATCTTCAGTGTGCCGTTCTTACCGGTGTTACCACATAGAGGAAGGTATCATTATTGTTCTCGCGGACAGACATGGGTCTGAGACTTTGCTGCAGATACAAAACACATTCATTCGTTTGAATATTCTTAAATACATCGGTTACGTATTTCGCATTGAAGGCAATGTTGACGTCAGGTCCCTCCACAGAGGCAGGTACGGTCTCTTCTGCCTTGCCAATGTCGGGATTGTTGGATGATATATGAATCTGGCCTTGGGTAAAGCTGAGTCGTATGATGTTGTACTCATTGGATCGTGATATAAGGGAGACGCGATCGATTGCTGCACTGAAGAGGTCTGTGTCCACCGTGACCTTTGTGGAGAAATCGTTCGGGATGACCTTCTTGTAGTCCGGAAATGCTCCTTCTATCAGACGAGAGGTCATGTAGATATTGTCAAAAGAGAAGCTGATTCTGTTGTGGGAGCATGTGATATGAACGGTAGTCGGATTGTCCGGGTTCATGATATGAAGGAGTTCGTTCAGGGATTTGGCCGGAATGATGATCTTGATGGCTCCTATGGGAAGATCCAGGGTGATGCTTTTCACAGAGAGGCGGTGCGTATTGGTGGCTGCCATGGTGATCGTATCGTTGTCGACCTCCATGTAGCATCCTGTGAAGACCGGGCGTGTTTCGTCTGTGGAACAGGAGAATACGGTTTTTTTGACGAGATCCTGGAGTACGTCGTTTTCCATGGCAAATTCCAGGTCTCCTTCAAAGTGATGGATGATAGGAAATTCGCTGGCGTTCATGCTCAGGAGAGTGAAGTTTGCCTGTCCGGACTGGATGTGGGCGATGTTTTCTTCTTTGTCAAAGGAGAAGATGACCTGTTCCGTTGGGAGTTTGCGGACAACCTCTTGCAGAAAGCGGCCTGAAAGCACGATTTGTCCGGGGGATTCGACATTTGCCTGTATCTTGACGATGAAGCCCAGTTCGTAATCGGTTGCCTGCAATTCCAGTGAATAATTGTCTGCTTTCAGGTAGATACCCGAGAGGATGGGCATTTGCTGTTTGTTGGAGGCTGCTTTGGATACGACCTGAAGAGCTTCTGTAAAGTCTTTTTTGCTGCAGGAAAATTTCATGGTGAGCCTTCTTTCTTTTTACAATAACTTATAGATTAAAAGAATTAGTCGCCGTAGTAGTAGGCCCTGTGGAAATGTTGGAAAGTGCCTTGGCGTTTTTCTGTCTGGGGAATTTGGATGTGGATAACCTGTTGATAGCAAGAGGGGAGGTTATCCACATTATTCACTGGAATAACCTCCCTTTGGCTTATGCACATTTCATCTACAGGATAATGGACAGGTTGCCCACATGTTTATGCACTACTGTGTTCTAGACTTGCTGGATGCGTTCGATGAGCTTGGAGATCGTGTTGTCCACCTGCTTGTTGGATTTCCTCTCATCCATTACCTTATTGCAGGCATGCATGACTGTTGTATGGTCGCGCCCGCCGAAGAAGGTGCCGATTTGGGGAAGTGAGATGTCCGTCAGCTCGCGGCTGAGATACATGGCAATCTGGCGGGGATAGGCGATTTCCCTTGTGCGTTTCTTGGAGTGGAGTTCTTCAATCTTTACTTTGAAATGGTCTGCTATGATTTCCTGTATGAGATCAAGTGTGATCTCTTTGGCTTTGTTGCCCTCGAAGATGTTCTTGAGGGCTTCTGCAGCAACTTCCTTGGTCACGGGCTGCTGGGTGAGGGAGGCGTAGGCGACGGTGCGGGTGAGCGCTCCTTCCAGTTCGCGGATGTTGCTGTCGATGCGGCTGGCAATGTACACCATGACATCGTTGGGGACATCGAGATGGTCGATGATGGCCTTCTTTTTGAGGATGGCGATGCGGGTTTCCAGATCCGGCGCCTGCACGTCGGTGATGAGTCCCCATTCGAACCGGGAGCGAAGGCGTTCCTCCAGTTTTTCCACTTCCTTGGGTGGACGGTCGGAGGAGAGGATGATCTGCTTGTCGGCATCCCGCAGGGTGTTGAAGGTATGGAAGAATTCCTCCTGGGTTCCTGTTTTTCCCGACAGGAACTGGATATCGTCCACGAGGAGAACATCGACGGTGCGGTATTTCTGCCGGAAGACTTCCGGATTGTTGTCGCGGATGGCGTTGATGAGTTCGTTGGTGAATTTCTCGCTGGACACGTAGAGGACGCGTTTGTCGGGATTGTTCTTGAGGATCTGGTGGCCGATGGCGTGCATGAGGTGTGTCTTGCCGAGACCGACGCCGCCGTACATGAAGAATGGGTTGTATGCCTTGCCCGGGGAGGCTGCCACGGCAAGGGCGGCAGCATGGGCGAGCTGGTTGGATTTTCCTGTGACAAAGGTATCAAAGGTATATCTTGGGTTCAATGTGGAGGAATCCCCAGGGGAAATCTGTTCCGGGATATCGTGCCATTGATGGGGGCTTCCCGTTTCTATGGAAGGCGTTTCCTCGTTGATGAGGGAGTCCTGGATGGGGGTGCCTTCCTTGACGATATCATTTTTTGCGGATTTCTTGGAAGATTTCTCTTTTTGAGGGAGGTCCAGGCTGACGACAGATACGGTAAGCCTGTTGCCTGTGACATCCAGGGTAGCGTCTTCGATGAAGGGAATGTAGCGACGGTTGATGATATAGTCCTTATGGAATTCGTTGGGAGCACCGATGGTCAATGTCTGGTTCGTGAAAGAGACGGGACGGACCGGACGAAGCCATTGATTGCAGACAATTTCAGAGAGGGACTCCTGTACCTTGGACAGTATCTTTTCCCAGACCGCCTGCATCTGTGTTTCATCCATTGAAAAAATCCTTTCTATCTATACATTATCCACATATTTTTCCACAGCTGTGGATAAGCTTTGCCATATGGCATGAAAAACTGGATATGATTGGTAAATTTGGGAGAATGCAGGAATATCATAACAAAATAGAGGGAAGTTATCAACAGTTTTGTAGGGGATTCCGTGGAAAAAGGCAAAAATAAGCATAGTTTCTTGCTTGACACCTATAGAGAGCTAGTCTATAATCTACATAGCTGATTTTTCGGGGGTTGCTCCCCCAGAAATTGCCTCAGAGGTTCAAGGAGGTGTTAAGAGAATGAAGAGAACCTATCAGCCGAACAATCATTGGCGCAAGCAGACCCATGGTTTTCGTGAGCGCATGAAGACGAAGGGTGGCCGTCTCGTCATCAAGAGAAGGCGTCAGCGTGGCAGGAAGAAGCTTACGGCGTAACGTTACAGGTCACTGAGGTGGCCTTTTTCCATTTCATGGAGAATCCTCCTTTGGAAGGGTTCCTTGGACGAGTCAAAGGAGCATGATATGTTGAAGCTGCCGAAACGCAGGATTCTCCAAAAAAAAGAAAATTTTCAGACGGTTTATCGATACGGAAAATCCTATGCGAATCGTTATCTTGTCCTCTATGTGTATCCTTCGGATTCCCTGGGAGGGAAGGTCGGTTTCGCTGCCGGAAAGAAGCTCGGGAATGCGGTGGTCCGCAATCGGGTTAAGAGACTGCTTCGGGAGAGTTACCGGCTGCATCAGGATCAGGTGCGTCCCGGGATTGCCTTGCTTTTGGTTGGGCGCCGTGCCCTGGTGGACGAAAAATGCGCTGTGGCGCAAAATGCTTTTCTGGGTCTTGGGAAAAAGGCGGGAATCTTTCTTGGGAGGCAGGGATGATGAAGAAGATCTTGATATTCCTCATCAAGTTCTATCGTGACTTCCTGTCACCGTTGAAAGCGCCTTCCTGCCGCTTTGTTCCCACCTGCTCGGAATATGCATGGATTGCTGTTGAAAGATATGGGGCTCTCAAGGGGGGCTGGATGGCCCTTCGGCGCATATTGCGCTGCCATCCCTTTCACAAGGGTGGCTATGATCCCGTGCCATAGATTAATTGTAACAATGGGCAGGAATTTTTCTGCTTTAGGAATAGGATAGGATGTGATGAATTGGAGCCAGGTTTCTTTGGAACGCTTTTTTCGCCGATTGAGAGTATTTTGACCTTTGTCCTTACGAGTCTTCACAGTCTCACGGCTTCTGCTGGTTTCATCAGCTATGGATGGGCCATCGTGCTTCTCACGATCATCGTCAAGATGATCCTGTACCCGCTGACGGTCAAGCAGGTAAAGTCCATGAAGGCCATGCAGGAACTTTCCCCTAAGATGAAGAAGCTGCAGGAGAAGTACAAGGACGATCCCCAGGTGATGCAGCAGAAAATCGCTGAACTTTACAAGGACGCGGGGGTAAATCCCCTGGCGGGTTGCCTTCCCCTTCTCATCCAGATGCCGATTCTCATGGGAATGTACTATTCTCTTTACAATTTCCACTTCGAGGAAGGGATGGAGGCATTCTTCTGGCTTCCCAGTCTTTCCGAGCCGGACCCCATGTATATCCTGCCCATACTCTCTGCATTGACGACATTCCTGCAGCAGAAGCAGACGAGTACGGAAATGAATCAGCAGATGAAGATCATGATGACGGTCATGCCCATCTTCATCGGCTGGATCAGCTTGCAGTTCCCTTCCGGGCTTGTTCTTTACTGGGTGACGATGAATATTACCCAGATTATTCAGCAGTGGTGGATGTATCGCGGCGATGACCGCAATCCGAAAAAGGAGGCTGCCTGATATGGCAGATATGGTGGAAAAGACAGGAAAAACCGTGGAAGAGGCATTGAGAAGCGCATTGCTGGAACTCGGTGCGTCGGAAGACCAGGTATCCTATGAAGTCCTTGCACAGCCAAGCAAGGGAATCTTTGGTTTCGGCGCAAAGCCTGCCCGCATCCGTGTGATGCGGAAGGAGCAGGAGGAAGTGCCTGTTGCTGTTCAGCAGCCAGTGGAAGCTCCCGTGGAAGTGGAGCAGGAAACCAGGCAGGAAGAGCAGCCGGTGCCGGAGAACGTGGAACGGGATGATTCCCTGCCACTGGGAAGGACGGAAAATTTCCTCAAGGATCTTTTTGCTGCCATGCACCTGGATGTGAAGATGGAGCGGGAAAAGACCGAGGAAGGATATGTCTTCAATCTCGTGGGCGAGAAGCTTGGAATTCTCATCGGCAAGCACGGGCAGACGCTGGATTCCCTGCAGTATCTTGCAAATCTCGCGGCAAACAGGGGACTGGCAGAGGATCGCATTCGGGTAATCCTGGATGTTGAAAAGTACCGCCGTCGCCGTGAGGAGACCCTGAAGCGTCTTGCCATGCGTTTGGCAGACAAGGCGAATCGCATCCGCGCGGAGGTCAAGCTGGAGCCCATGAACCGCCATGAGCGCAAGATTATCCATATGGCCCTGCAGGATCATCGGAGGGTATCCACCTACAGCGATGGAGAAGAGCCTTACCGCTATGTCGTCATCGTGCCGAAGCGTTTGGGACGGCATGAAAAAGAGAAAAAATCATACGAATGATTGATGGAACGAAGCTGTGAAAGGGCTGTCCTAAGGGGCAGTCCTTTTTTGCAGATATATGAATAAATAAATAATGAAATAAAAAATAGGATATAAATGATAACAGTATTTATATCCTATAGTAAAGGAGACGCTTATGCAGCAAAGCGATACCATCAGTGCCATTGCGACTCCACAGGGAACCGCAGGGATCGGCATCATAAGGATCAGCGGCGAAACAGCTATCGGGACAGCAGAGAAGATATTCTTCCCTGTTTGTGGAAAGAAGTTGTCTGATATGGAGTCCCATCGGGCTGTTTATGGTCATATCCGCGATTTTCAGGGAGAACTTGTGGATGAGGCCATTGCCCTCGTCATGCGAAGTCCTCATTCCTATACGAAGGAGGATGTTGTGGAGCTTCAATGCCATGGGGGAACGATGCCCCTGCGCCGGACTCTGGCATTGACCTATGAGGCGGGAGCAAGATCCGCAGAACGTGGGGAATTCACGAAACGTGCCTTTCTCAACGGACGTCTGGATCTTTCCCAGGCTCAGGCAGTCATGGATGTGATACAGGCGAGGACGAGAACCTCCCTGAAGGTGGCGGAAGGGCATCTTTCCGGGCAGTTTTCCGGCAGGATCAGGAACCTGCGCCATGATATCTTGGAGCAGATTGCCCATCTGGAGGCAAGCATCGATTTTCCGGAGGATGAAATAGAGGAAGTTGTTCTTGAGCATGTGGAAAAGAAAGTGGTTGATTTTATCAACCTTTTAAAGGAAATGCTTCGGACGGCCCATGCGGGAAAGATCTTGCGGGACGGGCTTACGGCAGCCATCATCGGGAAGCCGAATGTCGGGAAGTCCAGCCTGCTCAATGCCCTTCTGCGGGAGGAAAGGGCGATCGTCACCGATATCCCTGGTACCACGCGGGACAGCATCGAGGAATATGCGGATATCGGGGGGGTTCCCTTGCGCATCATCGATACCGCGGGAATCCGAAGGACGGAGGATGCTGTGGAGCGCATCGGCGTGGAGCGTTCCAGAAGCTATGCGGAGGAGGCGTCCCTTCTTCTGGCCATTTTCGATGGTTCCCGTGAGCTCACTGAGGAAGATGAGGAAATCATGGGGCTGGTTGAGGGAAGGGAAGCCATTCTTCTTTTGAACAAAAAGGACCTGAAGCTCGCATTTCCTCCTGAGAGGCTCCAGGAGCGTTTTCCGGCGCTTACGCTATGTCCGATATCCACCAAGGAAGAAACGGGGCTTCAGGAGCTTGAGAAGGCCATCGTCCAAAAGGTGTATGGGAGCAATTTTTCCGGAGAAGAAGGCTCCTTTGTCAACGATGAGCGTCAGGCGGAGATCCTGCGTCAGGCAGAAAAGCATCTGGAAGCGGCCCAAAATACCATACAGGCGGGTATGAGTGTGGATTTTGTCTCCATTGATCTGCGTTCTGCATGGGAGAAATTGGGAGAAATCACCGGCGAAACCGTGGGAGAGGATATCATCGACCAGATTTTCAGCCAGTTCTGTATCGGAAAGTAGGGAAACCATGTTTATTGCGGGAAAATACGATGTCATAGTAATCGGCGCTGGCCATGCGGGAGTGGAGGCGGCCCTGGCGGCAGCGCGCATGGGCTGCCAGACACTTCTCACCACCCTTTCCATGGAAAATATTGCCATGATGCCCTGCAATCCTTCCGTGGGAGGGCCTGCAAAGGGGCATCTTGTGCGGGAAATCGATGCCCTTGGCGGGGAGATGGGAATCAATGCGGACAAGACCTGCATCCAGTTCCGCATGCTCAATACGGGAAAGGGGCCTGCGGTCCAGGCTCTTCGGGCACAGGCGGACAAGAAGCTCTATCAGCTTGTCATGAAGGAGACCTGTGAGAATACGAAAAACCTTGATGTGAAGCAGCTTCTGGTGGAATCCCTCATGGTAGAGGGAAATATGGTCAAGGGGGTGGAGACGGAGACAGGGGAGCAATACCTTGCGGAAAATGTCATCATCGCTACTGGAACGTATCTCAAGGGGCGCATCATCATCGGGGAGAGCACCCATGACGGCGGGCCGAATGGGCAGAGAGCCGCTGTCAAATTGTCGGCTTCCCTCTTAGAGCACGGCATCCGCCTCATGCGCTTCAAGACAGGAACGCCGGCGCGGGTGGATGCCCGCACCCTCGATTACAGCAAGATGCAGCTGCAGCCGGGGGACGAGGAATGCCGCAATTTCTCCTTCATGAGTGAGGAAAGGACAAGGGAGCAGGTTTCCTGCTGGCTCACTTATACCAACGAGGCAACCCACAAGATCCTGCGGGACAACATGCACCGGGCGCCCATGGCAAATGGCGTCATCGAGGGCATCGGGCCAAGGTACTGCCCTTCCATCGAGACGAAGATCCTGCGATTCCCAGACAAGGAGCGGCATCAGCTCTTTCTGGAGCCGGAGGGGCTTCACACCAACGAGATTTACGTGCAGGGAATGTCTACAAGCATGCCCATGGATGTGCAGCTCGACTTTCTCCATACGATTCCCGGCCTTGAGAATGCAAGGGTTATGCGGGCAGGATATGCCATCGAATACGATTGCGTGGATCCCCTGCAGCTGAAGCCGTCTCTGGAGTTCAAGTCCATCGGGGGACTCTTTTCCGCAGGACAGTCCAACGGAACATCGGGATATGAGGAAGCGGCGGCCCAGGGCTTGATTGCCGGAATCAATGCGGCTCTGCGGACACAGAGGAAGGAACCCTTGGTTCTTCGCCGCTTTGAGGGATATATCGGCGTTCTCATCGATGACCTTGTGACTAAGGGGACAAATGAGCCCTATCGCATGATGACCTCCCGGGCAGAATACCGCCTGCTCCTGCGGCAGGACAATGCAGACAGCCGCCTTACCCCCATAGGCCGCCGCATAGGGCTGGTGAAGGATGACCGTTGGGAGAGATTTAGGAAGAAGCAGGAGGCAGTGCAGGGAGCCTTGGAGTTTCTTCAAAAAGAGATCCTCACGCCGAGCCAGGAAACCCAGGAAAAGCTTCGCGCTGCCGGCATGGAACTCATCCGCACGGCAATGCCCCTGGGAGAGCTTTTGCGGCGTCCCGGAGTGACTTATGAGGGCTTGCAGAAGGTTTTCGATTTGCCGGATCTGGAGCCGGAAGTCAGGAAGCAAGTGGAAATCAGCATTTCCTATGAGGGATATATCAGAAAGCAGAAGGAACAAGTGGAGCGCATGGAGAAGCTGGAGAACAAGCTTTTGCCGGAAAACATCGATTACGCCCAGGTGGCGAGCCTTCGGGACGAGGCCAGGGAGAAGCTTGCCGCCATCCGCCCGCGCTCCGTTGGGCAGGCAGGACGGATTTCCGGTGTGTCTCCTGCGGATGTGTCCGTGCTTCTGGTATATCTGGAACAGCAGAGAAGGATGGGGAACAATGTTCAATGACGAGATGCGAAAGGCAGCAGAGGCCTATGGACTGGACCTCACGGAAAAACAACAGGGACAGTTCCAGCGGTATTATGAGCTTCTCATGGAATGGAACGGGAAGATCAATCTGACTGCCATCACGGAACCAAGGGAAGTGGCCGTCAAGCATATGCTGGATTCCCTTGCCGGATGGGATGAAAAGAGGATGTCGGGGGATGCCGGTATCATTGATGTGGGGACAGGCGCGGGCTTTCCTGGGATTCCCCTGAAGATCTTTCAGCCCAATCTGCGCCTTACCCTATTGGATTCCCTCAATAAGAGAGTAAGATTCTTGCAGACCGTGGTGGAGGAACTGGGCCTGCAGGATGTGACATGTGTCCATGGACGGGCAGAGGAGGCAGCACGCAAGGAGTTCAGGGAAGATTTCGATATCGCCGTTTCCCGCGCCGTTGCACGTCTTCCGGTTCTTGCGGAATACTGTCTTCCCTTCGTGCGCGTCGGGGGCGCCTTCTTCGCATGGAAGGGCATGCAGTACCAGGAGGAGGCAGAAGAAGCAAAAAAAGCCGTTGTCCTTTTGGGAGGCAGCGGCATAGAGATCAAAAGGGTGCATCTTCCGGGTATGGAGGATGTTCGTGCGATTCTCTGTATCCAAAAAACAAAGCCAACGCCCAAAGCCTATCCCCGCAAGGCGGGAATGCCGGTGAAGAAGCCGTTGGGGCTTGAAAGATGAAAGAAGGCATGGAAGCATGTCTTTTGAGGTTGTAGAATGATATCGTTGAAATATGAATCTTTCTATGATATAATAAAAGAAATTTTCTTATTTTTATGATATGATTGAGAGAGATGAAGTGAGTATGCCGGAAATATCGAGATTTTATGGAATTATCATTAAAATGTTCTTCAAACCGAAGGAACACGAACCGAGCCATATTCATGCCTTGTACGGTGAGTATCTTGGGGAATTTAACA
Source organism: uncultured Veillonellaceae bacterium (assembly GCA_902801565.1). Taxonomy (GTDB): domain Bacteria; phylum Bacillota; class Negativicutes; order Selenomonadales; family Selenomonadaceae; genus UBA3796. The sequence goes on along the minus strand of CADCIX010000012.1, from coordinate 37,692 downwards.
TCAGGACGCTGGAGATGTTGCAAGGCGATCTTCCGCAGAAAGCACAGGATTTGGTTATAGAATGGATGAAAGAGCATCAATCAGAGTTGCAGGAAATGTGGGATTCTCAAAAAATTAAAAAACTTCCACCTCTGAAATGAGCTTGTCAAGCAAGGAGGGAGGTTGTCCATGATGCCAAGAATCAAGCACCTTGAACCACTTGAGAATTATTTTCTGTTTGTTGAGTTTGATGATGGAAAATCTGTTTTGTATGATGTCAAAGAAGATATGAGGGATATTCCAAGTTATCGTACCCTTATGACGATATATGGCTTGTTTAAGCAAGTGCAATTGGATAGTAGCAGGACATGTGTATTTTGGAATGATGAAATAGATCTTCCAAGTGATGCTATTTATGAGTATGGAAAGCCTTGTGAAGTCTTGTCCGATATGAATACTGCTTTGTAAATAAAATCCGCATCCATTAGGAAAATATCTGTGCATTTCCGATGGAGATATGATGTAGGTGTATCTTGGGTGATTTGTAGGCTTTGGAGGTAGTGCGTTATGCGAAAGGCATTTGTCAGTGGAGCAGCGGCATTCTTTGCCGTATCCTCTTTTCTCTTTCTGCCGGTGGGTGGGCAGGAAAGTGGTATTCAGATAGCAGAGGCAGCAGGGATACGGACAGCTGATCGTGAACTGAAAAAAGATAAAAATTATGAACCATCTGACATCTATGGACGGGCGCACCATATCATCTATGGCGGGAGAAAGCCCCATGATGATCGTGTACGTATTGCTGTGATCATTAATGGGGATGAGAATGTTATTGTTGAGGATCGAGTCAAGAATCAAATTTATAGCCAGCTCAGAACTAAGTTTCCTCGGGAGAACTTTGCGGTAATGAAGGGAACGGATGTAAATACCCGCCTACTTCAATATGCAGAGGAAATGTATTATGATCAGAGGGAGACTGCGGGGACACAAGAAAATAGATATAATGCAAAACATGCTGCAGATGGGGCAAATGTGAGCAAGTCTTCCAAAGTGGATGTAGATGGCATGCCTGTGGGAATGCAGCCCAGAGGGCTTGCAGATATGCAGCGGATGGATTATGTTCGTGCAGGCAGGGAATGCAACTATGACTATGTATTTGTTCTTTCCTTCAGTAATGGCAAGGCAATAAAATATTATCATGACTTTGTTCTGTTCGAAACACATACCGTTGAAAAGAACATTTGGCTGTGCATCCGTTTGGTAGATGTGAACACGGGGGACTATGTCTATTGCAATGATATCGTGACAAAAGGAAAAACTCATAATGGGTATATCAATGGAAGAGTGATTGAGAGGTCTGTCCAAAAGGCTATGCAGGAAGCCATGGATGATATTTCCTTAGATTATTAACAGAAACTTTATAAAGATATATTCACATCTAAATACAGGAAATTCTTGACCAGTTGGTTTTTATGGGATATCATGGAAAGGGATGAGCAATCGTCCCTTTTTTTTTGTAAGGAAGATATAGTGATGTACAAGAAGCGTATCTATGAGATCCAGCTCCTGTTTGAGGGAGCTTTGGTGGGAATCCTGACCGGGACGGTGGTGTCGGCCTTTCGATGGCTGCTGGATTGGTCGGAAGTGGTTCGGGAAGTAGTCTATTCCTGGGGGGAGAGTTCTCCTTCGGTGCTTTTGCTCTGGTTTTCCCTGCTGTTTCTCGTTGCTGCAGTCCTTTGCCGGATTGCAGAGAAAGAGCCCATGGCATCGGGAAGCGGCATCCCGCAGGTCAAGGGAATCCTGCTTGGAAGGATGAGAATGAACTGGTTTCGGGTATTATACCTGAAATTTCTTGGGGCTGTGCTGGGAATTGGCGCAGGGCTTTCCCTTGGACGGCAGGGGCCAAGTGTGCAGTTTGGCGCATGCATTGGGCAGGGAATTAGCCGCCTGTGGGGGAGGTCCGGGTTTCGGGAGGAACGAAATCTCCTGACGGCAGGAGCAGGGGCGGGATTGGCAGCAGCATTCAATGCACCGCTGGCAGGCGTGGTTTTCTGCATGGAGGAGCTGGCTCCTGGTTTTTCTGCGGTGCAGGTTTTGTCGGGCATTTTAGCCGCAGCAGTCTCCACGGCGGTTTCCCGGACGGTCTTTGGGGCTCAGCCTGTGTTCCATCTGGAGGATCTTCCTGTCATTTTGCTGGGAGGAGATTATGTGACGTTCCTCCTTCTGGGGCTTTTCTGCGGCTTTCTGGGATTGCTGTTCAACCGGGGGCTGCTCTTTTCCCTGGAGATGTATGACCGCCTTTCCCTGCAGAGCATGGCAAAAGTGATGCCCGCCCTGCTTTTGGCAGGGATTCTTGGATTCTTTCTTCCCGAGGTTCTTGGCGGAGGAAATACCCTGGTGGACAAGCTGTTGGTCATGGACTATGAGCTCTCTTTTCTTCTGGTTCTCCTGGTTGCGAAGTATTTCTTTACGCTTCTTTGTTTTGGCTCCGGTTCTCCCGGTGGGATTTTCCTTCCCATGATGGCCCTTGGCGCGACTGCCGGGGCTATTTTTGCCAAGGGCGCCTTGTTTTTTGGGATCATGGATCCTTCCCTGGCCCCTTGCTGCATTGTCTTTGGCATGGCAGGGTATTTTGCCGGAGCGGTGAAGTCCCCTGTATCGAGCAGCATCCTCATCATGGAATTGACTGGTTCCTTTGACCATATGCTGATATTGCTCTGCATTTCTCTTTCTGCCTGCCTGATACTGGATATGTTCGGGGTCCTCCCGATTTATGATGCGATCCTGCGGAGAAGCTCAGGAAAGAAGTCCATGAGGAGGCATTGAAATTTTTTGCAGAAAAAGGAAAATGGAGAGGACAGGACGAAATATATCAAAAATAGCCTGCATGCAGGGGAGGGTTTTCGATGGGTAGGATATTTTTCATGGCTGTTGCAATATTTGGCGCAATGCTTTTGGCATCCCAGAGTTCCTGGGCCTATTATGGGGAGATTCCCGAGGAAGTGGAGGAGATTCCGGATAACATAAATACCACGGATACCACATGGGCGGATGACTGGTTTACGAAGGACAGGGAAGACTGGGAGGATGGGACATCCTCACGTAGAACACAGGAAGGAAAGAAACGAGAACGGTATCTGATGCTCTGCCAGGATGATTCCTTCATTTACTGGCTGGACACGCAGAATGTCCGCTGGATTGATATGCCCTATTCCTCTCTGGAGTCCATCATCGATATATGGGTCAGGCTGGAAGATATCTCAGAGGATGCGGAATACAGTTATCCACAGAAATATTACATGGAACATTTCTATCTTCGCCCTGAAAGGCAGCAAATACAGTTCCTCAGCGAGCTTGAGGTGACGGGAAAGCCGCAGAATGCCATAAAGGAGCGCCAGTACAGGTATGAGAACTGGGAGAATCTCGTGCCGGGAAGCACGGAGGAAGAAATATACTATGCAGTTGTTGAGCATATGAAGGAGCTTGAGAAGTCCGGAGCGGTGAAGAAGAGAAAGAGCGACTATGATTTCTGGGATGATACGCTCCGCATCGGAGGTATTTTTTAGGAGTTATCCACAAAATCTTCCACATATCCACAGGTTCTTTTGCAAAGATGTTGATAGCTTGCTGCAATAGGGGAAAAATTAGGAGGAAACCCGCTGAAAAGAGGGTTTCCTCCTGTTTTTTCTGTGGATAATCAATGATGGAAGAGGCGGATATGTGTCATGGCCATGGCGATCCCGTATTTGTCACAGGTCTCGATCACATTGTCATCGCGGATGGAGCCGCCGGACTGGGCAACGTAGGCAACGCCGCTCTTGTGGGCGCGCTCGATGTTGTCCCCGAAGGGGAAGAAGGCATCGGAACCGAGGGCAACTCCCTTGGCTGTCTTCAGCCATTCCTGTTTTTCCTCGCGGGTGAAGACGGGCGGCTTTTCCGTGAAGATCCGCTTCCAGTCATCTGTCCCGAGGAGATCCATGCACTCGTCGGAGATGTAGACATCAATGGCGTTGTCCCTGTCAGGACGGCGCACATCCTCGCGGAAGGGCAGGGAAAGGACCTGCGGGCTCTGGCGGAGATACCATACATCCGCCTTGTTTCCCGCAAGGCGCGTGCAGTGGACGCGGGACTGTTGTCCGGCGCCGATGCCGATGGCCTGCCCGTCCTTGGCATAGCAGACGGAGTTGGACTGGGTGTACTTCAAGGTGATGAGGGCGATCAGGAGGTCGCGGCGGGCATTTTCGGGAATCTCCTTGTTCTTGGTGGGAATGTCCTTGAGGCAGTCCATGGTGATTTCCATGTCATTTCTTTTCTGCTCGAAGCAGATGCCGAAAACCTGCTTCTGTTCAAGGGGTTCCGGTGTATAGTCGGGATCCATCTGAATGACGAGATAGGTGCCCTTGCGCTTGGATTTGAGGATTTCCAGTGCCTCAGCGGAGTAGGAGGGGGCGATGATGCCGTCGGATACCTCCCGCTTCAGGAAGGAGGCCGTCTGGGTGTCGCATTCGTCGGACAGGGCGACGAAATCGCCGTAGGAGGACATGCGGTCCGCACCCCGGGCACGGATATAGGCTGTGGCGATGGGGCTCAGATCAATGCCCTCCACGAAGTAGACCTGTTTCAGGGTATCGGAAAGGGGGACGGCAACGGCTGCTCCTGCGGGACTCACATGCTTGAAGGAGGCGGCGGCAGGAAGTCCTGTTGCCTCTTTGAGTTCCTTTACAAGCTGCCAGCTGTTCATGGCATCCAGCAGATTGATATAGCCGGGCTTGCCATTCAGTACCTGGAAGGGCAGGTCTCCTTCCTGCATGAAGACCTTGGCGGGCTTTTGGTTCGGGTTGCAGCCGTACTTCAGTTCGAGTTCTTTCATGTTCTTCTCCTTTTCCTCTGTCATCATCATCGAAAAAGCCGACACGTGGGCAATGAGTGCCCAGACGGTCGGCTTTTCCCACTGTACTCCCATGTGGTGCTCCACTTCCGTCAGTCGTACAGTCTCTGGTTTCAATGTAGCATCCCCGTTGCTTTTTGTCAATGGATTTACAAGAAAATACTGTTTTATTTGCAGATTTTATGGTATCATTAAAGTTGGTTAGGATTATTTTGAAATGGATTCCTTGAGAAATTTAGGAACTTTAGATAAAACAGCGAGGGGGACTTGAAATGTTGAAGAGCATCGCGGTAATGACCAGTGGCGGCGACAGCCCGGGAATGAATGCAGCGGCGCGTGCTGTTGTGCGTACGGCCTTGTTCGTGGGTGCGAGGGTCTGGGGCATCAACAATGGCTATCATGGGCTGCTGGAAGAGGATATGTTTGAGATGCAGTCCAAGAATGTTGGCGATATCATCCAGCGTGGAGGCACTTTCCTCGGCACGGCTCGCTGTAAGCGCTGGCAGACACCGGAAGGCCGCATGCAGGGATATAAGAACCTCGTGGATCGCGGCATACAGGGACTGGTGGTCATCGGCGGTGACGGAAGCCTGCGCGGTGCCCAGCTTCTTTCCCAGGAGACGGGGATCCCCATCGTTGGCCTGCCCGGAACCATCGACAATGATGTCTGGGGCTCTGACTACACCATCGGTTGCGATACGGCAGCGAATACGATCATCGATGCCATCAACAAATTGAGGGATACCGCATCTGCCCATCGTCGTGTCATCGTCCTTGAGGTCATGGGGCGCAATAGCGGATGGCTTGCCATGGTATCCGGTATTTCCGGCGGCGCGGAGTACATTCTCGTGCCGGAGGAAGAGTACGATTTGGACGAGATCTGCACAGAGATGAAGATCGCCTATGAGGCGGGCAAGCGCTATATCCTTGTGGTGGTTGCCGAGGGTGCCGGCAGTGGCAAGGAGATCGGCAAGGCCATTTCGGAGAAGACAGGGCTGGATACCCGCGTATCGATTCTAGGCTATGTCCAGCGCGGCGGCTCCCCGACGGTCATTGACCGCGTGAAGGCTTCCCAGTTGGGCGAGAAGGCTGCTTTGGCCATCATTTCCGGGCTTTCGGATATCGTGTTCGGCTTCAACCGTGGCAATGTGGTTTCCATCAATCTCCATGATGCGGTGACAAACAAGAAGAAACTGGATCCGGAATACATACATCTTGCCAAGGTTCTCGCTTGATGATCGATTATGTAAAAAGATGGATATCCGATGGCTTGCTTCGGATATCCATTTTTCTTGGAGAAAGGTGGAGAAGGATATGAAGAAGGAAGCGGGATTGTTTCGAGTGATTTCCGCATGGATGATGGTTCTGTGCATGGCTGTATTATGCCTGCCGTCTCCTGTGGATGCTGCGGCAAAGGACGCAAAGGAGACTGCCGATGCGCAGGCTGCGGAGAACAAGCCGACAGAGTGGAAAGATGTTGCTTATGGCAGTCTGTCTGGAAAGCAGAAAATGGATATCTATCTGCCGTCTACGGGCAAGGGGCCATACCCGGTCATCGTTGCATTCCATGGACGTCATGAGGACAAGACAGGACCGGAGATGGAAGCACCGTTGATGGGGCTTTCCCGTGGCTATGCCGTGGCCTGTGTCAACTATCGTGAGGCGGAGGAAGCACGTTTTCCTGCCGATGTGATGGATGTCAAGGCGGCTGTCCGTTTCCTGAAGGCAAATGCCTCCAAGTTCCATCTGGATGGTTCCCATGTTGCCGCATGGGGAGATTCCTTTGGCGGGAAGCTTGCGGCGTTTATCGGAACGACCTCGAGCCATCGTGAATTGGATGATTTATCGGTTGGGCCCCGTGGGCAGAGCAGCCGTGTCAATGCTGCTGTGGTATTGTTTCCTGCCCTGGATGAGGTACACATGGACAGTGATTTCAAGAGCCTTGGCATCACACCTGCCTTGCCCCGCAATGAAGAAGCATATGGCATGGAGATGTATGGAGCGCCTATCCAGAGCATACCGGATCTGGTGGCATTCCACGACCCTACCCGCTACATATCGGCAGATGCGGTTCCTTTCTTTATCGAGCATGGTACTGCAGACAATGTCTGCCCCATCACCCAGAGCGAGCGCTTCGCTGACAGGCTGCGTCACACCATCGGTTCCAGCAATGTGACCTTTGTTTCCCTGGAGGGTGCGGGACATCATGTGAAGGATTTCATGGGCGAGGAGAATATGGAGAAGATCTTCAGATTCCTGGACAAGCATATGAAGGTAAAGGAGAAGAAGTCCAAGACGAAATAAAAGAGAGGACTGCCGTAGCAGTCCTCCTTTTTACATCCAATGTTCCTGCAATTCTTTCTGCAATTTCTCGAACATTTCAATATATATTTTTTGACTTTCTCGGATAATGGAAAGAGCAATGGATTCATTGTAGGAATGTGCAACATTGTTTCTGGCTTGAAGAGCGGCCAGCCAAGAAGCTTCGTCATCAATCATTTCCGATTGGTAGGCCAGTTTGATGACGGCTTTTGGTGATCCGGTCTTGTGACCTCCGTATCCACAGGCTTCCAGCTGCTCCTTCATGGCATTCCAGGATTGTTCGAAGCATATTTCAAAAAGGGATACCATTCCGGTTAAGCTGATCGTATCGAAGGGAGGTTCTTTTCCTTCGATTTCTTTTAGGTTTTTTAAAGCGCGGAAGAAGTTTTCAACTTTTTTCATAGAGAACAATTCCCTCTTTCCGGATGGATTCCAGCAAGTCTTTCTGCAGTGGGGCATCAAGGTTCACTACATCGAACATAAGCAATGTGGGCAAATCCTCGTCTGCGTCAAGGGAGAAGCGAATGACATCGCCTCCCGATACTGCCAGGTCTATATCGCTTCTTTCTTTGTTATCTCCCCGTGCCCGGCTGCCGAAGAGGATGACTTTGGATAGTTGGTATTTTTTTGCCAGGTTGAGAATGCCTTGATGTATTTTCTTTGGCAGGTTCATGTCAGGCTTCCTTAATCAAAGATTTTTCCCGAAGGAGAAATGGTCCAATTCCATCTCATGGAATTCTTCTGCGATGGCCAATATCTTGTCCTTGGATGCAAGGAAGGCGTCGACCACATTCGGGTCGAAGTGGGAGCCGCTTTCCTCCTGGATGATTTCAAGAGCCTTTTCATAGGGAAAGCCCTTTTTGTAACTTCGTGTCGATATCAGGGCATCGAAAACGTCTGCCACGGCCATGATGCGCGAGGAAAGGGGGATTCCCTCCCCGGAGAGCCCTGCGGGATAGCCCGTTCCATCCCATCGTTCATGGTGATATGTCGCCAGATTCTTTGCCTCATACAGATAATCGGAGTCGGGAACTGTTTCGATAAGAGTGTCGATGATTTTCCCTCCCGCAGAGGAATGGGACTTCATCAGCTCGAATTCCTCCTCGGTCAGTTTGCCGGGCTTGTTCAGGATGGCGTCGGGAATGGTGATTTTCCCCACATCGTGCAACGGCGCGGATTCCACCATGTTCTGGACGTATTCGTCGGTCAGTATTTCCGGGTAGATGCCCCTGCGTTGCATTTCCTCCGCGATGATCTTCACATAGGCTGCCGTTTTCCTGATATGCTGCCCTGTATTCTTGTCCCGGCGCTCCACCATGTCAGCAAGGGTCAGGATCAGGGCAGTCTGCATCTTGGCGATGGTCTCGCTTTTCTTGCGGATATCCGTCATGTAGCGGACACTGTTTCTCGTCATGGTGACAAAGGAGCGGTAAAGGTTTTCCACCTCATCCCCTGTGCGTATATCGAGTTTGCTGATTCTTTCCAGGCTCTTTTCCAGGGCTTCCTCGTTGTGGTAGGCGAATATGCCGGCAGAATGTGCCATGGTGTTGATGGGGAGAATCAGGTTGTACTTGGCAAGCCAGAAGGCGGCGAGAAGGATGACAACAAGGATGAAGAGAAAGAGAAGGCTCTGCGTCACAATGAAATCCCTTGCCTCGGTCTGGATGTGGTCTATGGAAATGTCGATGGCGGCATAGCACTGGCAGACGCCTTTCTCATCGTAAATAGGGCTGTATATGCCGAGAAGCCAGCCATGTTCTTTGTCTTCGGAAAGGATGGAATGGATGTTTCCTCCTTGCAGGAGCAACGGGCGGTGTTCTTGCAGGGAATCATCAAGAGGGATAACAGTTCCGGGAGCCTCTCCTTTCACTGTGTCAGTGTCCAGGTCAAATACCACATGGCAGCCATCTTCTTCAATCTTGTAGACATAGATGAACTCGGTGGCAGGCATGGTTTCCTTGATGCGGTACAATGTGCGTTTTGTTTCTTCATATCCTTCTGCGGTACTGCCAAGGGCAAGGTATTCGTTTACCTTGTTTGGATTGATGGCACTGACGACCAGCCTTGCCATGCCTTCGCCGATATGCTTGTGATGCTGGATGGCGGAATCCATATAGACCTGGTAGCTGATGAGGACGGAAAGAAAACCGAAAATGAAGAGGGCGGCGGCGAGGAAGAGGATGATCTTGGTGCGGATGGACATTTTCCGGCATTCATCGTATTCCAGAGCCGATATTTCCGATTTGCTGAGCGGTTTTTGCTGCCATACAAGGGATGACGCAAAGGAATTTTTGTTTCTTTTATTGGAAGGATGATCATCCATGGGAAAGGCTCCGTTTCTTTTGGATTTTTTTAGAGAATTATATCATAATATATAATAAGAAGAAAGAAATTTTTTTGTTTGAAATGATTGCTTCTTCAGGCATGTCAATATATATTTACTGTCTTATTTGAATAATAGAAGGGACAATAAGGCCCCCATTTGATTGACATGGGACTTTGGAAGTGATACAATAGTTTCAAATCTGTAGGGACTTTCCTGCAGGAGTTACAGTTGAATATGGATTGGATCAGGTGTCGTAAGGAATTGGGCGAAAATAATCGCTACAGTATGCGCAGAATGGATTCGTCATGACAAGGCGGAGGAGTGAGTCATAGCGGGGCTATGTCGAACGACGACAACGCAGCCATGGCGGATTCAGACAAGCAGAATGAAGCGATTATTGATGTACAGTTCCTAAGACTTAATAGGGAAGTCCGGTAGAATCCGGCGCGGTCCCGCCACTGTAGCAGAGAGCAAACCCGTATAGTTATGTCACTGGGGCGAGAGCCTTGGGAAGGCACGGGGGAGCGATGACCTGGAGCCAGGAGAACTGCCTGATTGACAATCACCGTAGGAACCTGTGGGGGAGCCCCGCAAGGCTTCTGTGACCCGCGAGCGATGGGGATGGGGATTTGCAGATGCGTCTGTAACGGAAAATCCTGGCGGTGTTCAGGATTTTTTTTCTGCAGTATAACTATGCCCTTTTCTTGCGGGAAAAGGGTTTTTTTATTGAAACAAAGGAGAATATATGTTACATACTGTCTGTTTCTCGAATTTTCATGTGGAACCATGCACCAAATTTCGCACGCTTGTTGATGTGCCGCGCACGTTAAATGCCATTCCAACAACCTTCATCAACGGAAAATATGACGGCCCCACCGTGCTGGTTACCTCCGGCGTGCACGGCAGCGAGTATCCGGGGATTGCCGCGTCCATGGAATTGGGCAGGGATCTGGATCCCGAAGAAATTCACGGCTGTCTCATCCTCATGCACCCGGTGAATGTTTCGGCTTTTTGGGCGCGCATGGCGGAGCTCGGTCCCGAGGATGGACTGAATCTGAACCGCGTCTTTCCCGGCAACTCAACCCTCAGCCGCACCTATAAGCTCGCCGATTTCCTGCTGCATGAATTCATCCTCAAGGCGGATTACTACCTTGACCTGCACAGCGGCGACCTTCAGGAGGATCTGCATCCCTATGCCTACTTCCCCGGAAACGCTTCGGAAGAGGTCAATAATAAGTCGCGGGAGCTTGCAAGCCAGATCAATGTGGAATACATGGTCCGCTCCACCGCGACAACGGGGGCGTATAACTGCGCCGCACTCAACGGTGTGCCCAGCATTCTTGTGGAGCGCGGCGGCACGGGATTCTGCTGCCGCGAGGACATCGACGCGTACAAGGATGATGTCATGCACGTGCTGAAGCATGTGGGCATGACGCCCGGGTACGATCACAGTCATCTCCACACTTTCACGCCACAGGAACTGACCAGGATCGAATACCTTGAGGCTGACAGGCCGGCTTGCTGGTACCACGCAAAGCACAGCGGCGAAATGGTGGAAAAGGGAGAGTTGCTGGGCTATACCACTGATTTCTTTGGTGAGAAACAGGAGGAATTCCATGCCAAGTTCAGCGGCATCATGCTCTATATGACACCGGCCTTTTCCATCACCCCGGGCCGGGTGCTCTGCGCTTACGCGGAACTGCCGGAGGGCTATGTGCCCCAGGCTTCGCAAACCCATGTTCACACCAATGCGGTGCCGGGAGATGTGAAGAAGATTGGCTAAGACTCTGGACCTTACCCAGGGCTCCATCGCCCGGAGGCTGTTGCTGTTCGCGATGCCCCTCTTGGGAGCCAGCTTGATCCAACAGCTTTATACCACCGTCGACATCCTCTTTGTCAGCAATTTTTTGGGTGTGGAGGCTTCGGCGGCTGTGGGGGCCAGCGTGCTCTTGAACTCGGCCCTCGTCAACCTGTTCACGGGCATCAGCATCGGCGCAGGTGTCGTCATTGCCCAGGCCTTTGGACGCAGGGATGAGGTACAGCTCAGCAAATCCATCCATACGTCGATGGCCCTTGGGCTCATTGGCGGTGTTCTGCTGACCATTGTTGGCGAGCTTTCCGCCTCCGAATTCTTGCGTGTGGTGGATACCCCGGCGAGCATCTTTCAGGATGCCTTTGATTATGTGGAGGTATTCTTCCTCGGCCTGGTATTCATGCTGGTCTTCAATATGGCGGCGGGTGTCATGCGGGCTCTTGGCAATTCACAGACTCCCATGCTGATCCAGCTGGTGTGCGGCATCATTCATGTTGTGACCAATTATCTGTTTATCGTGTACATGGAGAACGGCATTCTCGCTGTGGCATGGTCGTCGGTTCTCTCCCAGGTGCTTGCGGCACTCATTTCTGTGTACTATCTGCTGAAAAGCGGGGTCATGCATGCATCGAAACTGGCAGTGGACGTCCCATTGATGCGGGAGATCATCCGCATCGGCCTGCCTGCGGGTCTGCAGGGCGTAGTGGTGACCCTTTCGAATGTATTCGTACAGTATTTCATTAATGGATTCGATGTGGTGGCCATAGCGGCCTTCACCGCCTACTACCGTATCGAGCTTCTGTTCTACATGCCCCTGTGTGCTCTGGGGCAGTCCATGATGACTTTCGCGGGGCAGAATGTGGGGGCAAGGCTCTATGACCGCGTGAAGCGCGGCCTTCGCCTGACACTGGGGTTTGGCGTGGGTTACTCCCTTGTGCTGGCAGCCATCCTGCTCTACTTTGGACGGGAGACCTTCGGCATCTTTTACTCCGACCCTGCCGTCATTGACATGGGAGTCACCATTATCTGGATCGCTTTTCCCTTCTATTTCTTTTATGTGTTTCTTGAAACCTTTGCGGACACGCTGCGAGGCGCAGGCCTGTCAGTGGTTCCCATGTATATCGTGCTCTTCAATCAATGCCTGCTCCGGACGGCAATCCTGTTCGGATTCATGCAGATGGCCCATGACATCCGTCTGCTGGCAGCCGTCTATCCCATCACATGGGGCACGGCAGGTGCCATGCTGTACTGGTATTACCGGAAGGGCACATGGATGGCGCACCCTTCGCGTTAGTGGAGGGTGCGCCGGGAGAAATGGATGACATAAGTAAAGATGAAAGGATGCTTTTTCTTTCATCGTTTATTTATAAATTATTGAAAGGGAGGAATAACCTCGATGAAAAAGTTTTCCAAAAAAGTCGCTTCCTTATTGGCAGCAGGCCTTCTGACCTGCAGCGTGATTGCAGGCTGTGGCGGCCAGACGGCGGATTCCGGCAAGGACGGCAAGGTATTGACCTTTGGATGCCAGATGTATTCCGACGGTCTGATCAACCCTGCGCTTCAGGTCAACACGGCTTGGAACTGCAGCCGTTTTGGTGTCGGACAGACGCTGTTCCGCTTTGACGACAATGTAAAGGCAGTCCCTCAACTGGCGGAATCTGCCACCCACAGCGATGACTACAAGACCTGGACCTTTAAGCTGCGCAAGGATGTAAAGTTCAGCAACGGCACGGAAATGACGGCTACCAAGGTGAAGGAATCCCTGGACTGGATTCGTGAAGCAGGCAAGAAGGGCTCCACCAATCCCACCAAGTTCCTGGATGAAGGGGCAGTTGTTACGGCTGACGATGCGGCGGGCACTGTTACCATCAAGTCCGAGAAGGCCTATGCCGATATGCCGGCAAATCTGGCTGACCCTTCCATGTGCATCCTTGACATTGCGGGATCCGAGAACCTTGACACCGGCGCCATCGGCACCGGCCCTTACATGGTGAAGAGTTTCAAGGACCAGGTAGGCTATGAGATGGTTGCCAATCCCCATTACTGGAACGGCAAGCCGCCTTATGACGAGGTCAAGATCCTGTTCATGGGGGATGCTTCCGCCAAGGCCAACGCGCTTCGCGCCGGTCAGATCGATCTGGCGGAGAACATCATGAGCGTTGCTGACCTGAAAGCCATGCAGGAGGACAAGAAGTTCAAGGTGGAAGTCACTGCCGGTACCCGTTGCGGTTTCAGCTGGATGAATATGCAGGAAGGCCATCCGCTGGCAAACAAGACGCTGCGACAGGCCATCCATAAGGCAATCGACTACAAGGCCATCTGCCAGTCCAACACCATCGGCGGCCTGTACAGCCCCGGTCCGTCTGTCATCCCGAGTTCTTTGGGGCATGGCTTTGACCAGCTGAAGAATCCCGATGAATACGATCCGGAAGGCGCCAAGAAGATGCTGGACGATGCTGGCATCAAGGATACGGACGGCGATGGCATCCGCGAGCTCAACGGACAGAACATCCAGCTCCGCTATGTCTCTTATGCGAACCGTCTGCTGAATGACTTCTCCGATGCCCATACCCAGTATCTGAAGGCGATAGGCATTGGCGTGAAGAGTGAGTACGGAAGTTCTGACGACCAGTGGCAGAAGCTGGTTGCCGGTGAGTACGATCTCAATAATAATAACTGGAATACCATGATTGCCGGTTCCAATACATCCTACATGGGCAATTGGTGGAGCAAGAACAAGGATAATTACTGCGGCTTCAAGAGTGATGCCTATGACAAGGCCTATGAAGAACTGCAGGTTACCATGGATCCGAAGCGGTATGAGGAGCTTATGGTCCAGCTGCAGCAGATCCTGATTGATGAGGCAGCCGTTCTGGTAGACGGCTACTATAACAGCTGCATTGTCTACAACACAGACAAGGTTGGGTATGCCCACATTTATCCGCTTGACTATTACTGGATTACCGACGAGATCAAGCCCGTCGGCGCGAAGTAATAGAGAAAAAATCCGCTTTCGAGTGGCTACACAAGAAACTGCAAGGGGATACGGTGCATGCTGTATCCTCTTGTGATGTTTTGACGGAGAGAACGACAATGAATAAGAACCAGATACTTTCCAGATTGCTGCAGATGCTGATCGTACTCATCGGCATCAGCTTTCTGACCTTTTTGCTGACCTATCTGTCCCCGGGAGATCCTGCCCGCAACCTGTTCACGGCAAGCGGCATCATGCCCACGACGGAACAGATTGAAGAGACCAGGGAGATACTGGGACTCAATAAGCCTTTTTTCATCCAGTACAAGGACTGGGTCCTCAACTGCCTGCAGGGCAATTTTGGGGAATCCTTCATGCTGCACAAACCGGTGTCAGAGCTGCTCATGGCCCGCCTGTGGCCGACACTGAAGCTGACTCTGGCTTCCACCATACTGATGCTGCTTTTCTCGGTACCACTGGGTGTGATTTCCGCTGTGCATCATAACAAGCCCATCGATTATTTCGTGCGTGCCATCACCTTCTTCGGCGTGTCCATCCCGAACTTCTGGCTGGGCCTGATGCTGATCCTTGTTTTCTGTGTAAAGATGGGACTTCTGCCGGTTGTTTCCTCCGGCGCAGACCTTGAGTCGCTGATCCTTCCGGCGGTGACGCTGGCGGTGGCCATGACGGCCAAATATACGCGTCAGGTCCGCACGGCGGTGCTGGAAGAGCTTCACTCGGACTATGTGATTGGTGCCCGCGCCCGTGGCATATCGGAAAAAAAGATCCTGTGGTGCAATGTGCTTCCGAATTCCCTGCTGCCGCTGATCACGATGCTGGGCCTGTCCATAGGTTCCCTGCTGGGCGGCACCAGTGTGGTCGAGATCATCTTTTCCTATCCGGGACTGGGCAATCTTGCGGTAGCGGCCATCACCTCTGCCGATTATTTCCTGGTTCAGGGATATGTGCTGTGGGTTTCTGTCATTTATATGCTGATCAATCTTATTGTGGATATCTCCTACTATTATGTGGATCCCCGCATGCGTCTGAGGAGGTAAGTGTATGGACGCAACAAAGAATCGATTTTTGAGCAACCGGGGCTTCGTCCTCTTTGGGATATTGGCATCCATCATTGTCCTGATCGCTATCTTTGCCCCGATGCTTTCCGGTGGTATTGACCCGGAGGCCGGCAGTCTGGAGTGTGCCATCAAGCCGCCGGATGCGGAGCATATTTTCGGCACGGACAAGATGGGACGGGATGTTTATGCCCGTGTCCTCTATGGCGCCCGGATATCCCTTTCTTCCACTTTCATCCTGGTGACATTGATTTTCGTGGTTGGCACGGCTCTGGGTGTGGTCTCCGGATACTTTGGCGGCTGGGTGGATGCGACGATCATGCGTCTCGCCGATATGATGATTGCCTTTCCCGGCCTGGTCCTGGCCATTGCTGTAGCCGGTATGATGGGGCCCAGCATGCGCAATGCGATTATTGCAATCATGCTGGTGACCTGGCCAAAGTATGCGCGCATGGCGCGTTCGCTGGTGTTGAAGGTCCGGCACACGGATTATGTGGATGCGGCAATCGTCACGGGGTCCGGTACCTGGCGCATGCTATGGAAGTATATGCTGCCCAATACGATCACGACGCTGGTCATCACGGCGGCGACGGATATCGGCAGCATGATGATGGAGCTTGCGGCATTGTCCTTCCTGGGATTTGGCGCGCAGCCGCCGGCGGCGGAATGGGGCGCCATGCTGAACGAGAGCCGCGACTTCATGCAGTCGGCGCCCTGGATGATGATATATCCGGGCATGGCAATCTTCATTACGGTGGTGGTCTTCAATATGCTGGGCGATAATCTCCGGGATATTCTGGACCCGCGGGAAGAGTAAGGAGGGAATATCATGTCGTTATTAGAATTGAAGAACGTGGATATTTCCTATGGCAAGAACCTTACGGTAAAGAATTGCAGCCTGAGTCTGGAAAAGGGAGAAATCTGCAGTATCGTTGGCGAGTCCGGCAGCGGAAAAACCACCGTGATCCGAGCGATCATGGGACTGCTTCCCGGAGGGGGCAGAGTTTCTGCCGGCAGCATTACCTACGACGGCACGGATTTGCTGAACCTGACGGATGAGGAATGGCGGGGTCTGCGCGGCCTCGATGTGTCCATGATCTTTCAGGACAGTGGCACCATGATGAACCAGACGCGGCTGATCGGGGACAGCTATGTGGAATATATCATTACCCATGAGAAACTTTCCAGGAAGGCGGCCTGGGCGAAGGGCGTCGAAATGATTGAGCGGATGCGTCTTCCGGATGGGGACCGCATCATGCGTTCCTATCCCTTCCAGCTTTCCGGTGGGCAGCGCCAGCGCGTCGGAATTGCCATGGGCATGACCTACCAGCCCAGGCTCCTCCTGGCCGATGAGCCCACCTCGGCCCTTGACGTGACGACCCAGGCGCAGATTGTCCGGCAGTTCATGGAGCTTCGCGACGAGTATGGAACCAGCATCGTCATTGTAACCCACAACCTTGGGGTAGCTGCTTATATGGGCGACAAGATCGTGGTCATGAAGCACGGTGAGGTCGTTGACCGGGGGGAACGAGATTACATACTCCATCAGTCAACCAATCCGTATACCAAGCTTCTCCTGGATGCGGTGCCGACTTTGGGAGGTAGACGCTATGTTTGATGAAAAGGATCTTCTGATTGAGGCGCGTCATGTGACGCGTCGCTTTCCTACCAATGACGGACGCATGCTGACCGCCTGCAATGATGTGAACTTGAAATTCTATAAGGGAAAGACACTGGGCATCGTTGGCGAATCCGGCTGCGGCAAGAGTACGTTCATGCGCTTCCTGGTGAGCCTTGACACTCCCACGGAGGGTGAGATATTCTTCCATGGGAAGGATATCACGAAAATGAAGGGGAAAGAGCTGCACGAGAACCGCCAGCATATCCAGATGGTCTTCCAGGACCCCTCCACATCCTTCAATCCCAAAATGAAGATCAAGGAGATCGTCTGCGAGCCGCTCTTAAACTTTGACCGCATCCGCCGGTCCGAAATGGACAAGAAGGCGCGGGAACTCCTGGAACTGGTAGAGCTTCCGGGGGATTTTGCGGACCGGTACCCCCATAACATGTCCGGCGGCCAGCGCCAGCGTGTGGCAATCGCCCGGGCCATTGCCCTTGAGCCGGAGTTCATCGTCATGGACGAGGCTACCAGTGCCCTGGACGTTTCCGTGCAGAAAACGATCATCGAACTCGTCACCCGTCTGCAGAGGGAGAAGAACATTTCCATTGGCTTTATCTGCCATGATATTGCCCTCATCGAGTCCTTTTCCCATCAGGTGGCGGTCATGTATCTGGGCAATATTGTGGAGGTCATGCCGGGGGAAGGCCTTTCCGATGTCTGCTGCCATCCCTATTCCAGGGCGCTCTTGAACTCTGTGTTTGATGTCAGGATGGATTTTTCCAGGAAAATCGAGAACATCAATGGGGAACCCCCCAGTCCTCTGGATTTGCCGCCGGGCTGTCCCTTCAGCAACCGCTGTTCGGATTGCCAGGATCGCTGCACACAGGAAAAGCCGAAACTAGTGGAGATCGAACCGGGTCACAAGGTGGCCTGCCATCGGTTTGCGAAATAGGAAGGATGGTGCAATGGGCGGTAAGGAAGGAATGTTCAGCTGGCGCCAGCTCTTGCAGATGATTTGGCCGCTGCTGGTGGAGCAGCTTTTGTCCGTTTTGGTCGGCATGGTCGATGTCTTGATGGTTGCTTTTGTGGGAGAGGCGACGGTTTCGGGCGTTTCCCTGGTGGATTCCATCAATCATTTGGTTCTTCAATTCCTGTTTGCCATGACTGCGGGCGGGACTGTTGTCTGCGCCAGGTACATCGGCAGCGGAGATTATGCTTTGGCGAAAAAAAGCGGAGGACAGCTCTTTTCTGTGACGACGTTCCTCATGCTTCTTTTGTCCCTCCTGCTGTTCTTCGGCGAGGAATCTATCCTTCATCTTCTCTTTGGTACGGTTTCGCCGGAGGTCATGCGGGACGCGGAGGTGTATATGCGGTTTACCGCAGTCTCTTTCCCCTTCCTGGCGATTTACTACTCGGCGGTTTCCATTTTCCGCGCGGTGGGGAATACGAGGCTGTCCATGCTGGTTTCCCTCGGAATGAACCTGCTGAATATTTCCGGAGACGTGCTGTGCATTTTCGGCTTGGGCATGGGTGTGGAGGGGGTTGCGATTCCTACGCTGCTCTCCCGGATGGTTGCCGCTGCTGTCATTTGTATCTTTCTCCAGTCGTCGGACAATGCGCTTCGCATTGACAACTTCGGGCAATGCAAGCTGGACGGGAGGATCCTGCGGGAAATCCTTTCCATCGGAATTCCAAGCGGCGTGGAAAGCAGCCTGTTCAATGTGGGAAAAGTGCTGCTCCAAAGCCTCGTGTCCACGCTGGGCACGGCTTCCATTGCCGCCTATGCTGTGGCGGGCAACCTGGTGACCTACCTGTATCTTCCAGGAAACGCATTGGGCGCTGCCATGATGACCATTGTCGGGCAATGCAGGGGAGCGGGTGAACTGGGACAGGCAAAAGACTATACAAAGCTCTTGACCTTGCTGAATTACGCAGGACTGCTTCCCATCTGTGCTGTCATGATCTTTGGAAGGAACATCTGGGTCGGGTTCTATCATCTTTCTTCTCAGTCCGCGTATATGGCGGAGGAACTTCTTCTGGCCCATTCGCTGGCGATGATCCTATGGCCCGTTGCGTTCCTGCTTCCGTATTATTTCCGGGCAATCGGCAGGGCAGTCTTTCCTATGCTGGTCGCCATAAGTGCGATGCTTGTTTTTCGACTCGGTTTTGCCTATATCTTTGTGGCATGGCTTGGGAAAGACGTACTTTGGGTATGGTATGCCATGTTCATGGATTGGTTTTTCCGGCTGATCGTTTTTGGCGCGGCTTTTCGAAAAACGAAACCGATAGAGTAAATGTTTTATCTTGTAATAGCTACAATTTAGGGTTTATATTCGTATATTTGCGAAAGGGGATGGCAAGATGCCACACGACCACGAGCATGACCATGAACACGACCATGGGCATGACCATGAACACGACCACGGGCATGACCATGAACACGACCACGGGCATGACCATGAACACGACCACGGGCATGACCATGGGCACGACCACGGGCATGACCATGGGCACGACCACGGGCATGACCATGAACACGACCATGGGCATGACCATGAACACGACCACGGGCACGACCATGGGCATGACCACGGGCACGACCACGGGCACGACCACGGGCATGACCATGGGCACGACCACGACCACGGTGATGGCTGCAGCTGTTGCGAGGTGCATGATCACAGCGAACATGAGCTGGTGCACCACAACGCTTCTTATACCCATGAGGCGCATGTGCCCGGCCATCCGGACGCATGTGACTGTGAGGTCTGCAATTCCCACGAAGAGTACTGCGATTTTTGCGGGGAAAGTCTGGCCCACTGCAAGTGCCGGATGCCGGATGCGGACAATGTCAAGCGCGTTTACAGCCTGATCAATCTGGACTGCCCCATCTGCGCCTCGAAGATTGAGCATAAGATCAAGTCCCTGCCGGGCGTATCCTATTCCTCTGTCAGCTACAGCACGAAACAGCTCCGCGTTTCCGCCAAGAATCCGGACGCCATGCTGCCGGTGTTTCAGGAGATCTGCCGTTCCTTCCTGTCCTATGTGACAGTGGTTCCCAGGGATGAAGGACCGGAAACGTCCAGCAAGTTCCGCACCTATAACGTAAAGGGCCTGGATTGCGCCGCCTGCTCCATCAAGGTGCAGGATGCCATTGCCGCCATTCCCGGCGTAAAGATGGCTACCCTGGTCTACGAAACCGGCCAGTTGCGCGTTACCGCGGATGATTATGACGGCCTGTTGCCCAAAATGCAGGCGGCTGCCGAAAAAGCGGAGGACGGCGTCATCATTACGGAACGGGTTCGCGCCACTGCCCAGAAGAAATACCGTGTGTATAAAGTGGAAGGCCTGGATTGCGCCGCCTGCTCCGTAAAGGTACAGGATGCCATTGCTGCGCTGCCGATTGTGGATGGAGCGGTATTGGTTTATGAGACCGGCCAGCTTCGCATCAGCGCCCGCAGCTACGATGGATTGCTGCCCCTCATGCAGGAGGCTGCCGACCGGGTGGAAGAGGGCGTGAAGATCTCCGAAAAAGAGCAGTTCGGCGCTGGGAAATCCCGCACCTATGAGGTGCAGGGCCTGGACTGCGCGGTCTGCGCCGGCAAGGTGGAGGATGCCATCAAGGCCCTGCCGGAAGTGGAGGAAGCGGTGCTGGTATACGCTACCGGCCAACTGCGTGTTACCGCCCGCAGCTATGACGGCCTCACTGCCAGGATGCAGGAGGCTGCCGACAAGGTGGAGGATGGCGTGACCATCGTGGAACGCAAGGAAGCTGTTCCGGAACGGGAAAGGGAAAAGAAATCCTTCCTCAAAGAAAACGCCAGAGAACTTTTTGAACTGGTTGTAGGCGGCGCCATCTTCATTGTGACGGAATGGCTGGGCCTGGTGCCGGAAGAATACCACATGTACTTCCTGGTCATCGCCTATGTGATCCTGGGCTGGAAGATCGTGCTTACCGCATTGAAGAACCTGGCCAAGGGCGAATTCTTTGACGAGAACTTCCTGATGACCGTAGCCACCTTGGGCGCCTTTGCCATTCAGGCATGGGAGGAAGCGGTAGGCGTTATCTTCTTCTACCGGGTAGGCGAGTGGTTCCAGGACAGGGCTGCGGACAGGAGCCGCGACCAGATCATGGACGCGGTGGATATGCGCCCGGAAGTGGTCAATCTGCTGATTGGCGAAGATGTGAAGGTGATTCCTTCCGCGGAAGCCCGGGTGGGCGACATCCTGCTGGTGCGCGTGGGGGACCGCATCCCTCTGGACGGCATTGTCATCGACGGCGAAAGCCTGCTGGATACGTCTCCGGTAACCGGTGAGCCGGTGCCCGTCCGCAAATCCTACGGCGACGAGGTGCTCTCCGGCTGCGTGAACACTTCCGGCATGCTGAAGATCCGCGTGGAAAAGGAACTGCAGGAATCCATGGTGACCAAGATCCTGGATTCTGTGGAAAACGCAGCGGCCAACAAACCTTATATTGATAAATTCATCACCCGTTTTGCACGGGTCTATACTCCCATCGTTGTGGCATTGGCCCTTCTGGTGGCCATCGTGCCTTCCCTGGTCACCGGCGACTGGCACAAATGGATCTACACGGCCCTGACCTTCCTGGTCATCAGCTGTCCCTGTGCTCTGGTACTCTCCGTTCCCCTGTCCTTCTTTGCGGGCATCGGTGCCGGTTCCAAGCTGGGCATCCTGTTCAAGGGCGGCAACGCCATGGAAATGCTGAAGAATGTGGCAGCGGTTGTCATGGACAAGACCGGTACCGTCACCAAGGGCAACTTCGTGGTGCAGCGGGTCGTCACGACCAGTAGTGCCAGTGAGGATGAGATCCTGCAGGCAACGGCCGGGGCGGAACAGGTTTCCACCCATCCGATTGCGGTCAGCATCGTGGTTGCGGCCAAAGAGAGGAACCTGCCCATTGAGCGCCCGAACCGGTTTGATGAGATTGCCGGTGAAGGGCTGGTGGCCTATTTCGGCAAGGATGTGCTCCTGGTGGGCAATACCCGCCTCATGGACCGCTACAAGATCGATTACCGTGCCTACCAGCCTGCAGCTTACGGCAGCGAAGTGCTGGTGGCAAAGAATGGGACATTCCTGGGCAACATCTTCATCAACGATACTTTGAAGGAGGATGCCAAACAGGCCGTGGCAGAGATTGCCGGGCTGGGCCTGACAACGGTCATGCTCACCGGCGATGCCCGGAGGGAAGCGGAAGCCGTGGCAAGTGTCGCCGGTATTCAGGAAGTGCGGGCGGAACTCCTGCCCCAGGACAAGCTGAAAGAAATGAACGCCCTGCGCAACAAATACGGCGGCGTCATGTTCGTAGGCGACGGTATCAACGATGCTCCCGTGCTGGCCGGCGCAGATGTGGGCGCGGCCATGGGAAGTGGCGCGGACGCGGCGATTGAGGCGGCGGACGTGGTCTTCATGAATTCCGAGATGGGGGCCATCCCGAAGGCCATTGCCATTGCCAAGGCAGTCAACAGTGTGGCCTGGCAGAACGTGGTCTTTGCCCTGGTGGTCAAGGTCATCATCATGGCAGCGGGCCTCTTCGGCTATGCTTCCATGTGGGCTGCGGTATTTGCGGATACCGGTGTGTCCGTGCTCTGCGTGCTGAACGCCTGCCGCATACTTTATAAGAAGTTCTGACCAAAAATATCCGAGATAAGAAGAAAATCCCGGAAGTCCTTGTAAAGAAAGGGCTTTCGGGATTTTTAATTTGGGATAAAATAACTTTATAAAGATTTTTATCAATTATTTTCCAGCATTGCCTTGGCGAGTTCTACGGCCTTTACGCCATCGGCAGCGTAGGCATCGGCTCCGGCGGCATCGGCGTATTCCTGTGTGAGGGCGGCTCCGCCTACCATGACTTTCGCCTTGGAGCCGGCTTCGTGAAGTTCCTTGATGACCTTGTCGATTTGCACCATGGTGGTGGTCATGAGAGCGCACAGGCCTACGATATCGGCACTGTTTTCGATGGCGGCCTTGACGATCTCCTGGGAATCCACGTCCTTGCCGAGGTCGATGAGCTTGAAGCCGCTGTTGGCAAGGAGCGCCCCTGTGATATTTTTTCCGAGATCATGGACGTCGCCCTTCACCGTTGCGATGACAAAGGTTCCCTTGTCGGCAGTGTTCTGGGCGGGGAGGAGTTCCTTGAGTTTGTTGAAGGCTTCCCGCATGGTCTCTGCCGAAAGGAGCACCTGGGGCAGGAACATGCGCCCTGCGCCGAAATCCTCGCCGATATCGGTCATGGCAGCGGTCAGGCTCTTTTCCGTGATCTCATTGGTATCATGGCCTTCCTGTATGGCCTTTTCCACCAGCTCCGCAATGCTGTCCTTTTCCCCGTCGATGACGGCGAGCTTGATGGCAGAGAGGACATCCGTCGTGATCTCCTTGGCCTCGGCAGCCTTTTTGGGGACGCTGAGGTTTGCCTCGTTTTTGCTGAAGGCAAGCCCGTTGGGATCTTTTCCCAGGAGGGCGGCGCTTGCCATGAGGGCGTTCTGCATGGCCTCGTCATAGGGATTCATGATGGGGGCATCCAGTCCCGCCGCGAGGCACATGGCGAAGAAGGTGCTGTTGATGAGTGGACGGTTGGGAAGGCCGAAGGATATGTTGCTGAGTCCCATGGTGGAGGGATAGCCGTACTCCTTCCGGTAGCCCTTGAGGGTGGCCAGTACCTCATGGCAGGCATTGGCATCGGCAGATACCGTCATCACAAGGGAATCCAACAGGAAATCACCATCCCGCAGCCCCTGTTCCCTGGCTGCCTTGAGGATGGTTCCCATGACCTTGATGCGTTCTTCTGCCGTCTTGGGAACGCCATCATCTGTGATGGGAAGGCAGAGGATGGCAGCACCGTATTTTTTTGCCAGGGGAAGGAATTCCTTCAGGCGGCTGGTTTCCGCTGTGACGGAATTGATGAGGGCGCGTCCGGGGTAGGCGCGGAGCCCTGCTTCCAGAGCCTTGGCATCCCCTGTGTCGATGGCGAGAGGCGCGTCGGTGATCTGGGCGATTTCCATGACAGCCCGCTTCATGGCGGCACTTTGGTCGATGCCGCCGACACCCATGTTCACATCGAGAAGATGGGCACCTGCCTTGACCTGGTTCACGGCTTCCTTTTTCACGGAGAGCAGGGAACCCTCACGGATTTCTGCGGCGAGCTTCTTGCGTCCCGTGGGATTGATGCGCTCTCCAATGAGACGCGTGGGAAGGGTTTTGTCTATGGCAACGGTCTTGCTGCGGCTGGAGAGGATGAGGGGGCGGGCCTCTTTTTTCCGCTCCGGTTCAGAAATGCCCTTGAGTGCTTTGACCAGTGCCGTGATATGAGCCGGTGTCGTGCCACAACATCCACCGAGAAAGGTTGCGCCGGCCTCGACAAGTTTTGCTCCCCAGGTGCCGAAATCCTCCGGCCCCATGGGGAATTTTGTTTCCCCGTTCTCAAGGTAGGGCATGCCGGCATTGGGCTGGACACTGATGGGAACATCGCAGTTCTCGGCCAGTGTCCTGACAATGGGCACAAGCTGTTCCGGGCCAAGGGAGCAGTTGACGCCGATGATGTCGGCTCCCATGGCGGAGAGGGTGACGGCGGCGGATTGGGGATCCGTTCCTGTGACCGTCCGTCCATCCTCGCTGTAGGAAAGCTGGCAGATGACCGGGAGGTCACAGGCATCCTTTGCTGCCAGAAGCGCTGCCCGCATTTCCTGGAGGTCGATGCAGGTCTCAATGATGATATAGTCTGCGCCGCCCTTTGCCAAGGCAGCGGCCTGTTCATGGAACACCTGATAGGCTTCCTCGAAATCAAGGTCTCCCAGAGGCTTGATGAAGCGGCCTGTTGGCCCCATGGAACCTGCAACCTTTGCCTTTCCCCCGGCGGCCTTTTTGGCGATATTTACCGCGGCGATATTGATTTCCTCCATGCGGTCTGCAAGGCCGTAATGGGCCAGTTTCAATGCGCTTCCGCCGAAGGTGTTCGTTTCAATGATGGTGGAACCTGCCTCGATATATGCCTCATGCACTTTTTGGACAATATCGGGGTGCTCGATGTTCATGGACTCCGGGCAGGCGCCGGATGCAAGTCCTTCTGCTTGCAGCATGGTGCCCATGGCACCGTCGAATATATGGATCATATGAGTCCTCCTCAGTCTGTGTTGTATCGATATCATGCCCTGCGGGAGGGGCAGTCCAGCTTATCGCAGGCTGCGCAGCCCTTTGGTGTATGTGCAGGAGCTTTTGTTGTTGTGATGTCTTTCTTGTACAATCCGATGATGGCAGTGATGGATTTCCTCGGCATGAGCATGAGGGATTCCGAAAGGGATATGTCGATTTTCTCTGCATGACTCAGGCGAACGAGATCCGGCTGCTGTTCCAGGGGCCAGTCTCCATATCCCGGGCTGAACCTCCAGCGCATGTCATAGCCTTTGGCGGCAGCCTTGGGACGGATGGCCTTTTCCATGGCATCCGCGATCTGTTCCACTGCCGTTGTGGCGGCAGCATCCAGGAGCACGGAAAAGGCGTAGTCGCCCTTCTGGAAGCGTTTTGTCACGGTTTCCTCGATGTCCTCGCCAACGGTGGCAGCAAGGAGGATGACCTTGTCGCATCCCGCGAGATGCCCTCCTATTTTTTCGCCAAGGATGGTGAAGGGGGGATCGGTTGCTATCCTTTGGGTGTTGCAGTCGTAGTCGTATATCTCCCAGATTCCTTTCGGCATGGCCAAGAGAAGAGCTTCTTCACAGGCTTCTTCAATGCGGCTTTCCTCAAAGTTCTCCGCTTTCATGAGGCCGGCATAGCGTCGTGTTTCCTTTGGGTCGATTTTCATCAGGGGAGCATTGTAGATGGGCATGGCGGCCTCCTTCAAAATGTTTCACGTGAAACATGCCTTGTTTCTTAATGATGTGTATCCGTCGTAAAGAACATATAGTTTCCGCATGTGTTGATATTCATGGTGGAATACCATCCATCGTACGGCAAAAGATCATTCAGCAGATAAGAATTGGAAAAATTCGCATCGTTGTATTCATCATCATAGGGACACATGGCATAAGAAAATCTCCATCCATTGCTCACGACATTATCTGCGATTCTCTGTAAAGCGTCCTCTGCTGTCGAAGCATACATGCCGAAATATTTCCCGTGGGTCCGGTCATATTCGCTGGTCGTGTAGTAATAATTCTCATCCGGATATTCCTGCAGGCCGGGAGGTTCGACGGCCCAATCCCAGGAATGGCTTCCTGAGATGACATCCCTGGGGACATTGAAGTAAATGTGATCCGTGAAATCTATGTCATTCATGTGGAATGAGGCATCATCAAAGGTGACATCAACAAAGTAGCTGTTGCCATCAAGGTACACGACAGACCATGTGTGCCTTCCACCGCCTGCATGGCCGTTGATCCTGTTTGCATCTATTCCGCACATCCTTGCCAGCATGATAAAAGCGTCGGAATACCCTTGGCAATTCGCCTGCCCGTCAAGGATTGCCCCGCTGGCGGCGGAATATGGCGCAAGATAGGCAACCGTGGGCTCGGTAAAGTAGGTGATGCGGTCAGCCAGAATGTCATGAAGAAGGAGCTCTGTCCGAAGAAGCGTGGGCTGTGCGTTTGCCTCATTGACGATATCCACAGCCTCGTTGTAAAGCTGGATTTCATCATCCTCCAGGAATGACGTGTCTCCATTGAGATATGCATACGCTACACGTTCCCCGGGGGTATGGGTGAAGCTTCCTGTTACATAGGAATCCCTGCCGTCATAATTGACGAGGGTTATGTTTCCTGCCCAAATCGGGGCAATATCAAAAAGCTCATCCTCATCCACGTACATATCATCAAAGACCACGGCGATTTCTGATTGCAGATTCTTATTACATTCTATGATATATTGTATGAACTCCTGTTGGTCGCTGAAATGCGGCGCAGAGCCCCAATCCGCTTCATGGGCGGAAGCAGTATGCTGAAGAAATAGGACGCACCCAAACAGTATAAAGAGAAGGCTTTTGCTGATTTTTTGTATCATGATATCATCTCCGTTTCCATCTGAAACCAACTCATATAGTATAGATATTCAAGAAAGAAAGGGATTCTCCTGCCATAAGGCCAAGCGGCGTTAGAATTTTCCATAGACGAGGCTGAATGTGCGTTAGCATTTCATCCTTGTTATCTATTTTATTACACTATATATTTAATATTATAATTACAATAAGTGCTATATACTGTAATTTACACTAAATTACAGTATATAAATCATATCATATACATAACAAAAATATTATTGTCATTGTCTTTAGGTAAAGGGGATGCTGTCCCATACGATATTCAACACCCCTTTCTTGCAGATTTTGTTGTCGGCAAAATCTGAACAATGAGTTATAATATAGGAAATGCTAGAAATCAAGGGATGGAAAGGATGGATATGGAATGGGATACTTACGTACGCTTCTGGGCAGTTCTATCTTATCACTTGCCATTATGAGTGCAAGCGTATTTACAGGATATGCGGCAGAGATTCCTGCCGATTCCCCGGAGATCCAGTATTTTGGCCGTTGGGATGCCCAGGAGGGGGTCTATCGCTGCGGGTATGGTGCAACCTATATCAAGGCAAATTTTACCGGCACCAGTCTCAAGGCAGATATCTCAGGGGATGGAATCTGGTGGCGCGTCAGTATTGATGGCGGGGAATTCCGACGCTTGAAGCCGAAGGGAAAGGATACGGTCCTTGCGAAGGATCTTGCGATGGGGGAACATAAGGTGCTTTTTGTCCGCTCAACGGAAGGGCAGGCAGGCATCAGTGAGTTCCGCGGCTTTGCGGTGGATGATGGATCAGGGCTTGCAGCCCCGGATCCCTTGAAGGAACGTCGGCTGGAATTCGTCGGTGACTCAATCATGGCAGGGGCGTGGAACGATGGCGAGCGGACTGGTAAAAAATACCATGATGTGGAGGACAATGATATGTCCTATGGTCCACAATTGGCGCGGATGCTTGAGGCGGATTACAGCGTCATCGCGAAATCCGGCCAAGGGGTGGTACATAACTATGCAGGGGAATGGCCCGATAGGGGCGTCCATGCAAGCGACAGTTACCCATGGACCTTCTTTTCCAATCGTTTCGATGAGGAACACCTGATATGGGATACGGAAAGATTTCCGGTGGATGCGGTTATATTGGCAATCGGGACGAATGATTTCTCCGATAAGGAACGCAAACCGACCTCCAGTGAGTTCAAGGAAGGCTACAGGAATCTTGTCACTGTTGTCCGCGAAATGAACCCAGGGAAGCCCATCATCTGCACGGAGCCGATTCCCTCCGTTATCGGCCCTGATGCCCGCAAGTGGATAGAGCAGGTTGTCAGGGAGGAAAACAAGAAGGGGGACCGGAACATCTACTTCATTCCAATCAATGAACATGGAGCCTTGTTGGAGGAAAGCGATTATATAGGGGACAACACCCACCCAACGAAAGCCGGCTCCGGGAAGATCGCTGATTACCTCAAGGACAAGGTAGCAGGTATCCTTGGTTGGGATAGCGGAACTCTCGAAATGGAAAAGGACAGGTAGCGATATGGCATATTTCATGATTATCCTGATTGCCCTTCATGTGGCAAACCTCGCTGTGGTACTCAATGCTTGGCGAACCGAGTGGACCGTGACAGGATGGGACTCCTTTCGGGTGTTCCTGCTGTCCATGCTTCTTTCCATCTGCCTGGGATTGGCCATTGCATCCTTTCACCGATGGATTTGAAAATGTTTCACGTGAAACATTCTTCAGCTGTCTTTGACGTTTTTACATATTTCTGTTTGTGGCTGCGAGGCTGGTCAGGGAGTGTCATTTGCAGTTGATTTGAGTCGAGCAGAGGCTTTATGTATTGTTGCATGACATACCCGATGGTCTTTATACCAAGAAAATCACTGATTTCCGCCCGGCTTCGTGGTTGCCGACAAAAGTCGAGCAGGTCTGCTGCCTTTCTGTCGTTATTGGAATGAGGAGCAGATACTATAGGTTGTGATTGCTTTCGAAGCCTGACAATGAAGGTGCCGCGCATATCTTCCAGTTCTGCAGGAGGCAGGCCAAATCGTGCCATTTCGTTCCTGATGGTTGGAATACCGGAATAGCGGTTTTCTGTGATATGCAGGGTTTCCATGGCTGTGGCCAGCATGGGATTGCGGGTGTCCGGCTGCACTTTGCCCAGCTGATCGATTGCAATCCTGCCATAAAGTCCGCCGGGACTGCGGATTTCCAGCCGGTCATCGAACAGCTGGATTTGTATAGGCATCCCCTCTGTGTGTATACTGTAGTCACGGTGTACCAGTGCATTGAGTATGGCTTCACGTACGGCCTTCATAGGATACTCTGTGCGATCTTCACGCTTGCCGGTGGCCTCATTCACGATTGTCTTGCTCTTGATGTTCCGGCGGACGAACTGCATGGCGCGTTCCAGCATTTGGGGCAGATCTCCTTCGATCCGCTCATTGTCGAGGAACCGTTCTTCGCTTGTGCCTGAATCTCCCACTTGAAGTCCTGGCACTACCGTGGCTATGATGGAAAGCTGGGGAAAGCATGCCTGAGGGTATAGGCCAAAGAGCAGGGCAGCCCATAGGGTGATGCCGTCTTCTCTGGTAATGCTCATAAGGGATTCTATCTGCGCATCAGATAGCTGGGAAAGGTTGGGCTTGTCCAAGCGCAGGCGATGGAGACATTCATTCAGCTTGTTCGTGTCCAAGGAGGCCATGGTTACACGGTCTGCTGTCCTCACTTCATCCTGGTATTTTCGTCGGAAAGCCTCATAGCTGTAAATCTCATATTCTGTCATGTGCTCGTCGCTGTCACCTACACGTACAAAGGAACCTTTGATGCGGCCTGTTCCGCGGTAGTAACAGGGGCGTTCTGCAATGTCCAGGGCCGGAATCTCTGCTGCTACAAAGTTTTTGCCCTCAAATTCTGTTACAGTCATTACAGGGCGTACAACCGGCTCCATCTGGAGACACTGTGCATTGATTTTCTTTTGGATGTCCTGTGCATCATATACGCCGACTGGGGCAAAGTTGTTTTCTTCATCTATGCCAAAGAGAATGATACCACCGCCATCCTGATTGGAAAAGCTGGAGAGGGTATCGTATAACCGTTTGGGACAACCTTCTTTGGCCGCCTTTAGTTCCAGATTTTGGGATTCGGATTTTACTTGTTGCACATATTTTATCTTTTCTTGCAGTTCTTCTTCCGTCATTTTATGTTTCCTCTTTATGTTTTACCTTTTTGTTTCATATTTAATGTTTTATTTTATATTTATTTGCTGTTTTGGTCAATGGTTTTATAAATTCTCTTTACTTTTCATGAGAGATTGTTTACATTTTGCCAACACATCTTGAGAAGAAATGAGATTAAATACTAAAAAACACTTGCCCTATGAGATTTTCTGTGGTATGCTTGATACAATTTCAAGCAGATGCTTGCATCTGCGATGGGAAAGACGATGAACAGGAAAAGTAGTTGTTAGGGTGTCTGTCCTGCAGAGAGCCGGGGGGCTGGGAGCCGGTGGACGGAAGAGCAACGAAGTTCCCCTGGGAGTTGCCCGCTGAACCCGATGGGCGTAGGCGGTGACGGAGTCCTCGCCGTTACAAGAGGAGCGCGTTGATGGACGCGCATAGAGTGCCTTCTTTTGGGAGGTAATAAGGTGGTACCGCGGGCAGAGCCTCGTCCTTTTCAGGACGGGGCTTTTTTGTTTCCGGGTTTGCAGAAAGGGAGTTGGTCTTTATGGTAATCATTATGAATTCAGACGCTACGCAAAAGAACATTCAGGATGTCATCGATGCTATCGTATCGGTTGGACTGGAAGCGAAGGTCATGGAGGGCGCCCACCAGAAAATCGTGGGCGTCATCGGGGACAAGTCCCGCATGGCATCCGTTCCCGTGGAGGCTATGAAGGGAGTGGAGAAGAGCGTTCCCATTTCCAAGAGCTACAAGCTGGCCAGCCGTGAGTTCCATCCACAGCCCAGCATTGTCCGGGTGGGCGATGTGGAAATCGGCGGGGAAACCCCGGTGGTCATGGCGGGGCCCTGTGCCGTGGAATCCAGGGAGCAGCTCTTTGAGGCAGCGGACATTGTCAAGGCCGGAGGCGCACAGTTCCTGCGGGGCGGAGCTTACAAGCCGCGCACCAGCCCTTATTCCTTCCAGGGGCTGGAGGAAAAGGGCCTGGAGTATCTTGCCGAGGCCAGGGAGCGCACAGGGCTGAAGGTGGTCACAGAGGTCACTGTTGTGGAGGCGATTGAGAAGGTCTGCCAGTATGCGGATATGCTGCAGATCGGCGCCCGCAACATGCAGAATTTCGGCCTCCTGAAGGAAGTGGGGAAGTGCGGGAAACCCGTCATGCTGAAGCGCGGCCTTGCGGCGACCATCGACGAATGGCTCAATGCGGCAGAGTACATCATGGCTTCCGGCAACTCGGATGTGGTTCTCTGTGAGCGGGGCATTCGCACCTATGAGACTTATACCCGCAACACCCTGGATATGAGTGCCGTTGCTGCCATCAAGCATCTTTCCCATCTGCCTGTCATTGTGGACCCCAGCCATGGAACGGGCAAGTGGCGCATGGTGAAGCCCATGGCCTTTGCCTCCATTGCAGCCGGGGCAGACGGCCTGATGATGGAAGTCCATCCCAATCCCGCAAAGGCACTGTCCGATGGACCCCAGTCCCTGACACCGGAGCATTATCGTGACATCATGGCCGGCATCGGCAAACTCGCCCACTTCATGAAATCAGATCCTTCCATGCAGCTCTATGGTGAGGAAGATTAAATTGTTTCACGTGAAACAATCAGAGATTGATGTGCGGCAAAGCAGCCATTCATTCTACCCCACCGCCACGACCTCGACTCCCATGCGTTCTGCCCTTCGCAGGAAATCCTTGTCTGCCATCTTGTCCGTGACGATCATGTCCACGGCATTGAGGGGGCATACCTGGGCAAAGGAGACATGGCCGATCTTGCTGTGGTCGCAGGCGACGACTTTTCGGCTGGCCCGTTCCGTCAGGGCAATCTTCACGGCCTGGTCGTGGAAGTCGGGGGTCATGATGCCCGTATCAAGATCGATGGAGGAGATGCCCAGAAAGGCGATGTCGATGCGGAAGCTGCGGATCATGCGGCAGGTCATATCCCCCACGAATCCCTTGAGTGTGGGATTGTAGATGCCGGGCATGGAAATGAACTGGATTTTCTCGGAGTTGGCAAGAATATTGCAGATGGGCAGGGAATGCGTCAGGACAACGATGTTCTGGCGCATTTTTAATGCCTCCGCAATCTCCATGACGGTGGTGCCCGTGTCCAGATACACCGCATTTCCCTCCTTGACCAGACCGGCGCAGCGGGCGGCAATGGCGCTCTTTTCCTTGGACATGCGCGTTGCCCTGGCCCGGACGGAATCCAGGGTTGCCGTACCCTCGTTGAGGACGGCGCCTCCATGGATGAGCGTCACCATGCCAAGGTCGGCCAGGCGATGCAGATCCCGCCGGATTGTCATGTCGGATACCTCCAGGGAATCTGCCAGATCTTTCACATAGACGGTCTTTTGATGCTTCAGCGTCGCCATGACCTCTTTCCGTCGATTTCTTGCCTGCATCATCGGCACCTCCATTTTTCGGATAATTGTTTGATTGTTGTATTTGTCACAAGAATATCATGCAAACCGCACAAAAAGCAAGGAAAAGTGGCTCAAATCCTCAGGAAATGAACAAAATATGCTTGTAAGGAGAGCTTATCCTGTTTATACTAAAGCCAGACAAAGATAAAGCGATGGACACAAAAAGGAGAGATCTGTTTATGAAACCGACAAAGAAAGCTGCTGAAATGACTACGAAGGAATTGGCCCGCTATATCGACCAGTCCGTCCTGAAGCCGGAGTTCACGCAGGAAGACATCAGGAAGTACACCCAGGAGGGCATCGACTTCGGCTGCGCCACCATCTGCATCAATCCTTCCTCACTGGAGATGGTCTCCAAGATGGTGGAGGGAACCGAGACGGGCATCTGCGTGGTCTGCGACTTCCCCTTCGGGCTGTCCACCACGGAGTCCAAGGTGAAGCAGGCGGAGGAATATTGCAGCAAGTACAAGATCATGGATCTCGATATTGTTGCCAACTATGGCCAGCTCCGGAGCGGCAATCTCGACTATGTGACCAGGGACATCAAGGCAGTGGTCGATGTTTGCCACAAGTATGGCACCCAGGTCAAGGTCATCATCGAGACGGACTCCCTTACGAAGCAACAGATCATTGACGGTACAAAGTGCGCGGTGGCGGCAGGCGCGGACTTCATCAAGTCCTCCACGGGATTCTTCACGGGCGGCGAGTGCGTCGGCGCAACCATCGAAGTCGTGCAGACCATGATGGAGGCCGGCGAGGGCAAGATCAAGGTCAAGGGCTCCGGCTGCATCCGTACCCGCGAGCATTTCCTCCAGCTCATCGACATGGGCATTGACCGCATGGGCATCGGCTACCGTTCCACTCCGGTGGTATTGGGCTTGAAGTAATAGAGCTTGTTTTGGAACTGTTTTGAAACTGTTGTGGGCTGCCGCATATGCGACAGCCCTGTTTCATAGAAGGGAGATTTGGAGATGGCAAAGTTCCTGGCCATCTACGATGCCGATCCCTTTGCCTCTGCCTTCATCGACAACTGCATGGAAAAGGGCAAGCTCCTCAAGAACGGCGGCTGCCAGTATGATGTGATTTCCCAGTCCAACATCGGCCCTGCGGTGCTGGGCAACTCCTTTGCCGCCATCAAGAAACTGGTCTTTGATGAAAAGAAGGTTTCCTGGGAAGAGCTCAAGCAGGCAATGGAAGCCAATTGGGAGGGCGAGGATGGAAAGCGCATCCGCAAGCTCTGCAAGGAGGCTCCCAAGTTCGGCAATGACGAGGACGAGGTGGACGGCATCGTGGCGGATATTTTCGAGTCCTATCTGGAGCTTTTGCCCGCTTACAAGACGGACCGCACGGGAAAAGGCCCTGAGATCAGCTGCTACACCATGTCCACCAGCAACATCACCTCCTATGTCCCCAACGGTCTGGATGTGGGCGCGACACCGGACGGGCGCATGCCCATTCCCCCCCTCAACGAGGGCTGCTCCCCCACACAGGGCACGGACGTGAACGGGCCGACGGCGGTCATCCGTTCCGTTGCCAAACTGCCCAACTGGAAGGTGGCGGCAGGGCAGCTCCTCAACATGCGCTTTGCGCCGGGAACCCTTGCGGGAGAGGAAAATCTGCACAAGTTCGTCGGGTTCCTCCGGGCCAGCCAGCGCATGGGCATTTACCATAACCAGTTCAACGTCATCGACTCCAAAACCCTCCGCGATGCACAGAAACACCCGGAGCAGTACACGGACCTGATCGTCCGGGTGGCGGGCTATTGCGCCCAATTCGTTTCCCTGATGCCGGAAACCCAGGATGCGGTGATTGCCAGAACAGAAAATGTGTGGTGAGGAAGATGGAAAAAGGACTCATATCGACCATACAGGGCTATTCCATCAAGGACGGCCCCGGCATCCGAAGCACCGTGTTCTGCGTGGGCTGCAATCTTCGCTGTCGGTGGTGCTCCAATCCTGAACTCATGCTGCCGGGAAAGAAGGTCATGCGCTTCTCCTTGGGAGGAGAGGAACGGCAGCAGGAGGTGGGCTATGAGATCGAGAGCCGGGCCCTTGCGGAAAAGCTCGCCCGTGACCGCATGTTCTACGCGGAAACGGGAGGCGGCGTGACCTTCTCCGGCGGCGAGGCGGCGCTCCAATGGAAGTTCGTGGCGGAAACGGCAAAGATACTCTCCGGGATGGGCATTTCCAGTGCCCTGGACACGGCGGGAGATGTGCCCTGGGAGGTGCTGGACGCCGTCACGGAGGATATGGAATATGTGCTTTACGATGTCAAGACCTTTGACGATGCCATGCACAGGAGATGCACGGGCAGGAGCAACGCCCGCATCCTGGAGAATCTGAAGAAGCTGGCAGCCAAAGGCCGGATGCTCATCATCCGCATGGTGATCGTGCCGGAGTACAATGATGATCTGGAAGATGTCAGAAAGCGCATGGAACTGGTCAAGAGCCTTGGCGCCTGTGTAAAGCGGGTGGACATCCTTCCCTACCACACGTTGGGGAAGGGCAAGTACCAACGGCTCGGAATCCCCTATCCCATCAAAGGAAAAGAGGAAATCCCCCAAACCTACTGGAACGAATTCCGGCAATTAGGGGTGGGGATTTCCATCGTGATTGCGGGGGAACATGGTTGATGGGCCCTGCTGCAAGAGCGCATGAGAGCCGGCTCAAAGGAATTCGTCCCACAGTTCCGTGACCGCCCAATAGCTGAAGAGTATGGCAATGCAGCCGAGGAACAGAAGGAGGAAGTCCTTGAGAGGTTCGCCGGTGGACAGTTTGGCGAGTACCGCGCATCCAGCCAGCATGAGCGTCATCACAGAGAAGGCAAGGCTGGCGGGCGCAAATGACAAACGGTGCAGGTCCCTGTCCTCCGGCAGCATGGCATAGGTATGGACCGCCTCCCAGCCCGGGGCAAATTCAATGGTGCTTTCGCCGCAGTGATTTCGGCTGGCCCATTTGAGATAATGCGTCTCCTGATACGTCTGGTAATTGACGTACATGCAAAGCAGGTTCACGGTGATAGAAACGGCCAGCGCAATCCATAAGTTTCTCATAAGTGTCTCCTTATGCTGTAAATGGGTCAAATGCAACAAATAGTGCTAGAACAATTATACCAAATTTTTTAATGGGCACTTATATCTATGTAAGGAGAGAACACTCATCCAATGAAAGTTGGCTTCAGGAAGAATCCCTGATAGGATTGAATCAAAATGCGGGAAGGATTCTTCTTCTTTGTGGCGAAATAACAACATATGAAGCATCTGGAGGAAAACAGCTATCTGCATATATGGAGTATCGGAAAGCAATGCATGAAAAAGAGTGGTGAATGTCATAGAAAACCTAATCATAGATGATATTTGTTTTGAATGGGATGATAAGAAAAACGAAATCAATAAGCGGAAACACGGCATCAGTTTTGAAATCGCCTTGAATGTTTTTGCAGATGAAAACCGTTTGGAGGAATACGATGAGAAGCACAGCGACCAAGAGGATAGGTATATTTCCATTGGATTCGTGAGGGATGTTTTGGTGGTGGTGCATACGGATCGGGAAAATGCTATCCGCATCATATCGGCACGACCAGCCAACAAGAAGGAGGAGGCAAAGTATTATGGGCAGGGTTATTATTAAGAACGGAAAATTCCCTCCCTTGACGGAGGAACAAAAGCGAGAAATCGAAGAAGCCAGGAAGCGCCCCATCAATTATGAGGACATTCCGCCTTTGACCGATGAACAATTGGCAAGAATGCAGCGAGTGAATGCACACAAAGAAACCAAGGTTTCCGTATAGAGAGTTATTGTTATTGGATAAGATCCCCTGCCTGTCAAGTGAACGGGCAGGGGATTTTTGTCGGTAGAGAATACGGTATAAATCAATTGAAAAGTCAGTAAATAAGCGGTATAATGATGATATCTCATGGAAAATCACGGTTCGGAAGGACGTAATGTTTCACGTGAAACATTGAAACGAATTGTCGATATACATGATAAAAATCTGAAAGGTGGTGTGATTTGTCATGGAAAGCAAACAACTCGAAGAATTGGTATTGTCGCTCCAAAATGAGATCACCACCTTAAAAGCTTGGGCTGCTCATGAAATTGCCAAGCGCGACAAGGTCATTGCTGAACTCAAGGCTGAAAACGATAAATTGAAAGCTGAGATTGTCGAATTGAAAGCAAAACTTAACACCACCAGCCAGAACAGCAGCAAGCCTCCATCCTCGGACGGTTTAAAGAAACCTGCCTCTGGATCTCTTCGTGAGCCTTCCAGCAGGAAAAAAGGTGGCCAGAACGGGCATGAGGGACACGGCTTCAAGATGATGCAGAAAGTGGATTTTGAGGTAGCCTGTCTCCCAAGCCTGTGCCAGAACTGCGCGCAGCGGCATGAGTGCGCTTTCCGTGTGCGGAATCGGCGCAATGTCATAGATATAAGCGTGAAGCTGGAGAGAACGGAATATCAGCAGATGGAAGCACTCTGCCCCTGCAGGAACAATGAGCTGCTAATCGGAGAATTCCCGGCAGATGCTATTGCCTCCAAGCAATACGGCCACAAGATCAAAGCCCTGGGAGTAGCCCTGGTCACGGAATGCGCTGTCAGCTTCAAGAAAGCCAGCCAGCTGCTTCGCGAGATGACATCATGCACCATCAGTGCCAGCTCCCTGGTCAATACTATATGAGGCGGTTCCTGACAATCTTCAGCAACGCTGTCAAGATAGGGCAGGTTCAGCATCCTCCCATACAGCAGGAGGCGGAGACAAAAAGGTGACGCAAGGCCAGAGGAAAGGCGAATGCCTTCATAAAGCGCATGGAGCGGCTATATGAGGCAGTCTGCCTGTTCTTCTGTGATTTTAGTGTGCCGTTTGACAACAACCTGGCAGAGCGTGATTTGCGTCATGCAAAGGTCAAGCAGAAAGTAAGCGGCTGTTTCCGCACAGATGAAGGTGCCAAACTTTTCGCCAAGTTCAATTCCTATTTGAGCACGGCAAAGAAGAGAGGCTGTACTTCTCTGCGGGCATTGGAATTGCTGTTTCAGGGAACTCCTATGCTGGCCTTAGGAGGGGCGACTGAATAGTTACG
>CADCIX010000011.1 GCA_902801565.1 uncultured Veillonellaceae bacterium | reverse complement strand
GACGGAAACCATAAAAAGTAAAGTAACCAATTGGATTGCCAGCCAGAGCAGGTATATCAAGGGATTGTTTCAAAATTTATGCTGGGAAAGTTGAGTTATTTTATTATTACACCTGTGCAGTCCCCATGGCCCTGGCAACGCTGTATACATCCTTGATCTGGCGTAGCCGGTGCATGAGGCCGGCAACCTGCTGGGCATTTCGTACATCAAGCCCCAGCAGGACATTGGTCGTTTTGTTCGCACGATTGGGATTCGCATTCACAGAACGGATATTGAACTTCATTTCCGAGGGCACCGCCAAGATCTCGGACAGGATACCATTCCGGTCATTGCAGATGATCTCCAGCTCCACCGTATAGCTCTTGTCCAGTCCCACATCCCAATTGACCTCGATCATGCGGGAAAAATTCGTATCGT
This sequence comes from uncultured Veillonellaceae bacterium, assembly GCA_902801565.1. GTDB lineage: Bacteria > Bacillota > Negativicutes > Selenomonadales > Selenomonadaceae > UBA3796. Next base: position 57,916 of record CADCIX010000011.1, on the reverse strand, counting down.
TGATGACGTTCGGGCAATCCGAGCGATGCACGGAAACTCCTCGTCCCCGTGTGATATAGCCGGTGATGGGATCCCCGGGAATCGGGTTGCAGCAGCGCGCCAAACGCACCAAGAGGCCGCTTTCGCCTTCCACGAGCACGCCATGGCTCGACTTGCTTGCCGTCCCCTTTTGCGGCTGCTTGAACTTGCTCAAAAGTTTGGAAACATCCGGCGGGGTATTCTCCCGGACAGAATCCTTGTGCAGCTCGATGAGCTTTGAGAGAATGCCCGGCATGGCAATGCCGCCATATCCCAGGGCCGCCAGCAGATCCTCCTCATTTTGGATGTTCAGCTTTTGCGCCACCAATTGGAGACGTTCATCGCTTACCACATCCTTGGGATTATAGCCGAGATGCTTGGCCTCCTGGATGAGCATCTCTCTGCCCCGCTCGATATTTTCCTCACGTTTTTCCTTCTTGAACCAGGAACGGATCTTGCTGCGCGTCTCGGAAGAAGCCACGATATTCAGCCAGTCGCGGCTGGGGCCATTGTTCGCCTTGTTTGTGATAACGGAAACGATATCGCCATTCTTGAGCTTGTACTCCAGTGGAACGAGCTTGCCGTTGACCTTTGCCCCGACGCAATGATGCCCCACCTCCGTATGGATCCGGTAGGCGAAATCGACGGGAACCGAGCCCTTGGGCAGATTGATAACATCCCCCTTCGGCGTGAAGACGAAGACCTCATCCGAGAAGACATCCACCTTCAATGCCTCGATATACTCACGGGAATCGCTGAGTTCCTGCTGCAGGCTCACCATCTGCCTGAGCCAGCTCATCTTCTGGTCCATGTCACTGCCGGCGCCGACGCTCTTTCCCGTCTCCTTGTACTTCCAATGAGCGGCAATGCCGAACTCCGACACCTGATGCATCTCCATAGTGCGGATCTGGATTTCCAGAGGTGCCCCCTTGGTCATGATCGTCGTATGAAGGGACTGGTAACCATTGCTTTTGGGCATGGCAATATAGTCCTTGAACCTCCCGGGAATCGGCTTCCACATGGCATGGATGGTTCCGAGGACGCCATAGCAATCCTTCACGGAATGCACAAGCACCCGGATGGCAGAGAGATCGTAAATCTCACTGATGTCCTTGTTGTCCCGCTTCATCTTCTTGTAGATGCTGTAGAAATGCTTCGCCCGTCCATTGATTTCCGCGTCAATGCCGGCCTCCACCAATTTTTTCCGGATCTGCACAATGGCCTCATCAATGAATGCCTGCCGTTCCCTGCGCTTCTGGTTGACGCCCTCAACCAGCTCGTAATAGGTGTCCGGCTCCAGATAACGCAAGCAGAGATCTTCCAGCTCCCACTTGATGCTGGAGATACCCAGCCGGTTGGCCAGCGGGGCATAGATTTCTATGGTTTCCTGCGCGATGCGCTTCTGCTTATCCTCGCGCATGAATTTCAGCGTCCTCATGTTGTGCAGACGGTCGGCCAGCTTGATCATGATGACGCGGATGTCCTTCGCCATGGCGAGAAACATCTTGCGGTAGTTTTCCAGCTGCTGTTCTTCCTTGGACTTGTATTCGATACGCCCCAATTTCGTGACGCCGTCAATGAGCATGGCGACCTCGTAGCCGAACATCTCTTCCATCTGCTCGATGGTGTAGGTCGTGTCCTCCACCACATCATGCAGGAGAGCCGCGCTGATGGTTACGTCGTCAATATGGAGCTCTGTGAGGATTTGCGCCACGTGGAGCGGATGGATGATGTATGCCTCACCGGAGACACGTCTCTGTCCTTCATGGGCGGCATAGGCCAAATCGCAGGCACGACGAATAAGCCCGACATTCGCATTCGGCTGGTATCGCTGCACTGCCTGGATAATATTGTCTATTGTTACAGGTTCCTTGCCTGTGTCATTCATCCGACTCACCTCTTCGAGCATTGCCTTCATATCATTATACCACATCTGCAAGCTCTTTGATATAATTTCTCAGGATTCTGCATGTTTTCGAAAGGATGGGGACTGCATCAGGTCCATCTTTCCCTTGGGTGCAGGCAGGATATACCGGTTCTCCTCAAGATTCCCATGCAAAAGCCCAAGCTCCTGAAAAACCTGAAGCCCCCATTTCATGCTGTACAGGGAAATATGCCCAAACTGCCTCGAAAAGGCTGCCGTCAACACACATGCATCAAAGGGAATCGTCTTGCGGCTGGATTGCAAGCCTTTGAGGAAGGTGTATATCTTCACCAGCAGATCGCGATCCGGAAAGATCTGCTCTGTTTCGGCGGGACCCCATTCCTGAATCATGAGTTCTATGTTCCTGTTCCCCTGCCATTCATTGATCTGTGGGACATACACGATGTCAATAGCCTCTGCATTCACCACATTGACATAGGCGCTCTTGTTCCAGAAAAGGGCCGTTGCAGGCCGTTCCTTTTTCCCGAACTCAAAGGCAAGGTGCTGCCCTTCCCGGCCAATGGGCCGTGCCCCCCTGCCACGCACGCCGCGGCAGCCAAAAAGCGGTTTCGGGTTTCCCATGCCGTAAGGCTCCAGTTTGGCAATCTCCTCCACCAGTTCAAAAGTGATCTCCTGCGGTGTCATCTCAAATTCCAGGGGAATCGTTGGGATAAAATCCTCAGGCTCCAATGTCTTTGCCACATATTCATCAAAAGCCTGCCGGAATCCCTCGATATCCTCTGCCTTCAAGGTCAATCCCGCAGCCTGGGAGTGCCCGCCAAAGCCAAGAAGATATTTCTCGCAGGCACAAAGGGCATCGTACATATGAAGCCCCTTGATGCTCCGGCAAGAGCCCTTGCCCATCTCTCCCTGAAGGCTGATGACAATCGTCGGCAGATAATACCTGTCCACGAGACGGGATGCCACAATCCCAATGACACCAGGATGCCATTCCTCGCCGGAAAGAACAATGGAATGCATCGTCGAGAGATCTATGTCCTTGAGCTGCTGCTCGGCAAGGGCAAGGATGTCTTTCTCGATGTTCTGCCGTTCGAGATTCTCGTCGTTCAGCGCCGTTGCCACGACACTTGCAGCATCCTTGTCCTCTGACAGAAGGAGCCTGACTCCATCCATGGCGCTTCCAACGCGCCCTGCGGCATTGAGCCGTGGAGCCAGTGTGAACCCGACCTGCCCGGAATTGATCTCCTTGCCCTGCAGGGAAGAAACCTCTATGAGGGCCTGGATTCCCGGAAACTGCGTATGGGACAGCGCAGCAAGGCCAAGCCGCGTCAGCTTGCGATTTTCCCCCAGCAAAGGCACGATATCGGCAATCGTCCCCAACGCCACAAGTTCCATGTCATCGGTAAATTCCTTATCCTGTGCCCGCCGCCAAAGAGCCTGGCACAATTTGAAGGCCACGCCGACCCCTGCCAGATTCTTGTCCGGATAGGAACAATCCTCCTGATGGGGATCAATGACCGCCAATGCATCCGGAACCTGCACCCCGGGAAGATGGTGATCGGTGATGATAACATCCAATTCCTCCCGAATGGCTGCCACATCCTCCACGGAAGTGATTCCGCAATCCACAGATACCAGAAGATTTGTTCCTTCCTCAATCAATCGATGCAGGGAAGAAAGGTTGAACCCATATCCTTCTTTTTGGCGGTCCGGTATATAATAATCTGCCTTGGCCCCGAGATTCCGCAAAGTGCGTACAAGGATCGTCGTGGCGGTAATCCCGTCCACATCATAATCGCCATAGACAACAATCTGCTCCTCCTTCCGGATGGCAGCAAGAATGCGCTCCACCGCTTTGCCCATATCCTTCATGAGGAACGGGTCATGAAACACCTGTTTGTTTTCCGGGTCAAGAAATGCCTCCGCAGCTTCCCTGGTCTGGATCTTCCTATGCCAGAGAATGCTGGCGATCTTTTCCGATAACCCGGTCTCCTTGGCAAATGTCTTTATTTTTTCCTTGTCGTCCGTATAAATATTCCACTTTTTCAGGGTGACACACTTCCCGTCAACAAACTACGATTCCCAATGCCTGATATCATCGCTGCCCCGAAGCAGCATCCCCGACAGCATGCTCAGGCAGACTTGCCCCCTCCAGGGCTTTTCTTCGATAAATATACTGATTCCTTGTTTCCTCCACAAGATCCCAGTCTTCCCCGGCCACCTCCAGAAACTCCTCCTGCTTCTTCTTGTACACCACTGCCAGGATTTCCTTGTCACGGGGGAGCTCGTCAAGGGAAATGAGCGGCATGACATTCGTGCTGTTCCACTTCATGGCCTTCGGCGACATGACGGCAATCTCCTTCGGCGTGCCCGTCCTATGAACCGTATATCCGGAATAAAACACCAGGGAAGCAGGATAGCGGCCGCCGAAGGAAACCACAAAAGTATCCTCCCCGACCATGGATTGCAGGACGGGTGCCACATCCTTCTCGGAGTTCTTGCCGCAAAGGGGCGCTGCCACGAGGAACAGGCACACTGTCCAGACAATAGCCGCGCCCGCAGCAAGACGGCGAAACGCTCTCTCATGATCACGGAAATACAAGGCAAACAGCAGGGCCACCGGCATCATATAGGGAAGTGTATAGGTAATGTACTTCGTGGCAAAGCACTGGAACACCACCGGCACGGTCACAGCCCAGACCAGAAGGAACCGCTCCCTCATGCCCAAAGCAGGAAGCCTCCGCTCCCTCCAATACTTTCTGAGCGTAGCAGGAACGGCCATCCATCCCCATGGAAAAAAGCCCACGACAAAGACTGCGAGGTAATAATACCATACATTCACCTCCGGATGCTCAGAAACCGAGACACGCAGGGCATTGTGAACACCGAAGAACGTATTGATGAAGTCCCAGCCATGCTTCTGATACATAGGATAGTACCAAAGAGATACAACGGCAAGGAAAACCGCCATTCCGGAAAAAAGCCTGAGCCGCAGAAAATGCCGCAAATCCCGTTGCCAAAGCAAAAACAAAAAAATAATGAACCCGGGAAGGCAAAACCCGACGGGGCCCTTGGTAAGAACCGCAATTGCGGCGGCTATGTATGCGCCATAGTAATATTGAGGTTTCTGCCTGCTGTATCCAAAGTAAAAAAAGGCCAATGCCAAGGACACGGCAACAAAAAGCGTCATATCGGTAATCACGGCATGGGCGAGATACCAATATTCCATGGAAGTGGCAAGAATCACCGCCGCAAAAAAACCGATGCGCCCATCATACAGCTTCTTCCCGAAGAAATATGTCAGAAAAACTCCAATGGACGCCATCACGGCCGGACAGAAGCGGGCAGCGAATTCATGGATTCCCATGAGACGGAACGCCGCCAGAAGTTCCCAATAGAACAGGATTGGCTTGTCATACCAATAATTTCCGTAAATGCGCGGTGAAAGGTAATCGCCGGATTCCAGCATTTCCTTTGCCGTAATCACATAATTCGATTCTACAGGGTCCGTAATATCCAACAGCTGATTGCCCATGAAGAACATCAGCAGGCAGAGTATGAACAGGATGCCAGGTTCCTTCATTCACCTATCCTCCTTCTTAGGAACTGCATGGGGCAAAGAGAATTGCCCGCATGAAAAATGGATGCTGGCATGGCCAACATCCAGAAAGCCCCACTATTTTACCAGCTCTGCCTTGGGCATTTTCTTCTTCTCGCTCCGATTGCGTAAAAAGATCCACAAGGGACTGGCAATGAAAATCGAAGAATAGCAGCCAATGGCAAATCCAACGAGCAAGGCAAAAGCGAAATCCTTGGTCGTCTCGCCACCAAAGAAGAACAAGGCAAAGGTAGTGAACATGACCGTGAATACCGTGTAAAGGGAACGACGCAGGGTCTGATAGATGCTACGGTTCACGAGCTCATAGATATCGCCGCCCTTGCGGAAGTGGAGCTTGAGATTCTCGCGGATGCGGTCAAAAATGACGATGGTATCGTTGATGGAGTAACCCACAATGGTCAACATTGCCGCCACAAAGGAAGAATCGATCTGCCTCTGGGTAAAGGAAAAAACGGCCAAAACGATGATGATATCATGGATGAGCGCCAGCACAGCCGAGACGCCAAAACGCCATTCAAAACGATAGGCCACATAGAGAATGATGAGGAACCAGGAAATCACCAATGCTTCCACGGCATTGAGAATCAGCTCGCTGCCAATGACAGCTCCCACCTTCTCCTCGCGCATCACCTGATAGTCCCCCACGGAAGACCGGATGCCTGCCATGACCTCCTTGCGCTCTGCTTCTTCCATGTCCACGGTACGGATCATGACATTCTGGGAAGACTCCACCTCGGAATCGCTGCCGGAAAGCTGGATGGTGCTGCCATCCATGCCGAAGGGACGCAGGCTCTCACGCACCTGTGCCACTGTCACAGGCTGCTCGAATTTCAGATCGATGATGGTGCCGCCCGTAAAGTCAATGCCGAAATTGAACCCCCTGGTACCCATGCAGAAAAATCCTGGGAGGATAATCAGAAGGGAGATGATGAACCATATTTTCCCGCGAGACGCAACGTCAAACTTATGCACCCTTCTTCACATCCTTCCCTGAAAAAATGAAATCGTACACCCCATAGGCTGCCGGATGTTCAAACAGCTTTGAGGCAATGAGCAGTTTCAGCATGTACTGCGTCAGGGTAATGGCCGTGAACATACTGAGGATGACACCAAGGCCCAGGGTAATGGCAAAACCGCGAATCGTTCCGGTACCAAGGAAGAAAAGCACGGCTGCCGCGATGATGGTCGTGATATTGGAGTCGAAAATCGTCGTGAATGCGCGATCGAACCCGGCATCCATGGCAAGGCGCAGGCTCTTGCCAAGACGGAACTCCTCCTTGAAGTGCTCAAAGATCAGGACATTGGCATCCACTGCCATACCTATGGAGAGGATGATTCCCGCTACTCCGGGCAGGGTCAATGTGGCATCCAGCGCCTTCAAGAGGAAGAGCAGCATGATGGTATAGGCCATGAGTGCAACGTCGGCAATGAAACCGGACATGCGGTAAAAAATCAGCATGAAGATAAGGACCGCACCAATGCCCACAGCAAAGGCAAATTTACTTTTATCCTTCGAATCCTGTCCCAAAGAAGGACCAACCGTCCGGGTTTCGATGATGTTGACCTTTACAGGAAGGGCACCGCTCCGCAGGAGAACAGCAAGCTGCTGCGCTTCCTCCAGGGTTTTCTGCCCGGTGATTTCTGCCTTGCCTCCCATGATGGGCTCGCGGACATTCGGCGCAGTCAGCACCTCACCGTCCAGAAGGATGGCAATGGTGCGTCCCACATTCTTCAAGGTCAGGTCTGCAAACTTCGTTGCCCCTTCGTCGGTAAACTCCAGATTGACCACGTTCTGCCCGTTCTGCTGGTTCGTGGCAGCCTGGGCATCCTTGAGATCTGTTCCCGTAAGGACCGTGTTCCCTTCCTCATCCTTGAATTCCAGCATTGCAGTCTTGCCGATGGTCTGGATGGCCTTGTCAGGATCCTTGATGCCGGGAAGCTCGATGATAACGCGACGTTCCCCTTCCCGCTGGATGATCGGCTCCGTAAGACCGAGCTCATTCACGCGTTTCTCCATGATGCTCACAACGCGCTGCATCGCATCGTCATTGACCGGTGCCTCCGGCGTGTCCTCTGCCTCCAGGACAACATGGGTGCCTCCCTGGAGATCCAGTCCCTGGCGAATGGAAAACGCCAAGGGCTGCACAAAAGCGCAAAAGGCGCCGATGATTACGACAATGCAGACGATCAGTTTTATGAGACTATCCTTTCGCAACTGTTTCAACCCTTTCTTCAATAAATTCAATAACTCTTGCTAATACATGAGGTGCATCAAGCTCATCGGTCTGGAGGAAGAGATCCGCATGCGCCCTGGCATCGGCCAGCCGCTTGTGCTGTGTCACGAGACGCTCCTCTCCCCAGTATACCTTGCGGCGCTTGTGAATCGCCGCAAGGGTTGCATCAATCATGACAAGGAAATCCGGATGATGCTTGTTCCAGAAATTATGGATGCAGGAATGTTCCTGTGCCACATTATAAGCATCATAACCGGCCGCCTTGAGGCCGGCAACCAAAGTTGTCTTTCCCGATGCACACACACCAACGATTGCGATTCTCATATGAATGCCCCCTCAAATGGGATAACTGACCTCGATCTGCTCGATGTTCGGCGAAGGTCTTTCCCCCTCCGCAAGTCCCATGACAACCACGGTCATGTCATCCGAGGCCTGTTCATTGTCCAGGGACAGTGCGTATTCCATGATGGATCTTGCAATGAATCCGGCATCCTCTGCCTTGTTGTCGCGGACAATCGCCATGATCTTCTCAAAATCCGCTTCTTTTCCCATGCGCTTCTTCCCCGCATGGCTGATGCCATCCGTATAGGAAACCACCATCATTCCGGGGGAGAAGGGAAGCTCATAGATGAGTGGCTTCATATGGCGGTGCACGCCAATGGGATTCACGTCCTCATCGTAGACCGTCTCATAATCTTCCGTTTTCACAATGACCGGACAGTTGGAGTTGCGGCTGATGACCATGGTCTCTGTCTCGAAATCCGCACTTACCATGGTAAGGGTGCAGGACACCTTCTTGTCCTTCATCGCATAGAGATAGTCATGGACCGCCCTTGCCACTGCCCCGTCCCTCGCGCCGTCCGAAATCAGGGATACCGCCTTGTTCACCACCCAGCTGCTGGTATGATGCGCCGCAAGCCCGTTTCCCTGCCCGTCGGCAATGATGGCCGAAATTCCGCCATGGGGCCGTTCCGCAATATCACAGCTGTCCCCGCAATGGCTCATGGCATATTTTGTCGTCTTCGCCAGACCAATCTTCACTTCCATGTCTTTCACCTTTTACTGCATTGAATTGTTCGTTTTTCTGTAATGATGCAATCCACCGGGATATCGCAATCCTCCACTGGAACATCATCCACAACCTGAAAATCAAAGGCCAAAGCCACCCGATAGGCATGGGGCGCCTTGTTCTTTATGAAGCGGTCATAAAATCCCCCGCCGAGTCCCAGGCGCGCCCCATTCGGGGAAAACGCAGTGCCGGGGACAATGATGCAATGGATGGAGGAAGGATCCACCATATGTCTGCGTTCCTCGCAAACGGTCAGGATGCTGTAGTCATCCTCCACCAGATCCCCCATGCTGAGAAGCTCCACGGCATCCATAATGCCATTTCCCTTGATGAACGGAATGCATACCTTCTTCCCGATATCCAGGGAAAATTTCATCAAATCATATAGCTGGACTTCTTCCAGCATGGATGCATAGGCCATCACAACATTTGCATCCTGAAAGAAATACTGGCGGGAAAGCTCTGCCGTTATTCTGGAACTGATGATCTGCCGTTCCTGCGCGGGAATCTCGCTGCGAAGCTTTCTCATCCGTTTTCTCAAGCTCTTTTTCTCTGCAAGGATTCTGTCTTTTTCCATGATCATCATACCTTTTTCGCCTGTTCTTCCTGCGTGATATTTGCATGGATGGAAGAACGTGCCATCTCGATTTCCACGTGGTCAGCAATCTTAAGTTTCACAATGCGCTCCTGTATCTCGGTCAATGTGCCGTAAAGCCCTCCGATGGTCACGATCCTGTCCCCCTTCTTCAGGCTGTCCAGCATGGCCGTGCGGCGCTTCTGCTCCTTTTTCTGCGGGCGCAGCAACAGGAAATACAACAATGCCACCATGAGGATTGCAGGCGCCCAGGTCATCACAGCATTCATGGCTTCAGGACTCATGATAAGCCTCCCTTCCTACTTCCATTATGATAGTTCATAAGAAAATCACTGCGGAACTCAGAAAACCTGTCCTCCAGTATGGACTGGCGCAGTTCCCGCATGAACGCCTGCAGGAACCAGAGATTATGCAAGGACAGGAGCCGCAGCCCAAAAATCTCATTGCAACGTACAAGATGACGGATATAGGCCCGCGTATAGCCGTTCCGACAGGCATAACAGCCGCATCCTTCCTCCATTACAGCATGGTCATGGGCAAACTGCGCGTTCTTCATGACGAGGCGCCCTGTCCAGGTCATGGCCATGCCATTTCTCGCTACCCGGGTAGGATAGACACAGTCAAACATATCAATGCCCCGCAGGACAGCTTCCACAAAGTAATCCGGGGTGCCAACCCCCATGAGGTACCGCGGCTTGTCTTCCGGCAACAGGCTCGTGGAATAGTCCAGCATCTCATGCATGAGCTCCGGCGGTTCGCCGACGCTCAGGCCACCCACCGCATACCCGGGAAAGTCCATGGCCACAAGCTCCTCTGCGCTCCGTTTCCGAAGCTCCCGGTACATTCCTCCCTGCACGATGCCGAAGAGTCCCTGGTTTTCCGAGGTCATGCGCATCTTGCAGCGTTCGGCCCATCGTGCCGTGCGTGCAGTGGACTCCTTCGCATACTCGTAATCCGCCGGGTAGGGAATGCATTCATCAAAGGCCATGACGATATCCGAGCCAAGCCCCATCTGCACATCCATGGAAACCTCGGGAGACAGGAACTTCTTGGACCCATCGATATGGGAGCGGAAAGTAACACCCTCCTCCGTGATCTTGCGAAGTTCCCCAAGGCTGAACACCTGGAACCCGCCACTGTCTGTGAGGATCGCCCCATCCCAGTGCATGAATTTGTGAAGCCCACCGGCTTCCTTCACCAGTTCCACCCCGGGGCGCAGGAATAAATGGTAGGTATTGGAAAGGATAATGCCAGCCCCAAGGTCTTTCAGTTCATCCGGTGAGACTCCCTTTACCGTGGCCTGAGTGCCCACCGGCATGAAAATAGGCGTGGGAAAGCTCCCGTGCGGCGTATGGATGACACCAGCCCGTGCCCCGGTCTTTTCATCTTTATGGACAAGTTCATAAGCAATGGCTGCCATCCAATGCATGCCCCTTTCCTATCCCTGAAATACAATAACGTTACTATCATATCACAAAAAAACATGCATGAAAAGAAAGTTACATGATTTTATAAAAATAAAAACCTTGATTTTCAACGTCCGAAGGGGTATTTTTTAATGTATATGTTATCATAGTTGTTATCAGAGTCAGCGAACATAAGGAGGACATCTCATGGAGGAAAACATCACCCTTGCCCATGGTGCGGGAGGCCGTCGGACCAGCGAACTCATACAGGATATCTTTGTACGCCATTTCAACAATCCGGAGCTCACGGCAGACGATGCCGCGCTTCTTTCCGTCCACGACGGGAAAATCGCCTTCACCACCGACGGCTTCATTGTCTCCCCCTGGGAATTCCCCGGCGGCAATATCGGCAAGCTCAGCATCTGCGGCACGGTCAATGACCTCGCCTGTATGGGGGCAAGGCCGAAATACCTTTCCTGCGCCTTTGTCATTGAAGAAGGTTTTCCCATGGAAAACCTTCGGAAGATCGTTGCTGCCATGGAAAAGACCGCCGCTGAGGCTGGTATCCGCATCGTCGTGGGGGATACGAAGGTTGCGGGCAAAGGGCAGGTGGACAACATCTTCATCACCACCACCGGCATCGGGGAAGCGCTGCCGGATGTCCATCCCCATGGCTCCAACGCAAAGCCCGGTGATGATATCATCGTCACTGGGGACATCGGACGGCACGGCTGCTCCATCCTCCTGGCCCGCAACGACTTCAATATCACGGCAGATGTCACCAGTGACTGCGCACCCCTCTGGGGCGCTGTCGAGGCTGCCCTTGATGCCGCAAAGGACATCCATGTGATACGCGATGCCACGCGGGGAGGTGTGGGCACGGTCCTTCACGAAATCGCCTCCCAGAGCAAGATCGGGGTGGAACTGGATGCGGACTCCATTCCCGTTGCCCCTGCGGTCAAGGGTGTATGTGGCATGCTCGGACTGGAGCCTCTCTATCTGGCCTGCGAGGGGCGGCTTGTCATGTTTGTGCCCCATGAGAGCACAGAAGCTGTCCTGGCTGCACTTCACGCGAACCAATATGCCGCTCAGGCATCTGTCATCGGAAAGGTCACAGAGGATCACATCGGAAAGGTCGTCCTCACGACGGGAATCGGCACCCAGACTCTGCTCCCGCCTCCCGGGGGAGAATTGCTGCCGAGAATCTGCTAGGAAGGCGGTTGTCATGCTCCAGAAAATCCATGGCCAGCCCTCCCGCGCCGTCGTAAAGCTTCGGGACGCTTCCTGTCCTGCTCCCTTTCCCCATACCCTCGAATATTCTTCCCCTGCCCGCGGCACATGGAATATCGTGCATACGGGAATGCTCCTGCCGGAAAGCCACCAGATCTACATCTGCGCTGCCGGCTGTCTGAGGGGCGTTGTCCTCACCGCCGCGGAAATGGGGGCCATGCACCGTTTTTCTGCCTTGGAATTCCGTGAAAAGGACATGGTAAACACGGACAACGAAACCTTCATTATTGAGGGAATCACCACCATCCTCCACCGGCTGCCGAAACTTCCAAGGGCCGTCCTCGTTTTCACTGCCTGCGTGCATCATTTTCTCGGCTGCAATCTTCGCTATGTCTATGACACCCTGCATCGGCGTTTCCCGAAGGTGGAATTCGCAGAATGCATCATGGACCCCATCCGCCAGACACAGGGAATCACCCCGGAAGAAAGGGAACGCCGGGAAATCTACCGTCTCTTGAAAAAGGCGCCGCTGGATGAGAAATCCATCAACACCATCGGCAGCAACCTTCCCCTCGACAAGGACTGCGACCTCATGAAGCTTCTGGCCTCCTTCGGATTTTCCCTGCATGACCTGACAGGCTGCCAAAGCTATGAGGAATTCCAGGCCATGGCGAAATCGCGCCTCAATCTCTACTGGAATCCCTTCACCCACCTTGCGGCAAAAGACCTCAAGGAGCGCCTTGGGCAGGAATTCCTTTACCTGCCTCAATGCTATGACAGCGAAAGCATTTTGCGTCAGCTCCGGCAGATTGCCACGACACTGTCCATTCCCCTGCCGGATTTCCAGGCGAAGCAGCAGGCTGCTTCCGATGCGCTTCGGGAAGCGCAGGAAATCCTTGGGGCAACCCCCATTGCCATCGACCTCTCCTTCACCTTCCGCCCCTTCAATCTCGCACGGGTTCTCTGCCAATACGGCTTCCGGGTCGTGCAGGTTTTTTCCGATGTCGTTTCGAGGGAAGATGAGGAAGATTTCCGCTGGCTGCAGGAGCACCATGGCGATATCGACCTCATCGCCACAAAAAATGCGGATATGCGGCTCTTCAACCGCGCTTCCCGGGAAAAACTGCTGGCTCTGGGGCAGAAAGCCGCCTACTTCAATGACACTCCATATTTCGTGAATCTCATAGAGGGGGGCGGCCTCTGGGGCTTCCATGGGCTTTGCCGTCTGACAAGGCTCATGGTCGAGGCCTTCCATACGCCGAAAGATATGAGAAGCTTGATCCAACAGAAAGGGCTGGGAGGCCCCTGCTGCTTATGAAACAGACTGCAACCTTCATATCCACTTACTCTGCCGATACCTTCGGCGTCTGCTCTGCCCTTTTTGAACTGGGGGGCATGGTGGTCATGCATGACCCTTCCGGCTGCAATTCCACTTACACCACCCACGACGAGCCACGATGGTTCGACATGGACAGCCAGATCTACATTTCCGGGCTGACCGAGATGGATGCCATTCTCGGCAATGACCAGCGACTCATCAAGGATATCACGGAAACGGCCCTGCTCCAAAAGCCCGCCTTCATCTGCATCGTGGCCAGCCAGATTCCCGCCCTGATCGGCTGCGACCTTCAGGCTGCAGCCCGCATGGTGGAAAAGAACACGGGCATCCGCACCTTCTGCCTCCCCACCAACAGCATGCATTACTATGCACTGGGCGTCTATCTGGCATTGGAGGCAATGGCAAAACTCATTATCAAAGACTATCCGAGGTCTGCTGCCGCCACCGGCAAGCACAAAAGAATCAATGTCCTGGGGCTCACCCCTTTGGATTTCTCCGTCAATGGCTGCGATAAAAGCATTTGCGGCTGGCTGGAAGAAAATGGCTTCTCCGTCATCAGTCGTTGGGCCATGGGAAGCACACTGGAGGAACTGCAGGATTCCCATCAGGCGGATGTCAATCTCGTGGTCAGTTATGGCGGCCTCGGCGCAGCCCGCGTTATGGAAAAGGAATGGGGCATCCCCTATGTCGTCGGCATCCCCTTTGGAGGCATGAAAAAAAGGCTCCTGCAACGGCTGGAGCCTTCCTGCCAGGAACCTTCTTCCATCTGTGCCTATCTGCCGTCCACGACGACACCTCATGATTCTTCCTTGGAAAACAGGGTTCTCCTCATCGGCGAAAGCGTCTTTTCCTGCTCCCTGGCCGCAGCCCTGGAGGAAGAGTACCGGCGCCCTGTACAGGTCATCTGCCCCGTAGAGACCGAGGAGGCCCTTCTTCGTCCCGGCGATATGCGCGCCACTGACGAGACAGAACTGGAGCCTCTTTTCTCTGACGCCTCTGTCCTCATTGCCGATCCGCTCTACAGGCCCATCTGTCCATCAAACGTGAAGTTCATCGAACTTCCCCATGAGGGATTTTCCGGCCGTCTCTACCGAAAATACATCCCGAATCTCATGGAATCCTTCCATGATCTTAAAATCGACGAATAGGGAAAGGAGTTTTTATACAGTTGCTTTTGACCATTGCCCACATACTTTCCTATACACTGGTACAGACCTTCGGTTTCACCCTCTTCCCCCTTGGGCTCCAGCGGCTGGGAAAACTCCGCCGGCTTTACCTGGCAAAGGCGTTTTTCTATCTCCTTCTCGTCAATGCCGCGGGAACCCTGACCTTCGGGGAGGAAGCATGGCAGCGGACTTCTACTCCTGTCGCCGCCATGCTCTTCCTCCTGGGCATGGCATTTTTTATTGGGTGCCATCTCTGTCTTGTCTATCGGCACATTCGCAAGAAATAATCGACGCCAAAAACGCCCGGTCCTCTTTCGTAAGCTCCGCCCGTTCCAAGAGGTCCGGGCGGTTTTTTTGCGTGATTCTCAGGGATTGCTGTCTTCGCCATTCACGGATCTTTCCATGGTCGCCGGAAAAGAGGATTTCCGGAACCTGCATCTCCTCAAACTCCCTTGGCCGTGTGTATTGGGGAAATTCCAGCAATCCATGATAAAAGGAATCCGTGGGAGCGGATTCCTCGGAGCCAAGCACTCCCGGAAGCATGCGGGCCACGGCATCGGTGATGACCATGGCAGGGAGCTCCCCGCCTGTCAGCACATAGTCGCCGATGGAAATGGCCTCATCTGCCAGATTTTCCGTGATCCTGGCATCAAAGCCTTCATAATGCCCGCAGATGAAGATGAGCTGCTCATAGGCCGCCAGTTCCTTTGCCTTATCCTGATGGAAGGGCACACCGCTGGGATCCATGAGCAGGATTCGCCGGTTTGTGTACTCTGCCGTCTCTTCCTTCACATGGCGCACAGCCCGGAAGAGGGGCTCCGGCTTCAGGACCATGCCGCTGCCGCCCCCAAAGGGAGAATCATCCACCTGGCGGTGTTTGTCGAAGGCAAAGTCCCGAAAGTTCGTGAAGTGGATATCCAGGATCCCATGTTCCACGGCGCGCTTGATGATGCTCTCGCCGAAGGGGCCCGCAAACATCTCCGGAAAGAGAGTAATCACATCGATGCGCACGATTACTCCTCCTCCAGCATGTCCACAACCATCCTGCCTCCGGAAATGTCAATCTCCTTCACGACCTTTTTCAAGGCCGGAACAAGGATTTCCTTTCCATCCCCGTTTTTGACGGCATAGACATCGTTGCTCCCTGTGCGCAGCACATTCTCCACATGTCCCAGCGTCCTTCCCTCCATATCAAAGACCTCCAGCCCGATGATATCGAAGGTATAGTATTCCCCTTCAGCAAGAGGCGCTGCCTCGCTGCGATCCACGGTGAGGAGCTGCCCCGTAAGCCGCATGGCCTCCTCACGCACAGGGTATTCCCTGAACTTCATGAGCACGAACTTCTTATGGTGCTTCACGCTTTCCACATGAAGAAGTTCCTTGCCCACCATGACTTCCTTGAGCCCGTCAAAACGATCGGCAAAATCCGTCAGGGGCTGGATGCGAAGCTCCCCATGGATGCCATGGGGAGCCCCTGCCTTGCCGATGACGATTCGGTTGTCTGTCCCGGAATCAGCCGCGGATGGCGATAATCTTGTCATCTTCTACCAGCACTTCCACATTCATGATTTCACGCATATTGTCCCCGACACGGATCTCCACCTGGCGCTCCAGTGTGCCCTGCACGATCTCTGCACCGATGGCCAGTTTCTCCGTCTCTTCCTTCTTGTCCAGGGACTGGGCGCGGAATTCCAGCCTTTTCTGGCGCTCCATGCCGAAATGCTGCTGGATGGCCTGCATTTGCTGGGCGCCCTCCGGCGTCTCCGTGTCCGGCTTGTTCTCATCGATGACACGGCGCTCCTGTATGTTGATCTGCTGGATCTCCAGCTCTGCCCGCTTGATATTGTTCTCCAGCTCTTCAAGGATACTCTCCTTGAGTTTCTCCGTCAGTTTTGCCTTGATGGTCACTGGCACTTTCACTGCGATACTGTCCATATATGCCTCCTTCAATTTTTAAAAGAAACAGCGGCAATCCCCAAAAACATGCATTCCTGGGGATGCCGCCATTTCCTATACAATCTCAACTGTAACTTTCTTGTTCTCACGCATGGACGCGGCCTTGACCACCGTGCGCATCGCCTTCGCAATGCGGCCCTGCTTGCCGATGACCTTGCCCATGTCATCCGATGCCACATGAAGTTCGAGGATCGTCTGATTGCCGTCCTGCTTTTCCTCCACGACAACATTCTCCGGATGATCCACCAAGGATTTTGCGATGACCTCAACAATTTCTTTCATGCTGATGTTCCCCCTCAATCCTTCTTCTTGGACTCCGCGAACTTGGACATGATGCCCTGCTTGCGCAGGAGAGCCTTAACGGTATCCGTAGGCTGTGCTCCCTTGCTCATCCAGTCCATGACCTTTGCCTCGTCAACATTGACGAGAGCAGGCTGCTTGGACGGATCGTAGTTGCCAAGGATCTCAATGAAGCGCCCGTCGCGCGGAGCGCGGGAATCAGCCACAACAATGCGATAAAAAGGGTTCTTCTTCGCACCCATGCGGTTCAAACGAATCTTTACTGCCATGTGAAACTCACCTCCTTAAAGTGGTATCCATATATTCTTATTTCATGAACGGAAGCTTGAGATTGCCAAGCCCCCCGGGAATCGGGAAGCCGCCTTTCTTGCCTCCCTGCATCTTTTTCATCTTCTTCATCATCTTCCGCATCTCACCGAACTGCTTCAGGAGCTTGTTGACATCCTGCACCTTCGTGCCGCTCCCCATGGCGATGCGCTTGCGGCGGCTGCCATTGATGATGCTGATGTCCGCCCGTTCCTTCGGTGTCATGGAGGTGATGATAGCCTCTATCTGGCGCATTTCCTTGCCGTTGAGGTCGATGTCCTGCCCCGCCAGCTGCTTCTTGACACTTCCCATGCCGGGAATCATGCCGAGGATGGTATCCAGCGAACCGAGCTTCTTCACCTGCTGCATCTGGGCGAGGAAATCATCCAGGGTAAACTCGTCCTTGCGGAGCTTCTTTTCCAGTTTCCTGGCCTCTTCCACATCGAAGGCAGCCTGTGCCTTCTCCACAAGGGAAAGCACATCTCCCATGCCGAGAATGCGGGAAGCCATGCGATCCGGATAGAAGGGCTCCAGGGGCTCCAGCTTTTCACCCATGCCCACGAACTTAATGGGGCAGCCGGTGACCGCCTTGATGGAAAGCGCCGCACCGCCGCGGGCATCGCCATCCATCTTTGTGAGGACAACGCCATCCAATCCCAGGCTGTCATGGAAACTCTGTGCCACATTGACGGACTCCTGTCCCGTCATGGCATCCACCACCAGCATGATCTCATGGGGCTTGACACCCGCCTTGATATCCCGAAGCTCCTGCATGAGCTTCTCATCGATCTGCAGACGGCCCGCCGTATCGATGATGATCACATCGTTGGCATGGGACACGGAATAAGGAATCGATTCCCTGGCGATGGTCACCGCATCGGTTCCCTGCTCCATGGTGAAGACGGGAATTCCCAGCTGCTCACCGAGCACCTGGAGCTGCTTGATAGCTGCCGGACGATAGATGTCCGCTGCCACCAGCAAAGGCCTCTTTCCCTGTTTCTTGAGGGAAAGCCCCAGCTTTCCTGCAGATGTGGTCTTGCCCGCGCCCTGCAGACCCACCATCATGATGACGGTCGGGGGCTTCGGGCTCATATTGATGCGGCTCTGGGTGCCGCCCATGAGTTTCGTCAGTTCCTCATCGACAATCTTCACAACAACCTGGGCAGGGGTCAGTGTTTCCAGAATCTCCTGTCCAATGGCCCGTTCCTTGATGGTCTTGATGAAATCCTTGACGACTTTGAAATTCACATCGGCCTCAAGAAGCGCCATCCGCACTTCCCGCATGGCCTCGTTGACATCGTCCTCCGTCAGCTTGCCATGTCCGCGCAGTTTCTTGAAGGTCTCCTGCAAGCGTTCCGATAAACTCTCGAAAATCAAATCCTATACCTCCCGGCCTCTTTCCAGAAAAGAAGAAAGTCGGCCCAATATCTCATCCACAGCCTTTTCATTGCCCGGCTGCCGAAGTTTCTGCAGCATCCCATGGATCTCGCCCAGCTCCGCGCGTTCCTTCCGGTAGCGCTCCACCAGCCTGAGCTTTTCCTCATATGCCTCCATCGCCTTTTGGGAGCGATGCAGGTTGTCATGGACGGCCTGGCGGGAAATCCCCAGTTCCTCCCCGATCTCTGCCAGGGAAAAATCCTCAAACAGGTGCATTTCCATGCAGTCCCGCTGCCGCTCCGTGAGAAGCGCCCCATACAGGTCAAAAAGATCTGTCAGATAAAGAAGCTCATCCACCATGGCACTCCCCTGCCCATCCTGTATTTCCATTTGGCACGAGGACTATTATACACAGCCATCCCCTTGCTGTCAAGCAAAAATACTTGTCATCTCGAACGTTTTTCGACACGCCCTAGCAAGACCATCGGAACTATGCTATACTGAAAGCACTATAAATAAAAGGATGTGTACTGCTTGGAAACCCCTGACCCTGCGTTGCTGTTCGCATTGATTATCTCCCTTACGCTGGCAAATGCCTTCTTCTCCCTTGTGGAAACCGCATTGACGAAAAGCCACAAGAGTACCTTGGAAAAAATGGCAGAAGATGACAATCCCGATGCCGAAGCTGCCCTGATCATTCTTGAGAATCCGGACGAAACCCAGTCTGTCATACAGATCGGCATCACCCTGACAGGAATCCTTTCAGGGCTTTGCACGGGGCTTCTGGCAGCACCGCTGCTTGCCACACACGTTTCCTTCCTTCCCCACTCCTATGCCATATCCCTTGCCGTCAGCACCCTGGCCATCACCTGCCTTTTCCTGCTGCTCGGCGAGTTCCTGCCAAAGAAGATTGCCCTGCAATATCCGGAGAACGTCCTGCTGAAGCACCACGGCACGCTGGATATGCTGGCATGGGCTGCCCGTCCTTTCGTGGCCCTGCTTTCAAGAGTGGCCAATTCCATCCTGCTGATCTTCGGCATCAATCCCCAGATTGAGGAAACGGTCACGGAGGACGAGGTCAAGGATCTCATTGAACAGGGAACCGAGGACGGAACCTTCGAAAAAACAGAGCAGGACATGGTGGATCGCATCTTCCATCTCAGCGACCAGACCGCCTACGGGCTCATGACGCCACGCACCCAGATGCTCTGGCTGGATCTGGAGGATTCCCTGAGGCACAATCTGCGGCTCATCCGGGAACATCCCCAGACGGTTTTCCCCGTGGGGCGGAACAGCCTCGATGAATTCTGCGGCGTCCTCTATGCCAAGGACCTTCTGAATGCCTCGCTGTCAAAGAAGTCCCTGGACCTCGCTCAATACATCCGCAAGCCCATGTCTATCCCCCGTTCCATGGAGACCTTCCGCCTGCTGGAAAAATTCCGCGACACGGGCATCCATGAGGCCATGGTTCTCGATGAATACGGCGGTGTCATAGGCTTCATCACCCTGGACGATATCCTCCTGAAAATCATCGGAAGCAGCACCCAGGGAACGGCGGATGCCTCCCCCTTCCAGATCAGCCAGAGAGACGAGAATTCCTGGGCCCTGGATGGGCTTTGTCCCATCGACGAATTCAAGGAGCGCTTCGATATCGAGGAACTGCCGGAGGAAGACCATGACCATTTCCAGACCATGGGTGGCTTCCTCACCTCCTATTTCGGCTACATCCCAAAAAAGGGAGAGTCCTGCGAATGGAACGGCTTCCTTTTCGAGGTGCTGAACATGGACCGCGCCCGCATCGACAAGATTCTCGTCACCCGAAAGCCCATGGACGAGGAAGCCGATAAGGAACTGTGAAGAAATAAATTTTAGGGCGTGTTGAAAAACGGAAACTGTGCGCTACAGCGAGACAGTTTTTCGTATGACAAGGAAGTGAACCCGCAGTCGTAGCAGAGCTACGTCAAGTTTTCGCTAACGCAGACAGGCGGGATTTGGGCAAGCAAGAGTTAAAATTTATTGATGAACAGTTCCTAAGTCCCCTCAGGATTGATATCATTGGTCGTTGTCCTTTTGGAGTGACTTCATAATCTGTCTCGGTTGATTGTTATCATAGGGTGTTCCATCCCTATTGTATGTAAGATTGAACACCATATCGGAAAGCCACTTCTTGAAGGACGGATTATCCTGAAATTGCTTGAAAAGTTCCATATTGTCGGCCATGATAGCGAAAATGACCTGCTGGAGAGCCCGTTCGCTTTCCAGCCTTGCACTCTGTTCATCAGAGTTTTTCATGGCATTCCGGTATTTTTCATCCTTCGATACCATAGCAGGGATTTCAAGAATCTGGCGGCGTACATTGTCGGCATCGTTCCAGTTGATGTTGCCGAACATATCGTTGAAATTCTCAAGTATCACCGACAGCGGATTCATATCAGGATAACTCGCGCCTCCTTCGTGAACTGATGTCGGAACGGGAGCTACTTCCGCATCTGCATCTTCCAGTTGGATGGATACAGCCTCCCTTGCCTCATTCCGATAACTTTCCAAGTCGATGGTATCATTTATCTTTTCTCTTTGTTAAAAAAGTCATGGCAACATTGGTATCTATAAGGACTTTTAATTTTCTATCGCTCATACCTTGTTCTCCGTCGGATGAATCATATAGCCATATTTTTCTTCTATTGCTTCCCGACGAATTTCATCGATAGGCGGCAGATTTGCGGCGGCTATTTCCTCCCTGATTTCCATAAGTCTAGCAAAGGCGGCTCTCTTTTGGGCGAGTTCCTCCTGTTCTTTTTCGGGGCTGACATCCTCTTCTACGAGTTTTTTTAGTAAATTAATTGCTACGATAATTTTATGTTCGTTTAACTGCCCTAACAGATTATATGCTTCCTGCATCATAGGGTTTGTAGCATTATTTTGCACTGTTATTGACATTTTGTTTCCGTCCTCCTTCATCTGTTGGCGGCAGTTGTTCGGAATTTCCGAACAACTGCCTTATTCGTCGTTCTCACTACTCTCTGCATCCATTCCCTCCACGGCTTGCGATTCATCTTCCACAAATTCATATTCGGGGATTTCAATATTACGAACATCAGTTACGCCAGTAACTATATCGGACATTATTGCATCTCTATATTCTCTTAGAAGGTGTACTTCATTTATGCGAGCATTTATGCTGTCAAGATATTTTCCTATTTGTTCTTGTTCTTCGATTGGTGGTACTGGAATACGAACATTTCTCAACATCCGATAATCTATATTTTGTCCCTCTCTGATTCCTGTTACACATGATTGTAATAGATTGATAAACACTTTTGATTTTGCTAAATGCTTAAAATAATTTACAGAAATTCCCTTTGGAATCATTATCGTATACGCAGGGCTGATAATACCTTGATAGTATGCCCGTTCAATGCCACCTTGAAAAGATCTTAACGAGATTACGAAGTCGTCTTTTTTGACAAGTTTTAACAAATCTAAATCTTTAGTTGCTTCTACAGTCCTTTGCCCATATACATTTTTAGGAACAACTCCCATGTTTTGAGTTGCGGCCAATAAGGGCTCGTTTGGATAACCCTTTTCAGAGCGTTCATCAAACAGAAATTTAATTTTTATTGCTTTCCAATGCCTTGGAATGGTTTTAATCCAATATTCTTCTATATCTTTATATTCTTTATACGGACACGATTGAATATATTGCATTTGTTTTTGTAACATTTTTTGGATATGGTCAATCTTATTGGTGATAAGATGCAAATCAGATACTTGCTCTTTTTTAGCGAAATATTTCGTAAATCGTATCTCATAACCGACCTGTGTGCGAGACTCGTCCACCCAAGCATCCGGGGCATAGGTCAGCACCTCGTTCTTCATAAATGCATCAATACCGCCCTCATAGGTGAAGGGCACATTCTCCGTGTCCCGAAGTTCCACATCAGGCTCCCCCTCAACAGGCTTTGCCGTCTCGTCTTTCTCCGTGATAAAGGGACGGATTTTCTTCAGGGCAGAGGCTTTGAGATTCGTCGCCTTTGCAAAGGCCGTCCAATCATCCAAAGGTGTATCTGTCGGTACATTGGCAATCGCCAGTTTGACTTCAGCAAGGTCAGCCGATTTCTTAAAGGTGCTTTCTGGAATTTCTCTTTCTGGGAATACCCTGAGTCGAAGAGGACGTTCTACCATGATAGACCAATAGGCAAAATCCTCATTGCGAAATACCTTGCTGACTTCGCTTTCCTCCATGTCCATGAAAATACGAACAATCTCCCGGCGAATCTCCTCCGTGAACTCGCAGTTCTTCTTCCCCATGTTCTTGCGGAATGGAGACTTCATGCCCGTGGCATCAATCAATTGGATTTTTCCTTTGCGCCGTTCTTCCTTGCGATTCGACAGAATCCAGATGAACGTGCCAATGCCCGTATTGTAGAACATATTCTCAGGAACGGCAATGATGGCCTCCACCAAGTCATTTTCAATCATGTAGCGGCGGGCGTTGCTTTCGCCACTTCCTGCGTCTCCCGTGAAAATGGAGGAGCCGTTATGCACCTCGGCAATGCGGCTGCCAAGAGGCGTGTCCTTCATCTTGGACACATTGTTCAGCAGGAAAAGCAACTGCCCGTCACTGGAGCGGGGAATCATGGCAAGGTTCTCGCCTCCCGGCAGGTAGGTATTGAACCGGGTATCGAGGATTTCCTTTTTCTTCTTTTTATCGTCCTCGCCGCTCGCCATTTTCTCTGCATCGGTTTTCCAACTCTTGCCGTAGGGAGGATTTGACAGCATGAAGTCAAACTGGCGAGTGGCGTTGCCATCAAGGGAGAGGGTAGAGCCGTAGCTGATATGCTCCGCCTGTGCTCCATCACCCTTCAGGAGCAAATCGGCCTTGGCGATGGCATAGGTCTCCGGGTTCACTTCCTGCCCGAACAGATGGATGGACACGCTTTTCCCTCGGGCATTGGCGAGATTAATCAACCTGTCCTGCGCCACGGTGAGCATCCCACCCGTGCCGCAGGCTCCGTCATAGCAGGAATAGGTGGCATCGGTGATTTTATCCGACACGGGGAGAAATACAAGGTCGGCCATAAGTTCCACCACGTCGCGGGGTGTCCAGTGTTCCCCTGCTTCCTCGTTGTTTTCCTCGTTGAAACGGCGAATGAGTTCCTCGAAGATGGTTCCCATACCGTGATTATCCAGACCCGGCAAGCGGAGCATGGTCTTTTCCTCGTCCTTGTAGATGGGGTTCGGGCTGAGGTTGATGTCCGGCGAGATGAATTTCTCGATGACCGCGCCCAAGATGTCTGCTTCAATCATGGTGTCAATCTGGTTGCGGAATTTGAATTTGTCCAGAATCTCCTGTACATTGGGAGAAAATCCATCAAGATATGCCTCGAAGTCAGCCTTGAGTTTCTGCTTGGTTGGTCTGCTGGTGAGGTCACGCAGCCGGAAGGGGGAAGCATTGCAAAAGGCTTGCCCTGCCGCATTACACAGCGCCGGGTACTGGTTGTCAATCTTTGCTTCGGTAAGCCGTTTCTTCATGTCCAGCACAGCATCTTTCGTGTCCTCCAGAAGAACATCCAAACGGCGGATGACCGTCATGGGCAGGATGACATCCCGGTATTTTCCCCGAACATACACATCCCGTAGGCAATCATCGGCAATGCTCCATATAAAGCTCACGATGGCGTTATGTATCTGATTGTCCATGTTGATGCTGTTCCCCTTCATCGTATCATGTAGTCTTTCTTGTATTTGAACAATGCGTTATAATTTTGTCTATTTCTTCGCAGCCTGTCCGCGTTCCCGCAAAAACTTCACGGCAGACAGACCCGCTTCTGCACCCTGATACACGGCCTTTGAAATCTGCAGCAGGCCTCCCGTGCAGTCACCGGCAGCAAATACGCCCGGCACATTTGTTTCCATATGCTCGCCTGCCTTGATGTTCTGCCCGTCCAGCATCACGCCGAGTTTCCGCGCCAGTTCGTTGCCGGATGCGGTTCCTACCGCCACGAACAGCCCGTCTATTGCTATATGCTCCCCGCTTTCCAGAAGAACGCCTGTGAGCCGGTCCGTTCCTTCCAGGGCAGTCACAGGGGATTTATACACGACTACCTTCTCCGGCAGGTTCGGCGGCGCATCTTCCCCCTGTGTGAACAGCAGCACCTCAGCCGCATGGGGCAGCAAGGCTTCCGCCTCATGAACGGCATATTCCCTGCTGCCCAATACCCCTGCGGTCTTTCCCCGATAAAAGAAGCCGTCACAAACGGCGCAGTAGCTCACGCCATGCCCCTCAAGCTCCCGAAGGCCCGGAATTTTCGGTGCCTTGCGCGCAGCGCCTGCCGCGATGACAATGCTGTCCGCCTCATAGACCTTTTGGGAGGAGACTGCACGAAATCCCTGAAAATCATCGCTGTACTCAAGAGCCAGAATCTCATCTTCCACCACGGAAATGCCCAGAGCCACTGCGCCCGCGATTCCCCTGCGCTCCAATTCCGCTCCCGGGACAGCCTGCTCCAGCCCGTAATAATTCTGTACCATCTCGGCTTTGCCCAGGGCACCTGTGCCTGTTCCCCTGTGAATGACCAGGACCCCGGCACCACCGCGCCGGGCATACAAGGCCGCCGAAATGCCCGCCGGCCCTGCCCCCAAAACCAATACCTTTGCCATATCCATCATCTCCCCGGATTATGCAAGAAGCGCTTCGATCTGCTCCTTTGGAACCACTCCCACGGAATCCTTGATCTTCTCACCGTTACGGAAGACCATGAGCGTGGGAATCGACATGACACTAAACCGCTCTGCGAGTTCCGGCTCCTCATCGATGTTGATCTTGCCGACCTTGAGATCAGGATGTGCCTCCGCTACCTCATCCACAATCGGGGAAAGCATGCGGCAAGGCCCGCACCAGGATGCCCAGAAATCAATCAGCACGGTGCCTTCCGCCTTCAGAACCTCTGCATCGAAATTGTCCTTGGTGATCACTTGTGGTTTCATTTTGAATTTCCTCCTTCACACTCTTGCTTCTCAAATAAAATTTCCAGGATTTTCCTGACCCTGTCATCCTTCAGAGAATACCGGACTTCCAGTCCCTGGCGCTCCCCCTCAATGATTCCGGCTTGCCGGAGCTTCCCCAGCTGTTGGGATATCGTGGACTGCGGCATATCCATGCATTCCTGCATGCAGGTCACATTGCACTCCCCCACCCGCCAAAGCCTCCGCACCATGCAAAGGCGCACGGGATGAGCGATGGCCTTGAGCATTTCCGCCGCCTCCTCCATCGCCTTTTTGTCCTTTATCAATCATTCCTCACCTCTCTCATGGAGTTCATTTGGATTTTATATTTATATATTATATTATTACGATATAAATGTCAATAGGAAACAGAAAGGTTTCCCTTTCAATTCTCGATTCCCTTGCGGGCAAGTATACCTTTTTGGTAATAATGCCTGACTTCACGCATGTCTGTCACGAGATCGGCGCGATCTACCAGCCACTTTGGCGCCTTTCGCCCGGTGCAGACAATCTCTGCATCGGGCGGAATCTTTTCCAGCAAATTCTCCAGGGCTGCCCTGGATATGAGATCAAAAGCCAGGGCCACATTGATTTCATCTAAAATTATGATGTCATACTTTCCTTCCAATGCCTCCTGCTCTGCTCTTTGCAAGCCATTTTCCATGAGGCGCACATAATCGGCAGGGGGATTTCCCTTGGGAAAAACAACCACATCCTTCCCCCATTCTTTCCTCTCCTCCTCCGTGAGCATCCCCTCTTCCGCAATGAAAAAGGGCTTCCCCGAGGTCTCCAGGCAAAGCTGCGGCGCAAAGCCCTTCAGGACCTCCTGCTCGCTGTAGGCAAGGCTCTTCATGAACTGCATGATGTAGACCCGCTTCCCTGCACCTAATGCGCGAATGGCAAGCCCGATGGCCGCTGTTGTCTTTCCTTTTCCGTTTCCCGTATACACCTGCAGCATATCTTTCTTTTCCCCCCTACAAGAAAACGGCTGGAAATCCCAGCCGTTTATCTTACGCCTCCACATAGAGCGCCTTCACCATGATATTGATTTCATGAACCACCATGCCCGTCATGAACTCCACAGCCTCCCGGACCCTCCGCTGGGTCTGGGCGAGCAGGGTGGGAAGATGGTTCCCGTAGGACAGGACAATTTCGCAGGAAATCTTGATGCCCTGATCCTCTTCCCCACTCCGGAGATGATTGACATGGATATGAGCAACCTTCTTCACGAATTCCTTCGCCTTCACCACGCTGGCCACAATGGCCTTGATGGCAGAGTCATCAATCACCAGTTTGCCGTAGTAGCTGAACACCGGCCGGACAATGGACTTCTCCCCGAGTCTGCGCCGCTTTCTGGGCGAGCGTTTGAAAAGGGACTGCAGGGGATCGATGAGATACCCTGAAAAATGCGGTTTCAGCTCAATCGTCGGAACAGGAACGATGTGTTTTCCTTCCTTCAGACGGGCAACCTGGGCCTGCTCCATCTCCGCCTTGCTTGCAATATCCTCGATGCGTATGATCTTTGCAATGGACGGCAGTTTCAGTATCTTGGTAATCTTGTGCACCATGTTCTCCGAGGTGCCAAGAATGAGCATGCGATGGGGCCGAACTTCCTGAATGGCCTTCCTGACCTCTTCCGCATGCCCGGGCAGGACAAAGATTGCCCGCCGGACCGCCATGATCTTGCTCTTTTCCGTCTTCGCGGAATGTCCCGCAATAATCTTGCCATCCTTGATGAGGATGCCATCGTCAATGATGGCATCCGCATTCTGCTGATGTGCCACCATGAGAGCGCGATGGCTCTTCCCTGTTCCGCTGGGACCAACCAATGCAATAACATCCATCTTGAATACCTCTCTCGTCTGTCATTCTAGTCAGTCTTCCGGACGATAAATCTGTTCCGCCCATCGATCTTCTATCGTGAACACCCCAAGTTCCGTAGGCTGCCGCGTTGGAAATCCATGAAAGTCCGAGCCCCCTGTCACCAGCAGATGATACTTCTCTGCCATGGCCATGTAGCGTTCCTCATCAGAGGCATCGTGCTGCGGGTAAAATACCTCCAGACCCTCGATTCCCTTGTGGCATAGATCTTCGACAATCTCATCGTCATGGATGAGCTTCGGATGCGCAAGAACAGGAATGCCCCCAGCCTGCTTGATGATATCGATGATCTCCTCTGCTTCCAGACGATAATGGGGCACATAGCAGGACTTTCCTTTCTCCAGCACGGCATTGAATGCCTCCCGGACCGTGGGGAAGTACCCTTTCTTCACCAGCACCCGTGCAACATGGGAGCGGCTGATGGCCCGGCTGGTTCCTGCCAGAGTCAGAACATCGGTCTCGTTGATGTCGTACCCTTGCTCCCGAAGCTTCTCCACCATCTCGCTGAACCTGGTCCAACGTGCCTCTGTCACATCATTGAGCTTGTCTGCCAGGGTGCTCTGGTAAATATCCACATTGTATCCCAGAATATGAATGTCCCGCAAGGGATGATGCGCGCTGAACTCTATCCCTGGAATGATATGGATCCCACGTGCAGGATAAAATCCATTCTCGTAAAGGTGACCAATTCCCTCTACGGTATCATGGTCTGTAATCGAAATGTATTTCAGGTTTGCTGCCTTTGCGGCAGCTATGAGCTCCTCGGGTGTCAACTTCCCGTCCGAGAAGGTCGTATGCATGTGCAAGTCACTTGGCATGCCGTCCCACTCCTATAGCAGAAATCAACGAGGCTCCACGATCAGCTTGATTGCCGTGCGTTCCTCGCCCTCAATCTTGATGTCAGTGAACGCCGGTATGCAAATGAGATCCACCCCATGAGGTGCCACAAAACCGCGGGCAATGGCCACAGCCTTGACTGCCTGGTTGAGCGCCCCCGCACCGATGGCCTGCATCTCAGCACTGCCGTTCTCCCGGAGCACGCCCGCCAAAGCCCCTGCCACGGAATTCGGGTTCGACTTTGCAGATACTTTCAATATCTCCATGCTTAGCACGTCCTCTCTTCGAGTCTGGAAAATTAGTGTGTCAATTGCAACATATATCATATGGAGATATTCTTCACAAGTAAGAAAATTCCTTCTTGACAAAAAAAATTAAGTATCTCCTCACTCTTTGATGAGAATCCGTTCCACTCCGACCACCTTGTTATCCGCATCCTCTATCTCTACAAGAATCGCCGAATAAACCCCGGGCCCCTCTGCCACATCAAAGCGCACAGGGCGCATGGTCGTGAATTTTTCCAGGATGATGTCGGACTTCACTCCAAGAATGGAATTCCAGGGTCCCACCATCCCCAAATCAGTGATATAGGCTGTTCCCTTCGGCAGGATGCGCTCATCCGCAGTCTGGACATGGGTATGGGTTCCCACAAGGCCATGAATACGTCCATCCAGATACCATCCCATGGCCAGCTTCTCCGAAGTGGCCTCGGCATGGAAATCCAGAAGAATGATATCGCATTTCCCTTCTATTTCCCTGAGAATCTGCTCCACCTTTTGAAAGGGACAGTCCAGGGCCGGCATGAAGGTACGCCCCGAAAGATTGATGACGCCGATATTCTTCGCCTTGAAGGGATAGATGCAGTACCCCTTGCCGGGAGCCCCCTCCGGGTAATTTGCCGGACGGACAAGAAAGGGTTCCTGGTCGATGAATTCCAGCACATCCTTCTTGTCCCAGACATGATTGCCCGATGTGACAATGTCAGCACCGGCATGGTACAGCTCATCCAGGGATTTCCTCGTAATGCCTTTCCCGCCTGCGGAGTTTTCGCCATTCACGATGACCACATCGATTCCTTTGTCCTTCCGCAATTCCCGGGTATGCTCCCGAAAAACCCTTCGCCCGGAATGGCCGACCACATCCCCCACCAGCATGATTTTCAAAGTCAATACCCCTCATTCATCGATCAAATACCACTACATGGTCCCCTTCCCGAACGCCAACCAGACGTCCCGGAAGACTGATTCCCCGAAGATTCCCCAACATACGGTCAAGGGTTTCCTCCTGGGCCGCAGCAAAATCGGGATCCAGCATGCCACGCCCATGGCCGTCCACCACCAGTTCCGCCCCGAACCGCTCCTTCATGATGGCCGCCACCAGGGAAAGCTCCCCGCGGGACATGGTTCCGATATCCCGCGTCATATGCAGGAAGGAGAGCTTCCCATGGGTTTCCATGGAAAAATCCACGCGACTGTCAAAAAATCCTTCCAGCGCATGATATGTATGGATGCTCTCTGCCAGAAACCGTGCCAGCTCATCGAAGCTGTCCTGGTTCATAGTCCTCTGCAATGTAAATGTAATCTTCAGGCTCTCGTCATCCGGTTCATAAGATATCGTAGTAATCTCCGAAAAACATACCAAAATTGATGCCAGCAGATGGATTCCATCGGAATTCACTTGCTTCCTCTTTTTAAAACTCACCATGATCATAAACCCTCATGCAAGGAAGCACTGAATCAATCAGTAGTTCCATAAAACAAGGATGCAGCGGACCTACCCGCAGCATCCTCTCCTTCCAATCTCTTATTATTTTGCATAATCGACAACACGGGTCTCACGGATAATCGTCGCCTTGATCTGTCCGGGATACTCCAGCTCGTCCTCGATCTTCTTGACGATATCATGGGCAACACCCACAGCCGCCACGTCATCCACCTTGTCCGGCTTGACCATGACGCGGATCTCACGGCCTGCCTGTATGGCAAAGCAGCGTTCCACACCGTCAAAGGACTCGGCAATCTCTTCCAGACGCTTGAGCCTCTTGAGATAGGACTCAAGGCTCTCGCGGCGCGCTCCCGGCCTTGCGGCAGACACAGCATCCGCCGCAGCGACGAGAACCGCTTCCACGGTAGTCGTCTCCTCATCGCCATGATGGGCAGCAATCGCATTGATAACTTCCTTGGATTCACGGTACTTGCGTGCCAGATCCGCGCCAATGGTGACATGCGGGCCTTCGACCTCATGGTCGATGGCCTTGCCGATGTCATGGAGAAGTCCCCCGCGCTTTGCCAATGTGACATCCACGCCAAGTTCTGCCGCCATGATGCCCGCCAGATGCGAAACCTCAATGGAATGGTTCAGCACATTCTGCCCATAGCTCGTGCGATAACGCAAGCGTCCCAGGAGCTTGATGAGCTCCGGATGGATGCCATGGACGCCTGTCTCAAAGGTCGCCTGTTCGCCGGCCTCCTTGATTCGCTGGTCAACCTCACGCCGTGCCTTCTCCACCATTTCCTCAATGCGCGCCGGATGGATGCGTCCATCCGTGATGAGCTTCTCCAATGCGATACGGGCTATCTCCCGGCGCACCGGGTCGAATCCCGACAGGATGACGGCCTCCGGCGTGTCATCAATGATGAGATCGATTCCCGTAAGGGTTTCCAATGCACGGATATTGCGCCCCTCGCGCCCGATAATACGACCTTTCATCTCATCGTTTGGCAGAGCCACAACCGAAACTGTCGTTTCCGCCACATGATCCGCCGCGCAGCGCTGGATTGCCTGGGAAATGATATCCCTTGCCTTCTTGTCGGCCTCATCCTTTGTCTGCTGCTCGTATTCCTTGATCTTCAGAGCCTTCTCATGCTTGAGTTCCTCTTCGGCCTCCGCCATGAGCATGGACTTTGCATCATCCACCGTCAGATTGGAAATCCTCTCAAGCTCCGTCTTCTGTTTCTCATGCAGTTCATCAATCGAAGCCTGGGTCCTGTCAATCTTGGCTTCCTTCCGGGAAAGGGATTCCTCCTTCTTTTCCAGGGAATCCAATTTGCGATCCAGGTTCTCCTCTTTCTGGACAACACGGCGCTCCTGGCGCTGGAGTTCAGTCCTGCGCTCCTTGGTTTCCTTGTCAAGATCCTGCCGCAAGCGGTGGATATCCTCCTTCGCTTCCAGCATGGCTTCTTTCTTCCTGGCTTCACCCTTCTCTTCTGCGTCTGCTACGATTCTTCGTGCTTCTTCCTCGGCAGAACCGATCTGGGCCTCTGCTGTCCGCTTGCGGGCAACATAGCCGCCGGCGCCGCCGAAAAGTACTGCGAGAATTCCTACCAATACTGTTTCGATGATGATTCACCCCCCTTATTGATTGTTTGTGCTTTCATGCATCGCAATTCTGTCATTTGAGACCGTTAAGATTACCGTAAGCAAAGCCTTTACGGTCCCTGCATATGCCATGAACAGGAAAATTTCCTGCTCACGAGCATAGGTATACTTTATTATTGTAATGTTTTTTTTCATTGGTGTCAAGGAAGGACTGGAACTCCCGACGGTTTTACGTTAGAATAGAAGATATCAAAACCTAGGGGTGATATCTATTGTTGAAATGTTCGGACTGCGGCCGTGACCTTCCCGAAAAAGAAGCCCTCGTCCATAAGGACGAGCAGGGGGAAAAGCACATCATCTGCCCGGAGTGCTTCGAGAAAGCAACCGGCATCGATTACAAGACCTTTGCCTACCGCAAGGAAAATGCCAAGCAGACCTTCTTTGCCGTCCTTTTCTGTCTGGGGGCAACCATCTACGCCTTTATAGAAAAAGGTCCTCTTTACGGCGGGCTGGGCATCCTGCTCACCATTCTCGTCTATTTTTTCTCCAGCAAGGCAAGATAGGGCAAAAAAAGCCTGCTGCCGGGAATACTATGCCGACAGCAGGTTCTTTTTATGCCTTTTTCCGTTTCGTCTGCAAGAGCAGGATTACCGCAAAAATCGCCACACCGGCAATATCCGTCATGATGCCGGGCTTGATCATCATAAGCCCCGCTGCGATGAGTGCAAGCCTCTCCCAAACAGCGCAGTTGGCCGCCAAATAGCCAATCAATGCCGAGCTCAGGGCTATCATGCCGATGATTGCCGTCAGGACGGTCACAACAATATGGGAAACATCCGGACTGATCATCAAAAGTTCCGGCGACAGGACAAACATATAGGGTATGATGAATGCCGCAATCGCCAATTTCGATGCATTGACTCCTGTCCTCAGCGCATTACCCCCACTGATTCCGGAGCCCGCATAGGCCGCCAGTGCCACAGGAGGCGTCACATCGGCGATGATGCCGAAATAGAAGACGAACATATGGGCCTGCAGAATCGGTATGCCGAGCTGCAGAAGAGCAGGCGCCGCAATGGTCGAGGTGATGACATAATTCGCCGTGGTGGGCACTCCCATGCCGAGGACAATCGCCGTCACCATGGTGAAGAACATGCTCGGCAGCAGCAGTCCTCCGGAAAGTTCCAGTAGTCCGGAGGCAAGCTTGAGCCCCACTCCTGTCTTGGTCACGACACCGATGATGATACCTGCAGAAGCGCAGGCAATCAGGACGCCCAGGACATTCCTGGCACCGTTTTCCAATCCCTTGATGACTTCCATGGGCTTCATGCGCGTGGATTTCCTCAAGGCAGAACAGAAAATGGCGAGGAAGATCGCCACGAGGGCTGCCCTCATGGGCGTGTAGCCAGAAACGAGCAGATAGACGATGACAATGAGGGGCAATGCCAAATGTCCCCGTTCCGTCAGGATTTTCCCCAGTTTTGGAAGCTGCTCCCGGGGAATGCCCTTCAGATTGTTTCGCTTGGCCTCAAAATGAACGCCCAGCCAGACGCCGATGAAATAGAGCAGTGCCGGTATGACAGCCGCCTTGACAATCTCCACATAAGGAACGCCGACAAACTCTGCCATGAGGAAGGCCGCAGCTCCCATGACCGGTGGCATGAGCTGACCACCAGTGGATGCAGCAGCCTCCACTGCCCCTGCGAAGTCCTTATGATACCCCAGTTTTTTCATCATGGGGATGGTCAGGCTTCCTGTTCCCACCACATTTGCCACGGAACTTCCGGACACCGTTCCCATGAGGCCGCTGGAAAGCACCGCCACCTTCGCGGGCCCCCCGCTCGCCCATCCTGCCACGGCATTCGCCAGGTCGATGAAGAACTTGCCGAGGCCCGTGGACTCCAGATAAGCGCCGAAGAGAATGAACAGGAAGATAAACGTCGAGGAAACGCCCAAAGGAATCCCGAAAATTCCCTCCGTCGTGAAATAAAGATGACCGACCAGCTGCTCCACAGTAAGTCCCCGATGAGCCAGGATTCCCGGCATATAAGGACCGGCAAAGGCATACGCCAAAAAGCAGATCACGACAATCACCATGGGGATCCCCACCACCCGGCGGGTAGCCTCGATCACGGTCAGGATACCAATAGCCCCCACCACGAGATCCATACCCGTGACTGTCCCGGAACGCATCACCAGTTCCTGATAAGCCCAGACAATATATGCCGGGGCAGCTGCCGCAACGATTGCCAGCAGAAGATCCAGTGGATGAATCTTCGTGCGCGACCACGACTTCCTCGTCGGGTACAGCAGATAGGAAAGGGCCATGCCAAATCCTAAATGAACCGCACGTTGCAGCTGGGCATCCAATATGCCGAAAATCGCCGTATAAAGCTGGAACACCGAGAACGTGATTGCAATGGCCGAGACAATCCTCGCCATGATTCCCGTATATTCCATCGTATCCGATTCATTATCGTATTTCTTCAGCACCTCTTGCGCCAGATCCTGTTCTTTTTTCTCTTTCATGGTCCCACCTCTGTTCTAGAGAAACTGTTCATCATTCAAAATTTATTTCTTCACAGTTCCATAGAAAAATCTTTCATAAAAAGGCGCAACGAACAAATCAATCTTCGTGCCCGGAGGGAACTGCTCATAAAGACGATATTCCCGTCCTTCCGCCTGAACCGTCAGTTCCGTCCCTACGCCCGTCCTCAGGCTCAGCTTCGGAAACCATCGGTTCATGTGGTCAAAGATATAATAATCCCCTTCCTCACGGAATTCTCCTTCCGACTTCATGAAGGGAAGCCCTACGCCAAAGGACTGGTACTTTGTTGAAAGGAGCTCAAAGCCGCTTCCATTCGCTTTTGCCACGAGATTCTCAAGCACCGGCGTCTTCTGCACCGAATGAATGAAATGAATGGAAAATGGCATGTCTTTCAACAAGGGCACGGATGCAACACAGGCACCATCCCCATAAATGAAAAAACAAGGCTGCCAAAGGAATCCGGACATTGCAAGAAGCACTGCCAGAGCATATACAGAAAGAAACCATGTCCTCTTCATCATCCAAAAACGCGGGCGGTTCCATAACCGCCCGCTGTCCTTTCCAAAAAAAACATTACTTTTTCAAGAAATCCTCTGCACCCTTGTTCATCGGGAGAGACATTCCCTTCAGGGCGCCTTCCTTCGTGATGAGCTTGCCCACGGAATGAGCCGCCTGGAGGCGGTCAAGATTCGAGAAGATGGCCTTGGCAATCTCGCCGCCAAGCTTGTCATCCACCTTGTCCGTGCAGACCAGCATTGCCATAACGGAAACGGTCGGTATTTCCTCGTCAAAACCTGCATAAGTTCCTGCCGGAACCGTGGTCTTCGTATAGAAAGGATACTTTGCGATCAACGCATCCGCCTCAGCGCCATCCACCGGCAACAGGCGAACCTTGTGCTGGGAGGCGATATCCTGGACAGAAGCCGTCGGATAACCAGCCGTGAGGCAGGCAACATCAACATTTCCATCCTTCAGTGCATTGGCGCCTTCCGCAAAGGAAAGATACTGCGCATCGATATCGCTGTACTCAATCCCATAAGCCGCAAGAATCTGGCGAACATTGGCCTCGACGCCGCTGCCAGCCGCTCCGACTGCCACGCGCTTGCCCTTGAGATCGGCAATGGACTTGATCCCGGAGGAGTCCAGTGTCACAAACTGGCAGGTTTCCGGATACAAGGTTGCAATGCCGCGGATATTATCCACTTTCTTGTCCTTGAACATCTCCGTGCCATTCACAGCGTAATAAGTGATGTCGTTCTGTACAATGGCGAGGTCAACAGAGCCTTCCTTCAGCATGTTGATATTGGCAACGGTAGCACCTGTGCTCTGTGCACTGGCATTCATACCCGGGATTTCCTTGTTCAGGATTTCCGCAAACGCGCCACCAATAGGATAGTACGTACCCGCCGTACCACCTGTCGCGATGTTCAGGAACTGCTTCTGCGCCCCCTGATCAGCACCACACCCTACCAGCATTGCCGCTGCAGCAATGGTTGCTAATCCGGTAAGCAACGCCTTTTTGAACGAACTGAATTTCATGTAAACCCCTCCATTTCCCCTCATTCGACTGCATATACTTAAATATCATGCCTTCCATGCTATTATATCATAGAAATCACCCCATAACAAGAGACACCCATTTTTTCAGAGAAAAATCAATGCCATTCTCATGAAAATCATGTATAATAATAATCGCCGACATCATCAAAACTATGTAATAAAGAATTAAAGAACTAAAGGAGGGAATCCTTTGCATTTGCGTAACTACCGAACATCCATCCTGCTGGGCATTACGTCCCTGCTCATGATCTCAATGTTTTGGTTCCTGCCGAACCTGGCATTCATCATCTTTATTTCCCTGCTGCTCCAGCTGCTTCTCCTGCCCCCAGTGAATTTTCTGGGGCAACGCATGCCAAGAGCACTCGCTGCAGGAATCGTCCTCCTTTGCTTTCTGGCCTTTTCTTTAGGGCTGTTTGCCGTGGTCTCCAATAGTTTTCTTCCTACCTTTACCACCTTCGTAACAGACTTCCCAAATATTGCAGCAAAAGTCTATCAGCTTTCCATCGTGGAAAATTCCTCGTTCCTTGCCAAGGAACTGGACACCATTTGGACCGAACTGATGACCGCCAGCATAACCGCCCTGAAATCCTCTCTTGGGCTTGTCATCTCCCTGTTCAATAAGGCCATCGACCTTGTCATCATCCTCTTCGTCACCTTTTACCTTTTAGAGGATGGGGACAATATCAAGAAATACCTGGCAGGACTTTTCCCGCACAGCAGCTACAACCGCGTGATAAACCTCTTTGACCGCATCCTCAAGGCACTTCGCGTCTACATACTCAGCCAGCTGGTCATCTGCTGCATCACCGGAATCATCGTCTTCACCTATTATCACCTGAGAGGTCTCCCCTACGCTTCCGTTTTTGCCGTGGTATCCAGCATTGCAGAGTTCATTCCTGTCCTCGGTCCCACCGTGGCCTCTGCCTTCGGCGTCCTTCTGACGACAACCTCTTCGTTCCTCATCGCCTTGCAGACGGCAGGATTTTACCTGGTATTGACCCAGTTCAACCATAATGTTGTCTATCCGAACCTCATCGGCAAATCCCTGAACCTTCACCCCATCGCCATCATTCTTGGCATCATCCTCGGCGGAGAGCTTCTGGGGGCTGCCGGCATGTTCCTGGCAGTTCCCATCATTACCATTTGCAAGCTGGTCATCCAGGACATCTACCAGGACCGCCTGCAGATGAAACAGGCAATTGCCAAATCCCGCTGGCTCAGCAAAGAAGAAGATTGACACAAAGCTCCCTGCCAGGCACCAAGGATGCCCGGCAGGGAGTTCTTTTTACTTGATGACCATGACAGGAATGGAAGATTCCTCGACAACTTTCTGACTGACGCTGCCGATGAGAGCCCCCTTGAAAAGCCCCAATCCGCGGCTTCCCATGATGATCATATCGCTCTTCTCCGATTCAGCCACACGCAGGATTGCCTTCGGGATGTTGCCTGTCTCCACATGTTTTGCCGCCTTGATGTCCTCCGGGAGCTTTTCCCAGATGCGGTCAAACACGATATGGCTGGGGATGTCCTTGTTGATGTTGCTTGCAACGTAGACAAAGTCCATCTCCGCCTTGCATTTCTGTGCCAAAAAAATTGCCTCGTCCACTGCCTTGCAGCCATTGACAGAGCCGTCCACAGGAACGAGAATCTTCTTTATCTTGCCCATGACATTACCTCCCATCGAACTTATCGGCCCATCATCTCTTATTCTCATATTTCGTTATCAAAAACGAAAATCCTCTTTTTCCGCAATTTTTTTGCCATCATGCCATATCCACCACACTTCCATCGTGGAGCATGTAGAGATACCGCTCCTTGACGGAGTGTCCTAAGATATCTGACACAGCCTGGCTGTAAATGTCCATCTGGACACGATAGGCACTTTGTACCCTGTCCGGTGACGTATCCCTGTCCGTCTTGTAATCCACGAGAACAAGACCTCCATCCGCCTCCTCAAAGAGCAGG
The DNA here is from genome assembly GCA_902801565.1 of uncultured Veillonellaceae bacterium. Classification (GTDB taxonomy): domain Bacteria; phylum Bacillota; class Negativicutes; order Selenomonadales; family Selenomonadaceae; genus UBA3796. The sequence continues at coordinate 20,302 of CADCIX010000011.1, read as the reverse complement.
TCAATCACACCCTGGACAAAAAGCTCTTCCTCTCCCCGGACCTCTTCATAAAATTGATGTGCCGGAAGCATGCGGCTGAAGGAAAGCTCCCTCCATGCCCGGAGGGATTTCCGCAAGCGCTGCCCAAGGGAGGATTGGAAGAAGGACTGTACATTCTTGGTGCGGATGGCTTTCATATGCTCCGGGAGCAGGAGCTCCGCCTCCACCATTTCCTCCAGCTGGTTTTTGATGCCGCTGTAGCTCACATCTCTCCTGTAATCGATATGCTGCATGACACTGTGCATGAGCGTCCCATACTCCATGCCTGTAAAGCCCTTTTTTCCCTGCAGGAAATTCGGGCGCCGCCACTCTTCGGCGGGCCTGTTTTGCTGCAGATGTCTGCCCTCCTGTTCCTGCTCCGCAAAGCGGCGCTTGATTTCCGTGACGGAAAGTTTTGCGGGAACCATCCCCAAACCCCGCATATCATAATGCCAATTGAGAAGCTGGCGCACGGCTTCCTTTTTCGGGGAATCCGAAAGAGGCTCTCCCTTCGCAACGGCTGCCAAAACCTCATCTCCTTTTGGCGGTTGCATCTCTCTTGCCTGTATGTCGGAAGCAGCAGTCAAATGCACTTCCCATCGGGAATCATCCTCATAGTCAAAAAAAGCCGTCGGAGAAGAGGAAACTTCCGCTTTTTCTCTGAGAACAGCTCCATCCGCATGCCTTGTCACCGCCATTCCAACCCAATCCAAAAAGGATTCCGCCGCAAAAGACGCATATTCCGGCAAGGAAATGCAGGTTTTCTTTGCATGGGAGGACCAGCGCAGCGCCTTTTCCCGCAATTTCTTTTCATTGGACACCGTCCCGACAAGAATGAGCTTCTCCCTTGCCCTTGTCATGGCCACATAGAGTACCCGGAGTTCCTCTGCCTTATGTTCCTGAAGGATTTTCGCCGCGATTGCCCGCCGGGCAAAGGTCGGATAACGAAAGGATTCTTCCCGGATCACCCGATAGGGGCCCAATCCCAATTCCCGATGCATGAGAAGTGTCTCGGAGGCATCCTGAAGATTGAATTTCTTTCCCATATTTGCGAGAACGACCACAGGAAACTCCAGACCCTTGCTCTTGTGTATGCTCATGATTCGGACAACATCTTCCTTTTCGCTCAGGGTACGCGCCACCGCGAGATCCGTATCCATATCCCGCATGCGTTCCACAAAGCGCAGGAAGCGAAACAGTCCCCTGAAATCCGTTGCCTCATATTCCGCTGCCCGATTCACCAGCATGCGCAGATTCGCCTGCCGCAACGTACCTTCCGGGAGCCCGCCCACATAATCATAATATCCGGTATCCCGATAGAGCTGCCAAATGAGTTCCGGCACACTGAGTTCCCTGGAAAGCATCCGCCAGTGGGAAAGGCGCTCCAGAAACAGGGAAATTTTTTCGACAATCTTCCGGTCTGCGGAGGAATCCGGCGCAACGGCCTTCAGAAGGGCCCCGTAAAGGTCCTCCGCCTCTGCTGCCAGACGGATCTGTGCCAGCTCCGCAAACTCCAGATTCCCTATAGGAGAAACCAGCACCGCCGCCAACGGGATATCCTGCCTGGCATTGTGCAACACGGACAAAAGTGCCAGCATCACGCGCACTTCCTGTCGTTCGAAATATCCTGCATCCACCTCGGCATAGGCCGGAATCCCATTTTTGCGCAGTACCTCCAGGACCTTGTCCGCCTTGCCTCTGACGGAACTGAGCAATATGACGATGTCCTGCCAGCGCAGGGAACGATACTCCCGGCGTTCCTTGTCAAACACCTGATACTTTTCTTCCATCAACGCCCAAAGCCGACGGGCAATCAGCATGGCTTCCCGTTCCAGGCCCTTGGGACCTTCCTCGCCCTTTTGCTCTGCTGTCTCATCTTTCGAAGATGACTCTTCTTCCCCATCATCGAAAACGATATGAAGCTCCGCAGGTCCCTTCAGGCCTCTTCCATCGCAAGGCGGATATTCCACCCCCGGATGCAATGCCGCTGCCTCATCATATGCAAGCTCCATGGCTCCTTCCGACATCACCTGGGCAAAAACGAAATTAATGGCGGAAAGAATTTCCGGACGGCTGCGGAAATTTTGGGAGAGGTCAATCCTTGCGTATTCTTCTCCCAGTTTCGGATACTCCCGATATTTCTTCAGGAACAGTGTCGGGTCTGCCAGACGAAAGCGGTAAATGCTCTGCTTCACATCCCCCACGCAAAAAAGATTCGGCTTCTCTCTGCTTGCCAGCATTGAAAGAATGGCTTCCTGCACCCCATTGATGTCCTGGTACTCATCCACCATGACTGCCTGAAAATGCTTTTGCAATGCCTTTGCGGATGCAGATGGGACCAGATCACCCTCTTCCGTTCCATGCTCGCAGAGGATCTGCAGCGCAAAATGTTCCAGATCATTGAAATCCGCAATGGATTTCCTATGCTTTGCGGCGGCAAAGGCTGTCGCAAAATTTTCCGTCAGGAAGCAAAGTTCTGCGATATCCTTTGATGCGGCCCGCATATCCTCGATCTGCTCCGCCTCTGTCTCCTGGAAATATTCCTTCTGCATGTCGGAAACCATCTTCTTATAATGCTCTCGCGGTTTCTTCACTGCCAAAGAAGCAGCTTCCTTCAGCCCGTCATCCGCACCGCGCAGACTCTTGAGCCTCTCAAACGACATGGAAGAAAATGCTTTTTGTATGGCATCCCAGGAATCCATCTCCAATGCCCGGCGCAGGGATTGGAGCACAGCAATATCGGATTTCACGGTTTCAGCATAGGGCCCGGCGCCCAATACTTCAAGGTCTTCCAATACCTGCCCTGCTTCCTCCAGGGCCCCATCCAGTTCCCTCTGCATCTTCTGCTGGAGGATGCCATACCACGGGGTATCGACCAGACTTGCATTTTCGGGCAAATCCAGGCCTGCCGGCAGGGATTTCAGCCATGTTTCGGGGAAAGGCTGGCTTTGTGCATAATGATAGAGCCGAAGCACAAGTTCATAGAGCTTCTCATCTCCACGCTCATCCCCGCCAAAAGCATCGACAAAGTGAAGGAATTCCTCTCGCCCCTTTTCGTATTCCTCCTCAAAAAGTTCCACCAGGACATCCTGCTTCATTAGTTGAAGTTCCTGTTCTCCCGCCAGGCGAAACTCAGGGTCCAGATCCAGCGCGGAAAAATTTTGCCGGATCACCGTCTGGCAAAAAGAATGCAGGGTCGATATCGAGGCACCGGAAAGCAGGATCAACTGTCGCTCCATCCGCTCCTGCCTTCCCTCGTCCATCGTCTGCTCCAATTGCTTCCGCAATGCGGCCTCAATACGCATACGCATTTCCTCTGCTGCCGCATGGGTAAAGGTCACAACCAGCAACCGGTCCACATCGCATTCCCCATCCAGAACCTGCCGGATGATGCGTTCCACCAGCACAGCTGTCTTGCCGGAACCTGCAGCAGCCGCCACCAAAAGATTCCTGTCCCTCGTCTCAATGGCCAGTCTCTGGCTTTCAGTCCACGCCATGTTTCCCACCGCCTTTCCTTGCCGATTTCATGGCCGCTATTAACTCGGCATCTCCTTGTTTTTCCAATTTCCTGTACCGAAGGCCTTCTTTTGTGAGATCAAAACCGCAGACCACCTGATAGGGACAGAAGGTGCAGGGCATCCTGTCATTCAACTGATAGGGATTGGGTGAGATATCCCCCGAAAGGATATTCTTTCCCGTCTCAGCCAATAAATAGTCAATATAATCCAATAAAATAGAAAATTCCTCTGTCGTTTTCACCTTGGACATATCCGAGGCATTGATCCCGTTCTTTGTAAGCCTCACCTTGATGAACTCCAGACTGCTGTCAATTGCGCGAATGACTTCCTCGTCCGCCAGAACCCATCCGGGCATCTTCAGCTCTTTCCAGATTTCCTTTCTTGCCTGCGCTGCCTCAACCTTTGCACCGAATGTATGTATGGGATACTTCAGGAAGAAATAGAGCATCCCCGCAGGGAGCATTTCTTTTCCCTCAGACTTTGCCAGAAGGTTTTTTGCCACCAAAAGATAGGTCAACAGTTGCATGCGAAGCCCATAGTAAACCTCCAGAAGATTCACGGCGCTGCTTCCTGTCTTGTAATCAATGATGAGAAAGTACCTGCCATCCTCGTCAAGGTCCATACGGTCAATCTGGCCCATCACCTCAACCCGCACACCATTTTTCAAACGATAGGACAAGGGTGCTACCCCATTTCCTCCCCCAAAGGAACACTCATAGGCCTCCGGATGGAACTGGCTCACAGCATCCAGTGCAACGATACGACGGATGCTCCGCTCCGCCAGAAGCTGGATGCGTTCCTGCTGGTGCCTGTACTGCGCCGTGCTCATCAAAAGCTCATTTCTGAGTCGGGACATCAGTCGCTCCAATATCTCTGCACACATGGAATGGCATTCCTCTTCCCCAACGTCCTTCCATCGACGGCCGGATGCCTTGAGATTTTCCCCAAATTCCCGCAGAGCACTGTGAAGAAGGGTTCCGAGATCCATGGCCTGGAACCTGTATTCCTGCCGTTCCTTGAGTTTCAGCCCATACCGGGCAAAATGCTGGAAGGGACAACTATGATAGCATTCAAAGCGAGTGACGCTTCCCCGTAGACGGCGATTGGGCGCAAAAATCTGCTCCGCCAGAAGGACCGGGAGCTTTTCTTCTCCTGCCCCGGCAAAAAGACCTGTCATGGCCGTCTTCCTCGACTCGCGCAAGGAATTCTCCTCTAAAATCCAGTTATAGGCATCACGCCACCATTCCTCCATCTCCTGTCCATCGCGCCGCTTTCGCAAGGCCCGTACCAGTCCGGACAGTGCATGGCGGCCATCAGAGAGACGCAGTGCGGCCATGCGGCCCAGCTTCTTCTCTCCCCTGTCCGTTTCCATGAAAGCCAGGGTTTCCAAGGGAAGAAAAATATGTTCCGCCTCCGGGAGCATGGCCCGCAGCCTTCCCACCAAAGAAGATGGCGCAAGGCCTTTTCCTGCCGCATCCGCCATGGAATAGGATACCCAAAGATAATCCCTGGCCTCTGTAAAGCCGCGATAGAGCAGATACTTCTCTGCCAGGCTTCCCTCCATGGCCCCGGAGGAAATCTCCACCCCCGCCTCTGCAAGATGCAGTCTTTCCGCATCGGTAAACAATCCCTTTTCCCGGCTGCGCCTTGGCATGACTCCCTCATTTGCCCCGAGAATGTAAATGGCCCTGCTGTTTCCCAGGCTGTTCTGGTCAAAGGCCGCCACGGAAACGTGATCCAGTCCGGGAGGAACCAGGGACATCTGCAGGGCTTCCAGGCCCTCCGCCAGAATTTCCGCATACTCGCCCAGAGCCATGTGTTCTGCGCCGCTGATTTCCACGATCTGGTCCATCAGTTCCATGACATCGTCCCAGATTTTCCGATGCTCCATTGCAGCATCCAGCCGCCCATGTTCTTCCGCCCGCTCTGCCCATTCCTCCAAACGCTCCGGAACCTTGAGTTCCATTAGGAATTCATAGAGCGCCAGGGTAATCTCTTCCACGGTTTTTGCCGTCTTCAACGCTTTCCCAAAAGCGGCCAGAGGTGCTGCCGCCTGCCGTCTGGCAAAGTTCACTTCCAGCAATACCTCAGCAACCTTCTCCCCCGTCTGCCCGGAAACATCCTCCAGGGAACGCCGCTGCCAGTTCCATTCTTCCTCCATGAGCCATCGTTTGCTTCCGCGGATGCCAAATTCCAGTACATAGTTCTCCAATCGGTCCAGCTGGTCCCAGGTCACCGGGAAAAAACCTGTCCGAAGGCAACGGAAGACAGGCTCGTAACGCCAGCCCCTGAGCGCCTCAAAGGAGGAACGCACCAGTTCCGCCAAGGGATGATGTGCTGCACTGCGCTTGCTATCACGGAAAAAGGGAATACCATGCTCCTCCAGAGCAAGATCCAGAAGGCTTCCATAGGCATCCTCACGAAGGAGTACACCGATATCCCGGTAGCAAAAGCCCTGCTCCCTGCAAAGGCGACGCATATCCGATACTGCAGCATCCACCTCCAGGCGGCGCACTGCCGCTTCTGCAAAGGAAACACCTTCCCCTGCCTTTGACGAAGCGACGGGAAAACGAAACAGGTTCTGTTCCACCTGGCAAAGGCTTTTCTTCCTGCCACGATGGAACCCTGTCAAAGGACGGACCTTCCAGGAAATCGACAATCCTTCCGCCATCGTTTCCAATGCTTTCATCGTCTCCCAGGAACGGTGAAAGATGCCTGTCTGCCGCAGATTCTCCGAAGACTGCACCTCAGGGTCCATGGCCAGGGACACATGCATCTGACACCCCAGACGCATGAGCCCTTCCAGCACGTTTCTTTCCTGCGGGTTGAAGAAAATGAACCCGTCCACCCATACTTCCGCGCCCTTTAGGAATTCTGCCCCTGGCAGACGGCGAACCAAGGCATCCATCACATCTTCGTTGTCATTGTAGCGGCCCTTCATTGCCGCATGAAAATCTTCCATAAGGATGGACAGGTCCTGCAGTTTTCCCTGAAGCTGGAAATCCTCTGCCTTTTCTGCCGCTTCCGAGAGACGTGATGCATCCATCCCATAGCTTTTCATTTCCTGGATGGCTTCTGCCAAAGAGTGGCTGAAACCCTTCTGTTTCGCCGCACGCTGGAAGATCTTCAATTCCGTCTGGCGTCGATGCAATATCTTTTTCAGGAGCAGGCTCCTTCCCACATCCGTGACAAGGGGATAGGCCATACCGCCGGTTTCCAGCAGCACCTTCCGTGCAAAACGGCGAAAACCAAATACCTGCGCCCGCAGGAATCCCCTGCCCGCCTCCATGGATGACGCAAGTTCCCGCTCCACCTTGTAGGTCATATGCTCCGGCAGGAGAAGAATCAAAGGAGCGCCTAATGGCGTATCTTCCATTCTTTTCTTCATGTCCCCAAGACAGGCCGTTGTCTTGCCCGATCCTGCACGTCCGATAATGAATTCCAGCATGAAGCCATCCTCCCGTTCCCATATCATTCTTCCGGCATCTTGTCGTCTTTCATAAGAAAGGCTCCTGCATTCCATGATTCCTGCAGGAGCTCTCTTCATCATATATTACAAATAACTGAACGGCGTTGCCAGCCGCATAAACGTCCTTCCGCATTTGCAGGCATCCGTCATGCAGCTCACAGCCTGTCCCGTCCGATAGCGAATCAAGGGCATGGCTTCTGCTGTCAGTGTCGTTACCACCAGTTCCCCCATGCGATTGTCCTCCGTTATGGGCATATCACTGTTGAAGGCGACAATTTCCGCATAGAAATTATCCTCCTGCACATGCTGGCCCATGTGGGCCTCGCATTGAAACAGCATTCCTGCCGTGCCAAGCTCCGGCGATGCATAAAGGTTATACACCTTGGTCTTTGTGCGTCCCTGGATATGCTGCTGCAATGGATTTTGGATGTTTGTGAGATTGATGCAGACAATCCTGGAAATCGGATAATCAACGATATTCTGCCCCGCAGCCTGCAACTGGATGATGAGCTGCATGATGAGCTGCGGAGTACTGATCAGCGTATCGATACTGGCAATCTCAAGAAGGCGCAGCCAATGCTTGCTGCCAGTCCCCAGCGGCACAACAGCAGCACCGATGGCCTCAAGGGCATACTGGATATCCAGCAGGCGGCTGTCGGTAAGTTCTCCCTGAAGCCCCACGATGGAAGCATTGTGAATCCCTGCCGCCACAAGGCAGCGCGTCATCATTTCCACATTATTGGCAATGTCGCCATTGGTGTAAAGCTTCGTCAGTTCCCCGGATACATCCTGCATATAATTGAAACGCAGGATACCGCTCAAGGGCAGCGTCAAGAGATCCATGGCATTTGCCTGATGAAGTTCCGACGCTGTCAGGAAGGGCAGCTTCCCCACATCCTCCAAGGTCTGGATATCCTCTGGCCGGATTCCTGCATCCTTGAACTTTTTCTGGTAGAACAGACTCTTCTCCGTAACCCAGGCTATCGTTTTTTTCAGCCTTTCCAACTGGAGAGCCTTGATATCACTTCGGCTCATCTGTTCCATTTTCGCATTGGCAATCATTGCGTCAGCTCCCCATATCGACACGGAAAATCAAGCATCTATCCTCCATCAAGTAAGCGGCCTCTGGTAGAAGAAAGGCTGGAAGCTCGTATAGCCAAGCTTCCGGAAGTTCAGGATTGCCTCTGTCGCACCGACAAAGAGAATCCCGCCCGGCTTGAGTGCCTTGAAGAAGTTTGCATAAAGCTGGTCCTTCGCCTCTTCCGTGAAATAGATGACCACGTTGCGGCAGAGGATGAGGTCAAAGCCGGTCTCGAATTTGTCCTTCAGAAGATTGTGTCGCTTGAACTCAATGACGGACTTGATCTCCTGCTTCACCGCATACTTGTTGCCCTCGACCACATCGAAATACTTCTTCTTGCGCTCCGGCGTGATGCTCTTGAGCTCATTCTCCGTATACACACCCCTCTTCGCCTTGGCAAGGATCTCGATATCCAGGTCACTGGCGAGGATGCGGTGCTTGGTTCCCGGTGTCATCTCCTTCATGATGATGGACAGGGAATACGGCTCCGCACCGATGGAACAGCCCGCGCTCCAGATGTTGAGCTTGGAGCTCCGTTTCAGAAGATCCGGAATGACATCCGTCTCCAGCTTGGAGAACTTCTCCGGCGTGCGGAAGAATTCCGAGACGTTGATGGTCAGATACTCGATGAATGCCGCAAAATCATCCTTGTCCTTGCATACATGGTCAAAATAGCCCACATAGGAATCCATGTTCGCTCTGGTCACAAGGTTGCCGATGCGCCGTTTCATCTGCGGTTCTTTATATAAGTCCAGGTCAATTTCTGTCTTTGCCTTCAATTTCTGCTTAAAGGATACCCAATCCCTCTCATCCATCATGATACGACCCTCCATTTTCTTCAATAGTATTTGTATCTATAGTATTCCCCTTTTATTCTGAAAAATCCTGCCCATTAGAAAAATTTCTCGTTAAAAAATGAAAAAAGATGCTGCCACCCAGGACAGCATCGAAAAAAATCATGCGATGTCGAAAACTTTCTTGTTCTTTCCTTCGGCAGCCTTCGGCAGGATGATGTGCAACACGCCGTTCTCGAAGGAGACGTTCACCTCGTCTGCCTCGATATCATCAATATAGAACGCCCTCTCAAACTTGCCCGTGCGCCGCTCACGGCAAAGGAACTTCACAGCATCATCCTCTACCTCCAGACGCTCTGCGCTGATGCTGAGATGACAATCCTCATCATAGGATACCGTGATTTCCTCCTTCGTGAAGCCCGGCAGCTCGGCAAAGACCTCGTAGCGGCCCTCGCTCTCTGTGACATCCACGCGGAAGGACGAAAGCGCACCGCTGACCCTGCTGATAGGGTTGAAGGGCTGGTCCAGGGCAAAATCCATCACCTTTTCCAGCACCTCGCGCCCTTTTTCGGCATTGCCCTTGATATTGAACGGAATATTGCGAAACATAGAAAAACCTCCTTCATAATCCAACCATCTCTGAATAGATATATTCGCTTTCCCTTCCGAAAATTCCTGCCTTTATTCAATATAATGGCTGAAACTCCCTATGACCATCCGGGGGAATTTCCCATGAAGGTCCTCCAGAAAATGACGTGTTCCCCTGCATTGCCCTGCTGCTTCCGGCATGATTTCCAGAAAGGCATCCGGGTCAATGTTCAGATTGCGCACCTGAACCATCTGCACGGGAAGTTCCTGGAAGAACTCCTGCCATGCGGCCATCTCCTCTTCCCGGTCATTGAAGCCGGGAAAGCAAAGCATGTTCAAGGATACATAGACGCCCTTGTCCAAGGCATAGCGGATGGAGGCCTTCACATCCGAAAGGCGATAGCTGGCACGGTAATAGGCATCATAGGATTCCTCCCGTGCGCTGATGATGGATACCCGCATGGATTCCAGGCCCGCATCCACAATCTTCTTCACGCCTTCCGTATAGCCGGCATTGGAGTTCATGTTGATCTGCCCCTTCTTCGTTTTCTGACGGATCAAAGCAATGGCCGGGGCAATCCTGTCCGCCGCCAGGGAAGGTTCCCCCTCGCATCCCTGCCCAAAACTGATGATCCCGTCAGGGGCAATGGAGAGGTGGTAAATCCCGACCTCGGCAATCTCCTCCGGCGTCGGCTGGAAGGAAATGCGGCTCTGGGGGGAAGGACAGCACTCCGCCGGCTGCAGGGAAATGCAGCCGAAACAGTTGGCATTGCAGACGGGTGATGTGGGAATCCCCGCCTCCCATCGGCGGTAAAAGAGATTCTGTGCCGTGCAGCAATGCCATTCCAGGGAGCAATTCCCCACCTGTTCCACGATACGATTGCCCTTGAGCTCCTTTTTCGTCCGCTGCACCAGCTTCTTCAGTTCATGGGTATTGTAATGGACAGGGTCCCATTTGTCGTTCTCATCCGTATAGACCGCCGCCGCATACAATTCGTCCTTGTAAAGGGCAACTGCAGTATACCCATAAAGAGGCAGTTGCTCCGCATCCTCCTCTTTCCTGCAGGCGGGCAGGAAGAGCCTGGTATAGCCGGCAGGCAGGAGAGCTGCCACCGCTTGTCCCGTGATGGGCATGGCCTCCCCCTCCGAAGAAATCCCCATGGCAAGCCTTCCCGGCAGGAACATGAGATCCGCGCTTTCCGGAAGAGGGATGAGATCCTCCGGCGTCAGTGGAACATTTTCCCAGCCGATCCTCCCCATGGCAGCGAACCCGGGAGCATCAAAGATCTCCCCATCCTCGTCGGCATACAATGCCCTAATCTCATTCATTTGTTTCTTCCTTTTTTTCCTTTTTCTTTTTGTGGGGATTGAACTTGTTCATGGCCATGTCCACATCCTCCGTCACGATGCATTCCACCGCAGAAAGCAGATAATCGATGGCCTCCCTGATTTTCGGCACATCCTCCGAAGGAAAGGGCGCCAAAACATGATGGATGACAGTCCATCCGGGCGAGGGACGACCAATGCCGATCCGTACACGGGCAAAATGCTCGTCCCCCACATGGGAAAGGATCGACTTGATCCCATTATGTCCACCGGCACTGCCTTTCTTGCGGATACGGATGGTCCCCACCGGGATATCCAGGTCATCATGGACGACAACGAGATCCTCTGCCTCCAGTTTATACCAGCTCAGCAAAGGGCCGATGGCCCTTCCGCTTTCATTCATATAGGTAAGGGGCTTCACCAAAAGCACTTTTTCGAGCCCGATGCGGGTCTCCAATACCATGGCATCATACTTTTCCCGCCAATCGTCAACTCCCAGCTTTGCCGCCAGGGCATCTATGAGCATAAAGCCCACATTGTGCCTCGTCTTCGCATATTCTGCGCCGGGATTGCCAAGGCCAGCAATGATTTTCACGCCGCATCCTCCTCAATGGTCTGCTGTGGGATCTCCCACCAAGAGCAGGTAGGCGATGACCACGATGCCAAGACCGATCCGGTACCAGCCGAAGGCCTTGAAATCGTTGTTCTTGATGTAGCGCAGCAGGAACTTGATGGACAGGATGGACACGACAAAGGCCGTCACCATCCCGACGATAAGAATCAGGACTTCTTCCCCCGTGTAATGGAATCCGAACTTCACCATCTTCAGGGCACTGGCGCCAAACATGACGGGAATCGCCAGGAAAAAGGTAAATTCCGCCGCCACATAACGGGAAGTGCCGAACAGGATGCCACCCAGGATTGTCGCGCCGGAGCGGGAGGTTCCCGGCACCAGGGAAAGCACCTGGAACATACCGATGATGAGGGCCGTCCGATAGTCCAGATGGTCGAGATCCCGCACCCTCGGGCGGCGACGCTTGTTATAGTTCTCCACCCAGATGAACATGATGCCATAGAAAATCAAGGTCCCCGCCACCACCGGAGCAGTCATGAAATGCTCTTCCATGTATTTGTTGAACATGAGGCCGATGACCGCCGCCGGGACACAGGCCACGCAGACCTTGCACCAAAGGCTGACCGTAAGCTGCTTCTCCCGCTTCGTCTTCCATGAAGAGAAGGGATTGAGCTTCTCAAAGTTCAGCACCACGACAGCAAGGATGGCCCCCAACTGTATCACCACGAGGAACATATCCATGAAGGCCTTGCTCACGTCCAGCTTGATGAATTCGTCCACGAGGATCATATGCCCCGTGCTGCTGACCGGCAGCCACTCGGTAAGCCCTTCCACAATGCCCAGTATAATGGTTTTCAACAACTCGGCAATACTTAAATCCACAAAAATCCTCCTAATCCTTACTTTTCCAAAAGTACCTATAGTATAACGAAGCATCAGACAATCCCGACCCTGGGATTGCCTGATGCCTTGTTTGCATCTTCACAAATTTATTGGCATGCCCTGTTGTCAAACAGCTTGCTCACGGACTCATGGGACTGGATGCATTTGATGACATTGGCAATCGACTCTGCCATGGAAAGCACCACGATCTTGTCCAGGCGCTTCTCCGGAGGAAGCGCAATCGTATCCGTGATGATGAGCTTCTCCAAATCGGAATCCTTGATGCGGTCTGTTGCAGGACCGCTCAGTATCGCATGGGAGCAGCAGGCAAGAACGGACTTCGCGCCCATTTTTGTCAATGCCTTGGTGCCCTCGATAAGAGAACCTGCCGAATCCACAATGTCATCGATCAGGATTGCCGTCTTGTCCCTGACTTCGCCAATGAGGTTCATGACCTCGGCAACGCCGGGCTTGGGACGACGCTTCTCGATGATGGCGATGGGAGCATGCAGATAATCCGCCAATGCGCGGGCACGGGTCACGCCACCGAGATCCGGGGATACCACAACCACATCCTCATAAGTCTGGGAATTGAGATACTTGGCAATCACCGGTGCCGCAGCCAGATGATCCACGGGGATATCAAAGAATCCCTGTATCTGGCCTGCATGCAGATCCACCGTGATCACACGGCTGCATCCGGCCGTCTGCAGGAGATTTGCCACCAGCTTCGCTGAAATCGGCTCACGTCCACGGGTCTTGCGATCCTGCCGCGCATATGCATAATAGGGAACCACTGCCGTGACGCTGTGCGCCGAAGCCCTTTTGCAGGCATCCACCATGATGAGAAGTTCCATCAGGTTGTCATTGACCGGCTGGGAAGTCGGCTGAATGATAAAGATATCCTTGCCACGAATGCTCTCGCCTATCATCACCTGTGTCTCACCGTTGTTGAAATGGCCAACAAAGGCCTCGCAAAGCTCAACGCCAATATGAGAAGCAATCTTCTTCGCGAGATCGGGGTTTGCATTTCCCGTCAGTATACGCAGGTTTCCAGTGTCAAATGCCATTTGTCAAAAGCCTCCAAACATGATACACAAACTATTTGACTGCAACAGAATGTAGCGTCCTTCTCATTATTGCATAAAGGAAAGAACGAATCAAGTATAAAATGTACTTTCGCGCAAATCCTTACTTCCTCTTGTCTCCCCATTCGGCAATATTGGTCTGGCGGGCACGCGCAATCGCCAGATTATCGGAAGGAACCCTCTTCGTTATGGTGGAGCCCGCGCCTACATAGGCATTATCCTCAATGGTGACCGGCGCCACGAGATTGGAATTGCAACCGATGAAGGCATTGTCTCCCACAACCGTACGGAATTTCTTCTTGCCATCATAGTTGACCGTAATCGTCCCGCATCCCATATTGACATTGGCTCCCATGTCGCAATCACCGATATAGGACAGATGCGGGAGCTTCGTCCCCTTCCCGACATTGGAATTCTTGACCTCGACGAAATTGCCGATCTTGACCTTCTCCATGAGATGCGTGTCGGGACGGATGTGGACAAACTGCCCCAGAATGACCCCATCATCAATGACCGCATCGTGGGCGTAGGTGAACTGCCCTGTCACCCCGTTGCCGATGGTGACATTCTGTAGGCGGACATTCGGCCCAAGTTCGCAATTCTCCCCGATGACGCTCTTCCCCTCAATCCAGGTGAAAGGATAGATGACCGTGTCCCTGCCGATTCTCACATCCGCATCAATGAAGGTGGTGTCGGGGTCCATAAGGGTAACTCCCTCTGCCATGAGTTCCTCGTTCTTGCGATGGCGAAGGATCTTTTCCGCCTGCGCCAGCTGGCTGCGCGAATTGATTCCAAAGGTGGACTCGTAATCCTCCGTGGCAACCGCCCAGATCTTCTTGCCCTGCTTGCGGAGAATTTCCAGCACATCCGGCAGATAGTACTCTCCCTGGGCATTGTCGTTCTTCACCTCGCCTAGGGCAGAGAACAACTCCTTGGCCTCAAAACAATAGATACCGGAATTGATTTCCTTTATCTTCCGCTCTTCCTCCGTGGCATCCTTGTGCTCCACGATTTTCTCCACCGAGCCATCTGCCATATGAACGATACGTCCATATCCCGTGGGATCTGGCATGATTGCCGTGAGAACTGTCGCCTTTGCGCCTGCTTCCTGATGGGCATCATAGAGCCTTTTGAGAAGCTCGCCTGTCAAAAGCGGCGTATCGCCGCAGAGAACCATGACCGTGCCGGTCTCGCCTTCCAGCAGCGATTTCGCCTGCAATACGGCATGGCCAGTCCCAAGCTGCTCTTCCTGCGTGACGAATTCCGCCTGGTCGCCAATGGCTTCCCGAACTGTCTCTCCGCCAAAGCCTGTCACGACGATATTCCTCTTCGCCCCTGCAGCCTTTGCAGCATCCAGCACATGCTGAAGCATGTGCTTCCCTCCTACCCGATGCAAGACCTTCGGCAAGGCTGATTTCATACGCGTTCCCTTGCCCGCGGCAAGCACAACGGTAACTAAATTCGACATATCATCCATTCCTCCCTTGGATTGTTTCCTATTTCTTCACGTCATCTGACTTCTTCATGGCTTCCATTGCATTCATGAGCGTCTGCTCCGAACGTTCCATATGCCGCTCCGCAGCTTCCTGGGCAGCCTCCGTGTTCCCTTGGGCAATCGCATCCACGATGGCACGATGCTCCTGCAGTGTTTCCTCCAGACGCCCCGGATAGGACATGGACCGTGTGCGGAAACGTGTGAGCTGTTCCCGAAGATTGGAAATGATGCCCTCCAGCCGTGAATTGCGCGATGCCTGATAGAGAAGATCATGAAACTTGATGTCCGTTTCGACGATCTTGTCCATGTCATTGTCCTTGATATGATTTCCAATCTGCACCAAGAGCCGCTGCAAGGTCTCCAATTCCTCGGATGTGATGCGTTCCGCCGCAAGCCCATTGGAAAGGGATTCCAGGGCCGTGCGGATCTCAAAGATCTCATTCACGTCACGAATGGACATATCGGCAACATAGGCACCGCGCCGCGGCATCATCACAACATATCCTTCCTGATCCAGCTTGCGGATTGCCTCGCGAACAGGAGTACGGCTCACTCCCAGTTCCTCCGCCAGCTGTATCTCCATCAGCCGTTCTCCCGGCTTCAGGACTCCCGTGCGGATTGCCTCCCGAAGCGATTCACAGACAACCTCCCGCAGGGGCTGATAGCTGTCCAGACAAATTGGCGCCAACTTCTTGCCCATAGACATTCCCCCGATTTCACTTTACTGTGCACGACCGACAGTTTTCGTAACGAAAACCTCAGCATCTGTAGCCTGCCTCATGAAGGCCGCAATGTCTTTTGCCCGCTCTTCTGACTCTGCCAGTGCGAACACCGTGGGGCCGCTGCCTGACATCATACTGGCCAATGCGCCGTGCTCCATCATCATTTGTTTATATTTGGAAATAACCTCATATTTTTTTATAGTAACACTTTCCAAAACATTGCACAACAATTTCGCCACGGTTTTTCCATCCCCGGAAGCAATTGCCTTTTGAATGGCCACATTGTCGGGATGCTGCTGCGCCCCATGTGCATCGTAGTTTTGATACGCCCATGCCGTGGACACCGAAATCTTTGGCTTTGCGAGCACCACAGGCATTTCCGGCATATCCGGAAGGTGCTCCAGCACCTCACCCCGGCCGGTGGCGAGCATCGTCCCCCCCATGATGCAAAAGGGAATATCGGAACCGATTTCGGCTCCCAATTCACAAAGCTTCCCATTTTCAAGCCCCAAATCATAGAGCTCGTTCATCCCTCGGAGCACCGCCGCCGCATCCGTGCTTCCGCCTGCCAGCCCTGCGGCAATCGGGATGCGCTTTGTCAGGCGGATATGAACACCGCCTCCCGGATGAAACCGCCGGATGACAAGATCTGCAGCCTTCCAGGCCAGATTCCGTTCATCGACCTCCAAGCCCGGCACATCAATATCCAAGAGTATTTCTCCCGAGGTCTTTTCCATCTCCAGTGTATCATGCAGCCCAATGGACTGCATGACCATGGCCACCTCATGGTAGCCGTCCTCACGCTTGCCAAGGATATCAAGGGTGAGATTGATCTTCGCATTGCCGTTTATGGTAATCAATACAAACACATCCATCCTGAAAAAATTCATTGGTTCGATAATTCGATTGTATCAATTTTTGCAAAAACCATCAAGTAGCGTTATAATTAGGAACGAAATTTTTATCTATTGAGGTAATCACTATGAGAAATTCCATTCCTGTAAAATATCTTCTTCTGGCAGATATTCTCCTCGCTACCGGGATGTCCGCCTATTGGTTCATCACGGGACTCTCCCCCATTGCCACGGCCGCCGTATTCATCGCCATCTTCTTTGCAGGCTGTCCCCTTCCCTATGTCCTTGCCGGAATCTTTCCCATCTACCATGCCGCAAAGCTCGCCGCGAAGCAGGAAATCCAACTGAAATCCTCAAAAGCCCTGCATGAACTGCAATACATCGATACCCTGGTACTCAACAAGAACGGGACGATCACAGAAGGACATCCCTATATCTCCGATATCGTTCCGGAAGGCATGTCACAATCTTCCCTGCTCGCCCTGGCCGCCTCCGCGGAACGCGATTCCGTGCATCCCATAGGAAAAACCCTCTATAACGCAGCCATTTCCCGCAGACTCCGCTTGCAACGGATATCCGCCTGCAACGAAATCCCCGGTTATGGCGTGGAGGCCATCGTCAACGGCAAAACCGTACGCGTTGGAAGGCTGAAATGGCTGAAAGAGGAAGATATCGACATCAGTGCCGAACTCCTCACAAAAAATGACCAGCTGGCCTATCATGGCAAAATGCCTGTTTTTGTGAGCAATGGGAAGTACGCACGGGGCATCATTGCCCTGGAAGATGCGATTCCAAAAAACATCACGGCCGCCATCCATCTCCTGCAGAAATTCGGCCTCCGCGTTGTCATGCTCACCGGCGACAGCCAACGCACCGCCTCTGCCATACAAAAGGCCACGGACATAGACGATGCCAGGGCCGACCTTTCTCCCATGGAAAAAGCCCGTGAGATCCAGCTCATGCGGGCCAGGGGAGCAAGCATTGCCATGGCAGGCAGCCTGGGAACCGACCAGCTTGCTTTCGCCGAAGCAGATCTTGCCATCAAATTGATTCCGCAAAAAGACACAGAACCTCCCCGCAATCGCGTCGAAGTCATTGACCCGGAGGAGGATGATGAAACACAAAAAGAGGATGCACCCCCTCCCCCTTCCGAAACCGCCCTGCAGCCGGACATCGTTCTGCAAGGCGGACTCCATGCTCTGATTCCTGCCATAAAACTGGCCCGCAGTGCCCGCAACATCATCCACCAAAACCGCATGATTTCCTATCTGGCATGGCTTCTTCTGCTTCCACCTGCCATGGGGCTTCTCACCGTCTTTGGCGGCCCCTTCCTGAACCCCGATATTGCATTTGGAGGTTTTCTTGTCGCCTCCATCCTCACTCTGCTGAACACCTTTCGCATACAGTAGCTTTACATAACAAATGACAGCCACTTGCATCTACCGCAAGTGGCTGTCATGTCATCTCATCCTGTTTCATACCGACCCTGGAAGCGTCTTACTGCCCCATCGGACTCTCCCCCTTTGCACGATCTCATGTCGGTTTGTAACAATGCCGCCACCTGTCTGCTAGCATTATCATCAACAAGTGGCTCGTCCCTCGACTTGCTTTTACTATACCACAAAAATAGAGTTTTGGCAAGAATTTTTTGAATCCATGAAATTATTTTTCAGTGATGACGAACCACCTCAAACCGCCAAAGCTGAACCTTTTCGTCAGGACGAATATTGCCCTTCTTCCTGGCGATATCAATCTGCTGCTCTATGGTATCCACACCTGCCAGATCCGGAAGGAGCAGACCACGCCGATTGCCGCACTGCACGATGACGCCATAGCGGTGCACATCCAGTTCTTTGGGCGAGTCGATGGGCTCCGGCTCGCCCAGAACATCCACACTGTAGACAAGCTCCGGCAATTCACTCGGCTGCACAGGGGAAAACCTCGTGTCATGGAGCCCTGCAGAAACAGCATTCTGCAGGATTTCCTCTGCCAGGGAAGACTGTGTCGGCAGGATGGTGCCAATGCATCCGCGCAGGCGCCCATCTTTTTTCAGGGAAACAAAGGCTCCTGCCTTCCTGTCCGTAAGCTCCTTCGGCAAGTTTTCCGGAAGCTTCGCATACCCTCTCGTCCTCACGAAAGTTTCCAGGCTCAACCGCGCCAGACGAACCAGTGCATCCTCCCCTGCCTTTCGCTCCTCCATGCGCTTTCTGTGACGGTCCTCTAATTGCGCCCCGAGATTCCTCGACGCATCCGACCCGACAGACTGCACCCATACGACACCATAGCCCACACCAAAGGGCCCCTCATAGGAAAGCGCCTCTGTCTTCACGCCCTTGCAATCCATGGCTCCCGCCATGATCCAGAAAGAGCGAAGACCGCACTCCGCAGCGCCTTCCGCCAAATCCGGGTCCATCTCCAACAAAGAAAGGAAATCCCCACTCCCCAGAGCCTGCATCGTCAATTTGTCAAACTTCGGCCCCTCCTCGGCGAAGCCATAGGGACCATCCTCCTTGAGTTTGTGAGAAAGATCGCCGCTGGCAATGAGAAGCACACGGCGTCCAAGGCTTTCCGACACTTCCTCAATGTGTTGCCCCAAGGCATAATGGTCCCTAGCGGGAAGTCCCGACAAACCGATCCGCACCACCTTAAAATCCAGTGAATGCTCCTGCAGGAACCGCAAGGGGATCAAGGAACCATGGTCCAGTGCCGGATTTTTCTCCCCCAGTGTCCCTGCTGCCAGGAACGACTCCTGGCAACGCTGTGCCAAGGCCTTGACAAACTCCTCGTCATAATCGACCTGAACCTCCACCTGCGGCGCACGGAACTGGGCAAAATTCCCCTTGGCGCCGCTTCCCGGTGAAATGTGAAAATAATCGGCATACATGATGGAATGCGGGCTCGTCACCACAACCGTATCCGGTTTCAGCGCCGCGGCACGTTCCATGACCGTGCGATACGCATCAATCGTCCTCTGTATCCCCTTTTCCTCGCCATGCCCAACTTCCGGCAGGATGAGCGGCGGATGCGGAACAACAACAGCAGCAACAATCGACATATTCACTCCCCCTATCTTCATCTATGATGTTATAATTACGAGGTCATCTCATAAAAATCCTTTTTGAAGAAAGACAAATTCGAGAAAATCCCCTTCGGAGGTGTTCCATGAACAAATCATCTTCCCATTGCATCGGCTTCACGCCAAGCATCGACAAAGACTGTACCCATCTCATCCTCGGCTCCATGCCGAGCATCGCCTCTTTGTCGGCACAGCAATACTATGCCCATCCCCAGAACCGTTTCTGGCCCCTCATGGCACGGATTCTGGAAAACCTTCCTGCCCCGCCTGCCTCCTATGAGGAACGCCTCGCCATGCTGCTCCGCCATCACATCGCCCTCTGGGACTCCATCGGAACCTGCGACAGGGCGGGCAGCCTTGACTCCGACATAAAGAACGAGCAGGGCAACGACTTTGCGGCCCTGCTCGAGAAATATCCAAAAATCCATACCATCTGCTTCAACGGCGGCAAATCCTTCCAGTGCTTCAAAAAATACAACAAGGCACTCCTGGAGCGCCCGGATCTCCTTTTCCATAAGATGCCCTCCACCAGCCCGGCCAATGCACGATGGAAACTGGAGATGCTGGAGATGGAATGGGGAAAAGGATTACGTTAATTTGAATATTTTGCCTTTGGCAAAATTTGAACTATGCGTTATGACAGGATGAACCTGTCGAAACGTTAATAAGAATATTTTGCCTTTGGCAAAATTTGAACTATGCGTTATAATATTAATATTAACTCAACTTTCCCAGCATAAATTTTGAAACAATCCCTTGATATACCTGCTCTGGCTGGCAATCCAATTGGTTACTTTACTTTTTATGGTTTCCGTCT